>JAYPWI010000008.1:103617-120244 GCA_038135065.1 Acidimicrobiales bacterium
GACCCGACCCTGCGCCTGGGCACCTGGTGGCAGCTGCTGGCCGACGCAGGATGGGCTTTTCCGAGCTGGCCGACCGGGTTCGGCGGCCACGGCCTTTCCCGTTCAGTGGCCCGGGCCGCGATCACCTCCCGCCGCCGGGCAGGGGCGTACGGCCCCCCGAACGGGGTCGCCACCTTCCTCTCCGCCCCCACCCTGCTGACCTATGGCACCCCCGAACAGCAGCAGAAGTACATGCCAGGCATCGTGTCGGGGGTGGACCAATGGTGCCAGCTGTTCTCCGAACCGGGATCGGGCTCGGACATGGCCAGCCTGGCTACCAGAGCGGTCCGTGACGGAGACGAATGGGTGGTCAACGGCCAGAAGGTGTGGAACTCGGGTGCCCAGCGGGCTCGGTACGGCATCCTGATCGCCCGTACCGACGTAGATCAGCCCAAGCATCGGGGCATCACCTATTTCCTGATCGACATGACCCAGGACGGGGTCGACGTTCGGCCCCTGCGGGAGATGACGGGCGACGCAGCATTCAACGAGGTGTTCCTCTCCGATGCCCGGGTCGCCGAAGTGGACCGACTGGGAGACCTCGGCGACGGCTGGCGGGTCGCCATGACCACCCTGTCCCACGAACGAGATCCCGACAACGCAGGGATGGGCGACAGTGATGCCTTCGGGGACGTGGACCTCGACATGACGGTGGCCGACCATGCGACCCAGGCCGCCAACCGGATCGACGGCTTCTCCCTCGCCATGCGGGGCGGGGTCACCGCAGTGCTCGACGAGGTGATGGCCGCGCGGGGCGCCCACGAGGACCCCCTGGTCCGCCAGGACCTGATGAAGATCCTCGAGCTGCGACGGACGAGCCGTTGGTCCGGGCAGCGGGCCGCAGCAGCAGCGAAGGCAGGCGGGCAACCTGGGCCCGAGATCTCCACCCTCAAGCTGGTGGGATCCGAACTTGGCCGGTCGATGCGCGAAACCGGTCTGGCCGCCATGGGTCCGGCGGGCATGTTGTGGGGCGAGGACGCCCCGACCGGGGGTCTGTTTCACGCCTACGCCATGTTCACCCCAGCCCAGTCGATCGCCGGGGGCAGCGACGAGATCCAACGCAACATCATCGGGGAGCGGGTGCTGGGTCTCCCCCGAGAACCCGGCGAAGACGAACAGCGCACCACCCCCTGGTCGGAGCTTCGCCGATGATGCAACACAACGGCCTGTCCGACCGCTCCCTGGGGTGGCTCCGCTATCTCGATCGCAAGGCCCGGACCCCAGACGACTGGGGTCCGCAGGGATCCCCTCATCCCCACTGGGACGATCGTTCCGATCCGCCGATGGCCAGCTGGCACCGCTTCGATCTCGTCGACTCCTCCTACGCACTGGGCCTCATGGCCCACCGCACCCCGGCCTGGACCGAGCCCTACACGGCGATACTGGACGAGCTGATCGAGCGACACACGGGCTGGTGGTCGGCCGCCGACTGGCTCACCCAGTTCGGGCCCGACCCCGACCGGGCCACCTACCCCGACGCCTACCGGGCCCTGATCCCCGCTGAGGTCTGGGGTAGGTACGACGTGCCTGGGTGGACGGCCAACGGCATCGAGCCGTGGGGCACCCAGATGGACCCCATCGCAGCCGACGGCATGCTGTTCTACAAGGGGTTCTTCCTCGTGCTGCTCGGGATCCGGTCGATGATCGCCGCCCACCAGGGACCCGGGGGCGACCGCTGGAACCAGCCCTTCGAGATGATCAGAGACGGCGAGCACACGTTCACCTGGACCCATTCGGCCATCGCCGATCATCTGCGACAACAGTGGCTGGCCGCCCCCATCGGCTGTCACTGAGAGAACACCAAGATCTGGCCGTTCTGACTGGCCGGAGCGGGTCTCGGTCTGAGACTCCACGACAACCGCCACGGCACCGACCACCACCAGGCCGCTGCCGAGCCCTGGTGGGCCTACGCCCGCACCCACTACCTCGGCCTCGACGGCTCGGACGCACCGACCTCGACGACCCTGTACTACGACCCGGTCCTCGACCTCCACCACCGGGTGTCGGCCGGAGGGGCCCTGACCACCGCCTTCTACGCGGCACCCCAGTTCCCCGACGACGCCCGGCGACTCCTCGACGGTGCTCTGAGCGCTGTTCGGTGGGATCGGGCCATCGAGGGCCCGGTCCGTCCCGGACGCGGCTTGGGCAGTTCTCTGGTGCTGGCCCGCGAGTGGGGTATGACCGAACTCGACGAGCGCCTCTCAGCGGCTGCTGAAGCTCACTACGGCCCCACCTGGGACCTCGAGCGCCGAGAGTTCACCTGGACCATGGGCCTCGACGAGGACCACCCGAGGGGCCAGTTCAACGCCTTCATGGCGGCCGCCGAAGCGGCCGGTGAGGGCCGGTGGAGTGCCCTGGCCGCAGGCCCGGTCACCCCCATGCCCCAGATCGTGGGGGTCGACTTTCCCGACATGGCCCTGCGGCGGGCCGAGTGGATCAACGGACACCTCTTCGTGGGGCTGGCCCCCCGCCACGAGGACCCCAGCCGCCGGACCTCGTTCCGCATCACCGGGGTCGAGCCCCGCATGTGGGAGCTGCTCGGCATCGATGGGGCGTCAATGGACGTGACTGCCCGGGACGTGCTGGTCCGAGTCCCCATGGTCAACGCCGACATCGAGTTCGTACCCAGCAGCTACTGAGCCTCCGAGTCCTCCAGCCGAGCCCGACCCGGTCGACGGGATGTACCGTGATCAGCGACGATGCAGCCCCGGCGCCGCACGGCAAGGGGCAGGCAGAAGGGGGACATGCCATGACACCCGTACTCGAGGGCCTCAGGATCATCGAAGGTTCGGCCTTCGTGGCCGCTCCGCTGGGAGGCATGACCCTGGCCCAGCTCGGCGCCGACGTCATCCGCTTCGACGCCATCGGCGGTGGTCTCGACTACCAGCGATGGCCGGTCACCGACGAAGGGGTCAGCCTGTTCTGGGCCGGTCTCAACAAGGGAAAGCGTTCCATTCAGGTCGACCTCCGCAACCCCGAAGGGCGGGAGATCATCACCGAATTGATCACCGCACCCGGCGACGAGAACGGGATCTTTCTCTCCAACTTCCCCGAACAGGGATGGCTGTCCGACGACGCCTTGCGGGCCCGGCGGGACGACCTCATCTACATGAACATCATCGGCAACCCCGACGAATCCACGGCCGTCGACTACACGGTCAACCCGTCGTCGGGGTTCGCTATGGCGACCGGTCCGTCCGGGTCGAGCATGCCGACCAACCACGTGCTGCCCGCCTGGGACACTGCCACCGGGCTGACCACCGCCCTGGGCCTGTTGGCCGCTGAACGATTCCGCACCCGGACCGGCCAGGGGCAATTGGCCAAGATCTCCCTCACCGACGTGGCCTTCGCCATGGTGGCCAACCTGGGCTACATGGCCCAGGCCCAGCTGACCAAGCGGGACCGTCTCCCCATGGGCAACGACCTCTACGGGGCATTCGGTCGCGACTTCCCCACCCAGGACAACCGTCGGGTGATGGTGGTGGCCATCAGCCGCCGCCAGTGGGAGAGCTTGGCCGAGGCCACCGAGATCCTCGAGCACCTGCCCGCCATCGAGAAGGCCCTCGACGTCGACCTTTCCAAGGAGGGCGACCGGTGGGACGCCCGGGACGCCATCGCCGCGTTCATCGCCCCCTACATAGCCCGCCACACCCTCGACGAGCTGCGTGAGCGCTTCGACGCCCATGGGGTCTGCTGGGGCCCCTACCAGACCTTCGTGCAGTTGGTGAACGACGACCCCCGGTGCTCGACGGCCAACCCGATGTTCAGCCGGATCGACCAGCCCGGCGTCGGTCGGATCCTGGCCCCCGGCTCACCGTTGTCGTTCTCGGCCATCGGGCGCGGACACCCGGCGCCGGCCCCCCGGCTGGGCCAGCACACCGACGAGGTGCTGCTCGACGTGTTGGGCATGACCAGCCACGACGTTGGGCTGCTCCACGACAAGGGCGTGGTGGCCGGCCCCGAGATGTGAGGCCCTCCCTCACCCCTCCGTGATGGGCGGGGGTGGGGTGGTGCCCCTGGGCCGGAAGATGGTGTGGTGCCGCAGCACGGCGAACGCCACGTCGCCGTCGCCGTACACCGTGCCGTCCAGCACCTGGTACCAGTGCCCGTTGCGGTCGTAGGCGTCGACGATCTTGGCGTTGATGGTCAGCTCCTGCCCCGATCTGGCATCACCGCAGTGCTGGATCTGACTCCGGACGTGGATGGTCGGACCGTAGGTGAAGTTGTGCCTGGTCAAGGGGGACATGCGGGCGGCCAGGAAGTAGGGGTGGATGACCCTCGGCTCGTCACCCGTGTAGCGGGGGTGGTCGATTCCCAGATCCTCGGTGGCCAGTCGGGCGGCGGCCCCGTGGCTCACGGGCACCGACAGCGGGACGAGGGGCGACCCGACAGGGACCGAGTCGAGGTCGTACACGGCCCTGACCGCAGGTGGGGCCCCGCCAGCGGCAGGAGCCGGTGGATCCAAGTCGGCCGCGAAGGGCGCCTGCCCTCTACCGCACGTGCCCTGGAGGACCACCCGGGGCTCGGCGGCACCCGTGACGGCGGTGCAGGTCAGGTCCCAGGTGTCGTCGGCGGTGGCCCTGGGGGCCACCGTGATGGTGACCTGGTCGTCGGTGAACAGGGGACGCCCGAGAGAGAAGTCGACCCATCCGCCGGTGAGCCATCGGTCGCCGAGGGCCTCGATGATCGCCTCGGCTGCCCAGCCGTAGGTCCTGACCCCGGCCACGAGGGCACCGCTGTAGCCGGCCGATGCAGCGCCGTCGTCGTCGTGCACAGGATTGGGGATCCCCTTCGGCGGTGGGTCGTGGGTGGCCACCAGGTGGTGCTCAGCGGAACCCGAGCCGTCCGCGGTGGTCATCCGCCATCCCCGCTGCGGTCACGGGGCGGGAGCACGTTGCGCTCCATGTAGGTGACGGCCCGTGGCCAGTCGTCCTGTCCGAGGGTGACCACCGTCCGCTGGCTGATGCGCCAACCCTCGGCGGTGCGGACGAAGCGGTCGACGTAGCGGCCATAGATCCAGGCGTTGGGGATGTCCTCGTGGAACTCGTGCCAGGCCGCCAAGTAGGTAACGGTGTCCACCATGTCCTCGTCCACGAAGTCGGTCTCCACGTTGGTCACATAGTGGGCCGACCGCCGGTAGATCTTGTCGGTACCGGCCCGGAAGAACTTGTAGGCGTAGGCCTTGCTGTCGAAGGACCCCAGGTCGCCCCCGTAGTCGTAGACGCAGTCGTCGGTGAACAGGGTGATGACGTCATCGGGGCGGTTGTCGTCGATGGCCCGGCAATAGGCGTTCAGCACGTCCACGATGTCCTGGCGGTCGGACAGCTGCTGGGGGGTATAGGGCATGGTGGTTCCTCCTAGCGGGGCAGGTCCTCGAAGGGCAGCCCCTTGGTGGGATCGGGTTCCTTGGGAAGGCCGAGCTCTCGCTCGCCGATCAGGTTGCGCTGGATCTCGTCGGTGCCTCCGGCCAGGGACATGCCCTGGGTGAACAGCGCCGTCTTCATGAAGTGGCCACCGTCGACGGCATCGGAGCCGGTCAGCTGCGCCGCCATACCACTCCGAAAGCCCAGGTCACGAAGGCTGCGGCACAGCAGGGAGTTGGAGAGTTTGCCGAGCGAGGGGTTGACCTCTCTCGCCCCGTTCCAGTCGAGCACCGACCGGTGGATGTGGGCGGCCACCCGCTGGTCGGTCAGGACCCTGTTTCCCTCGTCGGCCTGCACGGTGTCCAGCAGTTCGGCCACCACCCGGTCCTTGAGGGAGCCAGTGGTGTAACTGAAACCCGAGATCTCGCTCCCAGACTGCTGCTCGGCCTGGACCTCACCCACGGGCTGGGTGAGATCGACGGCGTTCACCACGTCACCACCGCCGTCGTGGCCGACCGCATCGAGGTCGCGCTCTACGGCCAGCATGGTCATGGCTGCCCGCCACCCGTTGCCCACCCCACCGATCGCATCGTCGTGGGCCACCCGGGCATCGTCGAGGAACACCTCGTTGAACTCCCGGTCGCCCGTCATGTCACGTAACGGTCGCACGTCGACCCCTGGCTGATCGAGGTCCATGCAGAAGAAGGAGATCCCCTGGTGCTTGCTGACCGAGGCATCGGTGCGGGCCATGACCACGGCCCGCTGGGCCGTATGCCCGCCCGTGGTCCACACCTTCTGTCCGTTGATGACCCACTGGTCGCCGTCCCGTACCGCCGTGGTCTGCAACCCGGCCAGATCCGATCCGGCCCCCGGTTCGGAGAACAGTTGGCACCACAGCTCGGACCCATCCGCGATGCGCTCGAGGTAACGATCCAGCAGATGGTCGGGTCCGTGGTCGAACAGGGTGGGGGCCACCAGGGTCGCTCCGACCCCGTTGGGGGGACCGAAGGCGCCCACATCGTCTCGGGCCCGGTCTGCCTCGAGGGCGTCCGTGTGCGTCAAACCGAGGCCGAAACGCCCCTGGGGCCACCACGGGAAGCCCCACCCGGAGCGAGCCAGGAGGGCCCACCACGCACCCACCGCCATCGAGGGGTCCCAATGCTCCTCGTACCAGGCCGCTGCCCGCGCATAGACCGATCCGCTGTCGCTGCTCGTCATGTTCGATCCTGTCCGTCGAGATCGGCGTCGGGCCGGGCCTGGGCGAGCAGGTCCCGCAGGCGGGCCCCCACCTCGCCGTCGTCGTCCACGGCGGCGCCGGTTGGTCCCCGGTGCCACCCTTCTGCCACGGCCAACCAGTCGGCCGAGGCCTCGAAGACCCGGCCTGTCACGTCCGCGCTGTCGGAGGAGGCCAGCCACACCACCACCTGGGAGATCCGGCGGCCAGACATGGCCGCACGCTCGGCTTCATCCAGGGCAACCATGTCAGGCAGGCCCTCGTTCATCCGGGTGATGGCCAGGGGGGCCACTGCGTTCACGGTGACCCCGTAGCGGCCGAGTTCAGCCGCTGCCACCTGGGTGAACGAGGCGATCCCGGCCTTGGCCGCGCTGTAGTTGGTTTGCCCGGGGTTGCCGTAGAGCCCAGACACTGAGGTGGTGTTGATGATCCGGGCGTCGGTCGGCTCCCCCGCCTTGGCCAGGCTGCGCCAGTGGGTGGCCGCCCACCGTGACACTGCGAAGGTTCCCTTGAGGTGGGTTCGGATCACACCGTCCCACTCGTCCTCGGTCATGTTGACGAGCACCCGGTCCCGCAGGATGCCTGCGTTGTTGACCACCACGTGGAGGTGCCCAAAGGTTTCGATGGCCGTGTTGACGAGCCGTTGGGCGCCCTCCCAGTCCCCCACGTCGTCGCCGTTGGCCACTGCGGTGCCCCCCATGGCCGTGATCTCGGCAACCACCTCGGCGGCCAGATCCGATCCGTCGGGGGTGCCATCGACATGAGTACCGAGGTCGTTGACCACCACCGAGGCCCCATGCTCGGCCAAGGCAAGGGCGTGGGCTCGCCCGATACCCCGGCCGGCTCCGGTGACGATGGCCACCCGGCCCGAGCAGAGTGGCTCAGGCATCCTCGAGCAGTTCCCGCAGGGTGCCCATGGTGGCCACCGGGTCGGGTCCGACCAGGTTCACGTTCAGCACGCTGACCCCGGCCTCCTTCCATGCCCCGAGCCGTTCCTTCACATACCCGGCGGGACCGACCAGGCTCGACCGCTCGAGGAAGTCCCTGGGTACAGCTGCCGCAGCGGCGTCCTTGTGGCCGTCGAGGTACAGGTCCTGGATCTCGATGGCTTCTTCCTCGTAGCCGTAGCGCTGGGCGATGGTGTTGTAGAAGTTCTTGTCCCGGGCCCCCATGCCACCCCAGTACAGGGCGGTCTGGGGTCGACTCCGATCGAGCACCGGATCGGCGCCCTCCCCGGCGTACTCGTCGCCGATGGCCACCGTGGTGCCGGCTCCGATGGCCAGGGTGCCCAGGTCGGGGTCCCGTTCGGCTAGGCCGGCCTTGAGATCGTCGCCCCACACCCGCTGGAACTCGTCGGGCACGAAGAACACCGGCAGCCACCCGTCAGCGGATCGGGCGGTCTCGGTCACCGAGCGGGGCATCAGGCTGGCCCACCAGATGGGGATCTCGTTGCGGACCGGATGGTTGATCAGCTTGAGGGGCTTGCCCAGGCCCGTGCCCTGCCCCTCGGGGAGGGGGATCTGCACTGTCGCCCCGTCATAGACCAACGGCTCGCGCCGGAGGGTCATCCGGACCACGTCGATGTACTCGCTGATCCGCTTCATCGGCTTGGTGTAGGGCACCCCGTGGAAGCCTTCGACGACCTGCGGTCCGCTGGCTCCGAGTCCGAGGATGAAGCGCCCGTTGCTGACGTAGTCGCACCCGGCCGCCGTCTGGCCCATCGCTGCCGCAGTGCGGGAGTACACGTTGAGGATGCCGGTGCCGATCTCGATCCGCTCGGTGCACGCGGCCAGGTACCCCACCTGACTCACTGCGTCGATGCTGTACGCCTCGGCCACCCACACCACGTCGAGACCGGCCGCTTCGAACTCCTTGACCCGTTGCACGGAGCCGTGGAAGTCGCCGACGTAGTTGATGCTCATCCCCAGTTTCATGGCGCCGACGCTAGCCGCCGACCATGGCCTGCGGGGCCTGGCAGACTCGACCCATGACCGACCCTGCACCCCCGTCGCCCACCGTCCGCATCGATGGCCAGGGTCCGGTCCGGCACCTGGTCCTGGACCGTCCCCAGGTCCACAACGCAGTGAACGCCCAACTGGTTGCCGATCTTCACCACGCCTGCCTGACCCTCGACGCCGACCCATCGGTCCGGGTGGTGATCCTCCGAGGCGAAGGACCCAGCCTCTGCTCGGGCGCCGACCTCAAACAGGCTCAGGGCAGCAGCCTCGACGCCATGCTCGGCTCCAAAGCGGGAGCCCGCATGTACGACACCCTGCTCCACCTCAATGCAGTGACCATCGCCTTGTGCCACGGCTACATGATCGGTGGGGGCGCCGTGCTGCCCGCCGCCTGTGACTTCCGGATCGGTAGCCCCACCATCAGCCTGACCCTCAACGAGGTCAGCATCGGATTCAACCTGACCTGGCACTCCATCCCGACGTTGGTGAATCTCGTCGGCCCCCACCGGGCCAAGGAGATGCTGATCCTCGGCCGCACCTACGGCATGGAACAGCTGGCCGAGTTCGGGTTCTTCACCGAGACGGTGGACGGCGACGACGCCCTCGTGCCGGCCGCCGAAGCCCTGGCTGCCGAAGTGGTGAACCAGCCCCCCGTCCCCGTGACCGCCTCCAAGGCGTCCATCAACGCCCAAGCCATGCCCATCGCCCGGGCCATCTCCCATCTGGACCACGTCGCCGTCGGGTACATGGGTAAGAGCGACAACTCCCGCCTGGCCCGCACCACCTACTTCGGTGATGCGCCCAGGGAGTGGGGCGAGGACTGACCCATCAGGGCCGACCGGTGCGACATCGCATCGGCCCGGCCGCTCTGCGACCATGGAAGGGTGAGCGGCTCGATGAACTCCGACCCTTCGTCCCTCCCGACCCGTGGCGAGGTCACCGCCGAGGTCGAGAAGTGGATCGAGGCAACCTGGACCGACGACATCACCGTGCGGGAGTGGTGGACGGCCATGGCCGACCAGGGCTTTGCGGCCCCCACCCTGCCCGTGGCAGCCGGTGGCCTCGGGTGGCCCGGCGACCTGGCCGGCGCGGTCACCGGAGCACTCAGTCGGGCCGGGGTGTTGGGTCCCCCCGGCGGTCTCGGTCTGCTCCTCGCCGCCCCGACCATCGCCCACCACGGCACCGACGAGCAGGTCGCCGAGTACGTGCGCCCCATCCTCGACGGCACCGCAGGGTGGTGCCAGCTGTTCTCCGAACCCCAGGCGGGATCTGATCTGGCCGGGTTGCAGACCAAGGCAGAGCGGGACGGCGACGAATGGGTGGTCACCGGGCAGAAAGTGTGGACCTCGACCGCTCAAACGGCCGACCTGGCCATGCTGATCGCCCGCACCGACCCCGACGCCCCCAAGCACAAGGGCATCACCTACTTCGTGTTCGACATGGACCAGCCCGGGGTCGAGGTGCGGCCCCTGCGAGAGATGACCGGTCGAGCCGTGTTCAACGAGGTGTTCCTCGACGGTGCCCGGGTGCCCCACGCCAACATCGTCGGCGAGCTGCACGGTGGCTGGGCCATCGCAAACGCCACCCTGGCCTTCGAACGAGCCGGGTCTGGCCATGGCGGGGCCACCTTCTCCTCAGCCCTGCCCGGGTCACGGGCCGGTCACCTCGATCAGCCGGCAACCGAGTTCTTGCAGGCACCCAGCCCCATCGTGGGGGCCGCAGTGGGACGCCGCCATCTCCGGGCGCTGGGTGAGCTGGCCGCCCAGCGGGGGCGGATCGACGACCCTGTGGTCCGTCAGCGCCTGGCCGAGGTGAACGCCATGAACCAGATCCAGCGGATGATGGCGTGGAAGGCCAAGATGTCGCCGGGGTCGCGCACCCCCGTCGACGGGAACCTGGCCAAGATCTTCAACACGGGCAGCGTGAACGCCGGGCGAGACACCGCCAACGCCATCCTCGGGGCCCACGGCCAGCTGTGGCATTCCGAGGACCCGGTGGGCGAATTCCAGGAGATGACCCTGTTCTCCCCCGCTCCCCCCATCTACGCCGGTTCGGATCAGATCCAGCGCAACGTGGTCGGCGAGCGGGGTCTGGGACTGCCCCGGGAACCAGGGCCCGACAAGGACACCCCGTTCAGCGAGCTGCCCAAGAACTGATGCTCAGACGGGCCCGATGAGGCTCGGCTCGTAGTCGGCGGGGGCCTGGTAGCCCATCAGGTTCAGCACGGTGGCCGCCACGTTGGCCAGCCCGGCATCTTCCGGTGGGTCGATGACGTACTCGCCTCCGTAGGCGGCATCGTGGATGACGAAGGGCACCGGGCTGAGGGTGTGGCTGGTCTTGGGGACCACCTCCCCATCGGCTCCTTGGGTGTACATGATGTCGGCGTTGCCGTGATCGGCCGTGAAGACCAACACCCCGCCGACCTCGTCCACCGCCTCGATCAGCCGTTCGAGACAGTCGTCGAGCACCTGCATGGCGTCGATGGTCGCCTTGAGATCCCCCGTGTGCCCGACCATGTCGCCGTTGGGGAAGTTGATGCGGCCCATGGCGTAGCGGCCGGACCGCAGCAGGTCGATGGTGGCCTCGGTGATCTCCCGTAGCTTCATCTCCGGCGCCGTATTGAAGGCCACGTTGTCCGACGGGATCTCGACGTAGGTCTCGAGTTCTTCGTCGATGTAACCGCTCCGATTGCCGTTCCAGAAGTAGGTGACGTGGCCGAACTTCTGGGTCTCGCTGACCGCGAAGCTGGCCAGGCCGGTACCGCAGAGGTACTCGCCCATAGTGCGGTCGATGGAGGGTGGGGCGACCAGGTGGTTGGCGGGAACGAGCAGGTCGCCGTCGTACTGCAGCATGCCTGCGTAGTACACGTCGGGGTGGGGTCCCCGGTCGAACCGGGCGAAGTCGGGGTCCTCGTAGGCCTGACTGATCTCGATGGCCCGGTCGCCCCGGAAGTTGAACAGCAGCACGACGTCACCGTCGGCCATCGTGCCGACGGGAGCCCCAGCCTCGTCGACCACCACGAAGGCCCCCAGGTATTGGTCCCCGTCGTCGGACTCCTCGTACATGGCGGCCACCGCCTCCCGGGCCGACCCGAAGGTTCGGCCGACGCCGTGGGTGTGGCACACGTAGCCCCGTTCGACCATCGCCCAATCGGCCCCGTAGCGGTCCATGGTGATCGTCATCCGCCCGCCGCCGGACGCGACGGCCACGTCGACCCCGTCCGTACCGTTGAGCTCAGCTACCACTGCCTCGGTGGCGTCGAGGAAGCCCAGCGCCGAGCGGGGGGCGACGTCCCGGCCGTCGAGGAGGAGGTGGAGGCGGATCCGGCGCACCCCGTCAGCCACCGCCCGGCGCATGAGGGCGTGGAGGTGGTCGATATGGGCGTGGACGTTGCCGTCGGAATGCAACCCGAGCAGGTGCAGGGTGGCCCCGGTGCTCCGGTCCCTGATCTGGGCCCACACCTCGCTGGCGAAGATGTCACCCGATGCGATCGCCTCGTTCACCAGCTTGGCCCCCTGGGCGAACACCCGGCCGGCGCCCAGGGCGTTGTGCCCGACCTCGCTGTTGCCCATGTCGTCGTCGCCGGGCAGACCGACCGCAGGGCCGTGGGCGAGCAAGGTGGTGGCCAGCCTCGACCCAGTGAGCCGGTCGAGGGTGGGGGTGGCCGCTTCGGTGACCGCGTTCATCGGCCCCGCTGGGGCAACACCCACCCCATCGGCCACCACCACCAGGACGGGTCCGGTGCGCCCACCGAACCCAGGATGGGGCGTCAAGACCAAGGGGGAACCCGCAGCGCTCATTGGCCGGAGTGTAGACAGCCCCCCGCCGTGCCCCGCTGTCCCATGCCTCGGCCGAACGCTTCCAGGACCCGGTGAGGGCCGGGGTCAGGCGATCAGGATCCGGGCCCCGAACACGTCGAACTCGCGGCCGTCGATCCCCCCGGCCACCAGACCCCGTTGGACCAGGGTGGCCACTGCTGCGTCGGGATCGGGGGCGGTCAGCTCGATTGCGTACAACCCCTCCCGGCGCTCGGCCAGGTGGGCGGCAACGGCCGACCCGAACGGCTGAGCGGCGTCGACCACCGACACCAGCTCGATGTCGCCACCCTTGGGTGCCCGGCAGCGCACGGAGAGCACGCCACGAGCTTCGTCTTCCACGGGCTGGTCGACGGTGAGCCCGAGGCCACGGCCGTAGGTCAGGGCGGCCTTGGCTGCATCCTCGGTGGCCACGATGGCCCGACCGATACCCGACAAGCCTGGCGCCTCGCTGCGCAGGTCGGGCCGGGGGGTGACCGAGTCGTTGGGGTAGACCCGGATCAGGATGCCGTGGGTGGATCGGGGGTGGATGTCACGACCCCCTGCCCCGGCCATCAGGGGGAGCACCTCGACACCCCGGTCCAGCAGGTCGGCGGCTTCGGCGTTGGGTTCCGGCGCTTCGAGCATGACCGCGTAGAAGCCCTCACCACGCACATCGAGGAACTTCTGGAGGGCCTGGCTGAGGGGCAGTTCGGGGTTGGCCGGAGCCATCAACTCGATGTTGCTTCCCCCGGGTGGCATGCACATACCGACATGGGCCCCCAGGCTGGGCACCGTGTCCGGTGAGAAATCGAGCACGGGCAACCCGAAGGTGGTGCGGAACATATCCACGGCACCCTCGTAGTCCGCCATTGCGATGGCAATCCGGGGCAGGGCAGTGATCATCGAGACCCCCTCTCGTTGTCGCCACCGTAGCGCCGACCGAACGCCACGTGCCGGTAACCGAAGGTTCACCCGGACGTTCGTTGACCCCCACGACCCGCCACCCTACGGTCGTGAGGCGGGCAGCGAGGAGGGTCATGTCGGCGCGTATCGGGATCAACGGCTTCGGTCGTATCGGACGACTGGCCGCCCGGGCCCTGGCCGGGCGCGACGACATGGTTCTGGCCCATGTGAACGAACTACACGCCGATGCGGCGACCTGTGCCCACCTGCTCGAGTTCGACACCGTCCACGGGCGCTTCGACCGTCCGGTCGCCGTCGACGGGGGCCGCCTTGTCGTCGACGGGGCTGCCGTCGGCCACAGCCAGGTAGCCCACCCCTCGGAGATCGACTGGGATGGCGCCGGGGTGGATCTGGTGCTCGAGTGCACGGGCGCCATGCGGTCGTCGGCTCACCTGCAGGGTCATCTCGACCGGGGCGCCCAACGGGTGGTCGTGTCGGCGCCGGTGGCCGACGAGGGCGTGCTCAACGTGGTGATGGGGTGCAATGAGCACCTCTACGACCCCACCGCCCATCCGGTGGTGACCGCTGCGTCGTGCACCACCAACTGCCTGGCCCCTCTGGTCAAGGTGCTCCACGAGTCCCTGGGCATCGAGCGGGCCATGGTGACCACCATCCACGACGTGACGAACACCCAGGTCATCGTGGACGCCCCCCACCGCGACCTGCGCCGGGCCCGCTCCGCCCTGAACTCACTCGTCCCGACCTCCACCGGGTCGGCCACCGCCATCACCATGATCTTCCCGGAGCTCACCGGCCGGATCGACGGGGTGGCCGTCCGGGTGCCCCTGCTCAACGCCTCCCTGACCGACCTGGTGGCCGTCGTGAACCGGGACACCACGATCGAAGAGGTCAACGACCTGTTCCGGGCCGCATCGACGGGTCCCCTGGCCGGCATCCTCGGGGCGGAGGAACGACCCCTGGTGTCCGCCGACTACGTGAACGACACCCGCTCGGGGATCGTCGACCTTCCTGCGACGATGGTGACCGACGGCCGGATGGTGAAGGTGTTGGCCTGGTACGACAACGAGATGGGGTACGCCCACCGCATGGTCGACCTGGCCGCCCTCGTGGTCGGGTCTGGCTGGTGAACGTCCGCACCTATGCGGTGGTGACCGGGGGCTATTGGGCCTTCACCCTCACCGATGGTGCGTTGCGGACCCTGGTGCTGCTCCATTTCCACCGGCTCGGTTATTCGCCGGTGGCCATTGCCTTCCTGTTCCTGCTGTACGAGGCGATGGGGGTGGTCACCAACCTGGTCGGGGGCTGGATCGGCGCCCGTTGGGGCCTGAACCGCATCCTGGTGGCCGGTCTCACCCTGCAGGTCCTCACGTTGGGGGCGATGAGTCTGGCCGCTGATGGATGGCCCCGGTGGTGGTCGGTGCTGTACGTGATGGGCCTGCAGGCCCTGTCCGGGGTGGCCAAGGACCTCACCAAGCTGTCCTCGAAGAGCGCCGTGAAGGTGGTGGCCGCGGAGGGCGCCCTGTTCAGGGCCGTCGCCGTGCTCACCGGATCGAAGAACGCCCTCAAGGGGGCCGGGTTCTTCGCAGGGGCCGCCCTGCTGGGGGCCGTGGGCTACGCCCCGACCCTGTGGATCCTGATGGCCGTGGTGGGAGCGGGCCTGGTCACCGTGGTGGTCCTCCTCGACGCCGACCTGGGTCGAGCCCCCGAACCGACCCGCCTCGGGGCCATCCTGTCCCCGTCGCAGTCGGTGAACCGCCTGTCGGTGGCCCGCTTGTTGTTGTTCGGGTCCCGGGACATCTGGTTCGTGGTGGCCCTCCCCGTCGCCCTGGCCGACCGGGCAGGGTGGTCGGTCGAGGCCATCGGGGCGTTCCTCGCCGCGTGGGTGGTGGGATACGGCGGGGTCCAGGCGGTCACCCCCCGCATCATGGGGGGCAGCGAACGCTCATCGGAGACGTCGGTGGGCCGGGAGGTACCTGCCGCCCGCCGTGGGGCCCTGGTCCTCGCTGCGGTGACGGTCGCCCTGGCCGTGACCACCTCGCTGTGGGACAGCGTGTGGGTGCTGGTCGGGGGCCTCGCCGTCTTCGGGGTGGTCTTCGCCCTCAACTCGTCACTGCACAGCTACCTGATCCTGGCCTACAGCAACTCGGCGGCCACCAGCCTCGACGTGGGCTTCTACTACTCGGCCAACGCAGCAGGCCGACTGATCGGCACCCTGCTGTCGGGCTTGCTGGCCCTGTGGGGAGGTCTCGGCGCCGCGCTGTGGGGTTCGGCCCTGTTCGTGGGCGCATCGTGGCTGTGCGCCCTGGGGCTTCGGCCCGTGGACTCCCCCGGGGCCGATCCATCGGACACACTGGCGTCGTGAGCAACGGCCCGCGACTGTGCATCGAACGAGGGGACATCACGACCCTGAGGGTCGATGCCATCGTCAACGCGGCAAACTCCACCCTGCTCGGCGGGGGTGGGGTGGATGGGGCCATCCACGCCGCTGCTGGTCCGGAGTTGGTGCGCCACTGCGCCACCCTGGGCGGGTGCCCGACCGGCGACGCCCGCATCACCCCCGGGTTCGCCCTCCCCGCCACCTGGGTCATCCACACCGTCGGCCCGATCTGGCAGGGAGGCAACGCGGGAGAAGCCGACCTCCTGGCCTCGTGCTACCGGTCGTCGCTGGCCTGCGCCGATGAGGTCGGAGCCGCCACCGTGGCGTTCTCCGCCATCTCCACCGGCGTGTACGGCTATCCGATCGATGAGGCCTCCGAGATCGCTGTGCGCACCGTGCGGTCGACGCCCACCTCCGTTGCCGAGGTCCGCTTCGTCTGCTTCAACGACGACGTGACGGCTGCGTACACCGCCCTGCTCTGACATTCTTCGGATCAGAGACACTGCCCAGAAGCCAGTGGCCGGTTTCTTGCACGACAACCCAGTCACTCCACCTCACCAGGCGTTCGTTACCTCGCACGCGCCTTGCAAAGCGCCACAGCAACAGGTGCGTCCCGGTGGAAACACCAACCAGTTGATCCCCCAGAAGCGACAGCGAAGAACCTATCGGCCCTTCACGCAAGTTCAAGACTGGGGCCCTAGCGTAAAACGGAGACCTGTACGACAGTTCCCGACGTCAGGGTGGACGGCCCTCGGGCACAACACTAATCTCCACGCCACATTTCTCATTGGATGTATGAAATGAAGAAGACATTCTTGGCTGCATTAATGGGCACAATCTTCGGTGGCCTGCTGCTGGGCGGGGGTTGGGCGCTCGCAAGCAACGACGGCGGTGATGACCCCGTCTATTACGCGTGCAAGAACACCCGCAACGGC
>JAYPWI010000009.1:0-45861 GCA_038135065.1 Acidimicrobiales bacterium
GCGCCGAGGCGAGAATGATGCCGATCCCGGAGGTGAAAACCGCCGTGGACGCGATGAATCCCCGACGTCCGGTGGGTGCCTGCTCGACAAGTTGGACGACCGTGCCGCTGTATTCCCCACCGGCGGAGAAGCCCTGCAGGAGGCGCATCCCGGTGAAGAGCAGCGGCGCGCCAATGCCGATGGCGACGTACGTCGGCAGGAAGGCGGTGAGGGCCATGGGCGCGGTCATCATGAGGATAGAGAGGACGAGCGCACGCTTGCGCCCCAGTCGATCACCGATGCTGCCGAAGAAAGCGCCCCCCGCGATGCGCATGATCGAGCCGGCCGCGAAGACCCCGAGGCTGGCGATCGCAGAGATGAGCGCGTCGTCGGAGGGGAAGAACAGTGGCGACATGACCGGCACGAGGTAGAGGTAGAGGCCGTAGTCGAACCACTCCACTACCGTGCCGGCTGAGCCGTAGATGACCGCTGCGCGCGTGCGTGCTCGCTCGGCGGGGGTGGGCGTCGGCGCGGCGGTGGCGGGCGTCGGCATCGACCCACCGTAGCGACTCATGCTCCACAGACGGCGTCCCGACAAAGGATCGATCGACGGTGAGATGAACCCGGGACACGGTGGTCGGGTGAAGCGGCGCGTCCTCAGCTGAGTGGTGCGTAGGCCTTGTCGCCGACACCGATGCTGATCACCGGATCCTGTGACGGTTTGAGCCAGCGGAGGAGTTTGCGCATGGTCGATCGCGACACCGATACGCATCCTTGGGTCGGCTCGCCCGCACTGATGTGCAGGAAGAATGCTGAGCCCGCACCCGGCACAACCGGATTGCGGTTGTAGTCAATGACCAGGGCGTAGTTGTACAGGCTGATGGTCGACACATGCTCGGAGGATGACGTCGAGAACTTGCACGTGCCTGGGGCGCACGTCTGCATCGTGTTGTACGCCGGACTATTGACGTCCGACACCCACCAGTCGTAGGGACCCAACCGCCGGTAGGGCAGGCGAGCACCGGGATTGCGGCTGCGACCGAATGCCTCGGTGACGGTGAACACCCCTCGCGGCGTACGGGAGCGGTATTCCGAGGCCTTCCCGACGCCCTCGGTGCCGACGTACGCCGTCACGGGGCCGAGCACTCGTCGGAAACTTCCGTCGGTGCGCCGTTTCCATGCCTCCAGGGTGCCGACGGTGCTGCGTCGACTATCGACTCTGACGGTGATGACCTGCTCGGGGGTCGCGGTGCGAGCATCGGGCGTTGTCACACGTGCGGGAGGCGCTTGGCTGGGCGCCGCCTGGCTGGGCGCTGCCTGGCTGGGCGCTGCCCGGCTGGGCGCTGCCCGGCTCGGGGATGTGACCGCGATGGAGGTCAGTAGTGCCGCTGCGGCGGCAACAGCAAGGATCGTTCGCGGTCTCACCCCGTGAGGGTACGTCGTCCCTAGGCGCTGACGCGAAGCCGAATGCCGTCACCCACGGCGTGACTATCGTCACCGGCTACGACATACGCCCCCTGGCGGCCGCGCACATGGAAGGTCCACTCGGGCTCGCCGGAGTCCTCGGCGACGAGTGCGGTGTCTTCGTCGATGCCGATGAGTTCGGCGTCGCCGGCCATGTCTGGGTGCTCGCGGAGCCCGGTCATCCAGCGGGTATATCGATCGAAGTGGGGCAGCACGCTGATCGTTGGAACGACCGCTAAGCCGGGGGTGGGCTCGGAACCGGGCTGCCGCCAATTGGGGATCGCGCCGCCCATCGTCATCGCGCCGGCGCTGCAGCCGGCTAGGCCCGCACCGGCTCGCCACGTTTCTAAGATGGCCTCGCCCGCGGGGGTGCCGCGCAGGGTGTCGGACAAGTGCATCGGGTTGCCGCCGGACAGATAGATGAGTCCTGCGCGGCTGATCGCATCGACCCAGCGCTCGTCGTACGCATCCTCTCGCGTTCGGATGTCGACAACGACCTGCTCGGCGTCAAGGCGCTCAGCGGCTTTCCGCCCGAGGTCGTGCCAGTAGCCCAGTCGCGCATCTCCTTCGGGGGCCGACGCGGTCGCCAACTGCACGTAGACGCGGGCGTTGTCGGCGAAGAGCCAGTCCTCCACGTCGGACAGGACCGGGAGGTATTCGCCACTGCCGACGAGCGCGGCCTCTGGCGCGCGCCCGTCTGCCGCGCTCCGGCCATAGGAGATGAACTGAACGACCAAGTTGGGCGGGGCGATCAGTGCTCCAGCCGCTGTCAGGTGGGCCGATCCGTTCTGGGTGCGAACCCAACCAGCCCGGTCACCATCCCATCGGTAGCTCACTGCGTTCGAACCGAACTCGAGGTCGACTCCCTGCACGGTCACCGCGTCAGGGTGCAAGGGCGCTCCGGGATCCCGATATGCGAACAGGGAGGTCGGGATCCCCTGCCCACCCCGCGCAACGCCAGCAGCGAACAGGGCAGGCGTCGAACTGAGCAGATTGTGCGGGGCGTCCCGTTCCCCCAGTCGGTAGTACGCGTCCCCCGCTGCGTTGGAGCTCACGTCGATCATGTCGACCTCGCTCAGCAGTGCCAGCACCCCGTCGTTGGCTCCACTGTTCGCGAACAGCGGCGTGCTCAACGCCTCCAGGAGCCCGAAGTCACTGGTTCTCGCCGATCGCACCGGACCCACCGGATCTGCGTCTCGAGAATGGAACACGGCGGCGAAACGGGTGAGCCCTCCCTCGACGACCTCCTCGAACACGATGTCTGCATACTCGAGACCGAACTGCGGGCGGGCCGCGTCGAAGTTGTCGATCTTGACCACCAAGGCGGGACGATCAGGCGGCGTACCAGCGACCCCGGTCAATGGCAGGTGCGATCCCTGCTGCCCGTCGGAAGCCGACACAGGGTCATCCTGAGTGGCCGAGGTACCAGGACCCGCCCCCTCGGACCCTGCGGATTCCGACCCGCCGATCTCATCGTCGACCGCCCCGGGAGCAGGCCCTTGGGCGGCACAGCCGACCAGCAGGGCGACGACCAGCAGGACACCCGCCGCATACCGCACCGCACACCGCCCAGAACCATTGGACACGCTGACCGTTCCGATCTCCGCACACGGACTGCTTCTGGGGTCAGAGTACCGACTCCCCCAACCCTCCAAACGGCAGGCGTGTACGTTGTCGGCCGTGAGTGGAGAAGTGCACACCCTTCGCGATGGGCCCGTCGGCACCATCGTCCTGGACCACCCCGAGCGCCACAACGCCATCAGCGCCGACATGTGGCGTGGTCTCCTGGACGCAGCAACCACCCTGGGTGAGGACAACTCCATCCGAGTCGTCATTCTCCGCGGAGCCGGCGAGCGAGCCTTCGCCGCAGGCGCAGACATCAGCCAGTTCGGTGAGCAACGATCCGATAGCACGGCGAATGCGGCATACGACGACACCAGCGGGGCCGCTCACGCCGCCCTGAGTGGGATGGGCAAGCCGCTGCTGGCGTTGATCCACGGGTACTGCATTGGTGGCGGGTTGGCAGTAGCGCTGTCGGCCGACCTCAGGATCGCCGCCGACGACGCCAGGTTCACCATCCCGGCCGCTCGCCTGGGTCTCGGGTACGGCGCAGCCGGTATCGGCAAGTTGGTGCAACTCGTGGGACCCTCCGCCGCCAAGCGCATCATGTTCCTCGCCGACCGCTTCGGCGCCGAGGAAGCCCTGGCCATGGGCCTGGTCAACCGGGTGGTTCCCAAAGCGGACCTCGACGCAGCCGTTCGGGAATGGGCCGAACTCCTCTGCGCCAACGCACCGCTGACCCTACGGGCAGTCAAGGCCGCCGTCAGCGAGTGGTCCAAGCCGGAGAGCCGACGAGACTTCGGCCCGATCGATGCCATGGTGCGAGCCTGCTTCGACAGTGCCGACTACCAGGAGGGCGTGGCAGCCTTCATGGAGAAGCGCACCCCGAACTTCACCGGTCGCTGATCTCTTCGTCGCTCCGACGTGGAGTTGCCCGACCGCTGGGGCGGCCGCGATCACGCCGCTGCCGAGCCAGCCGCTCGTACTGCTCGCGCTCGGCGAGCAGGTCGGCCAACTCGGCCCTGAGCTCCCGGTACGCGACCAGACGGTCCGCAGAGAGATCGCCACGCTCTACAGCTGCAACAACTGCGCAATCGGGCTCGGTCTGATGGCTGCAATCCCCAAATCGACAGCTCGGAGCATGTACGCCGATATCGGGAAATGCCCCCGGCAGTCCTTCGTCGTCCCACAGGCGGACCTCACGTAACCCAGGCGTGTCGATCACAACCCCCCCGGTCGGCACCAGCAGCAGTTGTCGCCGAACGGTCGTGTGCCGCCCCCGGCCATCGGCCCGCACCGCACCGATGTCGAGGTGCTCGGTGCCAACCAGAGCATTGACCAATGACGACTTTCCGACCCCCGAGGACCCGATGAAGGCGATCGTCGCATCCCCTGCCAGTTCCCGGCGGAGCCGATCGAGGCCCTCGCCCGACACCGTGCTGGTTCCCACCACTTCGACGTCCCCGGCCACGGAGCCGAGTTCGGGCAGAGGTCCACCCAGATCCGTCTTGTTCACAGCGATGAGGGGACGGGCCCTACTCCCCATGGCTGCGACCAGGTAGCGCTCGATCCGGCGCAGCGAGAGGTCTTCTCCCGCCGTCGTCACGATGCAGACCACATCGACGTTCGCCGCCACGACCTGTGGAACCGGGGCATGGCCGGCAGCCCGCCGGACCACGGCAGAGGATCGATCCTCCACGGCGGTGATCACCACCCGACGATCGTGGCGCGGATCGAGGCTGTGGCGCACCCAGTCACCCACCGTCGGGAAGTCGCGGCCATCGGCGGCCCGATCCCGAAACGAACCCTCCACCGCCGCCTCGAAGCGACCGTGGGGGCCCCATAGCTCGTAGGCCCCCCGATGCTCCACGACCACCCGACTCGTCGCACTGTCGGAGTTCTCGGGCGGGAGCTCGTCGTGGTGGACGAACCATCCGAGGCGGGCCAACCCGGGGCCCCGAGCAGTCACCGGCGCGCGACCTCGTCGTAGCGACCGACACCACCAACCTGTCCGACCACTGTTCTCCCGTCGGGCAGGGTCCACGATCCGACCCCCACGACGTCGGCCGATCCGATCACCGCCGTCAATCCGTAGCCCAGGTACAGGGCGGGCACCTCGGAGACGAACTCGAGCATGACCTGCTCGACGGCTGCCTGGCGGGTGGCCTGGGTGGGCGAGGTCTGCACGAGGGCAACGAGGTCCACCAGGCGCTCGTCCTCGACGTTGGACACGTTCAGCGGAGACGTTCGCACGGGGTCCACGGCCGGCCCCAGGAGTATCGACGGGTCCGATTCGCCACCCAGGCGCCAACACGAGGCCTGATAGTCACCAGCGAAGGATGGCCGGTCGGTCACTGCACCCATCACGCGCGCTACGAGGCCACTACGACTGACCGTCTCGAACTCCACGTCCACCAGACCCGTCGCCCGCCACTGGTCGACCAATGCCAGCATCGCGGCGGATAACCCCGGGTCATCCGTGCACGCCAACGACAGGGTGATGGTGGACCCCGGATCTTCCTCGTCAGTGCGCAACTCGTCGTCCCGGTACTCCTCCAGCAAGGCACGTGCTGTGTCGAGATCGGGGCCCGGCCACTCATCGGCCACCCGCCGAGAGAACCAGATACTGTCCGGGCTCCACCACTGGCTGGCCGCTGGTGTGCCATCCCCCACCCCGGTTGCCTCGATGAGGACCCGCTGGTCCGACGCCAGCAGGAGGGCTCTTCGAACCCGATTGTCATCGAGCGGCGGCTCGAGCATGTTGAACACGACAGCACCGACGTTGTTCTCGACATTGGAGACCACGGTGAGTCCACCATCGTCGGCCCGGCCCACGGTGGCCGGGTCCCTCGTCGTGATGATCTGTGCCTGCCCTTCGCGTAGCGCGTCGAGCCGCTCGCCCTCGTCGGCTACCTGGCGGAACGTCAGACGTTCCAACACGGGCAGCGCCTGCCCGTCGACCCCGGTGCGCCAGTAGTTGGGATTGGCTACCAGGACGGGGTCCTCCCCCAGATCCCATGACTGGAACATGAACGGTCCGGTGCCCACTGGATTTCTGAGAAATGCGGCCGCATCGATTCGAGCCGCATCAACGGAGAACACCCGGCCGACCGGTCCGGCCAACAAGGCGGGAAAGCCAGCGTTGGGCTCACTCAATCGGTACACGAGGGTCAACGGACCGATGGCGTCCACCGCAGCGACGCGGGCATCACGGAGCAGGCCTTCGGTCGCCTTGCCTTCCTTGACGAACTCGTCGAATGCGTTCTTGACGACCTCCGCTGTCAGGGCCTGACCATCACTGAACGTCACTCCGCTGCGCAGGACCACCGTCCACTCCTGCAGATCCGACGACGGGGTGATCGAGGCGGCCAGCCACGGCTCGACAGAGCCGTCGGGCAGTACCACCGTCAGGGTCTCCAGCACTTGGTCGAGCACATTGCGACAGGCCCACGCGCAGGTGTGCTCCCAGGGAGTCCACCCTGCCACCGGAGCGGGATCAGCCTGGGTCAGGATCACCACCCCTCCCCCGCCCTGGTCGGCGGCACCACCAGCAGCGGCAGCCGCATCGACATCGTCGCCCGATCGGCCGTCACCGGCGGGCGAGGGAGACGACCCGGGCCCGTCACATCCCGCACCGACCAGGATGGCACCGGCTACCAACCACCCGACCACGGCCCACCGCGGGGTGACCGTTCTCACCACCTGCTCAATCATGCGGCCAGTCCGCAGGCCAACTCTGTTGACCGAAATGCCACTCATCGGTGCGATAGGTGGTTCCCGACGCCTGTGCCACCAATTCGTCGCCCCGAGTCAGGTCGAGTCGGTGATGGCCGAATCGTCGACTGGTGTGTGTCGTGGTCGCCGTGGCGATGAGCTGGTCGCCAGGACGGGTTCCCCGCAGGTAGCTGATGTCAAGGCGAACGGCGAGCGCGACCCGCCCGAAACTGTTCGAAGCAACGGACATCGCGATGTCGGCGATGGTGAAGATCACACCGCCGTGGGTGACCCCCATGAAGTTGGTCTGCTGCTCGGTCACCTCAGCTGAGACCACGGCGTCCCCATGACCCCACGAGACCAGCCGGGCCCCCACCCCGCGAGCCGTCGGGTCTGTCCTGAACAGGGCATCGAGGCGAGACAGCACCTGTACTTCGTCGTCAACCACGAGGTCACGGTACCGGCGCCACATCACTGCGGGGTACCAGCACAAGACAGCACTCCCCCCTCGCACTTTGGCAGAATCCGATGCGGTGCCGCTGTGCACCACACCAACGGAGGACCCCATGACCCTGCGAGGAACCCCTGTCCGACGGCGCGAGGACGAACCACTGCTGAGGGGCAGGGGACAATTCGTAGCGAACCGTCAGCTTCCCGGGATGCTCCACGCCCACTACGTGGTGTCGACGGTGGCCCACGCCCGGCTCGGCACCATCGACACCAGCGCCGCCCGAACAGCCCCGGGAGTAGTGGACGTCGTCACGGCTGCCGACCTGGACTTCGGACCACTGCCGGCCATCAACCCGGCCTTCGACCCGGCCATGGTGCGCCACCCTCTGGCCACGGACCGGGTTCGTTATGTGGGTGAGCCCATCGCCATCGTGATCGCCGAGAGTCCAGCGGCAGCCCGAGACGCCGCCGAACTGCTCGACATCGACTACGACGTCCTCGATGCGGTGGTCGATCCCGAGCAAGCGCTCGAGGGTGGTGTCACCCTGTTCGAGGGCACGGCCGAAGGGAACGTGGTCATCCGGATGGACGCCGGAGACCTAGAGGCCGATTTCTCGTCGTGTGACGTCGTGGTCGAGGTGCGTACCGTCAACAACCGACTCGCCCCGGCCGCCCTGGAGCCCCGGGTTGCCCTATCGGCGTGGGGCGACGACGGCCGCATCCATCACTACAACGCCGGACAGGGGGTCCATCCCGTGCGGGCCGCCCTGGCGGGATCGCTGGGCGTCGAGCCGTCCGAACTCCACGTCACGTCCTCCGATGTCGGGGGCAGCTTCGGCGCCAAAGCTCGACCACACGCCGAGGAGGTGATCCTGCCCTGGTTGGCCCGGCGCCTCGAACGGCCCGTGTCGTGGGTGCCCAGCCGCAGCGACGACATGACGGGCCTGGGCCACGGTCGAGCCCAGATCCAGTACTGCACCATCGGCGGATCACGAGATGGTCGTATCGAGGCCTACCACCTCCACATCGTGCAGGACGCCGGGGCCTATCCCTCGACGGCGGCCCAACTCCCGGCCAACGGTCGGGCCATGCTCACCGGCTGCTACGAGATCCCGAGCGTGGGGTTCAGCTCCGTGTCCGTGGTGACCAACACCACCCCGGTGGGCGCCTTCCGGGGTGCAGGACGTCCCGAGGCCGCGGCCGCCATCGAGCGGGCCGTCGACGCCTTTGCCGCCGAGATCGCCATGGATCCCGCCGAAGTACGCCGGCGGAACTTTCTCGCCCCCAGCGCATTCCCTCTCACCACCCTCACGGGCAGCCCCTACGACAGCGGGGCCTACGAGGCGAGCCTCGATGCGGCACTCCAGGCCAGCGACTACGAAGCCCTGCGGGCAGAACAGCGCAGGCGACGAGACGAGGGAGCGGGGCCCCTTCTGGGTATCGGCTTGGCCACCTATGTCGAACGGACGGCCGGCGCCGGTCGCAGCGAGTGGGGCGGGGTCGAGTTGCAACCCGGTGGCCGCATCCTGGCTCGCACAGGTTCGTGCCCCTACGGCCAGGGTCATCACACTGCGTGGGCCATGTTGATCGCCGACGCGACCGGGGTGGCCTACGACGACATCGACGTGATCCATGGCGACACCGACCTCATTCCCACCGGGGCGGTGACCGGTGGTTCGCGTTCCGTGCAGCTGGCCGGAGCCGCCATCTGGAACGCGTCGGCGGAGCTGGTCCGCATGGCCCGCGAGGTGGCAGCCGAAGCCCTCGAAGCGGCAACCGAGGACGTCGAGCTGGACACGTCGAGTGGAAGGTTCCACGTCGTGGGCACCCCGGCCGTCGCCCTGGACTGGTCCCAGATCGCCGACCGCCTGGCATCCTCGGGCGACGTCGAGGAATCGGGACCCCGCTTACTCCACGCAGAAGAGACCTTCGATTCCGAGGGTCCCACCTTTCCCTTCGGAACCCATGTGGCCGTGGTCGAAGTGGATCCCGACACGGGGGAGGTCACCCTGCTCCGCATGATCGCCTGTGATGACGCAGGCACCATCCTGAATCCCCTGCTGGCCGATGGTCAGGTCCACGGCGGTCTCGCCCAGGGGGTGGCCCAAGCCCTCCTCGAGGAGGTGGTCTACGACGAGGATGGCAACCCCCAGACCTCGAACTTCGCCGACTACCCCGTGATCTCGGCGACCGAGCTCCCCATGTTCGAGCGGGTCGTGCTAGAGACCCCGACCCACATCAACCCGCTCGGGGCGAAAGGCATCGGCGAATCGGGAACCGTGGGAGCGACCCCAGCGGTGCAGAACGCAGTGATCGACGCCCTGGCTCACCTCGGAGTCCGTCACATCGACATGCCGACAACGCCCCAACGGGTGTGGCGGACGATGGTCGCCCACAGCTGATCACCTCCGGCCGAACTCAGCACACTCCGGTGGCGTGCAACTGCACGGCCCGAGCCAGGAGCCGGAAGAGCGGCTCCTTGGTCGCGTCGAGCATGGCCCAGATCTCCTCGTGGCTGATGGCGCCCTCGACCGTTCCGGCGGCCGGGTTCGAGACCACGGCCACCGAGGCATACGTGAGGCCGGCCTCGCGGGCCAGGGCCACTTCGGGGTAACCCGTCATCCCCACCACATCGGCACCCAGGGTCACGTACATGGCGATCTCGGCCGGGGTCTCGAAGCGGGGTCCGTTGGTACAGACGTAGGTGGCCCCGTCTGCGAGATCGATGCCCTCGAGCTGCGCCGCGTGGGTGAGCAGGGCCCGCAACCCGGGGTCGTACACGTCGGTCATGTCGGTGTGGTTGACCTCACCGGGGCCGTCGAAGAAGGTGCAGTCCCGCCCGGTGGTGAACTCGATGAAATCATCGACGAGCACGAAACTTCCCGGACCGCGGTCCGCCATCATCGACCCCACGACATTGACCGCGAACACGGCCTCCACACCCAGGTCCCGCAGGGCGGCCACATTGGCCCGGTAGTTGATAGCAGCCGGCTGGATGGAATGGTCGCCGCCGTGACGGGCGACGAAGGCGATCTCGACACCGTGCCAGCGGCCGGTCAGGACCCGGGCATCCCCCCAGCGGGTCGTCACCGTCCGTTCGGAGCGTCCCATCAAGCCTGGGAGGTCGTAGTAGCCGGTGCCAGCGATGATCCCGATCATCGGTTCATGGTCCCACGTCGGAGGCAGCTCAGGTGCCCGATGCCCTCGCCAGGCGCCGTCCCCGCTCGTGACCCTCGGCCACTGCGCGCTCCATGTCGATGGTCAGGCACTGCCCATCTTCGACCACCCGAGCACCGTCGACCCACACATCGGTCACGTGGCGGGCCCCCGCCGACCAGGCCAGGTGGGCGACGAGTTCTTCGGGGCGGGTCACGGGGACGAAGGCGGGATCCTCGATGTCGAGACGGATCATGTCGGCCCTCTGACCGGCGGCGAGGCGACCGACGCCGTCCAGTCCGAGTGCGGTCGCCCCACCATGGGTTGCCATGGCCAGGGTGTCAGCGGGCCCCAGGGCGGCCGCATCAAGACGACTGACCCGGGCCAGCATGGGGGCCATTCGGAGCTCCTGCCACAGGTCGAGGGCGTCATTGGATGCCGGCCCATCGGTGGCCAGACCGACGGTCACCCCAGCGGCCAGCAACTCGGGCACCCGGGCGACCCCCGACCCCAGCTTCATGTTGCTCATCGGACAGTGGGCGACAGCCACCCCGTGCTCGGCCACCAGGCGCAGATCCTCGTCGTCGAGCCACACCGCATGGGCGGCGAGAACCCGACCATCGAACACCCCGGCCTCGGCCAGCAAGCGTGTGGTGGAGGTCCCACCATGGGCCGCCTCGAGGTCCCTGCCTTCATCCCTGGTCTCCACGAGATGCAGGTGCAGCAAGGCATCGATGTCCTGCGCCGCAGCGGCGATCTCTGCGCATCGATCGATGCCGAGGTCATACGCGCTGTGGGGGGCCAGGCCGACCGTGACCGTGCCGTCGGGATCGTGGTGGGTCCGGTGGAAGGCGACCAGTTCGTCGAGTCGTGCCTGTGACGTACCGAAGTCGCCACCGTGGAGGGCCGAGATCATGGCTGGTGTCATCACCAGGCGAATCCCGGCGTCCCGTGCCCCCTCGAGGACGGCCTCCTCGAACAGGTACATCTCGCACGTCGTCGTGATACCGCAGCGCAGCATCTCTGCCGCCCCGAGTCGCATGCCCCACGCGACATCCTCGGGGGCCATCTGACCCTCACGGGGCCACATCACTTCGGTCAACCACCGCATGAGGGGGAGCCCGTCGCCGGCCCCACGGACCAGGGACATGGGGGTGTGGGCGTGGGTGTTGACCAGGCCCGGCATGGCCAGTCCCCCCAGACGCACCGTGCGGTCCGGCCTGCGCGGTGCATCCTCGGGCTGCCCGACGTAGACGATGCGCCCCTGGGACACCTCCACCACCGCGCCGTCGAGCACCGACAGGTCAGGGTCCATGGGAACCACGACATCGAAGCAATACCGGACGACCTCGTCGGCGTCGCTCACCGATCTACCCCCAGGATCCGGGCTGCGGCTCCGACCACCTCGGCGGGGGTCGGGTTCGCCCCTCTCCATCCCACGTGGCCGTCCGGGCGAACGACGAGCACCTGTCCCTCCTCGAGGCCGACAGCAGCCGCCACCGAACTGGACAAGGGGCATCCCGCAAGGGCAACCCCAGCCTGATGGCCGAGGTTCACGACGCCCTCGAGCATCACCGGGTCGACCGCCATGGCCACCAATCCCCGACCGACCAGGTCGAGGGTGCTCTTCCCACCCCCGTCATCCGTCCAGGCATGGGGAAGGCGATGGCCGGGACGGCAGGTGGGCACGTAGTCGATGACCGGGTCCTGCGGTGCCGGTGCCGGGGTCCCGTCGGGGACGACGGCGCCCTCGTCGTAATGGAACCCCAACTCCATCCCGGTGAAGTTGCCATAGCGGGTGGTACGACCCACCTCGGCGGCTGCATCGCCGCCCGCCAGGGCCATCTCGGTGATCCGGCCGACCATGCGGCTGTTGTCCAGGCTGCGCGCGGCGTTGTAGGCCGCGACGGGACGCCGCTCGGTCTCGTAGGTGTCGAGCAGCATGTCCCCGGCCTCGCCCCGGAGCACGGCGCCCAGCTTCCAGGCCAGATTGTGGGCGTCCTGGATGCCGGTATTGGCCCCGAAACCTCCGGTCGGGGGTAGTTGGTGCACGGCGTCGCCAGCCAGAAGACACCGTCCCACCCGATAGTGGTCGGCCACCGTGGCGTTCATGGTCCACGTCCCCACCGACAGGATCTCCACCTCGCGTTCGGGGTCGCCGGCCGCCTGGCGCACCCACTCCACGCACCGGTCGGTGGGGTAGGCCTCGAGCGGGTCACCCTCCTCCAGGTGGGTGATCTGACAGAGCCAGCGGTCCCCTCCGTCGAGGGGCTGGAACACACCCCGGGGTTCGGTGGTGAAGAACAGCACCGCAGGACGATGGGCAACCAGATCGGACAGATCGGCTCGGAAGTAGACGTTGACGAAGCGGGCCATGCCGGCTCGTCCCTCGAGTTGGAGACCGAGGCCCTGACGGACCGGGCTGTTCCAGCCATCGCAGCCCACCAGGTAGCGGGTGCGGATCACCTCGACCGGCCCGTCAACGGGACGCAGGGAGACTTCGACGTGATCACCCTGGTCCACGAAGGCGTCGAGGCTCACCCCGAACCGCAGCGAGCCCGGCGCCAGCTCCTCCGCTCGCTTCCGCCACACGGGTTCGTAGACGTCCTGACTCGACAGGTGCGGCACCACCGGACTGAGGTCGTCGCCCACCCCCACGAAACCACCGGTGGTCATGCGTCCGATCTCGGGACTGGCCAGATCCTTGCAGTACGCAATCGACGAACACCATCCCGGACCCAGCGCGATGTCATCCATGGCGTCATCGACACCCCAGGCTCGGACGATCTCCATCGTCCTGGTGTTGAGGTTCCGGGCCTTGGGGTGGAAGGTCGTCGACGGGTGCCGTTCCACCAACAGGTGATCGACCCCTTGCAGAGACAGCATCAGGGAAAGGGACAGGCCCACCGGCCCGCCACCGACGATGACGACATCGGTGTCGATCCGATCTTCGGCCATCCCTCCACGCTACGCCGCAGGGCGTTCCCACGTCGCCCCAGCCGTCCAGCCTGCGCTGTGGCAAACTCACCGCTGCCATGGGACTGTTCCTCCAGCGCACCTTCGACTCACTGTCCAACGGGTCGGCCTATGCCGCGATCGCCGTCGCCATCTCGATGGTGTTCCGCTCCACCGGGGTGCTCAACCTGGCCCAAGGCCAGTTGGCCATGTTCTCCACGTACATCGCCGTCCTGTTCGCCACCACCATCGGCCCCGGGGCGGTCCCCCACCTTCCCCAGCGCCCCATGGCCTTCTCCAACTGGGTCGACGACTTCGGGACCCCATGGCCGATCTGGGCATCGATCCTCGGCGCCATCGTCGTGTCCATGGTGATCGGAGCCGCCATCGAGCGCTTCCTCATCCGGCCACTGGGCGAGAAGGACCCCGTGCCCGCCATCGGGGCCACCCTCGGCCTGTACCTCTTGATCGAGACCTTCGTGCGAAAGTACTGGGGCGGCCAGACCCGTTTCCTTGGCTCGCCCTTCCCCGACGAGCCCTCCGACCGCTTCGACATCGCAGGCGCTCGCTTGTGGTTCGACACCATCGGCATCACCGTCACCATGCTCGCCGCCTTGGCACTGTTGGCCCTACTACAACGGCGGACCAAGCTGGGGTTGGCCTTCCGTGCCGTGACATCCAACCGGGTGACGTCGGAACTGGTCGGCATCAGGGTCAACAGGGTGATCATGATCGGTTGGGCCCTGGCCGCCGCGGTGGGAGCACTGGCCGGCGCCCTGATTGCGGGCAAGATCAACGTGCGTCCCGACATGATGGGACGGATGTTCGTCTTCGGTCTGGCCGCGGCGACCCTGGGCGGCCTCCGCAGCCCGGCCCTCGCCTTCGTCGGGGGCTATCTCTTCGCTTTCGCCGAGACCATGATGGGCGGTTACGTGGGCTTCATCGACAGCCAGGTGACCCTGGTGTGGGCCCTCGCCGTGCTGATCGTGATCCTGTCCATCAGACCCTCCGGGCTGCTGGCCCCGACCGGATACGAGCGAACCGCATGACGGCCCCATGGGATCCTCCCCCGGTTCGCCGCTGGCCGCAGGTCGCAGGCATCGTGGTGCTCGGCCTGCTGGCCGTCATCGTCCCCCTGCGGTCCACCTCCATCTTCACCACCGACCTCACCCAGCTCACTGCCCTGGTGCTCGCCTTCGCCGGGCTGAACCTGCTCACCCACCACCTTGGCCTGCTGAGCCTCGGCCAGGGAGCCTTCGTCGGCCTGGGTTCGGCCTGTGCCCTGCATTCGGTCAACGACTTCGGTCTCCCGCCGATGCTCATGCCCCTGGTCGGCCTCGTGTTCGGGTTCGCAGTGGGAGCCATCATCGCCGTCCCTGCCCTTCGCCTCCCCAAGGCGTACCTGGCCCTGCTCACCCTGTCCCTGGCCGTTGCCTTTCCGATCGTGCTCCGTCAGATCGACGGTCCACTGCCCGTCACCCTCGATGGCGAGTTCATCGCTCCGTCGTGGACGGGCATCGCCCCCAAGGACGAACACCTGTGGGAATACGGCATCGTGCTGGCTTGGACCCTGGTCACCCTGTTCGTCCTCCACCGAACCCTGGCCGGACCACTGGGCAGGGCCTTCGTGGCCAGCCGCGACAACCCTCAGGCGGCGGCGGCGTTCGGTATCCCCGTGTATCGACTCCGTCTCCTCGGTGTCGCAACGAGCGGGGCGCTCGCCGGGTTGGCGGGCGGCTTGTTGGTGATCCCCGTCAACTTCACGGACGGCCCGCTGTACCAGTCCGAGAACTCGATCAAGATGTTCGCCCTGGCCATGGCCTTCGGTGGCCAGCGCCTGCTGTACGCCCTCCCTGCGTCAGTGATGTTCGTCCTGTTGCCCGTGTGGATCGACGACCGCAACGGCTGGCGCACGGCGACCGGTTTGGACGGCATCGTGAAGTCCGAGGCCTTCATCTACGCAGTTCTGCTGCTGCTGACGGCCTACCTCACCGGGGGCAGGGGCTTTGCCCAGGTCTTCGAACGTCGACGCCGGCGTCAGCCAGCCGGCGGGGTGATCTGACTCAGCCCAGGAACCAGTCAGCTGGTTGGCTGCTGCGACCTGCATAGAGACGGGATTGGAAGCGTTGCATGCCGACGATCCAGCGGTCGATGTCATCGGCCTTGCGTTCCCGGTAGGTCTGCACCTCGGGATGAGGGAGCACGAGGAACCGCTCCTCGTCCATGCACTCGATCACCGTCTGGGCCAACTCGTGGGGCTGCAACACCCCGTCACCGGCCGCCGCACCCGCTGAGCCCTCCTCGCCCATACCGTCGGGGCTGTTCGTCAGGATGTTGGTGGCCACTGCCTGGGGACACAGCATCGACACCCGGATGCCCCGCTCTCCGTAGGTGATGGCCAGGAACTCCCCCAGCGAGACAGCCGCCGCCTTGGTCACTGCGTACTGCATCGAGCCGAGCTGGGTGAGGAGACCGGCAGCCGACGCAGTGTTGAGCAGATAGCCACCCCCGTTGGCCACCATGGCGGGAACCACTGCTCTAGCGGCGTAGATGTGGCTCATCACGTGAACCTCCCACATCCGCTGGATCTCCTCGTTGGCCACCTCCAATCCGCCACCCGATGCGTACCCGGCGTTGGACACCATGACATCGACCCGACCGTGCGCGTCGATGGTGTCGTTGACCAGGGCGGCGATGGCCGCTTCGTCCGTCACGTCACACCCCACCGCGGTTCCTCCGACCCGCTCTGCCACTTGCCGGGCCCCGTCGAGGTCTCGGTCCACCACCACGAGACCGCTCGCCCCTTCTGCGTGGAAGCGCTCGATGAGGGCCTCGCCGATGCCACTCGCCCCCCCGGTCACGATGGCTACCTTGTCCTTGAGCTTCACGACACCCCCTGGGTCCTTCGTTCGAGCAGCGTAGTTGGCATACCGCGCCGGACAGCCCGAGGCGCAGCACGAACAGCATGGGCGTGGAAAGATTTCCCTCGAACGAGGAGCAGCATGAACATCGCCGTGCTCGGGGGTGGTCGACTCGGTCGGGTGACAGCAGGGGTTCTTTCCAACCTTCCCGACATCGACGGCCTGACGATCATCGACCACGACAGCGAGACTGCCCGCACCACCGCTGCTGCGGTCGGGCCGGCGGCCCGACCCCTCACCTTGGATGTGGCATCCGGCGCACCCTTGGTCGACGCCCTGACATCGCACACCACCGTGGTCAATGCCGTGGGCCCGACGATCGATTTCGCTCCGCACCTCCTCGATGCAGCGATCGGAGCGGGCTGCCACTACGTCGACGCCACCGACGACCTGGCCACGACGATGGCCATGGCACAGCGCAACGGCGCTGCGCGTCGCGCTGCGGTCACCGCCGTCGTCGGGGCAGGCATGAGTCCCGGCCTCACCAACCTCTTGGCCACGATGGCAACGCGCGAGCTCGCCCGGGTGGATCACCTGGTGACGGGCTGGGGGTATGACGCAGGGGAGGGCTACCCCCGGGTCGGGAATGCCGTCGAGTTGGACCGACGGCCCACCACCCTTGCCCGCTCCATGGCCTCCCTGATCGGTGACGATGTCACCTTCACCGCGGGGTCCGAACCGCAGACGCTGTCGACCCTCGCGCCAGTCGCCATCACCTTTCCAGAGACGGGTACCGGCACTGGCTGGACCACGGGCCGTCCGGAGACCCTGACGCTCGCCGCCAACCTCGACATCGCCGGACGGGTCGACAGTGTCATGCTCACCCGACGACGGACGGCCAGCCTGTTCGCTTCGTACCGGAACGGCATCAACTCGGGTGCCCTCGATCGATCCTGGCTCCCCGTCCTTCTGGCAGATCCACCCCTACGTCGACGGATCGGGGCCATGTTCGGCGCCATCTTCCGACCGGGAGCCACCGCCATCCCCGCCGTCTTCGCTCTGGCGACAGGGCAACGCAGCGATGGCAGCGGGCTGCGGGTCGGTGTATCGCTCCCCGGGCTCGAGGCGGGACTGCACGAGATCGCCGGCACTGTGCTCGCTCACGTGGCGCACCTGGTTTCCGGCGGAAGCAACGCGCCCGGCATCCAGACGATCGAAGAATTGGAGCAGCCGCGGTCCCTCCTGGATCGGATCGTGGCGCAGCTCACGGGCCCTTCTGCCGTTCAGGGGAACCCCGTCCACATCGCCAACGAACCATTGTGAGGCACCATGGCAGCACCACTCGACGACGTTCGCATCATCGAGATCGACAGCTGGATGGCCGCGCCGAGTGCGGGGGCCGTCCTCGCCGACCTCGGTGCCGATGTCATCAAGATCGAACCGCTGGGCGGTGATCCGATGCGGGACCTGGGCCGCCCACCGAAGATCGAGGGCGACGCCAAGGGCTACGACTACCAGTTCGACGTCGACAACCGCGGCAAGCGGTCGATCGCCGTGGACCTCGGGTCAGCGGCCGGTCAGGCCGTCGTGCACCGTCTCATCGAAGGGGCCGACGTCTTCATGTGCAACCTGCTCGCCCAACGCCAGGAACGGTTCGGCCTCGACCCCGCCACAGTGGGAGCCATTCGCCCCGGGATCGTCCACGCAACCCTGACGGGCTATGGGACCACCGGACCCGAAGCCTGGCGCCCCGGCTACGACGTCACCGCCTTCTTCGGACGCTCCGGCCTGTACGACGCCCTGCGCGAAGGCGACGACGGCGAGGTGCCCATGGCCCGCCCCGCCCAGGGCGACCACACGACCGGGCTGGCCCTGGTCGGCGCGGTCCTGGCTGCCTTGCGCCTGGCCGAGCGAACCGGCGAGACCCAGGTGGTCGAGACCTCGCTCTACGAGACAGCCGTGTGGACCCAAGCCTCGGATTTCGCAGTGACCGCAGTGGATCGGGCTCCCGTTCGACGTCGGGCTCGCAACGAGATGATCCTTCCGACGGCCAACCGCTACCCCTGCGGCGACGGGAAATGGATCGTGATGAACATGCCCGAGGCCGCAGCCTGGCACAAGCTCTGTCGCATCATCGGGCGAGAGGACTGGCTCGACGACGAACGCCTGAGCGATGTGCGGGGCCGCTTCCATCACATGGCGGAGTTGGTCGCAGGGATCGACGAGGCCCTGGCCCACCGGACCAGGGACGAGTGGGGGGAGATCTTCGACGCCGAGGGGATGATCTGGGGTCCCGTCATGGGCCTCCACGAGGTCGCCCAGGATCCCCAGGCCGAGGCGATCGGCCTGTTCCCCGACATCGAAGGACCCCACGGCGCCTACCGCAGTGTGGGTATCCCCATGCGATTCGCCACCGCTGAGGTCGGTCCCGGTGGACCCGCGCCCCGCCTGGGGGAACACACGGCCCAGATCCTCCGGGAAGCCGGTTTCACGGACGACGAAGTCGACGAACTGCGCTCCGGCTCCACGGTGGCCGAAGGATCGTGAACGGCTCGGCGCTCAGAACCTGATCTCGGGTGGTGCCTGCATCTGGCTCTGCATGATCCAGCCCAGCACACCCCCGACATCGGAGATCGTAGAGCGACAACAGGCCACCCCGTCGGCGCCGTGCACGACCGACGACTCGAAGAAGAACCACTCTCCCTGCGGGCGCCGTACCAACTGCAACGTCACGTCGGTGTTGATGTAGTGGGCATCGGAGTCCGAGGGCTCCCAGCCCACGGCCGCGCCGAGATCGCACAGGGTGGTCAGTCGCTGGAAGGTCGTGGTCGACTCCCCCTCGACCAGCGGGTGGGCCAAGCGGATCCAGATCCTGCCCGGGCCCGGTTCCTCGGTCGAGCCCTCCACGACCCGCAGGTCGATGGCGTCTGCATTGAAGCCCGGCCGGGGGTAGGTCATGTCGGGGTGGGCCCCCGGATCATCCCGGTCTCCGGGGACTGGGGGAAGCTCGATCGGACCCCCCTGGTCAGCGGGGCCGGGAGCCAGCCACTGTGAGGTCGCCCGGGCCACGAGCCGTCCCTCGTGCTCGAGGAAGCCGTCGACCAAGGCGGTGCGCTTTCCCGCCTTGCGCACCTCGTGCGAGCATCGCAGCGGCTCCACCGGGATCCCGGACAGGATGTCCACCGTGAACCGAGTGCAGACCAGGTCCTGGCGTCCCAGCCCCAATTCGACCGTCCGGCCGAGTGCTCCGCAGATAGGCCCCCCGTGCATCACCCGATGGGCCCAGGGCCCCCGGGTGAGCTCGGTCGACACGACACCGTCTGTCCCGTCGGGAAGGAACAGGGCCGGGGGCATCCCTTCGGCCGGACGGTAGGTGGAGGCTCCCGTTGCGGGGAGCAGCTGCAGTTCGGACATGGCCGCGAGGTTAGGGTGCCGTCATGCGACCGTTTCGATTCGGTGTGATGTACGGCTCCGCCCCCGATGGGCGCACCTACCGCGACACCATCCGCAAGATCGAGGACCTCGGCTACAGCACCGTGTTCTGCCCAGACCATTTCGACGACCAGTGGGCCCCGACGGTGGCCATCACGGTGGCCGCCGAAGCCACCAGCCACCTCAAGGTCGGTGCCCTGGTCTACGACGTCGACTACCGGCACCCCGTCGTCCTGGCCAAGGAGATGGCCACCCTGGATCTGGCTACCGAAGGCCGGGTGGAGTTCGGCCTCGGAGCCGGGTGGATGCGCAGCGACTACGACCAGTCCGGCATTGTCTACGACCCACCCGGGCGCAGGATCGACCGGATGCTCGAGGCGGTCGAGGTCATCACCGGGCTGTGGGGACCCGAACCCGTCACCTTCGCCGGCCAGCACTACACCATCGACGGGGCCACGGGGACTCCGCGGCCCCACACCGACGGGGGGCCGCCCATCATCATCGGGGGTGGAGGCAGACGGGTGCTGTCCGCCGCGGCACGCCTGGCCGACATCGTCGGTCTCAATGCCTCGCTCTCGGCTGGGTCCATCGGACCCGAAGCAGTGCTGTCGGCCCTCGGTGAACGCTTCGCCGAGCGGCGGGCCTGGGTGGAGGAGGCAGCCGGAGACCGCTTCGCCGAGCTCGAGCTCCAACTCCACACCTTCATGGTGATCGTGACCGACGATGCCGACAGCCTCTTCGAGCAAATGGCCCCCGGCTTCGGCGTCACCCCCGAACAGGCCAAGACGATCCCCATGGTGCTGGCCGGGACGGTGGAGCAGATCTGTGAGCAGTTGCACCATCACCGTGAGGCCTACGGGACCAGCTACATCGTGATCCACGACGGTGAGATCGACGCAATGGCCCCCGTGGTAGCCCGCCTCGCCGGGACCTGAGCCGGCGTCGACCGCACTGTCACAGCTGCCACCTAATCTCCCCCTCGATGCCGGCGATCAGATGTGGACATTGTGGGGGCGTTCACCCCACGGTGAGCGAGGTGCGCTCCTGCTCCCGCACCCCACAGTCCGGTGAGCCGTTGCCACGGGTTGACCTCCTCGAAGCACCCGCCGCTTCGAACCCCGATGCACTCCGCAGCGGCAGGCCAAAGACAATTCGACCCCCTCGACTGCTCGGATCGGGCCCTCCGGTGGGCCGAGGCCCTCGGGAGCTGGCCAGGACCTTGGTCGTGACGGACGACACCCCGATTCCTGAGCCCTGGAGCGACGTAGAGGTGATCGACCTCGACGAGCTCACCATGCTCGAGCCCGGGTCCGTCGTCGATCAGCTTCAGGAACGTTGGTCGAGTCGGATTCCCTACGTCGTCCGACTCCGGGCCCCGTTCTCCTCGCCTCCCTCAACGGTGGTCCGCCGAGATCCGTGGCTGCTCACCCCCGACCTCGACCTCCCCCGCGATCGGCTCCATCATCTCGTGTGGTCGAACGCAGCTCTGGCCGCCCTCGACGGCACGTGCACCATGCCCGCCGCCGCGTATCTGGCCGACGGTCACCTCGATGGCGGCCAGCCGCCAGCGGGAGCAGATGCCATCCTGACCGACGGCACAGGCATCGTCTTCGACGGTGGACCCCTCGATCTCAGCCTGGCGGCCGCCATGACCCACCGGGTCGTTCACCTGGGTTCCACCAGCTCGGGCCCATGCCGTCCACTCGGCACCGATGCGCCAACGGCCGATCTTGCACCCGACCAACTCGCAGCGGTCGCCCATCGCGGCGGGCCCGCCCGGATCGTGGCGCCCGCCGGTTCGGGCAAGACCCGCGTGCTGACCGAACGGGCCCGTCACCTCCTCGTCGATCGTGGCATTCCCGCCGATGCCCTGACCCTGGTGGCGTTCAACAAGCGGGCCCAACTCGAAATGGAACAGCGAACTGGCGACCTCGCCGGACTGCGGGTGCGGACCCTCAACGCCCTGGCCCTGTCGATCGTGAATGGCACCGACGGCTTTCTCCGTTCGTCGCAGATCGCCACCAGAGTCGGGACCATCGACGAGCGTGAGGTGCGCCGCCACCTCCGCACCCTGGTCCACATCCCCCGCAAGACGAACACCGACCCCCTAGCTGCCTGGATCGAAGCCCTCGGGGCCGCTCGACTGGGCCTTCGGGACCCCGTTGCCGTGGTCGAGGAATTCGGCGCCGACATCGCCGACCTTCCCCAGGTGTTGGAGGCCTATCGCGAACGACTCCGTCAGCACGACCAGGTGGATTTCGACGAACAGATCCTGCGGGCCATCGAGGTCCTGCTCACCGACCCCGATTGCCGAAGCCACGCACAGGCCGCCTGCGGTCAGCTCCTGGTCGACGAGTTCCAAGACCTCACCCCGGCCCACCTTCTGCTGGTACGACTGCTGGCCGGTCCGCGGGCCGACGTCTTCGCAGTCGGGGACGACGACCAGACCATCTACGGGTTCACCGGAGCCTCGCCCGAGTGGCTCGTCGACTTCGACCGATTCTTCCCGCACCCCACCACGTACCCCCTCGAGGTCAACTATCGCTGTGCCCCCGCCGTCGTTCGCGGCGCGTCGCACCTCCTCACCCACAACGGCCACCGCATCGACAAAACCATCAGGACGCCCCTCGAACGACAGGGAGCCGATGACGACCTCCTCGTCACCACCGCCGACGAACCGCTGGCCGCATTGATCGAACGGGTCGGCACCCTGCTCCACGATGGGAACCCACCCGAGGACATCGTCATCCTCGGCCGAGTAAATATCGCCCTGGCAGCTCCTCAGATCGCCCTGATGAACGCCGACATCCCGGTCGTGACGACCGTCGGGCCTGATGTGCTGGGTCGCACCGGCATGCGAGCCATGCTCGCCTGGCTCCGACTGGCCACCGACCCCGGAGCGATGACCGCCGCCGATCTTTCCGAGGCAAGCCGCCGCCCGTCGCGAGGACTCTCGGCCAAGGTGCGTGAGTGGATGGGCGAGCACCGCAGGGTCGCCGACCTTCGCCGTCTGGCCAAACGCTTGAGCGACCAGGACGGCAAGCGCATCACCGCCTTTCTCGACGACGTAGAGCTGCTCGCCGACCTCGTCCAACACGGGGGCGACACGGCCACGATCCTCACCAACATCTCTGAGGACGTCGGGGTGGCGGGCGCCCTGACCCGCCTCGACGGATCCCGCCGCTCGGTCGACCGATCGACCCACACCGACGATGTCGAGGCCCTCCTCCAACTCGGCGCTGTGGAACCCGATCCCCACACCTTTTCCGACTGGCTACGCACCGCGCTGGGCCGGCCCGGCGTCGCCCCCGACCAGGGCGTAACCCTCTCGACCGTGCACCGGGTCAAGGGCCTGGAGTGGCCACACGTCGTCGTGGTCGGGGCCAACGAAGGAACCCTGCCCCACCGACTCGCCGAGACCGAAGAAGAACGTCGGGTCTTCCACGTCGCCCTGACTCGATCCAGCGACACGACCACCGTGGTGGCCGACGCCCGTCGCCCGTCGCGGTTCCTCGCCGAACTGGCAGAGGACGCCCAGCAAGCTCCTCCCCCATCGGAGGAACCACCATCGCAGACCGCTGGCCTCCCACCGACCCCGATCGAGGACCCCCTCCCCTCTGACCTGTTCGAGGCACTCAAGGCGTGGCGCACCGAGACGGCCCGAGCGGCCGGCATGCCCGCATACGTCGTCTTCGGCAATGCAACCCTCGAGACCATCGCCCGCCGCTGCCCCAGCAGCCGACGTGAACTGGCCCAGGTCAAGGGTGTCGGGCCCAAAAAGCTCGAGCAATATGGTGAGGCACTTCTCGAGATCGTCCGACGAACGCTGACAACGTGATCACGGTCACCACAGCCGCCGTCGGCTCAGCGGCCCGCCACGCATTGGGCCTCGAACTGCGGACGCTCAAAGCCGACGACCCCCTGACCCCCGTGACCATCCTCGTCCCCACCAACTACGTCGGGGTGAGCACTCGTCGCCAACTTGCGGCCGGCATCATCGGCCCCGTCTCACCCGCCGGAAGTGGCATCGCCGGTATCTCGCTGTTGACGCTGTACCGACTTGCCGACCTCTTGGGCGCCCCCGCCCTTGCCAGGTCGGGACGGCGCCCGGTCAGCACGCCGATCGTCGGCGCCGCAGTGCGGACCGCCCTCGCACGACTGCCCGACCTGTTCGGCCCGGCCACCGAGCACCCGGCCACCGAGCAGGCGCTGGTTCCCTTGTACCGCGAACTCCGCGACCTCGCACCCGACCAGATCGAGCGTCTCGCCGCCGCCTCGGCCCGCGCCGCCCGCGTCGTCGAGCTGTATCGAAGCGTTACCGGGATCCTCCAGGACGACTGGTACGACGAATTCGAGCTCTTGTCCGAGGCTCGTCGTCACGTTGCCACCGAGCCGGCCACTGTCGAACGACAATTTGGAGCGTTCGTCTTGTACCTACCGGCCAGCCTGACTGCGGCCCAGACACAGCTGGTCACCCAACTAGGTCAACACCTCGATGTCCGGTGCATCGTCGGGATGACCGGTGATCACGACGCCGATCGGTCGATCCACCGGTTGGCTCGCCAGTTGGGCGTCGAGGCACCCCAGCTCGATTCAGCTCCGCCAACCGCACACGACATCATCATCGCGAGCGATCCCGACGAAGAGGTCCGAGCCGTCCTACGCCAGGTCACCTCGGACCTGGTCGACGGGATCACCCCCGAACACATCGCCGTGCTGTTCCCCGACCCGACCCCCTACGCCCGCATCGCGCACGAGCAGTTCGGAGCAGCGGGGATCCCCTTCAACGGAGAGCCGATCGGCAGCATCGGTCGTTCGCTGGTCGGACGTACCCTGCTCGGCCTCGTGGAGCTCGCCGAGAGCGGCCTCACCCCCGATGCCGTCATCGACTGGTTGGCCGGCGCGCTGATCCAGCATCGGGCGGGGCAGCCACGGTCGGTGCCCGTCGGCGCCTGGCAACCGGTATTCGACGCCACGCGAACCGCAGGCAGCGGGGACCAGTGGCACCGTCGACTGGAGCAACACCGTTCATCGCTCCAACTCCAACTCGAACACATCGAGGGCGTCCCCGACCTCGACGGCGCCGCTGGCCACATCCGGCGCGAGCTTCGGCACACCAACGACATCATCGACTTCCTCGCAGAACTGTCCGACGAACTCGGCGCAGCCCAGGAACTCACCACTTGGACGTCGATGGTCGGCTGGGCCCAGCACCTCATGGACCGCTACGTACAACCAGACGAAGACCTGTGGCCCCAGCCCGAGATGGAGGCCGTGCAGGCGGTCGAACGATGCTTGGACCGCCTTCGAAGCCTGGACCTGATCGAGGGGCCGATCAACCTCCACCTCTTCGGACGGACCCTCGACTCCGAGCTGTCCCAACCACTGTCCAGGGCCGGCCGTGTGGGAAACGGGGTCTTCATCGGCCGGATCGGCCAAGCCGAAGGCATGAGCCTCGAGCGGTTGTACATCCTGGGCATGCACGAGGGGGCAGCCCCCTCCCCGCCCACCGTGGATTCCGTGCTGGGCGACCGGGAACGGGCGGGGCTCGATGGGGCCCTTTCCGTCCACCACGGTGCCGTCGAAGACCAACACCGCCGGTTCCTGACCAGCCTCGCCGCCTGCAGTGGACGTCGGGTCCTCCTCCAGCCCCGTGGGAGCCTCCGACGGACAACCGAGTATCTCCCCTCCCGCTGGCTCCTCGATGCAGCCAGCACCCTCCACGGGGAGCCGGTCAACGTCGATCTCCTCAGGCAACTCGCCTCGGCGGATCACACGGCTTCCTCACCGGCCTGGCTCGTGGACGTTGCCTCGTTCACGGCGGGCATCAGGGGTTGCCGACACCCCGCCACCGGAACGGACGATCATCTGACGGAGTTGATCGAACACAGCGACGCGGGCCACGATCCGAGGACCCACCCACTTGCCGGGACCATTCCATCGTTGGGACGTTCGCTGGAGGCCGTTGCCTCCCGTCACGGGGACGGATTCTCCAGGTTCGACGGCAACCTTCGAGGACTCGTCGACGAGGCCGACCTCGGTCTCGCCGTGCTCGACGCCACCCGGCTCGAAACCTGGATGGCGTGTCCCCACCGGTACTTCCTTTCCTACGTCCTCGGGGTACGAGGCAATCGCGAGGCGCGCGGCGAGCTCGAACTGCCTCCGACGGTCAAGGGCTTCATCGTTCATCAGACCCTCGACCGCTTCTGCAGGGAGCTCCTCGAGGACAGCGACCTGGCCATCGACACGAGCTCCGACCAGTGGCGCTTCGGTCCCGCCGCTCGCCAGCGACTGCTCGACCTGGCCACCGACCTCACCGACGAAGCAGAGCAGAACGGCCTGGCCGGCATCCCCCTCCTGTGGGACCGCGACCGACAGCGTCTGATGAACGACTTCCTGGTCTTCCCCGACCACGACGAGTCACGAAGCTGGCGCGGGGTCATCCGAGGATCCGAGCTGTCCTTCGGAACCCCGAACCGACACGACGGTGCCGTGCAGCGCATCCTCCCCGGCGGGCGGGTGGTGCAGTTCAAGGGCACCATCGATCGACTCGAACAGCGCAGCGACGGGTCGCTCGTCGTCCTCGACTACAAGACCGGAGCACCGACGGGCTACGCAGAAGTACGCCCTGACAACCCCATCGCAGACGGAACCCGCCTACAACTACCGATCTACGCCTTGGCGAGCCGAGCCCTGCTCGGCGCACCCGAGGCGCTGGTGCACGCCGCCTACTGGTTCGTATCGAGCCGCCCTGGCGGTTGGGCGATGACCAGTATCGACATCGACGACGACGTCCTCGGTCACTTCGACGCAGCGGTCGAACACATCGTGAGCTCCATCGAACAGGGCCTGTTCCCCCACAAGCCCGTGCCCAGTCATCGGCGGGCCTGGGCCGGTTGCCCGAGTTGCAACCCTGCAGGGCTTCATGTCGCCGAGTTCATCGAAGGTTGGCAGCGGAAATGGGGCGACGAGGAGTTGGCCCTCTTGGCATGGGAACGGGAGCCGACCATCGGCGACGTGGGCGAGGACGATGCGGCCGATGAGTGAGCAACCGACCCTCGTCGATGATGCCGAACGCTCGCGCATCGCAACGGACCTCGACACCACCCTGTTCGTCGAGGCCGGGGCCGGTTCGGGCAAGACCACAGCCCTGGTCGCTCGTATCGTCAGCCTGGTAACGAGCGACCATCCAGTTCCATTGCGGAACATCGCCGCCATCACCTTCACCACCAAGGCCGCAGACGAACTCAGGGCACGCCTCCGACGACGGTTCGACGAACTCGACTCCCCGACGCAGCCGCCGACCATGCGGGGCCGGGCCCGGGAAGCACTCGGCGAGCTCGACGGTGCTGCAATCTCGACCCTTCACGCGTTCGCCCAGCGCCTCATCAGCGAGTTTCCGATCGAAGCAGGGCTTCCGCCCACCATCGAGGTACTCGACGAGATCACTGCCGCCCTCGCCTTCGACGAATTCTGGCGATCCTTTCTCGCCAAGGCGTACGACGACCCCGAGCTCAACCATCGGGTGGGACTTGCCTTTGCAGCCGGATTCACCAACCAGCATCTGCGCGACCTGGCTGCTGCGCTCGAGGACAACTGGGACCTCCTGCCCCACCGATTGCCGGCACGACGCCCGGTCGAGGTGCCCACCAACCATCTCGTCGCCGCCGGGCGGGAACTCGTTGCTCGGCGATCGGAGTGCACTGACGGAGGGGACAAGCTGCTGGTCGTCATCGATCGCATCGCCGCCCTGGTGGAGGAACTGGTCGCCTCGAACGACGATCGAGAGGCCCTGGCCGTTCTGGGTGCGTACACCGACGAGCAGCGGAGGGCCAGCCTCAGCCGAACAGGGCGAGCGACCAACTGGGCAGAGATCGCCGACATGCGCAGCCACGCAGCATCGGTCCTCGCAGCCATTCATGACGCCCGGGCCGATGTCATCGACGCCCTATTGGGCGCGATCACCCACGACCTGGCCGAGGAAACCCTTCGCAGGGCCCGGGAGCGGCGGGCGGCGGGCAGGCTGCAATTTCACGATCTGCTGGTCATCGCCCGCGATCTTCTCCGATCGCCCGATCACGGGGCGGAGGCCTGCACAGCCCTGACTGCCCGCTACCAGCGACTGCTGCTCGACGAGTTCCAGGACACCGACCCCATCCAACTCGAGATCGCCCTCCTCCTGGCCCAGGGCCACATCGAAGGCGAGCCACCCGACCTGCGACCCGATGACGCCCGGCCCGGGCATCTGTTCTTCGTGGGTGATCCGAAGCAGGCCATCTACCGCTTCCGCCGTGCCGACATCACGACCTTCCTGGCCGCGCGGTCAACCTACGGCAGGCCGCCGGTGTCCCTGTCGACCAATTTCCGCAGCTCCCCCCGCATCATCGCCTGGGTCAACCAGGTGTTCGGGGTACTCATGCGGGCCGAACCTGGCAGCCAGCCCGACTATGTCGCGCTGCAGCCCGATCCAAGTCGATTCGATCCCGATCGAGGTCCCGGAGTCGCCCTACTCGGTGAGCGGGCACATCCAAAGGGCACCCGCGCCGATGAACTACGTGCCAGCGAGGCGGGCGAGATCGCAGCTGTCGTGCAGCGCGCCCTTGGCGAACCATGGGAGGTCACGGACCCACACAGCAAGCGCCACCGACCAGCGACCGCGGCGGACATCACCATCCTGGTGCCGACCAGGGCATCGGTACCCCACCTCCGGCGAGCCCTCGACGCAGCCGGGATCGCCAACCGCTCGGACAGCTCCGGTCAACTGTGGGCCTCGCCCGAGGTCCAAGAGGTGCTGTCGTGTCTTCGTGCCATCGCACGACCCGACGACGAGTTGGCCCTGGTGTCCGCGCTCCGAACCACCATCTACGGATGCGGTGACGACGACCTGTACCGATTTCGTCACCATCACGATGGTCAATGGAATCTTCACCTGCCGCTGCCGACCACCTTGGAGCCTGGTGATCCCGTCGCCGACGCAGTCGAGCACCTCCGAACCCTGCACGACGACCACCTCTGGCACCCTCCGGCCGTTCTCGTCGAGCGGCTCCTCCGCGAGCGTCACGTCCTGGAAGCGGCCCTTGCTGCGCCGCAGATTCGGGAACGATGGCGGCGACTCCGCTTCGTGCAAGACCAGGCCCGGTTCTTCGCCGATGCGACAGGCGGCAGTCTCCGGGCCTTTCTCGAATGGGCGCACAACCGCGCTGCGTCCGGAGCGCGCATCGACGAACCGCTCATCCCTGAACGAGACGACGAGTCGGTGCGGATCATGACGATCCACGCATCCAAGGGGTTGGAGTTCCCCATCACCATCGTCGCCGGACTCTACGAATCTCCCCAACGACGGCGACGACGACCCCAACTGATCGTGCAACCCGGGGAGGAACCAATCGGCGTGGCCCTCACCAGTGAGCTGCAGACCCACGCCTACGCCGAACAGCTCGAGTGGGAGCAACGACTCGATCATCATGAGCGGATTCGTCTGCTGTACGTGGCCTGCACCCGAGCGCAGGACCACCTGGTGGTCTCGACCCATCGTGTCGAGGAACGGGAACGAGACGACGAGGGTGCTCGGTCCTCTCCGGATCTGATCGAGGAAGCAAGCCGGTCAGCACACCACGAGCTGCTCGTACCCGACGCCGATTCGCTGGCACCTGTGGCCGTCACGACCACGGCGTCGAGACTGCCCGTCGCCCCCGACCAGCGGCAGGGTTGGCGTGCATCCCGACACGAGGCCCTAACCCGCATCGGCACCGCAAACACCCTCAGCGCCACCTCGGTCGCTGCTGCCGCAGGCCGAGGGTGGGCCGACGACCCCGGGTGGCACAAGGACCCCCAGGACCTCGATCTTCCCCCCTGGATACGGGGCCGCTTCGGCACGGCCGTCGGGCGTGCCGTCCATGCCGTGCTCCAGACCATCGATTTGGCGACCGGTGAAGGGTTGGATGATCTGGTGGCTGCGCAGTGCAGCGCCGAAGGCGTCACAGGGTCGAGCCAGGTTGTCACAGCCCTGGTCCGAGCCGCCCTCGGCAGCGACATCGTGCGAGAAGCAGCCAGCCGACGACACTGGCGAGAAACCTATGTCGCTGCCCCACTTGCCGGACGGGTCGTGGAGGGATACATCGACCTCTTGTACGAGACCCCGGCAGGTCTGGTCGTCGTCGATCACAAGACCGATCGACTGACCGATGGAGCCGGCATGTCGGCCAAGTCGGTTCGCTACCGCCTGCAAGCGGCGACCTACGCAGCCATGGTCGAGCGGTCAACGGGCCGCGATGTGTCCAGGGCCGTGGTGTTGTTCCTCGACCCCGATGGGGCCACTGCCCACGAGGTCACGAATCTCCGCGCTGCCATCGACGAGGTCGAGGGCATCGTCGCTCGAATCGACGCCTGACGCCGCTGACCGGTGCCTCAGCCCAGGGCCCGGGGCGGAGGCTGATATCCCCCCATGAGCTCCCCCACCCGGGCTGCCAGGGAGATGGTGGTCCGGTCTCGTCCGTAGGCGCCCACCACCTGGCACCCGATGGGAAGACCACTGGGGCCGAGCCCGAGTGGGGGCACTGTGGCCGGGAGGTAGGCCATGCCCGTCAGAAGGGTCCACCGCAGCACGTCCCGATAGGGCCGCTCCTCGCCATTGGCCATCAGTACCCGGGACCCGAAGTCGCCTTGTTGGGTGTGAGGGAAGGGAGGAACGAACGCCACCGGCATGATCACTGCGTCGAAGCGACCGAAGAAATCGGACCATACGGCGCGCAACTCCTCCCGACGCTGGTGGCGGTCCAGCCAGATCCTGTGCCCAGGCCCATCGTCCTCTCCAGCCTGAGAGATCGCACAACGCACCAACCAGAGCCCGAGGTCGGATGCCTCCCGCGGATCGAGATCGGGCCGAGCCGACCGGTCGACGGCGATGCCGTCGGCCTCGAGCCGAGCCACCGTGTCCTCGAGGACCTCTCCGACCTCGCTGTCCACCGGACAGAAGGCATCGTCGAGCCATGCTGCAACCCGTAGGTCACGGTGTTCGGGGGCAGGTGGCAGCGCCGCACCGAGTCCAGGGCCGGACCGGGCCATGACCTCCAGCAGTAGTTCGAGATCTTCCGGACTCCTGGCCAGCGGCCCGATGACGTTGACGTCGGCCTCTGTCGTCCCTCCTGCGACATGGTCGAGATACCCCGTGCTCGGCACGACGCCGAAACTCGGTTTGTGGCCCCACACACCGTTGAAGGCTGCAGGGAACCGGATCGAACCACCGATGTCAGTACCGATCTCGAAGGAGGTGAAGCCCATGGCAACCGCAGCCGCCGCCCCACCCGACGACCCGCCCGGAACCCGATCGAGGTTCCACGGATTGCTCGTCGTTCCGAACATTTCGTTATAGCTCTGTATGTCGCCCGACCATCGGGGAAGGTTCGTCTTGCCGATGACATGAGCTCCCGCGCGACGGACTGAGCTGACCACCGGGGCATCGACGACGGGCACGTGATCGATCAGTTCGACGGCACCGCCCGTCGAGCGCACCCCCGCAGTCATCAATGCGTCCTTGACGGTGATGGGCACCCCATGAAGGGGACCGAGCGCGTCGCCGCGGACAACTGCGTCGTCTGCTTGCTCCGCCGACCTCATGGCGTGGTCGAAGGTCCGGGTGACAACTGCATTCACCTCGCCGTCGAGTCGCTCGATCCGCTCGATCACCAAGCCCGTCAGTTCTCGACTCGACAGCTCGCCTGACGCGATTGCCGCTGCCTGTGCTCGGGTGCTCCAGAGAGCTGGATCGGTCATGTCTCCCCCTCCGCACCCCGTCGAGGTGCTCAGTCGCTCACCATGCCGAGCATGATCTGCACACCCGACGCCCCGATGACCAGCCGCACGCGATCACCAGCGCTCACCAGTCTTGCCCACTGCTCGGCATCGATGCCCAGATCCAACATCTGCGTCACGGCGTCCGGGGTTGCGACGGCGACCCCTGTCCCGCCGTCGAACACCACCACGACGCCCCGGGGGGTCGGAACCGCATCGAAGACCGTCGAGTCATCGGGCAGGGTCGGGCCTGGCATGGACACGGGGCCAGCTCCCCACTCCGTCCAGACACGCCACGACCCATCAGGGGTCAGCCCGACGATGGCCCCAGGGCGGATGACGAGCGGCGCACCCTCCGTCCACTCCTCGGCCCCGGTAAGGGTCAGCCGACGAACGCCTGCACCCGAGTACGACACGATCGATTGACCCAGGTAGGTCAGGCGGTCCGGTGTCACGTAGCCGCCTCCGTCGACAGTCCGCGGCACCTCGGACCACTGGGCCTCCCCGGGTCGGCGAACCAACCACCGAGCCCTGCTCACCGATGGTGCGGCACCGTCGACCAGCGAGCGATCGACTCCGACGTCGGCCAGTTCCGCCCACGTCACCATCGCCGTGGCGCCATCGTCGTCGATGAAGGCCACACCATCGTCGTTCGCTTCGGGCTCCGACCCCCATCGCCCAGCACGTGCCAGGACACAACCGAGATCGGGCACGAGCTCTTCGACGAGTGATACGGCTTCGAGCGTTGGGGACATCGCAGTCGAAGCGGCCCGTAGCTCCAACCGGAGCCCCGGCACCGATTCGAGCGGCAGATCCTCTGCCAACCAGCCCTCACCACCGTGGACGACGAGGACCGGTGCCGCTGCGCATCCGCCCGCGTCGGCGATCCCGATGAGCCGCACGGTTCCTGTCACGTCGACGGCGTACTCCATGGGTTTCACTCCGCCGGGGGTGCGGGGGAGCGATCGCCACCCGTCACCGTCTTCGAGCAAACGCTCCTCGCCGCCGATGGCCATCAGACCTGCGTCGGTGACGGCAAACTGCGTTCCACCCGTTAGAACAGGTCCGTCGGCCGTCCACTGCGGTAGGTCGACTGCGGTGGTCGTCATGGTGGGTTCCTGGCCGGCAGGCGCGATAGCTGCGGCGGACGTCGTCGCCGATGGGCGCTCGCCGACGACGGCACCCGACGACCCCTGCCCCGCATCGTCGGCCTCGGAATCCCGCTCGGCAGCGACGATCGGAACCGACGTGGACACGGGGATCGACCCGGCGACAACCACACGGGGGTCCGAGCCCGGGCCGCTCAACATGGACACACTGATCCCGAACACGGCGACGACCCCAACCACCCCCAGGCCACCGGTCACCATGCGCTGCCGGGACTGGCGCCTCGCTGCGCGCAGGCGAACCTTCTGGAGCGATCCCTGTCCGACGTCGACCGATGACGCAACGTCAGCCAAACCGCGACGTAGCTGGCCCTGGAGTTCGCTGTCATCACTCATGGCGCGCCCTCACCCATCGCTCGCTCCAGCTGTCGGAGTGCTCTGCTGAGTCGACTCTTCACCGTACCTGGGGGTACTCCGAGGGCGTCTGCCGTCTGATCCACCGACCAATCGAGGAGAAAGCGGCCAACCACGACCGAGCGCAGATCGTGGCTCAGGGTCGCGAGCGCTCGCTCGAGATCGACATCGACCACCGCATCGACGCTCGCCGTCGGCGAGACCAACAGGGGGCGCCGATCGCGTTCGCGTCGCACCCGGCGGAGCCACGAGCGGGCCCAATTGATGGCCACCCGATACACCCACCCCTCGGGGTTGTCGTAGGTCGAGACCTGGTGCCATCGCTGGGCGGCGCGAGCGAAAGCTTCGTCAGCGGCCTCACCACCCAGTTCGGCGTCGCGGAGGCTCAGTGCCACCGCCCGAGCTATCCGATCGCGGTGCTCGAGGTAGAAGTCGTCGAACGAGCGACTGCGGGGGCGACGGCGCCGGCCGCGGGCCTCACCCACTCCGTACCTTTCGGTTCCTCTCGTACCCGACCGGTGCTGGCGGATACACGTCTGGGTCGTCGACATGCGATGAAGCAGACGCCCGGGAGGCTAATCGGGTTCACCGAGAACCCGAAAAATCAAAAATCATTCGCTGCCGCCATCACCGTGGACATCGGTGAGCAACACGCCCGCCTGGTTCAGGGCGTCGACTTCGTGGGTGCCCATACCCAACCATTCCGACAACACGGTTGCGTTGTGCTCGCCGCGATGGGGTGCGACAGCGCCGTCGGCCAACCCCGACTCGGCGCCTGAGAAGCGATAGGGCGTCTGGGCAACCCTCCGGGCAGCGCCGTCTCGCCCATCGATCTCGACCGAGGAACCCCGATGCTGCGCGGTCGGCGAGTCATAGGCCTGGGCCGTCGTCTTGATGTCACCCCACGCCAGGTTGGCCTGATCCAGGGCCTTGTACATGTCATCGCGCGAAGGAAACGAGCTCAGGAACTGGTCGATGATGCGACCCCTACGTTCTCGCTTCGCATCGACATCGTCATCATCAGGCCCGTCGTCTACCAACCCGTGGGTGTCGCGCAGACGCTGCCAGATCCACCGGAAGTCGCCCGCTGTGAGAATGGGCCCTCCCGTTCCCTCCCACACGAGCCCACCGGAGGCGTTGTAGCGAATCGAGTCCAGCCCGACATGACTGGCATCGTCGGTCGCCAGGAAGGCATCCAGCATGCACATGTCGATGTGCTGGCCGATGCCGGTCTGTTCTGCGAGGCGAAGCGCGCTCAGGACTCCGATGGTGCCGTGCAGGGATGCGTTGGTGTCCGCTACGGAGAGGTTGAGGTCGGTCACCGGGCGCTGGTGCCAGCTGGCGGTCCGGTCGAGCCAGCCCGATTCGGCGTGGAGGATCGGGGCATAGGCCGCCCGGGACGACTCAGGGCCGTGCTGGCCGAAGCCGCTGATGGAGAGCATCACGAGGGCCGGATTGACCTCGGACAGCTCCTCGTACGACAAACCGAAGCGTTCCATGATCCCCGGTCGGAAGTTCTCGATGAGCACATGGGCATGGCCGACCAGGCGTCGCACGAGTTCTGCGGCGCCTTCTGCACGCAGGTCGAGGCAGATGTTGCGCTTCCCGACGTTCTGGTGTGTGTAGTAACCCGACAGGCCCGCTCTCACCCGGCCCCAGTTCCGGGTGACATCCCCCTCCGGAGGCTCGAGCTTGACCACGTCAGCGCCTAGGTCGCTGAGGATCCTTCCAGCGAACGGCCCGGCCAGGACGCGGCTCATATCGAGAACTCGGATGCCATCGAGTGGGCGCATGTCGACCTCCTGTCAACACGCCAGTGTCGCGCACCATTGGTCCCTCCAGCACCGGAAGGGGGTGGGCAGGATGCCGCTCGAGGACTACCGTTTTCCCATGGCTCGGAACGTGCTGGGAACGGAACTCGAGGAGTGCGGGCGTGACCCGGTCACCGGGTTCTATCGGGACGGCTGCTGCAACACGGGGGCGGGCGACGTCGGGGTGCACACCGTCTGCGCCGTGGTGACCGCTGACTTCCTCGAGTTTTCCGCCTCGGTGGGTAATGACCTCAGCACCCCTCGGCCGGAGTTCGGCTTCGCTGGTCTTCAACCGGGCGACGGCTGGTGCGTGTGTGCCCCTCGTTGGCAGGAAGCGTTCGTTGCTGGCCACGCGCCACCCGTCCGCCTCGCCGCGACCCACATTGCCAGTCTCGAATGGACGAGCCTCGACGACCTGATCGCTCACGCAATCGACCCCCCCAGCGAGTCCTGAACAACGCTCCAGCTCCTCAGGAAGTCGAGTCGGAGGTCTCCTCGGTGAGGGCGGTGAGGATCTGACCGCGGACGACCTGATGGGCGGAAGCAGTGAACCCGGGGTCTACCTCCGGACCGGCCACCATCGTGACGGTGATGACCGAACCACTGTCGTTGGCAAGCTTGACCACCTGGAAGGTCCGGGCGTTGGACTCCACCGTGGCCACCGCGTCGTCACCGAATGCCACGTCGAAGGGCAATAGTTCCTGCGGGTCGACGGTTGGATCGATCGCCCCCAGCCAGATGCTGAAGGCTGCACCGAAGAGTGGGTCCCGGGGCTGACCGGTGAGCAGCAGGGCCGTGATGCCCCCGTCATCGGCGGACACCACACCACCCAGGATGACCTCGTCGATCTGCGCTGTGAACACGGGGAAGCCAGCTGCTGCGCCTCGTACCGTGACGTCGCCGACGGCGAGCGGGAGCGTCGGGAAGTCGGTCAGCTGCGCGCCAAGCGCTTCGTTGACCAGGTTCCAGGTTTCTATCCATTCCTCTATGCGCCCGACCCCGCCCGAAGCAGACATCTGCAACTCGGGCCGCAGGGGCGCAGCAATGGTGGTTGTGCTGCCCCGGTCCGACGCGTCCTGCGCCTCCCGTTGGGCACAACCTGCGACGACGGACAGGAGCAGGCCGGCAGCGACCATGGCGAGGAGTGGTCGCACTCAGCGGGGCCGATCGCCAGCGATGGTCACTCGGTGCATGTGCCGTCGATGGCCGTGGTAGTCGTTCAGCGCGTAGTGCTGCACGCTCCGGTTGTCCCACATGGTGAGGGTGCCCGGCTCCCAGCGAACCCGGCAGGTGAATCGCTCGTCCACGCAATGATCGAAGAGGAACTCGAGGAGTGCGGCACTCTCGTTACGACGCATGCCGTCGATCCGCTCGGTGAAGGGTCTGTTCACGTACAGGGCCCGCTCGCCGGTTTCAGGGTGGGTGCGGATGATCGGATGGCGGGTCACCCCGTGGGCCTCGGATGACACCGACGTCTGCATCGAACGCCGATCAGCGGCATGGCGATCGCTATCGCCACCGGTTCCGTACTGCCGGGCGGCAGAGTGCACGGCGACGAGGGGCTCCAACACCGACTTCATGGTGTCGGAAAGGGCTCGGTAGGCCGCGTGCTGGTTGGCGAACAGGGTGTCTCCGCCGTGTGGAGGCACCTCTAAGGCGTACAGCATCGAGCCGAGGGGGGGCTCGTCGAGAAAGCTCATGTCGGTGTGCCACCCCCCACCGAAGTTCACCGTCTCGTCGGGTTCTTTGACGATGGCCAACACCTCGGGATGCCCGTCGATGCCCCCCACGTAGGGGTGGGACTCCAACGGCCCGAACTGACGGGCGACCGTGGCCAGTTCGGCCGGGCCGAGCTCTTGGTCCCGAAAGACCAGCACGTGATGATCGAGAAAGGCTGACCGGATTGCGCCCACGGTCGCACCGTCGAGGTCGGCCAGGTCGGGACCCCACACCTCGGCCCCGACGGCCCCTGACAGAGGCCGGACGTCGAGGGTCTGCTCGACAACACTGCTCATGGCGCCCATCCTACGCTCGGCGCTCCTTAGCCTCCGAGCAGCCGGTCTAGGACGCGACGCACCCGTCCCGGGCTCGACGATGCCGACACACATGCGCAACGGTCGGCGGGAGCCACGTCACCGAGCACGGCTTCGACATGGGCCCCACACCCGCTCCACGACGGACGCCCACAGGTTCGACAGGTCACACGTTGGCACATGGATCCAGCGTAACTCACGCAGCACAAATTGTCCGTACATTTATCCAGGAGGCTCGGTCACCCCATCCGGCGGAGACGCTCCGCCACCTCGGCGACCGCTTCGATCCCGGCCTCGGGTGACCGGGCGCAGGGGGTGAGATTGAAATGACGACAACCGGCCTCCAGATAGGGGGCTAGGTAGTCGGCGATTGCTGCAGGCGGACCGAAGGGTGAGTAGCGCTCGAACTTCTCGTAGGGCACCCGGTAGAAACCCTCCATCGCAGAGGCCACCCGACGCCTCGCTTCCTGGGGATCGGGGTCCACACCGACCCAGATCTGGATCCCGTGATCGGCCTGCACCTCTCGACCCGCCTCAGCTGCCGCCCGATCGAAGCGAGTCACCGCGGCCGAGTAGCGGTCGACCGTCGACCAGATCCCCAACCAGCCATCGGCATGCCGGCCAGCCCGATCGAGTGCAGCGTCAGCCCGTCCCCCTACATAGATCGGGATCCGGGGGTCCGGGGTCGGGACGATGGTGGCCTGCGACATGGCGAAGAACTCGCCCTCGTAATCGACCGCTTCGCCGTCGAGCAGGCGGGTGACGATCTCCAATGATTCGTCCGTGCGCCTGCCTCGGGTGGCCGGATCGACCCCACACACCTCGACCTCGTGACGGTCATCGCCACCCACTCCCACCCCGAACGAGATCCGCCCGGGTGCCATCTCTGCCAGGTTGGCCAGCTGCCTGGCCACCGGTACGGGATGACGAAGGGGCAGGAGGTACACCCCGATGTACATCCCGATGGTGGGATGCAGGTTGGCGATCCCCGCGGCCAGCACCATCCCGTCGTGCCCGTACCCGGCCCGAAAGCTCACATGATCGGCGAAGAAGACGTGATCGATACCGGCATCGGCCACCAGATCGATCGCCGCCTTGCGCTCGGCCCACGGCCGACTCCACAGATCGAGGGCTGGCGTCACTCCGACCCGCACCGGCGGCACACCTGGTTCCACCATCACGCAACCCCCTCCCCGGTCCCGTCGACCCGCGCGACGATCCGGGTAATCCACTCGGCGACATCGGAATCGAAACGCTCGGTCTGGTCGTTGTCGAAGTGTCCGAACCCGTGGCCGACGCCTTGGTAGTGGCACACCTCGACGACGCCACCCGCCGCCTCGTAGACCGCGGCGACCCGGTCGGTGATCTCGACGGGCACATTGAGATCGACCTCGGGCACCACCAGCAGGACATCGGGTGTTCGCAGGTGCTGACCGGACCCCACGATGTCGGCGATCGAGGCCTCCCCCATCGCCCTGGTGGTGCCGAAGTAGTCCACGGTGTTGGCCACCAGTCGCCGGCCGTGATCGGTATCGAGGTTGCGGGCATAGTCGTAGCGGGCCAGGGGATCAACCGGAGGCCACAGCGCAGCCACGCCAAGGGGCGCGTCGTCGCCCCCGTCGTCCACCACCCACTGTCCATCCACCAAGAGCTCCCCGACCTCCACCGGCTCGAAGTGGTCACACCCCAGCGCACTCAGCCACGCCAGGTGTCCCCCGCTCGAGCTCCCGATACTGACCACTAGCTCAGGATCGACACCCAGGGCGTCTGCGTTGGCCCGCACCCAACGGATCGCCGATGAGACGTCGACCGATCCCCGGGGATGCGGCCCGGTCGCGCCACACCGGAAGTCGACGGCCACCACCACGGCACCCCGTGCGGCCAGGGCAGCGTCATACCGCTTACCGAGGCGTCGGTCGTTGTCGCACCACGCACCGCCGTGCACGTCGACAACGGCCACCCGGCCGTCCCCGGGTGTCTCGGGGCGCCATACCCGGGCGAGCAGCTCGACATCGCCGTGGCGCAGGTAGGGAACGTCCTCTCGGGTCACGGTGTGTCGGGCATCGGGGTCGAACCCATGGGTGCTCATGCCAGACCCCCCAGGAAGGCCAGCAGGGCCTGGTTGGTCTCCTCGGGTGCCTCTTGCTGGTTCCAGTGCCCGATGCCCTCGAGGAGCACGGTCCCCCGATGGTCGTCGCACATCGACTCCATCAGGGCGATCCCAGGACCCGCTTGGCCGACCACCCCGCCATTCACCACGAAGTCCGAGAGCCCACCCACGAAGGCGGAGGGAATCGAGATGCGGGCCTGATGCCACGGGCCGGTGAGGTCGTAGTTGCGCTGGAAGTTCCGGTACCAGTTCACCCCGCCCCCGAACCCCGAGCGGGTGAAGGCATCGACGTACACCTCGAAGTCCGACGGGTCGAGCCAGCCCGGCAGCTCCTGTGGTACCCCGGTCGCCTCGAGCAAGCGAGTCTGGGACCCAGGATCGGCTCCGTGCATGGTCGCTGGCCGATCGCCGGCCACCGACCACATCACCTGGCGCAGCGTCGACCCCGGATCGGCGTCCAGTTCGGCCTCGGCTCGGCGAGGTTCCTGGAAGTACAGGATGTAGTGGAAGGCGTCGCCCATGGTGGCTCGCAACAGGTCGATGAGACTCATCGGTCCGCGGGGGAGATACGGCACGCTCATGGCCATAACCCCGCGGAACAGGTCCGGCCGGAACAGGGCGCACTGCCACGCCACGAACGAACCCCAGTCGTGACCCACCACTGCGGGAGCGGGATCGCCGTAGTACTCGGCCAGGGCCACCACATCACCGACGAGATGGAAGATGTCGTACTCCTCCACGGTCTCGGGCCGAGAGCTGTCCCCGTACCCCCGTTGATCGGGAGCGATGACCCGGTAGCCAGCAGCGGCCAGGGCCGGAATCTGGTGGCGCCACGAGTGGGCCAACTCGGGGAAGCCGTGCAGCAACACGACCAACGGCCCCTCACCCATGTGATGAACCCGGAGGGTCACCCCGTTCACCTCGACCAGCTCGCTGTCGATGGTCATCCCCGCTCCGATCTCCCGCCGAGCACCATGGTGACCGGTCCCGAGCAGCGACGCCAGACTCCGGGCCGTGCTCGGGCGATTAGCCTCGGGGACGGGGTCACCATGACGGACTGTCCGTTCCAACCGTTCTCGGAGAGTTACCTGGCCGACCCGTATCCGGTGTTCTCCGAGCTGCGAGCCGAGACGGCGGCCTTCCACAGTGACGAGCTGGACATGTGGGTGGTCACCCGTCATCGCGATGCCGCCCGGGTGATGGCCGACACCACCGCTCTGTCTGCTGCCAATTCCCAGGACCCCCTGCTCCCCTTCTCCCCGGACGCCGCAGCCGTCTTGGCCGCCGGCTTTGGCTACCGCCCGGTGATGACCAACCTCGATCCACCCGAACACGCCCGGATCAGGCGCCACAACGTGGCCGCCTTTTCCGCCACCCGAGTGGCCGCCCTCGAGCCAGCCATCCGTTCGACCGTGGATTCCCTGCTCGAACCGATGTTGGACCGCCCCAGGTTCGATTGGGTGGCGGGGTTGTCGTTCCCCCTGCCCGTCTACGTCATCTTCGACCTGGTCGGGTTCCCCAGATCAGATGCCGAGATGGTCAAAGAATGGACCACTGATCGTCTCACCATCCTCTTCGGCCACCCAGACGAGAGCGAGCAGCTCCGGGTCGCCCACAACATGGCCGAGCTGTACGGCTACTGCGCCCGCTTCGTCGAGCACCGTCGAGCGCACCGGGCCGACGACGTAACCTCGGCCCTGCTCGACGTCCACGACGCCGACCCTGCACAGCTGTCGATCGAGGAGATCACCAGCGTCATCGTGGGCCTATCAATCGCCGGCCACGAGACGACGACCAACCTGTTGTCGAACTGCATGGTGTGGCTGCTGCGACATCGTTCCCAGTGGCAGGAATTGTGCCGCGACCCCGCCTTGATCCCCAACGCCGTGGAGGAAGTCCTCCGGTTCGATTCGAGCGTGAACGCGTGGCGCCGACTGGCACGGACCCCCATCGAACTCGACGGGGTCACCATCCCCGCCGGCGCCCGGATCCTGGTCCTGCTCGGCTCGGCCAATCACGACGAGGAGGTCTTCGAGAACCCGGATCGGTTCGATATCCGGCGGCCGAATGCCCGTCAGCACATCTCCTTCGGCAAGGGCATTCACTACTGCCTGGGCGCCCCGTTGGCCCGACTCGAGGCACGGATCGTGCTGGAGGAGATCACCCGTCGGGCTCCCGACCTGGTGCTCGAGGAACAAGCGTTGCGCTATCCGCCGATCATCAGCTTCCGCGGCCCCACCTCACTATGGCTGGCTCGCAGCAACCTCGACTGATGATCAGCCCGGCCACACCTGCGTCGTGGGGCGGAATTGGCTCCATGCGAACCAGAAGGATTGGTGGCTGGGCAACTCGCCCTGTTCGTCGCTGACCACCCAACCGGCCCCGTCGCTGACCGCCGTCAGCCCTGCGTGCTCAGCGACCTCGCCTTCGGCAAGTGCCGACAGCGCAACCACGGGGAACGCAACCGGGGTCCCCGATCGGGTCATGGCACCGAGGACCACATCGTGGACACCGAGCCGGGGATCGACATCACCGATCGGGAAGATGGGACCGTCATCATCACGACCCGCAAGGGGGTCGTCTGGGTAGATCCGACCGACCCCGCCATCGGCAGCCACGATGGTCGTGGACGGATGGACCTCTCGCCACTGCCCCCAGGTAGTCACCCGGACCGAGATCGGTATGAGCTCGACCCCGTCGCCGGCCAGCGTCCCCGTTACCGCCTCCCCGGTGAAGGTGTCGATGATCGAGCCCGACCCGAGGTCGTACATCACCTTGTTCGATCTGCTCAGCAAACCTGAGGTCCGCAGGACCAGGGGGTCCTCGAGGTCGACTTCGCCATCACCGACCAGCACACGATCGGTGTAGTAGGCCTGACCCGAACCACACAGAGTGCAGTAGGGAACGGCGATCCGTCTGCCCCCCAGCACGTCGTTGACCATCTCGTGCACTTCCATCTGATGGAGGGGATATGCACGGGCCTGCCCCTCGACCACCACTCCGAGGACCAGACGTTCGGCCCCGTACCAGGCGCCCTCTACGACCTCCGTGACGGCGGGAACGTCCAGGGCCGGGATACACCCGCGGTCCCGACAGGCCCCACGATCACCCAACGGCCGATCATCCATGAACACCCCACCCCAACCGACCAGGCGGAGATCCGCGAGCACAGGATCTTCGAAGAGGGAGGCCCATCGCTGATCCACTGCGCCCAGAATGGCGACCTTCACCGCGCGATACCCATGGGGGGCCGGGACATCCGATGCGATGAGGTAGTCGATCGCCGATACCCATGGGCGCACGGGATCGATCGGCACCCCAAGGTGTTCCAACCCCTCGATCAGTGCGTCTGCCGACGGGGAACCACGCCGATAGAAGCGCAGTAGATCGGCCAGGACCCAGGCCACCCCAGGGTCACCGGACGCGATGACAGGAGTAACCAGTTCGGGGCCCAGGTCGCTCCCGAATGCGTCGACCAGAGCGCGCACCGCTGCCGAGGGCTCGGCGCCGTCGGGTGCCAGACCGATCGGCTCGCCCACCGCCGACGCAGGTGGTGTCACCGGCGAGGCGTCAACCGGCGACGACTCCTGGCCGGGCCCGCACGCCCCAAGGACCACGGCTGCGAGGCCGATCAGCCACCTAGGGAAGGGTCCCATGCCACCGGCAGATGCTTGACACCGCTCTGGAAGTTCGACACGAGACGCTCGGGCTCGCCGGTGAGCCGCAGATTGGACAGGCGAGGAAGCACCTGACCGAAGATCGAGCTCATCTGACGTCGGGCCAGGTGGGACCCCAGACAGAAGTGAGGGCCGGAGCCGAAGGACAGATGGTCGTTGGGTGAGCGACGGATATCGAACAGGTCGGGCTGCGAGAACACCGCCGGGTCACGATTGGCGGCGACGTGGTAGACGACGACCTTGTCGCCCGCTGCGATCTCGACCCCGCCAAGTGAGGCAGCCCTCGTTGCCGTACGCCGGAAGTGGACCACGGGAGGACAGAAGCGCAACATCTCCTCGATCGCCCCGGGTAACAGACCAGGGTCCTCCAGGAGCAGGGCCAACTGATCTGGGTGTTCGAGCAGGGCCAACATGCCGCTGGGAATCGCGTTGCGAAGGGTTTCGTTCCCCGCCACGGCGAACAGAAAGAACATCGTCTCGAACTCGGTGTCGGTGATGCCGCCCTCCTCGTCCTCGGCTGCGAGGAGGATCGACACCACATCGTCACCGGGAAACCGACGCCGGTAGCGGGCCAACTCGTGCGCGTACGCATACATGTCGGCCAGACCTTCCCGCGACCGCGGGTCGGGCAACCGACCGTCGGGGCCGACGGCGATCCCGTCCCGGATGGCTCGGGACCGTCGGGCCATGTCGGTGGCGATCGATGGGTCGAAGGCATCCGAGACTGCATATTCGTCGTCCTGATAGCCGATGACCCGGTTGCTCCAGTCGTAGAGCAGCATCCGATCCGACTCAGGCACACCCATGATCTCGGCCAGGGTCATCAGGGGCAGTTCGGCAGCGATGTCACTGGCGAAGTCGGCCTCCCCCCGATCGATGACCCCGTCGACGATTCGCTCCGCCCGGGACTCGATGCTGGCTTCGAGGGCGCTCACCGCTCGCGGGGTGAAGGACTTGCTGAGGAGGCGCCGAAGACGGCTGTGCTGGGGTGGATCCTGGTTGAGCATCATTCGCTGGACGAACCCGAGCATCTCGGCTGTACCGGGGTCCCGAATCTGCGTACCCCCGAGATGAGAGGAGAATGCGTCGGCGTCTCGCAGGACCCGACCGACCAGGTCGTGGCTCAGTACAGCCCAGAACCCAGGACCCTGTTCCCACCCCAAGACCTCAGGCTCGTCGACCCACTGCACGGGTGACTCTGCCCTGAGCCGAGCAATCCGCTCGTAGGGAACCCCATCGACATAGGTCAACGGATCGAAGAGCCACGAGTTTCCCACCCTCGTATTGTGCCCGAGGCCCGAGGCGCAGAAGAACAGCCAGGATGTGGCAGGCTAACTGGAATGTCCCACCGGGCGAGCGGCCGATGAAGGCCAACGGGCGCACGGAACGTCCAGGGTTGTTCTCCCTGGTCGCCACCTACGTTCGGAACGTGTCGGGCCACCACACCCTTTTGGCCGCCGGCGGCGTCGCCTTCAACTTCGCAATCGCGCTCGTGCCGGCGGTGGTAGCCATCATCTCGCTGTACGGCCTCGTGGCAGAACCCGACGATGTCCCCCGGCAACTCGAGCCGCTCACCAACGCCCTCCCGACCGAGGCGGCCGCCCTCGTCGTCGCTCAGCTCCGGGGGGTCACATCGATCTCGACCGGCGGCGTGACGACGGGTCTGATCGTCGGCGTCTTCGGTCTGCTGTGGCTGATCTCGAACGCCTTCAACTCTCTGGTCATCGCAGTACGAATCGCCCACGGCAGACGGAGTCCCCACAATTGGATCCAGGGACGTATCTTCGCCATCCGCCTGAGCCTCTTCGCTCTCGTGGTCACGACGGTGGTGGTGTGGGCCCTCATCGCCCTGCCCCGAACCCTCGACACGGCAGGCCTGGGCGACACCGCACGGAAGATCCTGGAGATCGCACGCTGGCCCATGGTCGTGCTGTTCGTGGCCGCCTCACTGCAGTGGATCTATCGATCCGTCGTCGGCCCACCGCAGTCGAAGCGGGCCCGCCACACTGCTGTACTGCTCGGCGGGGCGATCTGGGTCGGAGGAACCCTCGGCATGGCGGCTGCCGCCTCGGGGGCAGACGCATTGGAGTCCACCTTCGGGTCACTCGGCGCAGTCGCCGTGCTGCTTGCGTGGCTCTACCTATCAGCCCTCGCTGTGCTCCTCGCCGCCGAAGCCGAGCCCGTCCTGGCCAGCCGCTTCCCGCCCACCCTTCGGAGGCGGCGGCGTCGCCAGAACGAAGAAGACCATGCCAACTCCTGCGATCCCAGCCAGGATCAGGAATCCGACTTGGTACGAACCTGTGACGTCGGCGAGGATCCCGGCGACGAGAGGGCCCAGGGTCGTGCCCAACATGACGATCAATGAGCTCAGACCCATGATCGAACCGAACGAACTCGAACCGAAATAATCAGCTCGCAAGGCCTGCATCAGGGGGCCTCGAGCACCCCACGCCAGGCCGTGGAGCGCAACGAACACCACCAGCGCTCCTACCGACTGGCCCAGCGCCAACACGACCATGCCCGCCGCGTGGCCGAGCATGGCAGAAGAAGCAATGAGTCGCTTGTTGACCCGGTCACCGAGCCATCCGCCGACTCCCATCCCCACGAGCTGCACCAGGGGTAGAACGCCGCTGACGATCGAGGCTTGGAGATGGGTGAACCCCCGTTCGGAGGTGAGGAACAGCGCCAGGTGGGCCATCACCGCACCAACGGTGAACAGGGCAGACATATGTCCCAGGGAGATCATCCAGAAGGCCCGCGTCCGAACCGCCTCCCTGGCCGTGAAGTGGATGGTGGCCAGACCCTCTGCTGCCCCCGCAGACGGCATCCCCGCTCGGGCACGGTGTCCATCGGGAATCTCCCCCACGTCGGCGGGAGATCCAGCCAGGACCCGGGCCAGAACGAAGATCGCCGCCCCAGCCACGAGCCCGGACCCGGCTGCCGTCCAGCGCCAGCCCACGACGTCGAACAGGTACACCACGCCAGGGATGACCGCCCCTCCCAGGGCGAACCCCATGCTGCCGACGGCGAGTGCCCGGGCTCGTCGCCGCTCGAACCAGCGAACGATGGCCACCGTCACCGTGAGAAAGCCCGACAGACCGGCCCCGATGGACACCACGACGAAGGACAGGAAGAACTGGAGCAAGGAGCGCGTCTGGCTGAATGCCAGCATGCCCACGGTCATGATGCAGGCACCGACCTCGGCCACCCGCTTGGGTCCGAAACGGTCGAGCAACCAGCCCTGAAGTGGCCCCAACAGGGCGGACTCGGCCCGGTTCAGCGAGTAAGCCGCAGAGAGCGACGACTTGCTCCAGCCGAATTCGGCCTCCAGGGTCACCAGGTACTGCCC
>JAYPWI010000009.1:45871-103545 GCA_038135065.1 Acidimicrobiales bacterium
GGCCTGGATCGAAAAGCCCGCTCCCACGACCTTCCATCCCCTGAAGATGGTGCGGGGTTTCGGCACTGCCCCATCCTGCACCATTACGCCGCGCCGCGCACCGGAGACGCCCAACCGATCAGCCCACGATCACTACGATCCACCAGGTGGTATCCCCGACTCCCCTCCACCCGACCCACCTCCACGTCGATCGCCACGACGGCGATCCCGACGCCCCTGTCCTGTTGCTCCTGCATGGTCTGGGCGGTACCGGAGCCGTGTGGCATCCCCTCATCGATGTCTTGGAGTGGTCCGGCGACGTCATCGTGCCCGATCTACGTGGCCACGGACGATCCCCGTGGACCGACCTGTACTCCTTCGGGGCCATGGCAGCCGACGTGGCGGGCCTGATCGGACCTCGTCGGCCCACCGCCATCGTCGGCCACTCGATGGGTGCGGTGGTCGGCCTCGGCCTGGCCACCGGCTGGTTCGGCATCGACGTCACCCATCTGACCACCGTCGGCATCAAGGTCGTGTGGTCCGATGACGAGATCGCCGCCATCGACCGCATCGCCGCGAAGCCGGCCCGGGTGTTCGACCAGGTTGCCGACGCCCGGGAATGGGCCGCCAAGCTCGCTGGGCTGTTCGGGGTGATCGATCCCGACGACCCCATGCTGGATGGGGCCGTCACTGCCGTCGACGGGGGCTACCGGGCGTCCCTGGACCCGAGGGCCGGCCTGGTCGGCCCACCACCACTCGAACCCCTGCACGGTGCCGTGGCAGATGTGCCCATCGTTCACTGCCTGGGCGATCGCGACCCCATGGTCAGCCCCGACCAGTCGGCGACCATGGGCCGAGAGGTCCATGTCATCGCCGACGCCGGACACAACGCCATGGTCGAGCAACCCGCCGAGGTGGCCGCCGTGCTCAACCGACTCACCGCTTCCTGATCGTCGCAGTTACGAGCCGCCGACCAGCCGATCAGCAGTGCGGCGAACACCCAATGCAGCGACCAGCACGGTCCCGATACTCACCACCATCAGCAGCGCATGGACCACTTTGAAACTTGCGTCGTGTCCGGGGTCCAGCAAGATCGCCGTGCCCCGAACCAGCCAGTAGGCGACCGTCCACCCGGCCAAGAGCCCGATCCACACCGGACCGGGCCGGCCTCGCCACAACCACACCCCAGCCAGCAGACCGAGTAAGAGAAACAGACCAGCGATCCCAAGACGTAGCGAACGACCCATCGTGTCGAGGTCGTCGTTGGCCACGACGTTGCGAAGCCGCGACAACCACAGGAACAGGGTCCAGATCACCAGGGGGGCCAGCCAACGGCGGGCCGTCCTACGGATCTGCTCCGCCACCTCAGGCGTTCTTGATATCGGCCGCGATCTGCAGGCCCAGGTCCGCGATGGCCTTCTCGCGCATCTCCACCTTGCGGACCTTGCCGGTCACCGTCATGGGGAACGAGTCGACGAAGGTGAAATAGCGAGGGATCTTGTGCCGGGCGATGCGACCAGTGCAGTACGCCCGCAGATCCTCCTCGGTCACCGTCGAGCCTGCCTCCACCTGGATCCAGGCATTCAACTCCTCGCCGTACTTCTCGTCGGGCACCCCGATGACCTGCACGTCGGCCACCCCGGGTGCGCCGTAGAGGAACTCCTCGATCTCTCTGGGATAGAGGTTCTCCCCACCCCGGATGACCATGTCCTTGATCCGGCCGACGATGTTCACATAACCGTCGTCGTCCATGGTCGCCAGGTCGCCGGTGTGCATCCAACCATCGGCGTCGATGGCCTCGGCCGTCTTGTCCGGGTCGTCCCAGTAGCCGAGCATCACCGAATAGCCCCGGGTGCAGAACTCGCCACCCTGGCCACGTTCGACCGTCTCCCCCGACTCGGGATCCACGATCTTGATCTCCAGATGAGGTTGCACTCGCCCCACGGTGGCCACCCGAAGTTCCACCGAGTCGTCGGGGCCGGTCTGGGTCGACACGGGCGAGGTCTCGGTCATCCCGTAGGCGATGGTCACCTCGTCCATGTGCATCTCGTCGATGACCTTCTTCATCACCTCGATGGGGCACGGTGAGCCGGCCATGATCCCGGTCCGCAGTGAGGAGATGTCGAAGGTGGCGAGATCCGGGTGGCCGAGTTCGGCGATGAACATGGTCGGCACCCCGTACAGCGACGTGCACCGCTCCTGCTCCACAGCCCGCAGAACGGCGCCCGGCTCGAAGGTGGGACCGGGCACCACCATGGCCGCACCGAACACCGAGCAGGCCAGGTTCCCGAGCACCATGCCGAAGCAGTGGTAGTAGGGCACGGGGATGCACACGCGGTCATCGGCGGAGTAGCCGCAGGCATGGCCGACGAACTGTGCGTTGTTGAGAATGTTGTGGTGGCTGAGGGTGGCTCCCTTGGGGAAGCCGGTGGTGCCCGACGTGTACTGGATGTTGATGGGGTCGTGGCAGTCCAGCCCAGCGGCCCGAGCCCGCAGTTCGTCGTCGCTCACCCCCGCACCGGCGGCCAGTAACTCCGCCCAGTCGTCGGTGTCGAAGTAGATGACCTTCTCCAAGCCGCCGAGGGCCGGAGCGACTTCCTCGACCATGTCGCGGTACGACGAGGTGAGATACGACGTCATGGTCACCAACAGCCGGCAACCCGACTGACCGAGGGCGTACTCCAGCTCCGAAGTCCGGTACGCCGGGTTGATGTTGACCTGGATGGCCCCGATCTTGGCAGTGGCGTACTGGATGTAGGCCCACTCGGCGAAGTTGGGGCTCCACATCCCCACCCGGTCGCCCACCCCGATCCCCAGGCCCATGAGACCCTTCGCAACCTGATCGACGGTGGCGTTGAACTCGCTCCAGGTGTGCCGCACGTCCTGGTGCATCACCACCAGGGCATCGCGGTCACCGTGAGCGGCCGCAGTGGCCTCGAGCTGCGCGCCGATGGTCAGCTCGATGAGCGCGGGCTCGCTTCCTCCGACGTCGATCGATGCGGTCACCGTTATTCCTCCAGAGCGAGTTCGTTGGCGACGGAGATCAGCTCACCCCCGTCGATGTTCATGATGTTGCCCGTCATCCAGTCCGCGGCTGCGGCCAGGAACAGGGCTGCTTCCCCGATGTCGGACGGCTCCCCCAAGCGGCGCATCGGGAGCGCATCGGCGATGGCCTGACCACGCGGTCCGCTCCACAGCACCTTGGCGAAGTCGGTGCGGATGAGACCCGGTGCGATGCAGTTGACCCGCACCTTGGGCCCCATCTCCGCAGCCAGCTGCCGGGTCATATGCATCAAGGCGTCCTTGAGCATGCAGTACACGCCCAGGGCCTCGCTGGTCACGTGTCCACCCACCGATGCGATGTTGATGACCGAGCCGCCGTGCTCGGACATCCAGGTGTTCCAGGCCACCTGGGTCCACTGGAACGGGGCGCGGAGGTTGACCTCGTAGGTCTTGTCGAGGCGGGGAACGTCGCAGTCGATCATCGGTCCCGCCCACGGGTTCGTCGCTGCGTTGTTGACCAACACGTCACAGGACCCGAACCGCTCGATGGTGCCGTCGACGACCCGCTGGGCCTCGTCGAGGTGCCCGATGTGGGAGGCGATGAAGTCAACCTCTCCGTCACAGTCGGCCATCTCGGCGGCTGCCGCCTCGCACTTGTCAGCCTTGCGGGAAGTGATCATCACGTTGCACCCGGCCTCAGCGAAAGATCGCACGATCCCCTTGCCGATCCCAGCCGAGCCGCCCGTGACGATGGCCGTCTTGCCGTCGAGTCGAAGTTCCATTTCTCTCATCCCCTTCGCCGAAGCGTCCCCGGCCGTTCGTGTCGATCCCGGCCCCGCCAGTTGAGCACATCGACCACCCCCTACGTTCTCATCTGCAAGGCTGCGGGGCGAACCCGGGGGACGGGGCCAGGAGGGAATCTCATGAAGATCAGTGTTGCCGGGATGTTCGGGAACGGCCCGAAGCGGGGGGTCGGCTACTTGCAGGACTTCGCCCGAGCCGCTGAGGACATCGGCTACGCGTCGTTGAGCCTGCCCGAGCACGTCGTGTTCTTCGCCGACTACGACTCGAAGTACCCCTACACCGAGGACGGTTCCACCAACTGGGGTACCGAGGTTGGTCTCTTCGACCCCCTGTTCGCGGCCCAGGCCGCAGCTGCCGTGACCACCACCCTCCGCTTCGTCAGCGGCGTGGTGATCCTCCCCCAGCGGCCGGCCCTGCTGACCGCCCGTGAGGTGCTCTCCCTCGACCACCTCACCGGCGGCCGCTTCGACTTCGGGATCGGATCGGGCTGGTCGTGGGAGGAGTACGGGGCTCTGGGAGTTCCATTCGAACATCGGGGTCGTCGCATGGACGATTACATCGCCGCCATCCAAGCAGTGTGGGGCCCCGGCGACCGGGTGACCTATCAGGGCGAGTTCGTTCAGTTCGAGAACGCCGTCATGAACCCCAAGCCCCTGACCCCGGGCGGCCCCAAGCTCATCATCGGGGGCAGCACACCGGTCGCCATGCGTCGATCGGCTCGCCACGACGGATGGTACGGCTGGTGGGCCCTCGTCGACATCGAGGAACACGTGGCCGAGTTCGAGCAGATCCTCAACGAGGCGGGCAGGTCCCGTACCGATGCGGACTTCGACTTCATCCTGGGGATACCGACGGGCTTCAATGCCTACGACGAGGTGGCCGACAAAGCAGCCCGAGCCCGGGATCTGGGGGTCGACGAGCTGGTGATCGCTGCCCCGATCGGAACGACCGACTACGCCGACGTCCTCCAGCAGTATTTCGACGCAGCCAGCGGCTGAGGACCAGCTCGGTCAGGACCGGATCGTCTCGTTCCACGGCCCCGCATCGGCCCGCGGTTCTTTGGGGAGGCCGAGCACCCGCTCACCGATGATGTTGCGCTGGATCTCGTTGCTTCCCGAGTAGATCGACCCGGGTCGAGCCCCCATGAAGGTCGTCACCCAGGCTCGCGAGGAATACGGGGACCCCACATCGTCCACCCCCACACCGGTCGCCGCATCGCGGCCCGACGGTGCGGTGGCGTCCATCCCCAGCACGTCCATGGCCAGCTCGGTGAACCGCTGGTGGTGCTCGGACCACAGGATCTTGTTGAGCGAGGACTCGGCGCCGGGGTGGTACCCCCGCAGCGACCGGGCCACCGTCTGCAGGCCCCCGAAGGCCATGAGGCGGGTCGTGGTATAGGCGGCAGCGAACCGCTGGCGCATCACGGGATTGTCGAGGAGCCCCCGGCTGCGGGCGACGGCGGCCAGGCGCTGCCACTCCTCGCCGTAGCGGATGCCGTTGGTCGTTGCGTCGTCGCCCCGCTCGTAGGCCAGCAGGGTGTTGGCCACCGCCCAGCCGTTGTTCACCCCACCGAGCACGTTGTCCTTGCTCGTTCGGGCGTCGCTGAAGAACACCTCGTTGAAGTCGTGATGACCCGCTGCGTTGACGATGGGCCGCACCTCGACCCCCGGTTGATCGATGGGGCAGAGCAGGAAGGAGATGCCCGCATGTTTCACGGCCGTCGGGTCGGTTCGGCACAGGACGAAGATCCAGTTGGCATTGTGACCCTGGCTGGTCCAGATCTTCTGCCCGTTGATGACCCACTCGTCGCCGTCGAGCACGGCCCTGGTGGCCAGCGATGCCAGATCCGAACCCGAATTCGGCTCGCTGTACCCCTGACACCAGACGTCGGAACCATCCAGGATGCGGGGCAGGAACTGGTGCTTCTGCTCTTCGGTCCCCCAGTCGATCAGGGTGTGCCCGATCATCCCGATCGAAAAGATGTCGTTGTCGTTGCCCCCAGGGACCCCGGCTGCCGCGAATTCCTCGGCCAACACCGTGCGCTCCATCTGGCTGAGCCCGGCACCCCCGTACTCGGGCGGCCAGGCCACGGCCAGCAGCTGGTGCTCGGCGAGGGTCCGCCGCCAGCGGGTGATGAAGTCGCGGCGCTCGTCGGGGTCGAACCCGCCCATGCCCGACCAGTCCCCCGGGAGGTTGGCCGACAAGAAGTCCTTGATCCGGGTCCGGAAGGCCGCAGCCTCCGGGGTGTAGTCCGCTTCAACACTCACCGCGCACCTCGCTCGGCACCCCTGATGTGGTGCCCGGTTTCCCCTCGGTCGCCTGCCCCAGCAGCCGCTCGTATCCGGCGACCAGACTAGGCAGCATGCGCGGGGTGCGCAGCGAAGGCAACGGGAGCAACGATGGGGTCACTCGAGAACAAGGTCTGCCTGGTCACCGGGGTCGGTACCGGGATCGGGGAGGCAATCGCCCTCGCATATGGAGCCGAGGGGGCCACCGTCGTGGGCGTCGACATCGACGTCGCAGCGGGATCGGACACCATGGGCCGGGCCGGAGGCTCCTTCGTGGCCTGCGACATCGCGGACATCGAAGCGGTCCGGACCATGGTCGACGCGGTCGCCTCCGACCACGGTCGGATCGACGTCCTGGTCAACAACGCAGGCATCACCCGCCAGCTCGGGTTCTTCGACGTGACCCCCGACGATTGGGATCGCATCAACGACGTGAACACCCGGGGTCTCTTCTTCTGCATGCAGGCCGTTGCGGCAACGATGCGGGACCACGGCGGGGGCACGGTGATCAACCTGGCCTCCATCGCCGGCAAGGGGTACCGAGGCACCTCGAACATCGCCTACGCAGGTACCAAGGGATGCGTCCTGGCCCTCACCAGGGTAGGAGCGCACCAGCTCGCCCGCTACGGCATCACGGTCAACGCCATCTGCCCTGGGGTGACCCGGACCGCGCTGTTCGATCAGGTCACCACGGCAGCGGCCGAGCGCACTGGTCGCCCCCTCGAGGAGATCCTGAACCGAGCGGCACGGGAGATCCCACTCCGTCGACTCAATGCACCCGACGACATCGCTGCGGCCGCCGTGTTCCTGGCCACCGACGGGGCCCGCAACATCACCGGCCAGAGCCTCAACGTGGACGGTGGTCTTCGGTTCGACTGATCAGGCTGGGGGCTTGGTGCCCTGGGCCTGAAAGAAGGTGAGCACGAACAACCAGTCCCCGTCGGCGATCGCCGCGTCGGCCCGGGCGGCCATGGCATCCAGGGCGGCGTCGGTCATGGTGCCCACTGCCCGGGCATACCCGAGGAAGTTCTCGAGGGTGCCCCGGAAGCCCCCGCGGTCGTCGACCATCGGTGCTGCGCTCGTCGTGACGCCCTGCAGTCCAGCCCGGCGCAGGGCTCCACGGAGGTTGCGCCCCATCGTCGGGTCGGCGAACGCAGGGCGGACGGCGTCGAGAAAGGACCGCCACTCATCACGATCGAACGCCGTGCAGGCACTCAACCAGAAGTCGGTGTCCTGAGCTGCGACCACCCCTCCGGGACGCAGCACGCGGACGGCCTCGGCCATCACCGCGTCGACGTCGGGAACATAGAGCAGCACCGACTTGAACACCACCCTGTCCACGGTTCCGTCGGGCACGGGAAGGACCTCGTCGGTGACGTGGTGGAACTCGATGCGATCCAGAACACCGGCCCGTTCGGCGGCCCCGCGCGCGAGATCGAGCAGGTCCCGGTTCAGGTCGACGGCATGGACTCGGCCCTCGGGCCCCACGACCCGGGCCAGCTCCACGGCAACGTCGCCTGGGCCGCAGCCGAAATCCACGATCACCTCACCCGGAGCGGCCCCGAGAGGGTCGACCAGCAACGGTCGGTTGTGGTCGTTGATACGGAACGAACGGCTGTAACGATCGAGACGCTCGGCTTCGATATCGACCCAGTGATCCTTGAAGTAGGTGTCCCGCCCCGTCACCGAGTCACCCCGCCGCGAAGTTGGCGATGGGCCGGTTCGGTTGACGCTCCCCCACGGCAGAGGCCACCGCGGCGGCCTCGCCGGGACGACCGTCCGCCACCAGCGCCGCGATGAGGGTGTTGACCACCATGTCGCGCTGAGCCCTACTGCCCCCGATCCGAACCACCTCGGTCATCACGGGTTCGAGCAAGCCGATCACCGTCGACCACTGCTCGGCAGTGAAGGCCTGCCACGCCCGGTTCAGGGTGGCACCGAGGGTTCCGGCCGGAAGCTTGCCCTGCTCACCCAGTTCTTGCAGTTGCTCGATGCAGCCGACCAGATCCTCGGTGCGTCCGAGGGCGGCGTAGGGCAGCCCGGCATGAGCGTCCACGAACACGATGGGTCGCCGGAAGTTCTCTTCGTAATAGACACGGACCGACTCCCAGGCCGCGTCGTCGCGGGGAACGCCGGCAAGTTCAGCCCTCCACAGGAACGAGGCCGAATCGGTCACCACATTGATGGTGGGGCTTGCGTTGGTGCCTGGCAGGCAATTGGCCCCGAAGGCGTCACGGGCCTCGTCGTGGCGGCCGGCGCCCAGCAGCAACAGTGAGTAGTGCCACCAGTTGTGGCAGTGCATGAGGCTGGCTGGGTCAGCCGAGTCGAGCCATTGCCCCAGAAAGGCAAGCGCCACGTCATCGGCCCCGCCCTCGTACAGAGCGTGGGCCAGGGTGTGCGCCCCGTGAGGGTTGTCGGGCTTGATCTCGAGCGACCGTTCGGCCAGCGCACGCCCCTGCTCCCAGCGACCCATCTCGAGCAGGGCGAAGGCGTGAACGGTGAGGAACCACCAGTCCTCCCCGTACGCCTCGGCCAGGGGCTCGAGCAGGGCCAACTGCTCGGGTTCTCGTTCGACCCGCCCGCTGAACCCAATCGACCCGAAGACCCCACAGGCCGGTGACAGGGCAAAGGCGTCGCGCGGGTAGTGCTCCAGGTGGCTCCGGGTTCGCTCCAGCGACGAGGGGATACGGCCCGATACGACATCGGCCAGGATCTCGATGTGACCGCGCTCGCGCTCAGACACGCCGTCGAGCAGCCCGACCGCGGTCTCCGCAGCGTGGCGGGCCTCGGCACCCCGGGCCATGAGTTGGTGCTGACGGGCCATCGCGACATGGGCCATCGCGAAGTTCGGATCAGCGGCGATGGCCTCCCCGAGCCGATCCTCGACACCGCCATGGGCGGCCAGCATCCGGTCGATGGCATCGACGTAGGCGTCACGGGCCTCCCCGCTACCGGTGCTGAGGTCCAAGCCGTAGCGGTCGGTGTGCATGTGCTGCTCCTTAGTAAATCGGCCTCGCTCAGGGACGGTAGGGGAAGGCCACTGGCCCGGTGGTGATCGATCGCTGGACGAGGTCGACCCACTCGCACAGCACGGGCCGGGTGTCCCGCGGGTCGATGATCTCCTGGATCTCGAAGAATTCGGCGGAGCGGTGGGGTGACCGCACCCGGTTGAGCCGGTCCCTGATCTCCTCCAGCAGGCCGTCTGGGTCGTCGCTGTCGGCCAGTTCCTGCTTATAGGCGACTTCGATCCCCCCTTCGATGGGCAACGATCCCCAGTCTCCGCTGGGCCACGAGTACCGGAAACTGTGGGCGCCGGGCTTGTTGTTCGATGCCCCCGCCACCCCGAACGCCTTCCGGATCACCACGCAGGCGAAGGGACTGGCCAGCTGTCCGAGTGCGGCCAGGGCCTGGCTACCGAAGCGGATGGTGGCACTCTCCTCGGACTCCTTGCCGATGAGAAAACCGGGACAGTCCTCGAGATGGACCACGGGAAGATGGAAGGTGGAGGCCAGGTCCAGGAAACGGATGAGCTTGCGACATGCGTCAGCTGTCCAGGCCCCGCCGTAGACGAAGGGATCCTCGGCGAACAGGGCCACCGGATAGCCGTCGAGGCGGGCCAGACCGGTGATGATGGACTTCCCCCAGCCCCGACCGATCTCGAAGAAGCTGTCGGTGTCGACGATGGCGTCGATGACGCTCCTCATCTTGTAGACCCGGCGAGGTTCGCGGGGAACCACCGACAGCAGGGCTTCCTCGCGGCGGTGCACGTCATCGGTCGGGTCCGCCCGGGGCGGGCGCTCGTCCACATTGCTCGGCAGGTAGGACAGGAACCGGGCGGCCCTGGCGAAGGCCTCCTCCTCGGAGTCGACCACGTCGTCGATGGCTCCGTTCGAGGTGTGGATGTCGGCGTGGCCGAGTTCTTCCTTGCCATGCCCACCCAGCGATGCCTGCTCGACGAGAGCGGGGCCGGCGATCATCATCTGGGCGGTGTCCCGCACGATGAGCGAGTAGTGCGAGGTGGCCACCCGGGCCGCCCCGATACCGGCCACCGACCCCAAGGCGAGGGCCACCGACGGTGCGACGGCCAGGTGGTTGACCACCTTCTCCCAACCCTTGACCTCGGGAATGTAGGTGCGCCCAGCCATCTCGATGGTCTTGACCGAGCCCCCACCCCCCATGCCGTCCACCAGCCGGACGTGGGGCAGACGCAACTCGATGCCCAACGACTCGGCGGTGTCACGTTTGGCGGGAATGGTGGCCTCGTTCGATCCACCCCGCACGGTGAAGTCGTCACCCGACAAGATCACCGGGCGACCGTCGATCCGGGCCACCCCGAACAGGAAGTTCGAGGGCATCAGATGGGTCAGGTTGCCCTCGTCGTCGTAGGTGGCGACACCGGCCGTCTTGCCGATCTCGTGGAACGACCCGGCATCGGCGATCCGATCGATCCGCTCCCTGATGGTGAGCTTGCCGAAGAAATGCTGTCGCTCGACCTTGTCGGCTCCACCGAGTTGCTCCGCGAGTGCCTCGCGCTGCCGCAGTTCCTCGATCTCGGCTTCCCAACTCACCGCGCCCCCTGATGGCCCTCGTCATCGACGTCGAAGGGCACGGTAGCCTGCCCCGGCGTGCCCACGCCCTTCGACCAACTGCTGCACCTCGAGCCTGCTGCATCGGGCCGTCTCCTCGCTCCGGTGGCCCCCGACCGTTCGGCCCGCACCTACGGAGGCCAGTTCCTGGCTCACACCCTGCGAGCGGCCCAGACGACGGTGGAGGACGACCGGGCCGTGCACTCCCTGCACTGCTACTTCCTCAGAGCCGGTGACGTGGACACCCCGACCGAACTCGAGGTCGAGCACCTGCGGGACGGGCGATCGTTCAGCCAGCGGCAGGTCACGGCGTACCAGCAGGGTGTCGAGATGTTCAGCACCCTCATCTCGTTCCACACCGCCGAGCAGGGACTCGCCCACCAACCCGAACATCCCCTCGACGTGCCCGGGCCCGAGGAGGTGACCCTCACCTATCACGACGTCTGGGAGGCGACGCTTCCCCCCGAGCAGCGACCTTGGCCGGGTCGGGCCCGGCCGATGGACATCCGCTACATCAACCCGCCGACGGCGCCCGAGGGGGTTCCCATCCTCGAGCCGCAACTGATGTGGATGCGCATACGTGAGCCCCTCGGCGACGACCCAGCCCTGCACGCCGTCGGTCTCGCCTACCTCGCCGACGCGACACTGGTCGATCACGTCACCCTGCCGCACGGCTTCCGCTGGCAAGACGAACGACTCACTGGGGCCAGCCTCGATCACGCTATGTGGTTCCACCAGTCCTGCCGGGCCGACGAGTGGCTGCTGTACGACCAGCGGGTGGAGTTCACGGGGGGAGCGCGGGGCCTGGCCTCGGGCCGGTTCTACACAGCAGACGGGACCCTGGTGGCGACCTGCATGCAGGAAGGACTCATGCGCTGGGCTGACGCCTGAAGGTCCCGACGCATAGCCTTTGCCCATGGAGCTCCGACTCGATGGACGAACGGCCCTGATCACCGGCGGCAGCCGGGGTCTGGGCCGGGCAATGGCCGAAACCTTCGCTGCTGCAGGGGCCTCGGTCGCCGTGATCGCCCGTGACCGGGCACCCATCGACGAGACGGTGAGTGCCTGTCGCGACGCAAACCCCGATGGAACGCACCATGGCGTAGCGGCCGATCTGGCCGACCCGGCCCAGGTGACCGGCGCCCACGAGGCCGCAGTCGCCGCGATCGGGCCGGTCGACATCCTGGTGAACAACGCCGGTACGAGCGCTGCCCTGCCCTTCCTGGAGATCGACGATGACGCCTGGGAGACCGACTTCCAGTTGAAGTTCTTCGCCGCCGCCCGCCTCTGCCGGCTGTGCATCCCTCACATGCGATCCCAGGGCTGGGGTCGCATCCTCAACACCCTGAACGCATCAGCCAAGGCGGCAGGCCCCCGATCGTGCCCGACTGCGGCGTCACGGGCGGCCGGGATGGCCATGACGAAGGCCCTGGCCGGCGAGTTCGCGGCCGACGGTGTCCTGGTCAACGCCCTCAACACGGGGCTCTTCGTCACCCACCAGTGGCAGACCCGCTTCGACCGTGAGGGTGGTGCCCCCGACTTCGATGCCTATATGGATGCGATGGGGGCTCGGGTGCCGATCAAGCGCATCGGCGATCCCAGCGAGTTCGCCAACCTCGCGCTGTTCCTCGCCTCGGACCGGGCCAGTTACCTCACCGGGGCCGCCATCAACATCGACGGAGGCCTCGGGCCCGTGGTCTGAGTGGCTGCTCCGTGCCGGTCAGTCCCGGTCAGTCCCGGTCAGCGCCGGTCAGTCCCGGCGGAACTTCTCGGCCAAGGGGAAAATGATCTCGTCGTCTTCGGCAGCCCCCAGGACGGCCTCCCATTGAGGCTCCTCCAACGGGGTGAACGCCTCTGCGGCATCGAGCACCCGGGGCAACAGCCCGAGATCTCCCACCGTGGCGAACACGTCGACGCCCGGGGTGGATAGCGCGAAGCGGACCCCTCGATCGATCAGGTCACCATCGGTGTGGGGTCGATACCAGCACTGGTGGGTGGGCGCCATCGATCCCCACGGCTGCCTGGCCACCGCCTTGATCACCTGCACACCGATGTCGTTGGCCTGGCAATACTCCAGGAGAGCCTCCGCATCGGCCCGATACACGGGATCTGCCATGACCCTGGGGTACATGGGGAACATGACGGTGTCGAGGTCATAGCGGCGGACCGCCTCCAGATGGGCCCGGGGTGCTCCCAGGTCATGACCGGTCACCCCAGCGAAACGGGTGAGACCGGCATCGCGGGCCCGGCAGATCACCTCGAACGCATCAGCGCGTCGGTCCAGTTCATCGAGATCGGTGACCGCGTGGGCCTGGTACAGGTCGAGATGGTCGACACCCAGACGCCGCATCGACTCCTCGAGTTGTGCCTGCACCTCGTCTCCGTCGGTCAGGGCCGTCTTGCAACCGACGAAGAGCCCGTCACGCACCGCGGGGACATAGGGCCCGACCAGCAGCTCGGCATCGCCGTAGCGGGGCGCGATGTCCAGATGATTCACCCCGCGCTCCAACGCCGCGTGGAAGCCCGCTTCGGCATCGGCCGGGGTGCATCGAGCAAAGGCGGCCCCGCCAAGGATGGCCAACGAGCTGTGATGTCCGGTACGTCCGAGTCGGCGGGTCTGCATGAGCCGACCCTACTGTCAGGCCGGGCTGTCAGGAGGGGTCTTGGTCTTGCGTTTGCAGGGTGGCCAGGGCGGCCATGAGATCGGCCGGCGGCCGCATCGGCTTACCCGCCGCGTCGCAGACCCCGTCACCATCCCCTCGACCAGGACACGGTCGTCACCCACCCGCCGAATGCGTTGCGCCCAGCGGCTGCTGGCCCGCCTTACCTCAGCCACCTCGGTCTCCACCACCAGGCGATCCCGGGCGGTCGCCGGTTCTCTGAACCGGACCTCGAGGGTGGTCACCACGATCTGGATGCCCCTGGCTGCGAGATCCGGCAGGGCCATGCCGATGTCCTCCAGCGCCACGCAGCGGGCTGCCTCGAAATAGGCGACGTAGACGGCGTGATTGACATGGTTGTAGGGGTCCAGTTCCCCGAAACGAGGAATTACCGGGGTCTGGTGGATGGCCATCGAGGCGAACTTAGCCGCGTCACTTCGTCGGGTCGGACCCGCCGGTGGATACCCTCAACGCTCGATTCGGGCCCACGGAGTAATGATGTCGATCCTCCAACGAACACTTGACGAACTCGGCGTGCTCGTCGGCGACGGCGGCATGGGGACCCAGCTCTTCGAGCGGGGGCTCACCGCCGGCGACCCCCCCGAGCGGTGGAACGTCGAGATCCCCGAGCGGGTCCAAGACGTCCACCGCTCCTACGTCCTCGCCGGCTCCGATCTGCTACTGACCAACAGCTTCGGCGGGACCAGCTTCCGGCTGGCCCTGCACGGCCTGCAGGACCGGGTCGTTGAGCTCAACCGGGCGGCGGCGACCATCGCCCGTGAGGTGGCCGACGAGGTCGAGCGAACCGTGCTGGTCGCGGGCTCGATGGGTCCGAGCGGCGAACTGCTCGAGCCGATGGGGTCGATGACCCCCGACCGAGCTCGCGACGCCTTCGCCGAGCAAGCCTCGGGCCTCGCCGCAGGCGGTGCTGATCTCCTGTGGATCGAGACGATGAGCGATCTCGATGAGGTGACCTGCGCCGTACAGGGCGCCCAGTCCGCAACCGACATCCCGATCTGTGTGACCTTGAGCTTCGATACGGTCGGCCGCACCATGATGGGGGTCAGCGGAGCCGACTTCGTCGAGCGGGTGAGTGGGCTGGGTCTCGCCGCGATGGGAGCCAACTGCGGCAACAACATCGCCGACACCGAAGCCGCCGTGCGCCAGATCGTCGAACAGCACCCGGGGATGCCCGTCATCTCGAAGGCCAATGCCGGCATTCCCGAATTCCGCGGGGACGAACTCGTCTACGACGGCAGCCCCGACATCATGGCAGCCCACGCCCACCGCATCCGCTCCGCCGGGGCATCGATCATCGGCGCCTGCTGCGGCTCCACCCCAGACCACATCGCCTACATGGCCGCCGTGCTCCGCGGCGAACGGCCGGTTCCCGATGTCCCACCACCGACCTCACCGACCCGTGAGGCACCTGCTGGATACGAACAACGCAACCGGGCCCGCCGGGGACGCCGTCGGTGACCCTGGTCAGCTTCGACGGTGGCGCTCCTGCAACTCGGTCGGAGGTCTGACCAGCAGCACGAGGGGCGCGCTGCACACGCTGGCTGCGAACACGACCAGCCACGCACCGCCGTAGGACCCTGCTGCCGCGTCCACCAACAAGCCGAACAGCGCCCCTCCCAGAAAGCCACCCGTGGTGGACGCCAACCGACCCAGACCCATGATCCGGCCGAACGCGGCGAGTCCGAAGAACTCGACGTACATGGCAGGCCGGACGGGTACCGAGGCACCGAAGCCGATTCCACCAAGGACGGCGGCTCCGTAGGCATGCCAGGGTTCTGACGCCACGGCGAGCACCAGCACCCCCGCTGCGAAGGGAGCCATGGTGAGGGCGGCCACCCGCTGCACGGCGAAGCGGTCGGCGAAGTACCCGGCAGCCAACCGACCCACCAGTGAGGCCAGGGTCGAGATCATCAGGGCCGCCCCCGCTGCAATCGGCCGGGCCCCCAGGTCGCGCTCGACGAAGGCCACCAGGTGGGTGAGGTAAGCAAGTCGACCGAAGTCGGCGACGATGTTGAACCCCACGATCCGCCGGAACGACGACGTGGCGATGGCAACCCGGTAGGGGATGTCGAATTCGGCCGCCACCGACGGGTGGCCCACCTCGGTGGCAATGCCGTCGACTGGCTGTGGGTGGTCGCCGGGGCGAGCCCTGATCCACCGCGACACCACGAGACCGACGACGGCGATCACGACGGCCAGGACCCGTAGGGTGTCCCGCCAACCGATGCGATCGACACCGACCGCCACGAGGAAGGCGAAGACGCCGGCCAGCGCCCCACCCATGGTGGTCATCGACATGGCACGGGCCCGCCGTGCCCTGAACCAGGTGGCCACCGCGTGGTTGCCCGCCTGACCACCGGCTGCCGTGGTGCCGACCGCCAGCAGGGCCACCGAAGCGAAGAACCACCAGACGGTCGTGGTGAACGACAGCGCCAAGACCCCCACCGAACTCATCACTACCCCTGAGCGGACGACCCGGCGCGGCCCGACACGATCCAGGGCCGCCCCCACGAACGGTGCCGCCACCCCACCGACTTCGGAGCGGAGCGAGAACCCCAGCGAAACGACGAAGGTCGACCACCCCAACTCGGTGCGGAGGGGCTCGAAGATGGACCCGAAGCCGTACACGATCGACCCGACCGCCATGAGGGTCACCACAGCGGAGGCGGTCACCACCCGCCACCCCTCGTACAGACGCCCGTCGGGCGCGGTGAAGAAGCCGGTCCCCGCAGAGGGAGTCGGCCCGGTCACCCGTCGGTGGTGCGTTCGCGTCGAACGTGGTCGAGGACCTGCTCGTAGTACTCGACATCCACGGCTCCAGGGACCAGGTACCGATCGTCCACCACCACCGCCGGCACCCCGGTCACCCCTGCATTCACCGCAGCGTTGTGATCGTCGTACACCTCGCGCAGCAGCACCTGCTCGCTGTCTCGATAGGTCTGGAGGAAGGCAGCGCTGTCCAACCCGGCTTCCTCGGCCACTGCCACCAAGGTCTCGAGATCACTGATCGTGCGGTTCTCGGTGAAGTACGCGCCCAGCAACTGTCGGTGGAACGAAGCAGCCGCCGCCGCCCCGAACGTCTCCGCCACCTTCCCGGCGATGGCCGAGGGCACCGAGCCCGCTGGCGGCGCACCCCCCGACCACGGATAGGTGAAGCGGGCCAACGGCTCCAGTTCAGCGGGCCGAGCCCATTTGGTGGTGTAGTCCCTGAACTCGTCCACCGATCGCTCTTCGGGCACCGGGCGCAGGAGAAAGCTCCGCCAACGGATGCTGATGTCCTCGCCCTGCCGATGAGCAAGCTCTTCGAGACGCACCGTCCCGACGAAGCACCAAGGTCAAAGGTAATCGGACCAGACGGTGAGCGATATATGCGAGGTCACCTCATCGAGCCTACGGTGCACACATGACCGTCGTGGCCGCGATCGACGTCGGCACCAACAGCGTCCACCTCGTCGTCGCCTCGTTCGACCCCTCGGGTCACTTCGAGGTGCTGACCAGGGAGAAGGAACAGGTCCGACTGGGCAGCGGGGCCGACGACATGAAGATGCTCGATCCCGACGCCATCGAGCGAGGCATCGCCGCGCTCGATCGGATGCGACGCATCGCCACCCACAGCGGTGCCGACGGGGTGAAGGCGGTGGCGACCAGTGCCGTGCGAGAGGCCGCCAACCGAGACGAGTTCGTCCGCCGAGCACGGCAGGAGGCCGGCGTCGTCGTCGATGTGATCTCAGGACGGGAGGAAGCCCGACTCATCCACCTCGGTGTACTGCAATCGGCGGCCGTGTTCGGGACTCGCCATCTGGTCGTCGACATCGGCGGTGGCTCCACCGAATTCGTGATCGGCGAGGGTCCGAGGCCGCTGCTGTTGCGAAGCCTGAAGCTCGGAGCGATCCGGTTGACCGACCGCTTCTTCCCGGCCGGGCGGGTGGAACCCGGGGCCCTCGACGCCTGCGCCCACCACGTGGACAGCTTCCTCGTCGGGGTCGACCGCGACATTGCGGCATTGGGCTTCGAGACCGCAGTCGGGTCATCGGGCACCATCGAGACCCTGGCTGACATGACCCGCCCAGCCAGCGACGACACGCGCCGGGTCGGCACCCGTTCGGTCGCCCGCCGCGATCTCGAGCACCTGCTGGACGAGTTCGCCCGTCGCCCTTCGGTCGAGGAACGCGCTGACATGCACGGCCTCGAGGCTCGACGAGCCGACATCATCGTTGCCGGTGCCGTGTTGCTGCATCGGGTCATGCTGCGCCTTGGGGTCGACCACCTCACCGTGTCCGAGTTCGCCCTGCGCGAGGGCGTCCTGTTCGAGCAGCGCCGACGGGCCTCGGACCCTGGCCTCGATCCGTTCCACCGCCTGGGAGACCTGCGTCGTTCGTCGGTGATGCACACGGCCGGGCGATACCACGAAGACCTCTCGCACGCGGAGCACATCACCGACCTTGCCTTGGAGATCTTCGACGACACCGCAGCCGTGCACGGCCTCGACGAAGAGGAGAGGGACCTGCTCGAGGCGGCAGGCCTGATGCACAACGTCGGGGTGTACGTCGCCCACGCAGCCCACCACCAGCACAGCTACTACCTCATCCGAAACGCCGAACACCTCGCCGGCTTCACCGAGCGGGAGGTCGAGCTCATGGCCCTCGTTGCTCGTTACCACCGCAAGAGCGCGCCCAAGGCGAAACACCCGGAGTTCGCTCAGCTGGACCCGGCCGATCAGCACCGGGTGAGATGGATGGCCGCCATCCTGCGGATTGCCATCGGTCTCGATCGCTCGAACCGCCAGGTGGTCCACCGTGCCACCGCCACTGTGGACGACTCCGGTCTCCACATCGCCGCCCAGGTTGCCCACGGTGACGACGCCAGCCTCGAACTGTTCAGCGCCCAGGCCCGCTCTGGGCTCCTCTCTCAGTTGGTCGACGGAGAGGTCGTCGTGTCCATCACCCCCTCGAATCCCGGTGGTCGTCGAACCCATCCAACGACGGGAGACCTCGGAGGTCACCTCCCGTGAACCTGACGACGATCGACTGGGTGGTCCTCATGGCTGCCGTCGTTGTCGGCTCAGCCGTCCAGGGGTCGCTCGGGTTCGGGCTGAACGTCGTGGTCGCCCCTGTGGCCGCTGTCGTCGATCCTGCGCTCGTTCCCGCCCCCCTCCTGGCGTTGGCCACTGCACATGTTGCAGCCATGGCCTGGAGCGAACGCCGATCTCTGGTCATCGGGCCGGTGGCCTGGGTGCTGCTGGGCCGTCTCCCAGGGGTGGCGGTGGCCGTCCTCGTCCTCGCAACGGTCACAAAGGACGCCATCGAGGTGCTCTTCGGCGTGATGCTGCTGGCCGTCACCGGACTCAGCATGTACCGGCGCGGATTCAGCCGCCGCCGATCGCTCATGGTGGGAGCCGGCTTCGTCTCAGGGGTGACCGGTACGGCGGTGGCCGTCGGTGGGCCACCCATCGCGCTGGCATTGGCCGACAGCGAGCGAGCCCGAGCTGAGATCACCTCGGTTGTCGTCATCGGGACCTCGATGAGCCTCCTCGCCGTCACGGCCTCAGGCCAGCTCGGTACAGACGATCTCGGCGTCGCCGCTGTACTGCTTCCTGCGCTGGCTGCCGGGTTTGCCCTGTCCCGGCCGCTCGTCGGACGCCTCGACCGCCACGCCACCCGGGCCGGGATCCATCTCGTCGCCGCGTGTGCAGCCACCGTCGTGCTCCTACGGGGGCTCTTCTGAGATGCCGCGGTCGCTGCGCGCCCGATCCGCGATGCTGGGACTCTGGTTCATCTCCGGCGTCGCCTGCGCCCAATCCCAACCGAGCACCGTTGCGCCTCCAACCACCCGACCAGCGACGGCGGCAACTGCGCCGGGTCCGACAGAGTTGGCGCCGACCACTGCGTCAGCCGCTGCGACCGAACTCGGATCCCTGAACTCCGCGTATCTGAGCGGGTACCGCCTGAGCGACGCCGACCATGGCACCGAGGTGACGGTGACCGTCACCGACGGCGTCCGCATCATCGAATCCAACGGCCTTCCCAACCACCCCACGGGAGAGTTCCCCAACCCCGGAAACCCGCACACCATCACTGCCCAGGTCAGCCGATGGGAGTACCCCCTCGAACCGACCCGACAGGTCGCGCCCACCGAATCCCGCCAGCCCGGGGTGTCGATCACCGGGGTGCCCTTCGAGCCAGGAACGGCGGAGACCATCACCTGCGCGAGCGGTGAGGTCTACCGGGTGGAGGCGTTCGGTGGCGTGGCCGACCTCGGCTTCGACGACAACAACGCCCACGTCCAGCCCGATGGCTCGTACCACTACCACGGCACCCCGGTCGGGCTTCTGGCCGGGCTGGGCCACGATGCTGATCTGGTCCACGTCGGGTTCGCCGCAGACGGCCACCTGATCGCCCACTCACCGTCGGACCGTTACGCACCGTCGTACCGGCTGGACACCACCCCCCGAACGGGTTCGAGCTGTCTGGTCAGCCTGCCCGGCTCGGCCACCATCGACCTCGAGGGCACCATCCCCGATGGCGCGGTCACCTCGGACTGGGTGTACGACCCGACGGTCGGCGACCTCGACGAATGCAATGGTCTGGCCATCGGCGACACCTACGTCTACCTGGTGACCGCCACCGTCCCCTATGCGCCCCGCTGCCTGTGGGGCAGCGTCGACGAACCCGCAGCGAATGCGACACCGGCCGCGCCATCGCCACCCCGCCCCGATCTCGCTGCGATTGCGGCCAGCCTTGGGGTCGACGAGGACGCGTTGGCCAGGGCATTAGGACCGCCGCCACCCGATATGGAGCGGGCTGCCCGCCTCCTCGACATCGACCCTCAGGAGCTCGCCGCATTGCTGGGCATTCCCCGGTAGGTGCCAACCTCAGCGGTCCGTGGCCACCTCGGCGACCAGCCCGGCAGTCACATCCACCAGCACCGCCGACCGGATCGGGAACACGCTGTCGGGAGCGCCCGCCGCGCCGTACACAACCTCGTACTCGAGCAGATCGCGATCGATGACCGTGCGGACCGGTGAGAGGTGACCGAACGGTGGCACACCACCGATAGCGAACCCAGTCGCCTCCCGAACCACAGCAGGGTCGGCGCGACCCACCCGACCACCGAGGAGCTGACCGAGCTTGTCGGTGTCCACTTGGTTCGCACCGGAGGTCAGCACCAGCAGGGGATGAGCGTCGAGCTCGAACACCAGGCTCTTGACGATCTGGGCCACCTCACACCCGATCGCCGCAGCCGCATCGTGGGCAGTGCGGGTATCTGCCCCGAACCGGATGATGTCGGGTGCAACACCCACCAGGGCTGCTGCATCGCGGAAGCGATCGGTCGCCGGACGTTTTGCCATCGCAGAGACGATACGTTTCTTCCATGCCCAAACTCCACGCCGGGGACATCAGCGACTTCCTGTCCGAGCCCGGCCACCTGGTCCGCATCGGCACGGTCGACGAGGACGGATCGCCGCGGGTCACCCCGACCTGGTTCCTGCTCGAGGACGGGATGATCCTCGTCACCCCCCGCCAGGCCTCGGTGTTTCTCGGCAACATCCGCCGCGATCCCAGGGTCGACCTCCTCATCGACGAGACCGCCCTGCCGTACCGCAAGGTCAACGTCACCGGCACCGCCGAGATCGTCCACGATCTGGGCGCCGACGATGTGTGGCGCGACACCTACCGACGCATTGCCGGTCGGTATATCGACGCGGAGGCCGTGGAGCGCTACATCCGCGCCACCATCGACCAGCCCCGAGCCCTGCTGGGTGTCCGACTCGACCGGGCCAAGGTCACCTCGTGGCGCATGCCAGTCGGTGGCGAAGCATCGACCGGTATCTGGGCACGCCGCTATTACGGAGAGGGAACCCGTATGGCCACCCTGTCCGACGGCTGACGCTGCACCGACGTCAGCGGGTCACTCGGCCCAGGCCTTCACCTTCTCGATGACCTCCAACGGGTTCTCCGTGTCGGCCGGGATGTCGATGTTCAGATAGGTCACCCCGACCTCCTTGTACACCTCGATGCGTTCACGCACCCGGCCCTCGTCACCGGTGAGGGTCGCCCGATCCAGGTAGTCGTCGGGCACTGCCGCGAAGGCCTCTTCGCGCTTGCCATCGAGGAACAGGTCCTGGATCTGCGCTGCTTCCTCCTCGTAGCCGTAGCGCTTGAAGAGGTCGTTGTAGAAGTTCTTGTCGCGGGCCCCCATGCCTCCGACATAAAACCCGGTGTTGTCCCGCACCGCCTTGCGCGCCGCGTCGACCAGGGGACCGGACCCCAGGGCCACCGTGCCCCCGGCGATGATCTGCAGCTCGCCGAGTTCGGGGTCGCGCCGGGCCTTGCCGGCATGCAGGGCCTCGCCCCACACATCATGAAAGCCCTCAGGCATGAAATGGATGGGCTGCCACACCTGAGCCAGCTCGGCGGTCAGCTCCACATTCTTCGGCCCGATCGAGGCAACGGCGATGGGAATGTCCCGACGCAGCGGCTTGCACATCAGGCGGAGTGGCTTGCCCAAACCGGTGCCCTCACCCTCGGGAAGGGGCAGGCTGACCGCCCGACCGTCGTGCTCCACCTTGTCGCCTGACCACACCTTGCGACAGATGTCGATGACGTCCCGGGTGTACCCGAGCGGCTTGCGGAACGGCACACCGTGCCAACCCTCGATCACCTGCGGCCCCGAGGTACCGATTCCGAGTACGAAGCGTCCGCCCGACAGGGTGTCGATGGTCATGGCGGTCTGAGCGATCAGGGCAGGGCTCCGGCTGTAGATCGGCAGGATGCCGGTCATCAACTCCATACGTTCGGTCTGACCGGCCAGGAAAGCCAGGGTCGAGACCAGGTCGTAGCCATAGATCTCCCCGCCCCACACCAGGTCGACTCCGGCCCGCTCGAGATCCTGGGCGTGCCGCGCCAAACGAACAGGGTCGAGGCTGGCACCGGCCCCCAGGGCCATCGAGATCTTCATGGGTCGCTCCATTCGTCGCGGGTTGCCGAGCGCATCGGCTGTGCTTCGATAATAGGAATATCGGGTCCCCCGAGCGAAGGAGACCACCTGATGACGGATCACGACGTGGCCGAAGCGATGATCGAGACCCTGGCCCACTGGGTCGACGATGTCGTGATGCCCGAATCTGCGGCCTTCGAACTACCCGACGCCTACCCCGAGGACATGGTCCAACAGATGGCCGACTTCGGCCTGTTCGGAGCGACCATCCCCGAAGCTCACGGTGGTCTCGAGCTCGACAATCTGACCTACGCCCGAGTGATCGAAGAGATCTCGAGGGGCTGGATGTCGCTGGCCGGGGTGATCAACAGCCACCTGATCTGCGCCAAGCTGATCAACAACTTCGGTTCGGACGCCCAGCGGGAGCGCTACCTGGCCGACATGGCGACCGGTGACCTGCGCGGGTGTTTTTCCCTGTCGGAGCCCGACAGCGGTTCAGATGCGGGAGCGCTGCGGTGTCGGGCCGAGCGCGACGGCGACGAGTGGGTCATCAACGGAACGAAGATGTGGGTCACCAACGGGGAGCGGGCCGGGGTGGTCGCCCTGTTGGCTCGAGTACCCGAGGGGGACCCCAGCGGATCGAGCGGGGTCACCTGCTTCATCGTGGAGAAGGAGCCGGGACAACGCAGCGGCGGGGTGACGGTCAGTCGAAAAATCGACAAGCTCGGCTATCGGGGACTCGAGACCGTCGAGATGTCCTACAGCGATCACCGGGTCCGCCACGACCAGATGCTGGGCGGGGATGACGGCATCGGCAACGGCCTCCGCTGGGCCCTCACTGCCCTCGAGTTGGGGCGGATCAACGTGGCCGCCCGGGGGGTCGGAGTGGCCCGCGCTGCCTTCGACGCAGCCCTGGCCTACTCCAAGGAACGGGAAACCTTCGGTCGGCCCATCTCCCAACATCAAGCCATCGCCTTCAAGCTCGCCGAGATGGCCACCAAGCTCGAGGCGGCCAAGCTCCTCACCTACGAGGCTGCTCGAAAGGCAGACGCCGGGGAGAGGGTGGACCTGGCCGCGGGGATGGCCAAGCTGTTCGCCTCCGAGACGGCAAGCGAGCTGGCCCTCGATGCGATGCGGATCCACGGGGGTAACGGGTTCAGCACCGAGTATCCGGTCGAGCGCTACTACCGGGATGCACCCCTGATGATCATCGGTGAGGGAACCAGCGAGATCCAGAAGCTGGTGATCAGTCGCGCCCTGTTGGCCGAATAGCCCGCCGCTGGGGCACCCACCCCCCGGACCAACCCGCACCGGGGCCGGGTACTGGGTATTGTCGCCGCCATGGATTGGGGAGCTCATCTACCGCACCTCGGCCGCTCGGTCGGCCGGGATGCCCTGCTCGAATACGCCCGGGAGATCGATCGGCTCGGTTTCCACTCGGGCTGGACGTCGGATCACGTGTGCTGGCCTGCTGACGTGAACTCGAAGTACCCCTACACCAAGGACGGGTCGTTCCCGGCGACACCGGACATGGGGTGGTTGGACCCGATCGGCACCCTGCTCTTCGTGGCTGCGTGCACCGAGAACATCCGCCTCGGATTCACCGTGCTGATCCTTCCCTATCGTCCACCAGTCGCTACCGCCACGCAGCTGGCCACCCTCGACGTGGTATCCGACGGACGCCTGATTCTGGGCGTCGGTGTGGGCTGGATGAAGGAAGAGGCAGACGTGCTGGGCATGCCCTGGGACAACCGGGGGGCCCGCTCCGACGAGCAGTTGGAGATCTTCGAGATCCTGTTCCGAGACGAGCATCCGAGCTACGACGGCGCCTATTACGCCTTCCCGGAGGTGGGCTTCGAACCCAAGCCGATCCAGAACCCGGTCCCCGTCTGGGTCGGGGGTAATACGGCGGCCGCCTTCCGACGCACCGCGCGCTTCGGGCACGGCTTCCACGCTGCCTTCCAGCCGCTCGACGTGGTCGCCGAGGAATGGGCAGGTGTCGCCGAAGCATGTGATGCGCACGGACGCGATCTCTCCGAGATCGAACTGTCGTTGCGGGTGTACCTCGACCCAGCGGCGATGATGGAACCCGAGAAGTCGATCGCCGGTTCCGTCGACCAGATGGTCGACACCATCGGCAAGATGCAGGAGATCGGCATCAGCCACGTGCTCCTCGATCCGGTAGCCCGAGGCGGTGTCCCCGGACGACTCGATGCCCTCAGAGCTTTCATGGCCGACGTGGCGCCCCAGGTTGGCTGACAGCGCAGTTGGCATCTTCCGTGGACGACCGGGTCAGGGTCGACAAGTGGCTGTGGTCCGTGCGCGTCTACCGGACCCGCACTGCAGCCAATGAGGCATGCACGGCCGGCCGGATCAGGATCAATGGTGAGCCCGCCAAGCCGGCCAGTCGGGTCGGGGTCGGTGATCGTGTCTCTGCCCGGACACCGACCGGAGTCCGCGAACTGGAGGTCCTCCAACCCCTCCAACGGCGAGTCGGTGCTGAACTGGCAGCGGCAGCCGTCCTCGACCACACGCCGACCGACGCAACGGATGGGTCAGCCGGGACCGGTCGAATCGATGCACCCGGACCGGGGCGCCGGGCACGGGGAGCCGGGAGACCGACAAAGCGTGATCGCCGTCGCATCGATGCCTTCCGGGAGGATGGCGGATCGCCCCGGTAGGGTGGCCAAGTGCCCATCCCCCTGGCCGTCACCCTGGCCCATGCCCGTCTGACCGGCGAACGCATCGACCATCACGGCGTTGTCGTGCCAGCGACCGCAGCAGAGGCCTACGCAGTGGACGACGAGGTCGCGGGCCTCGCTGCGACCCCGGTCATCGGATGGAAGATCGGAGCCACGAGCTCTGCGGCCCAGGAGATGCTGGGCGTCAAGACTCCGATCAGCGGACGGGTGTACCAGGGAACGGTCTTCGAGTCCGGCCGGACCCTGCCCAGTTCCCTGTTCCATCACCCTCCGATGATCGAATGTGAGATCGCAGTCCGTACCGCCAGCGATCTCCCAGCAGGAGGGGCGCCGATCACCGCTGCGTCTGCCCGCGCCATGGTCGGATCGGTGCATCCGGCGATCGAGTTGGTAGGAACCCGCTTCGAAGCAGGACTCGCCGTGCCACCAGCTCTGCTGGTAGCCGATGGTTCGGTACACGCTGCGCTGGTCCTGGGGGATCCCGTCGATGCCGAGACGGCCGGTGACCTCGCAGCAATCGCCTGTCAGCTCCTGATCGACGGCGAGTTCGCCGCCGACGGAGTCGGCTCAGCCGTACTCGGTGATCCCTACGCCGCAGTGGCGTGGTTGTGCAACCACCTCCGTCAACGCGGGATCGGGCTGCCGGCCGGATCGGTGATCACCACTGGAACGATGACCGGGCTGACTCCCAGTTCGACTGGGCAGCAGGTCGTCAACGACGCCGGACCCCTCGGCCGGGTGGGGCTGCATCTCCCCTGAGTACCGTCTCCCTCAGTAACGCCCGGTTTCTGCCGACGTCGGAGGTGAACGAGGCAACGAGGCCCAGATGTCCGCACCCGTCGCAGGCTGGTACACCGACCCGGCATCGCCGGACAACCTCCGTTGGTGGGACGGTTCGACATGGACCCGGCACTCACAGTCGACCCGGACGGCGGACGCCCCCACCGCTGGGTCCACCCTGACCGCAACCACCGAGGAGAGCCTCATCGCCGCCATCCTCGCAGCGGATGCCCTCGATCTGGCGACTCCGGACGCGAAGGACACGGGGGTCATCAAGTGTCTCTCGATCGATCAGAACGACGACCGAGCTAGCGAGGAAACTCCATCGGTGCCGTCGCTGCCAGTGGACGGCGCAGTGCCCCGAGCCGACGACGGCGTTCCGCGGACAGCCAGGGCCCCGCTCCGGGTAGCCGTGCTGAAGACCCGGCGGTCGACCATCGCCGCAGGTGCTGCGGTTGCGCTGATGGTCGGTGCGTTCGCAGCGCCGTGGCTGCGGATCGGCGACAGCCAGTGGAGCATCTTCGACAGCCACATCCCCTGGATCGTCACCGGAGGATCGTGGGATGGCAACGCCGGTGTCCTGAGCCACGGGCCCGTCTACGCAGCACTGATCTGCCTCGCGCTGGCTGGACTGACCGGCAGAATCCCCAAGCCACGATGGGCGGCAGTGGGGTCGGGCTCGGCCATCCTTGCGCTCACGGTGGCCAACTACCTCCGCATCGACGAGGTGACCTCGCTCGTCTCCGACACGCCCGCAGAGGCCGGACCGGGTCTGTATCTGATGCTGACCGGGAGTCTCGCCGTGATCGGCTCGACCTTGCAGGCCTCGGATCACCACGGCAACTAGCGTCCTGGCTGTGAGCAGCATCGACATCGGTACGTACGGCATCTGGACGAGCCTTCTGGATCTCCACCCCACCACCCGGGTGCGTGAGGTCCTGGCAGACCTCGATGCCATGGGCTGGGGTGCCATCTGGCGACCCGAATCCACCGGACGTGATGCCCTCATCTCGTCCGCGCTGTGGCTCGATGCCTGCCCGCGCATGGCGGTGGCCACCGGGATCGCCCAGACCTACGCCCGACACCCACTGACCACCCAGGCCGCGGCCCGCACCCTCGACGAAGCCCACCCGGGGCGCTTCCTGCTGGGCCTCGGCGTGAGCCACGCCCCGATGGTGGAGGGGGTGCGCGGCCTCGACTACTCGACCCCGCTGGCCGACATGCGGGCCTATCTCGAGGCCATGGACGCCGCTCCCTACACGGCCTATGGATCACCAGAGCGTCCACCCCGGATCCTGGCCGCCCTGGGTCCCCGCATGCTCGAGCTGTCGGCCTCCCACGCCGACGGAGCACACCCCTATTTCACCACCCCGGATCACACCGAAACGGCTCGCCAGATCATGGGACCCGACAAGTTCCTGGCTCCCGAGATCATGTGCGTCCTCGAGACCGATCCGGCTCGGGCACGGCGGATCGCCCGGGCGAACATGGAGCGCTACCTCCAACTGCCCAACTACACGAACAACCTGCAACGACTGGGTTTCGAGTCCGCCGAGATCGCCGACGTGTCCGACCGGTTGGTGGATGCCATCGTGGTCTGGGGCGACGTAGACGCAGTTGTAGCCCGAGTGCAAGAGCATGTCGACGCAGGGGCGGACCACGTGTGCATCCAGGCCCTCGTCGAGCAGCCCGACGAGCTCCCAATGGACGATTGGCAGGCCCTGGCCGACGCTCTGCTGTGACCGTGCGGGGCTAGCCCCGGCCCACGTAGGGCATCTGGTTGGCCATGATCGTGGTGAAGAGCACGTTCGTGTCGAGGGGGAGGGTCGCGATGTGGGCGACCACGTCGGCGACATGGCCGACGTCGAAGGTCGCCTCGGGCCGGACGGACCCATCGGCTTGGGGCATTCCCTTCTGCATGGGGGCGGTCATCTCGGTCGCCGCGTTCCCGATATCGATCTGACTACAGCAGATGTCGTGGGCCCGGCCGTCCAGCGCGATGGACTTGGTCAGACCGGTGATGGCGTGCTTCGTCGCGGTGTAGGGGGCGCTGTGAGGCCTCGGCGTGTGGGCCGAGATAGAGCCGTTGTTGATGATCCGACCGCCGCGAGGATCCTGCTGCTTCATCATGCCCATCGCTCGGCGCGCGCACAGGAACGAACCGGTGAGGTTCGCTCCCACGGTGCGATGCCAGGCATCCACGTCGAGTTCGTCCATGGGGACCGGCGGGGTGCCGGACCCGGCATTGTTGAACAGCACATCGATGCGCCCGAACTCGCCGAGCACCAGATCGAACAGGGCATCCACCTGCGCGGCATCGGCCACGTCCGTGGGCACACAGAGGGCCCGACCACCGACGGCCTCAACGTCGGCTCGGCCGGCGTCGAGGGGCTCCGGCCGGCGTCCGGCCAGCACGAGGTCGAACCCGGCCCTGGCCAGGGCAACTGCCGATGCCCGACCGATACCGGTCCCCCCACCGGTGATGACCGCAACCTTCGTGCCCTCGCCCATGCTCTGCCTCGCCTTCCCGTCGACTGTTCAAGTCAATCAGGCGCACGATGTCGGTGCCGACGAACCCTCCCCGCCGCTACCCTCCACCGCCGTGCTCACCGTGAGCGGCCTCACCAAGGCCTTCCCGCCCCGGACCCTGTTCCGCGATGTCTCTCTCCAGCTGTCACCGGGACGCCGGGTGGCCCTGGTGGGCGGGAACGGCATGGGCAAGACCACCCTCTTGGAGATCCTGCTCGGTGCTCAAGACGCCGACGCTGGAGAGGTTCACCGCCCTCGCGACATGACCATCGGCTACCTGCCCCAGGAGCTCGACGACGAGCTGAACGGCACCGTGCTCGAGGTGACGTTGGAGGGTGCCCATCAGGTCAACGCCCTGGCCCTCGAGTTGCGGCGCCTGGAAGGTCGGCTGGCCGACGTCGGGGCGCCCGACCATGAGGCAGTGCTTGCCGCCTACGGCGAAGCCCAGACCCGTTTCGAGCAACTCGGCGGGTATGGCATCGAGGCCGAAGCCCACCGGGTGCTCCACGGCCTGGGATTCGACGCCGCCGATGCTGCCCGCCAGGTCAGGGAGCTGTCGGGTGGTTGGCGGATGCGGGTCAGCCTGGCTCGGCTCCTGCTCTCGGACCCTGATCTGTTGATCCTCGACGAGCCGACGAACCACCTCGACGTCGACTCGGTGGCCTGGCTCGAGCAACGTCTCGCCGAGTGGACCGGCTCGCTGCTCTTCGTGAGCCACGATCGCGATTTCATCGACGCGGTAGCCAACCGGGTGGTCGAACTCGACGGCGAAGGGGCCCAGGAATACACGGGCGGGTTCGCCGAGTTCGTCATCGCACGGGAGGAACGCATCGCCCAGCTCGAAGCGGCTGCCGCCCAGCAGGCCCGGCGCACGGCGCAGATGGAACGGTTCATCGAACGTTTCCGCTACAAGGCGACCAAGGCGCGACAGGTGCAGAGCCGCATCAAGGCCCTCGACCGCATCGACGCAATCAAGGTTCCCGAGCGCCGCGAGCTCCAGGCCCGGTTCGCCTTCCCCGAACCGCAGCGATCGTCCCGGGTGGTGGCGGAACTGGTCGGGGTGTCGGTCGGATACGACGGTTCGACCGTGCTGTCCGACGTCGACTTGGTGGTGGAGCGTGGACGCAAGATCGCCCTCATCGGACCCAACGGGGCTGGAAAGACGACCCTCCTGCGCCTCATCAAGGGCGACCTGCAGCCCGGAGTGGGTTCGGTCACCATCGGCAACAACGTCGATCACGCCACGTTCGCGCAACACCTGACCGAGGTCATGGAGCTCGACCTCACGGTCATCGCAGAATTCAAGCGGACCATCGGCGAGCAGGGCAGTCGGAACCTCCGCACGGTCCTCGGCGGCTTCGGCTTTCGGGGAGATGCGGCGGATCAACTGGTCGGCGATCTCTCCGGCGGGGAACGCACCCGCCTGGCCCTCGCCCAGACGATGGCCAACCCCGTGAACCTCCTCGTCCTGGACGAGCCCACCAACCATTTGGACCTACCGAGTTGCGACCTACTCGAGGACGCCCTACGGGCCTACCCGGGCACCGTGCTGCTGGTCTCCCACGATCGCCACCTCATTCGGAACGTGGCCGATGCCCTGGTGGTGGTGAGGGACGGCACCGCCACCTACCACGAGGGCGTCGACGAGGCCCTGCTACATCCCACAGGACAACGAGGCGAGGCGGCCGCGGACGAGGCACCAGCAGCCCCCGACCGAACGCAGCGATCGGCCAAGGACCGCAAGGGGTCGAGCCGTAAGGCGTCGGCCGATCAGCGAGCCCGTGTGCAGCAGGCAACCCGCGACCTACGGCGACAGCTGAGCGACCTCGAGGCGCAGTGGGAGGCAGCCGAGGGCGAGGTTGCAGCCACCCAGGCCCAACTGACCGACCCGGCAACCTACGACGACCATCAGCTCCTGCGGGACCTCGCAACCCGGCACGACAAGGCCAAGGATCGGGCAACCGACCTGATGGCCGAGTACGAGACCGTCCAGCGCCGTCTCGAGCGGGCAGAAGCCGAGGCGGCAGCGGGCCCCTGAACCCGCGACTGCCCGACCCGCTCGTCACATCCCGAGGCAACCCTCTGCGGGAACGGGGAGCACGACATGGTCCACGGTGACGCCGTCGCCAAAGGTGACCAGGGCGGCAGTGCCCTGACCGGGCTTGCCCATCGGCGTACCCGGATACCAGGCAGGAACACCACCATGGCTGGCATCGGTGGTGACGTGCCAATGGCCCAGGGCCACGTAGTCGGCGTTCGTTGCACCGATGTCGTCATGGGTGATGGGCGAGCTCCGCATCCGGTCTTCGGGTGTGAGGTTGAGGTGACCATGTCCCGCCACCACGAACCAGCCGGAGTCCGGACGAGGCGGAACCCCGGCCAGGGGCCGATAGTCGGGCTCGTGTTCCACCATGGCCTTACCCCAGATGCGAAGGGCGCCGTCGAACAGGTCCAGCATCGAACCGTCGACGTCGTCGAGGAGGCGTACCCCGGACTCGACAACCTGCTCCCGGCACCGGTCCCAGACCGAGCTGTCGTCGTGGACGTCGTGGTTGCCCGGGATCACCACCACCTCTGCACCGGTCGAGGCCAAGAGGTCGAGGCTCCGGCCCACCGACTCGGGAGCCAGGCGCCCGTGGTCGAACAGATCACCAGCCACCATCACGACGTCGGCCCCCACCTCGGGCACGGCCTTCACCAGGGCATGGATTGGGCACTGGCACACATCGTGGTGGTCGCCATCGGGTCCCACGACGTAGCCGATGTGCACATCGCTGGTGTGCAGCATTTTGATCACGGGGGTTCCCGGAGCACTCACGACGACCAGCCTGCCATCACTCCGCCCGCGATGCTCAGCCGGGGGCCACGCGGTATCGGGCCACGTTGACCGATAGCTTCGACGGGGTGCACATCCTGGTGACCAACGACGACGGCATCGATTCCGAGGGTCTCCACGTGCTCGCCCGAGCCATGCTCGACCACGGCGATGTCACGGTGGTCGCCCCTGATCGGGAGAACTCGGGAGCCGGAGCAGCCATCGGCGCCCTCCACCTCATGGAACCCGAAGTCCATCCCGCCCGGGTCGAGGGCATCGAGCGGGCCTGGACAGTGAACGGCACACCGGCCCTGTGTGCGATGTTCGCCCGCATGGGCGCCTTCGGTGACATCGACCTGATCGTCTCGGGTATCAACCCAGGGGCCAACGTGGGCCGAGCCGTGTACCACTCCGGCACCATCGGGGCGGCGATCACGGGTCGCATCGGTGGCATCCCGGGGATTGCGGTGAGTCAGGCCGTGCCCGGATTCGGGATCATGGGTCAGGCCTGGGAGGACGCCATCGTGGGCCAGAAGTGGCACTCGGCCGCCGAGGTGGCCAGCAGAGCGGTGGGTGGCCTGATCGCCCATCCGCCTCATGAGCCGTACGTCATCAACCTCAACGTGCCAGACCTCGAGGTGCAGGACATCAAGGGGTGGCGCTACACCGACGTCGGTCTGATCCCACCACGCGCCATCAAGGACGTCACCCTCGTCCCCCACCCCGAACAAGCGGGAGCGTTCAAGGTGGAGATGACATGGGGCGACACCGTCGACCTCCCCCTCGACGTGGACACAGGAGCAGTGATGCACGACTACGTGTCGGTCAGCTACCTCTCGACCATCAGTGCCGTTCGCCCCAGCGGGGACGGTGGTCTGGTGGCCGCCCTCGATGGGCTGCTCGCGTGACCGCGGAACCGTCGAGCCCCGACCGGCCGTGGGCCGAAGACGTTCCAGCCGGCCGACTGGTGAACGAGGGTCACACCGCCGGCGACGTGCTCGAGGCCTGGAAGTGGGAGGTCCTCGAGCGGGCTCCCGGACTGCTGCGGGTCAAGGCCCACCTTCCAGACGCCCTGCTCAATCCTCGGGGCCAACTGTTCGGGGGCTTCACGGGCACCTATGTGGATTTCGTGTCGCTCCACACCCGACGCGGTGACCCCACCTCGCCCCGCGGCTTCCAGAGCACCATCAACATGCGCATCGACTACTTCGAACCCATCGTCGGCCCCTTCTTCGAGATCGAGGGCCGAGTGGTCAACGACCGGGGGCGCAACGCCCTGGTCGAGGCCCGGTTCTTCCAAGACGACGTGATGGCCGTCTACTCCATCACCACCATGCGCGACATGGGTGAGGTCTGAGGACCCCCGTCAGGTTCGGGCCCCGATCCACTCCACGATGGCGTCGGCCGCCTCGTCACGGGCCCCCGGCCGATCGCGGAGGTAGTGGTCGCCCTCGATGGTGAGCCTGGTGATGTCAGACGAGGCCAGGGCGTCGACGATGGCGTCCGTGTCGCTGGGGAACACCCCCGTGTCCCCGTCAGCGTCCATGACCAGCGCAGGAACCGTGATCCTGGCCAGGTGGGGCGCGCCCTGACACGGTGACTCGGTGAGGCTCCACATGGACAGCCAGGTCCGGCAGCTGCTGACCGTGCCGACCCCGTAGATGCCGTGATTCGCCCGCCGGACGTCGCCCAGGTAGCAGCCCGGCACCACCCGGTTGCTGGGGTCGATGGTGTTGGTCAACATCCGTAGATCGGCCCACAACCGCGGGGTGGTGAACAGGCGATCGTGGGCCCCGCGCTCGGTCAGCCGGTCGATCTCGGCTCGGCACCAGGCGGTGATGCGCTCGTTGCGGGCGCGCTGCCCGGCCCGATAGGCGGCCACGAACCCCTCGTCGAAGGGAGGGGTGCGAGCGAACGCATCGAGCGCAGGGTCGACGCTGAGGGGGTCGGTCTCGTCGGTAACCGATGGGTCCATCCAGTTGGTCAGCACCTCGGGCCGCCCGGGATGGGCAGCCAAGGACACATACAGGTCGGCGGCGTCGAGTTCCATGGCGGCCGGTGTGATCTCCGCCCGACCGTATTCAGGGGTCAGGTTCGGATCGGTGGCCTGCGACTGGTAGAGGGCCATCAGCGAGCCACCACCACTGTTGCCCAGCAGCACCACCTGCTCGACACCGGCCTCCTCTCTCAGCCAGCGGACGCCGACCCCGATCTCGGCCACTGCATGATCGGCTAGGAAGTACGCCTCCGCCCCTCGGAAGCGAGTGTTCCATCCGAGGAACCCAACCCCTCGTCGAGCGCACAGGTCGGCCAGGTAGTGCTCGCTGAAGTCGACGTTGTAGTGGGTGGCGATCACCGCAGTGGTGGGCCACGTGCCCGCTGGTCGGTGATAGACGCCCTGACAGGGGTGCCCACCAGCACCGGCCCGGCCCACGATCGGTGACGGTCGGCCGACGAACTGTTGCTCCACGCTGGTCATCGTTGCGGCCTCGTCAGCTCGACACGGTGGCGCGCCGGTCGATTCGGAACCGGCGACCGACGGCCAGGGCTGCCACCACGGCGAGTCCGATCGCCACGAAGGTGGCCCAGTGGGCCAGATCGTGGAAACTGCGCTCCTCGACGACGAGACCCGAGGACACACCGGCCGCTGCCCCCAGCGCAGTCATGAGCACGTCTGCGGTGGCTTGGACTCCCACCCGCTCGCTCAACACGAACGAGGCGGTGAGAAGGGAGCTACCTGCCACCACCGCACAGCTCCACCCGATACCGACGAAAAACAGTCCGATGATGTGACCCGGCGCGTCAGGAGCGCTGGTATGAGAGGCGATCTCGCTGCCCACGGCCAGCTGGATTGCCCCGATACCGATCATGAGCTCGGCCCCCAGACGGTCGACGAGGCGACCGACGAGGGGCGAGAAGGCGAACATGCCGACGATGTGGATCGACATCATCATGCCGATGACGATGGGACTCTGGTCGCCGTCCTGCATGTGGATCGGGGTCACCGTCATCACCCCGACCATCACGGCCTGGGACAGCATCATGCCCACGATGGCGATCCGGGCGAGGGGGTGGCCGAAGATCCGACCCAGGTCTCCCAGATTGGGGGCCCGGAACCCGCCACCACCCCCGTCTGCTGCGGCGACGAGCAGTGGATCGGGCCGGAGCCGCACGTGGATCGACATCGCGGCAACAGCGAACAACACCACCGACAGGCCGAAGGGCAAGGCGAAACCCCGCACCGAGTCCCCTCCCCCGAACAGGGCCTTGGAGCCGAGCCCGATGGTCGGTCCCAGCACCGACCCCACCGTGCTGGCCCACATGACCAGGGAGATGCTCTGCGCCCGGTCGGCGTCGGTGGCCAGGTCGGAGCCTGCGTAGCGTGCAGCGAGATTGGTGGCCTGACCCACGCCGACCAGCAAGATGCCGGCTACCAGCAACCCATAACTCCCGGTCAGGGCGGACAGGGTGGCCAGCGCAGCCCCGACGCCGCCGACCGAATAGCCGGTCCGGATCCCGACCCGCCGACCGTGGCGGGCCATCAGTCGGGCCAGTGGGATGCCAGCGAGGGTCCCACCGATGCTGAGGCACACCGCAGCGAGTGCCCCCTTGGTCTCGCTCCCCGTCATCTCCTTGCCGACCAGGGCGGTCGCCGAGAACGACGACGTCATGGCCAGACCCCCGGGAATCACCCCGAGCTGGAGCACCTTGATGGTCCGGCGCTGGAGTTCTGCCCGCTCGATCTGCTCGTTCATGCGTCACCCCCGACTGCCACGGACGCTGCCCAACGGTAATCGGGTTTCCCGGCCGGACTCCGTTTCACCGTCTCGACGACGATGACCGCCTTGGGGCGCTTGTAGCGAGCGATTCTGCCGTCGCAATGGGCGATGACGTCGGCCTCGTCGATGGTGTGACCCGTCACGGGTTGGACGATGGCCACCACCTCGTTACCCCACCGCTCGCTCGGACGTCCGCACACCACCACGTCGTAGACCCCCGGATGGGTCTTGACCGCCACCTCGACCTCTTCGGCGAAGATCTTCTCGCCCCCCGAGTTGATGGTCACCGAGTCACGTCCGAGCACTTCGATGCGACCGTCGACCAATCGCCGGGCCCGGTCACCGGGCACCGACATCCGACGCCCCTCCACCACGGGGAAGGTCCGGGCTGTCTTGTCGGCATCGCCGAGATACCCGAGGGGCACCCGACCCGACATGGCGAACCACCCCACCTCGTCCTCGCCGGGGTCGAGTTCTCGGTCCATCTCGGCGCTGATCACCGTCGCGCCCGGCGAGGGCTCGAAGTCCCCGGTGCTGGCCCGCTCACCCTTGGCCGACACATTGCTGCCCTGGACCCCGGTCTCGGACGATCCGATCGAATCCCGGATGGTGACCCCATCGAACACGTCTTTCAGTGCGCTCTTGAGTTCGGCGTTGAGGACGGCCCCACCGCTGATGATGGACCGCAGGGTGGGAGGAATCGGCGCACCACCGTCCACTGCGTCGAGCAGCGGGCGGGCGAACGCGTCCCCCACGATCTGGAGGAACTCGACCCCCTCACGGGCGCAGGCCTCGAGCACGGTGGCTGCGTCGAAGCGATCGACGACGTCGGGCAAGACCACGGTGTGCCCCATCGACAGGGCTTGGAGGGCGATCCATTGGGCGGCACCGTGCATGAAGGGGGCACTCGTCATCCACCGCAACGTGCCCCGGCCCGCTGCAGCGGCGATCTCCTCATAGGACTCGTAGTCCCGGCCCTCCCGGCGATTGCTTCCCCCGAGGGCACCGACGAAGAAATCGGCGTTGCGCCACAGCACACCCTTCGGCATGCCGGTGGTACCACCCGTGTAGAGCACGTACAGGTCGTCGGGTGAGCACGCCTCGAGGTCGATCGGCTCGCCCGAGGCCACGAAGTCGTCGAACCAGACGGCACCGGGCAGCAGCTCGGCCCCCGACTCGTCCTGCACCTGCACGACCAGGTCGACGTCGGGCAACTCAGGGAGCACCGCCGCCAACTGCTCGGCGTAGGTACTCGCTACGACGATGGCCCTCGTGCCCGCATCGCTGAACAGGTACCGCAGCTCGTCGGCCACGTAGCGGTGGTTGACATTGAACGTCGCCACCCTGGCCGCCCAGGCCCCCAGCATCGACTCGAGGTACTCCGGGCCGTTGTTGAGGTACAAGGCGACGTGGTCCTGGCCCGATTGGTGCCCCTGGAGGGCGTCCCGCTCGATGTGGCATCCCAGTCCGGCAGCGGCCAACGCCCCTCCGAGACGGCGGTAACGGTCGACCAGGTCGGGAAAGCTCCACTGCTGTTCCCGATGGACGAGAGCGATACGGTCCGGTTCGGCGTCCGCGACGGCCGAGATCACCCTGGCAAGGTTGAATTCCACGGACGGCGACCCTAATGGAGATTCGAATCCCGAAGCAGTTGGAGGACCTCATGATCGACGTGCAGGGACGGGTGATGATGGTCAGCGGCGCGAACCGAGGCATCGGCGCCGCCCTGGCCAAGGCCTACGCCCGTGACGGCTGGAGCTTGAGCCTGGGAAGCCGTGACCCGGAGTCCCTCCAGACAACGGTCGAGGACATCGACCCCCAGCGGGTGACCTGCCATGCCTACGATGCCCGCGACCCCGCTGCGGCCCGGTCGTGGATCGAGCACACCCTCGACCACTTCGGCCGCCTGGACGGCTTGACCAACAACGCTGCGGTCGCCCACATGGCGCCCCTGTTCGACCTAGCCGAGGCCGACCTCGACGACATGTGGCAGGTCAACGTGATCGCTCCGCTCCGGCTGCTGAGGCTGGCCGTCCCCCACCTGTCAGCCACCGGCGAAGGGCGAGTGGTGAGCCTGATCTCCATGAGCGGCAAACGGGTGCGGGGAACCTTTGCCCCCGGCTACTCGATCACCAAACACGCTGCCCTGGCCCTGCACCACGCGGTCCGCCATGCCACCTTCGATCAGGGAATCAGGGCGACCGCCGTCTGTCCCGGATTCGTGGCCACCGACATGGTCGACGGGCTCGGTCCGGCCCAGGTCGACAAGACCCAACCCGAGGATCTGGCTGAGACGGTGGCGACCATGGTGCGCCTGCCCAATACGGCGAACGTGCCCGAACTCATGATGGTCTGTGAGCCCGAGGTGACCTGGTGAGGTGACGGCCTCGACGGATCAGGGCCGGTAGACGTCGAGGATGGGCTCGGCTCCGCTGTCGAGCAACAAGACCTGGGCCCCACCGGCCGTGACGTGGTTGCTGACGGGCAGCCCCGGCCCGGGGGTCGCCTGCTGAAGGATGCGGGCGAGTTCGATGAGGTCGGCGACACCCATGTCCTCGTCCACCCGGACCGAGGTGACCAGGGACCGGGCCACCCGGTCGAGGGTCACCGGGTTCCGTGAAGCGAGCAGGCGATCGCCCAGAGCCACCAGGAAACGCTGCTGACGCTCGACTCGGCCGAGGTCCCCCCGACCGTCGGGCCGGGCTTGACCCTCGACCAGGTCGACCCAATGGCGGGACCGTACGTAGGCCAAGCCCCGCGCCCCGTCGAGGGTCACGGGACCGGGGTCGGTGAGAAAGAGCCCGACCGTCTCGTCGTATCCCGGAGTGGGAAGTTCCAACGTCACTCCACCAACTGCGTCGACCACGCGGTCGAGCCCAGCCAGATCGATCTCTACATAGTGGTGGACCCCGATCCCCAACTCGGCTCCGATGAGTTCGACCAGAGCGGCTGGTCCCCGGTTGTAGGCGCCGTTGAGGCGGGTCGCATTTCCCTCACCCGGTGGGTCGAACCACAGGTCGCGAGGTAGTGAGAGCAGTTGATGACCACCCCCTTGGAGCTCGCGCATCAGCATGACGGTGTCAGCCCGCCGACCGCCTACCTCCTCGCCCAGGAGGGACGGAGCATCGGGACGGCTGGGGTCGATTCCCTCCCGAGAGTCCGAGCCGACCAATAGCCACACATCGCCACGACCCGACGGTTGTGCAAGGGGTACCTCGACCCGCTCGAGTTGCCCATACCGCCACAGGCCGTAGGCCGCGGCAGCTCCTAGGACCAGGACTGCGCAGAGCGCGGCGACCAGGACGGCGCGCAGCCATCGACGAGGGGTCGAGGGCTCGGTCCGGTCAGGAGCAGGAAGGGGGGCGACCGGGCCGGACGGGACGACGACCCCGGGGGCGCCACGGCCCGGGTCGGTACCCTGCGATGCCCCTTCGTCCCCTGAGGACAGCGCCCGCCCATTGCGGGCAACAGGCCGAAACCCGGGCTGGCTTCCCGGGGCTGTTGCGACACCATCTGGATCGAGATCTGCCAGGCGCTCGAGGGCGCTCCGCCGGGGGGACCGGGCCACCCCCGTAGGTTGCCAGATGGATCAACCGTCGATGGGTCGGCCGGCCAAGGGATCCCACCACCGTTCGGCCAGGGCGGTGAAGTTCGGCTGACCAGTGAGAGCAGTTACTCCACCGTCGACCACCAAGCCGTGACCGGTGACATACGACGCATCGTCGCTGGCCAGGAAGGCGACGGCAGCTGCGATCTCCTCGGGTCGGCCCATGCGGCGCGCTGGCACCAGCCGCTCGTATTCCACCTGCGCCCGACGACTGTGGGCCAACGATGCCGTCATGGGCGTCTCGATACCCCCAGGGCACACTGCGTTGACACGGATACCGTCACGGGCGTGGTCGGCCGCCATGGCCCTGGTGAAGTTGAGGACTGCACCCTTGGCTGCGTTGTAGGCAGCGATCCCCCAGTCGCCTGCCACTCCTGAGATGGACGCAGTGTTGACGATGGCTCCTCCACCCTGTTCACGCATGATGGGTATGGCGGCCCGGCATCCATAGAAGACCGAGCTGACATCGACGTCCATCACGCGCTGCCATTCCTCGTCGGACAGGGTGTCCACCGTGCCCGTCGAGGTGACACCGGCATTGTTGAAGACCACGTCGAGGCGGCCGAAGCGGGCGACTGTGTCCTGGGTCATGGCCGTCACCGCTGCCGAGTCAGTGACGTCGATCTGTACGGCATCGGTGGCGGGGCCGAGTTCGGTGGCCAGGAGTTCGGCCCCTTCACCGTTGATGTCGGCGATCATCACCCGAGCTCCCTCATCGACGAGCCGGCGAACGGTCGCTGCACCGATGCCGGACGCTCCACCGGTGATCAGGGCCACCCTGTCCTCGAACCGTCGCATTGTCCCTCCTCGACTCGTCCCGCGAGCCTAGTGACCCTCACCTAGTGGGCTGGGTGTGGCTGACGACCCGATAGGCCAGACTGACTGGGTGACGATCCCACTCGTGCTCGCCTCGGGCTCGCCCCGTCGACGGCACCTGTTGTCAGGCCTCGTCGCAGACATCACGGTGCTCACCCCCGACGTCGACGAGACCCCTGCACCAGACGAAGACCCCCGCTCCTATGTCGAGCGGATCAGTCGGGACAAGGCCGCCACCGTCGATTCCCTCACCCACCACGGCGCGGTCATCATCGCTGCGGACACCTGCGTGACCATCGACGGCCGCATCCTGGGCAAGCCGAACGGGCCCGAGGCCGCAGCCGCCATGCTCCGGGATCTGTCAGACCGTCCCCACCACACGATCACCGGTGTCACCGTTCGGAGTCCACTCGGCTGCGACACCATCTCGGTGGTGACCGAGGTGATGTTCGCAGCGCTCTCCGACAACGACATCGACTGGTACGTTGCGACCGGCGAACCGCTCGACAAGGCGGGGGCATATGGGTTGCAAGGCCTCGCCGGTGTGTTCGTGCGGCGGATCGAGGGAAGCCACAGCAACGTCATCGGCCTCCCCTTGGCCGAGACAGCCGAACTCCTCAGGAGACACGGGGTCGCTGTGGCCGGCTCCGGCCAGTCGGCGGTGGTGAAGTGACCCCCTACCGGAGCCCCCTCAACGAATCCCTCGAGCCAGCCCGGCCGGGCGAATTCCCGGGCGTCGATCTCGGACCGCTACACCTCGAGACGCCAGTGGTGCTGGCTCCCATGGCAGGTGTCACCGACTGGCCGTTCCGTTCCCTGTGCCAACGGTTCGGAGCCGCCTTGTACGTCAACCAGATGATCACGGCCCGGGCCCTGGTCTACGACAACGCGCTGACCTGGAAGCTGGCCGAATTCGGTAGCGACGAACCAGTGCGCAGCGTGCAGTTGTACGGCACCGACCCGCACTATGTGGCTCGTTCGGTCGAACTCCTACGTGAACGCCTCGACATCGATCACCTGGACATGAACTTCGGATGCCCGGCCCCCAAGGTGACCCGCAACGGCGGAGGGGCCGCCATTCCTGCCAAGCGTCGCCTGCTGGCCTCCATCGTGGGCGCAGCGGTACGCGCAGCAGGCGACGTGCCGGTGACGATCAAGTTTCGCATCGGCATCGACGACGACCATCACACCTTTCTCGATGCAGGCCGCATCGCCGAGGACGCAGGCTGTGTAGGGGTCACCCTCCACGCCCGGACCGCCCGCGACCTGTATTCGGGCCATGCCAACTGGGACGCCATCGCCAGCCTCGTCGAGCATGTCGACATCCCCGTGTTCGGCAACGGAGACATCTGGGAGCCCTGGGATGCAGTGCGCATGCTCCGCCACACCGGTGCGGCCGGTGTGGAGATCGGTCGTGGGTGCCTGGGGCGCCCGTGGCTGTTCCACGACCTGGTCTCGGTGATCAGCGGCCGGGAGCCTACCTACACCCGACCCACTCTGGGCCTGGTGGCCGACACGATGGTCGATCACGTCGATCGACTGATCGCCTTCTATGAGGAACCAGAGAATGCCGTGGTCCGGCGGTTCCGCAAGCACGCCGGGTGGTACGTAGCGGGCTGGCCGGTGGGCAAGGAGATGCGACGGGCCATCCATCAGGTGAGCAGTCGCGAGGAACTGGCCGAGTTGTGTGGATCCTTCGACCGGAGCGTCGTGCTGCCTCCCGAGGGGGTGCGGGTGGCCCGATCCCATACCGGAGGACCGCGCCGGGTGGCCCTCCCCGACGGATGGCTCGACGATCCCGACGAGGACATCCAGCTCGACGAGGCTGCCGAGGCGGCGGTCAGCGGAGGGTGACCGTCCCTCCCGATGCCGAGGCGTCCAAGGCCGCCTGGCGGGCCCATGCTCGCCGGACCGCCCACATCCCAACGCCTTCGCAGATCGCGCAGGTCGCAGAGCGTCTGATCGAGTTCCTGACGCCGATCAACGGGGTGTTCCTCTTCTACCGAGCAGTGGAACCCGAGGTTCCGCTCGACGGGGTGGCCGATGCCCTCGGTTGGCCCCGCTTCGCCGTCACCAGAACCCCCGAGGAGGGTCCGCTGACCGTCCACCCCGCCATTGGCCCCATGGAGCGACACCGCTTCGGGTTCCATCAACCGGTGTCCGACGCTCTCGAACTGGCTCCCCACCATCTGTCGGCTGCACTCGTGCCCGGGATGCTGTTCGATCGATCCGGCACCAGGCTGGGGCACGGCGCCGGCTATTTCGATGAGTTGCTCAGCAGTCTGCCCCCTGACCGGCCCCGCATCGGCATCACCCTCGCTGGGCGGATCGTCGATCGGTTGCCCGTCGAACCACACGACGTCCCGATGACCCACCTGGCCACCGAGAGCGGCGTCACGCCGATCTGAGCTGGCGCCAGCGCGAGTGCGCGGTGGTGAGCGGAGAGCCGTCGGACGCGATGATCGACCCCTCCACGTACAGGTCCCGCCCATCCACCCTGGTCAGACGGGCCTGGGCCACCACCTCGTCGGCCATGGGCACGGGCCGGACATAGGTCAGGTGCATCTCCGCCGTCACGCAGGGAGCGGCGTCGGCCCTGTCGTCGAGGCCGAGCTGGGCGGCTACCCCCATCACCTCGTCCAGGATGCTGGCCTGGATACCGCCGTGGACCACGGTGTCGAGTCCGCAATGGTGGTTCGCGGTGCGGTGCCGGGTCTCGACGGTGCCGTCGTCGTAGCGGGTGAACACGAGCCGGAGGCCCTGATCGTTGGCCTGCCCGCAGCCAAAGCACCGGCTGACTCCCGCTCTGTCCATCTCGACCGGCTGAGGAAACCCCTGCGTCATGGCCGGTCAGGCTAGCCCTGCCGTGGTGGTCTGGCTGGGTGGCCGTCGGCGGGCATAGCATTCACGGCATGAGCCGAAACCGGAGCAAGGGGGGTCGGGTGACCCCCAAGGGCGGAGGTGGCGGTCGCCCGCCGCGACCGACGTGTAAGGAACACGGTCGCTATCGCTGGTGCAGCGAGCACCAACGGTGGGAACACCCCTGAAAGGGGCCCGTCGCCTCAGCCCGCCATCAGAACGGTGACGATCACGATGGCAACTGCGGCCACCGCTCCACCGATACCCAGGAACACGGCGATAGCGGCTGCTGTGAGGGCGTTGTCGTCGTCCATGGTTCCTCCCGGTCGTCGGCCGGATTCACCATAGCGGAACCGGGTGAGTTCGCTCCCATTGCGACGCGTGCGGAACTCGGGCGCATGAACGACCCCGTACGCGAGACTCTGTCGCCGGCTGCGGGGGACGCCTGGCCGGCAAGGGGGCATGGGCGGTGCGACCGCTAGAGGGATTGCTGATCGTCGAGTTGGCCGGTGGTGTCGCCGGCCCATGGGCCGGGCGTCTGTTCGCCGACTACGGAGCCGACGTCATCAAAGTCGAGGGGCCAGACGGCGACCCGTCGCGCCGGGAGGGTGCCCGGACGGGCCCGAGACCCCTGACCGAAGCCAGCCCCCTGTTCGCCCACCTCAACACCAACAAGCGGTCGGTGGTCCTGGACCCCGACGAACCGGCTGATCGGGTCGCCCTGCACCATCTGCTCGAGGCAGCCCACCTGGTCATCGACGACGGCTCTGCGTGGGGCGGGCCGGCCGCTCTGCGCGACGCCCACCCCCATCTGGTCGTCCTCAGCGTCACCCCCTTCGGCACCACGGGGCCCTACGCCGGTCGGCCGGCCAACGACCTCGTCGTCTACGCCATGGGTGGGCCCTTGCACTCCACCGGACAACCCGATCGCGAACCCATCAAGCTGGCCGGGCGCATCGTGGAGTACCAGTGCGGAGCCGTTGCCGCGGTGGCCGGGCTGGGGGCCCTGCTGACCACCGAGCACACCGGCAGGGGCTTCCACGTCGACGTGGCCAACTTCGAGACCCAGGCGGGCTCCATCGACCGACGGATGGCCCTGCTGATGTTGTGGGCCTTCACCGGTCGGATGGGGCGCCGGGAAGGAGGTAACCGGGAGGGCATCATCCCAGCCGGGATCTACCCGACCAGCGACGGGTACTGCCAGATCGTGTTCGCCCCGAACTGGCTGGAGCGGGTGGCCGCAATGCTGGGGCATGACGAGTTGAGCGCACATCTGGCCGACCCGGGCTGGATCGACGACCCCGAGATCCCGGGCCTCATGGCCGAGGCGGTGTTCACGTGGACTGTCCAACGCACCAAACAGCAAGCCATGGACGACGCCCAGGCCCGCCAGTTGGCCGTGATGCCTCTCAACGACACCGTCGACGTGTTGGCTGATCCTCACCTCGCCCAGCGCGGCTTCTTCCGATCCGTCGACCACCCCGTGATGGGTGGGTACCGGGCCCCGGGTCCGCAGCTCGGCCTACGCGATGGGTGGGCGGTCACCCGGCCAGCTCCCCTGCTCGGGCAACACACTGACGAGGTCCTCGCCGCCATCCCGAAACGCTCGACCGGGGCGGGGGTCATCACCGGCGCGGGAACCCGCACCTCGGATCTGCCCCTGTCAGGAGTCCGAGTCCTGGACATGACCGTGGTCTGGGCCGGACCGCTCTGCACCACCCTGTTGGGCGACCTGGGGGCGGAGGTGATCCGTCTCGACAACCCGAACCTGTTCCCCACGGCCACCCGGGGGGCCATCCCCCGGCCCCGGCCGGGACTCGAATGGGAGCTGGGCCAGTACTGGAGTGGGTTCCCCGACGGGGACGGCGGGGACCGTCCATGGAACCGGGTGGCTGCCTTCCTCATCCATGCCCGGGGCAAGAAGAGCGCCACCCTGGACCTGCGAACCGAGTTGGGCAGGTCCACCTTCCTGCGCCTCGTGGCCGAATCGGACGTGTTCGTGGAGAACAACTCGGTGAAGGTGCTCGAGCAGCTGGGGCTCGATGTAGCCACCCTGCACGAGGCGAACCCCCGCCTGATCGTGGTCCGCATGCCGTCTCTCGGCCTCGAGGGGCCCTACCGCGACCACATCGGGTTCGGCGCCCACATGGAGGCCCTGTGCGGCCTGACCTCGCTGCGCGGGTATCGCGACCTGGATCCGTCGTCGCTCGACGCCACCTATTTCATGGATCCGGCAAGTGGAGCCGCTGGCGCAGTGGCCACCATGGCCGCCCTCCGGCGCCGGGAGCGGAGCGGGACGGGTGAGCTGGTCGAGATAGCCCAAGCCGAGAACCTCCTCAACTACATCGGCGAGTACCTGATCGACACCTCGTTGACCGGTTCTGCACACGAGCGGCACGGCAACCGCCACCCCCATCGGGCACCCCAAGGGGTGTACCCCTGCCTGGGCACCGACCGGTGGATCGCCCTGTCGGTTCCCGACGATGCCGGGTGGCGCTCCCTGGTCGAGCTGATGGGCTCACCCCAGTGGGCCCTGCCACCCGAGCTGGCAACCGAGGACGGACGGCGGGACCACCACGAGCTGATCGACCAAGAGCTGGCCGCATGGACGGCAGGGCACGACAGGTTCGCCTTGGCCGAGGCCCTGCGCTCGGCCGGTGTGGAGGCGGGGCCGGTGATGGACGAAGCCGACGTCTTCGCCGACCCGCAACTCGGCGAGCGGGGGTTCTTCCGCTCCAACCGATCGAGCGACGTACCCGACACCCTGTTCCCCGGACACCTGTGGCGGTGGGACGGCCCGCCCCTGGCCTGGGGCGAGCTCAACGTGATGGGCCGCGACAACGACGAGGTCTACCGAGGGATCCTGGGTCTGAGCGACGCGGAGATGGCTGCCCTGGCCGAGGGGGGCCACCTGGCCGACGGGTACCGAGGACCCGACGGCAGGCCGTTGTGAGAGGGGCGATCACCCACCCCCGGCCAGCAGGGCGCTGCCGTCACCCCACGGGCTGATCTGGCCCTCGTACACATCGGGCCCGCGCAGGAAGTGGGAGGCCTCGTCGAGGGTCTCGACGAAGGGCATGTCGATGGGATACAGGGCTCCCTCCCGTGGGCGGGGCCCTGACTTCGAGACGTGTCCCCACAGGGAATGGCCGACGATCTCCTCGGCAATCCAGGCAGCCTGGATCAACTTGTCGAGGTCGTAGCCCGTCTCGATGCCCATCTCGTGACAGAGGTCGACGAAGTCCTCGGTGGGCACGTGGCCAGCCGACCGGCCATTCCCGCAGTAGGGGCAGCCCCCCATGCCACCCAGGGAGGTGTCGAAGCTGTCGACCCCCAACTGCAGGGCCTCGTAATAGCTGGCAATCCCGGCTCCCCGAGTGTTGTGCAGGTGGAGGTGGAAACTCTCGATCTCGGGCCACATCTCCCGGATGGCCAGGATGGTCTCCCGCACCCGGTGGGGGGCATTCCACCCCATGGCGTCGGAGAAGGAGATCTTCCCCACCTCGAACCCGCCCTCGTGCCAGGTGTCGACCATCACCCCGATGGTCTCCAACTGCTGCTCGAGGGTGAAGGGACCCTCGAAATTGCAACCCCACGGGCTCCCGATGACCACGGTGCCCGACGTGGCTCCCGCCGCAGCGGCCCGTTCCACGATGCCGGCACCGGCCGCCAACTGCTGAGCCTTGGACCGGTTGTAGTTGCGGCGGGCAAAGCTGTCCGAGACCTCCGCAGCGATGGCGAACCCCCGAGACCGGACATCGATCTTGGGGTAGAAGCGGTCGGCCCGCTCGAACCCCTTCTGGTTGAAGATGGCCGCCGTGTAGGTCACCCCCGGCTTGGGCACGAAGCGCTCGGCCAGTTCCTCGATGTTGGCCATGGCCGGGGTCCACTTCGGATGGGCGAACGAGCCGATGGAGATCACCTTGGCTCCGGTCTCCCCCAGGGCGTCGAGCAGGCGGAGCTTGTCGTCGATCGAGATGTCCGGGCTCTCGATCTGCAGGCCCTCTCGCATGGTGTCGTCGGTGATGGTGACCCTGGTGGGCAGCAGGCTTGACATGTCGTACCCCCTCCGTACTGGGGCCCGAGCCTACGACCTCACCGTTTTCGGTGCGGCTCACCCACCGTCGATGGCCACCCCGTAGCTGTCGTAGCCGTAGAGCCACCCGGTGGGGCTGGCCGCGGTTCCCACCGTTTGGGCGGCCCGCAGGGCCTGGTTACGCCGCCACACGTCACGCCACTCCGAGAGGTGGAAGGTCCGTTCGCCGCGCCGGGCCATCTCCTGCACCTTGGCGGTGTGGGGTCGGCGCACCGCCTCGTAGGCCTCGAGGGCCGCCGCCGGCTCGTCGGACCATCGTTCGAGGCAGCGGGTCAACACGGCACCGTCCTCGATCGACTGGCACGCTCCCTGCGCCAGGTACGGCAGCATGGCGTGTGCGGCATCGCCGAGGAGGGTCATCCTGCCCTTCGTCCAGCGGGGCAGCGGGTCCCGGTCGTGGATGGCCCATTTCAGCGGGCGCTCGATGGCCGCGGCGACTGCTTGCACCGGGGCGTGGAAGTCGGCGAAGTCACGGCGCAGATCGAGGGGGTCTCCCTCGGCCGTCCAATCCTCGGTGGCCCACCCTTCCTCGGCGGGCACGATGCCCACGAAGTTGTACAGATCGCCACCGGACACGTAGTACGACACCACCGACCGCCCGGGCCCGTAGTAGGCCTCGCACACCCGAGGCAGCTCCCACTGCCGTAATCGCTCAGCGGGAACCAGCCCTCGCCAGCACACATAGCCCGAGAAGCGCGACGGTTGCGGACCGAAGAGATGTTCCCGCACCCGCGAGTGAATCCCATCAGCCCCCACGACGACATCACCCTCGATCACCTCACCACTGGCCAGGGTGACCCGACACCCGTCACCGAGGTCCTCGAAGGCCTCCACCGCCGTCCCCAATCGCAGCACACCGGCCGGAAGGGCGCCGGCCAGCACATTGACGAGGTCGGCCCGATGAACGTGGAGGTAGGGGAAGCCGTACTCGTCGCGCACCGAGGGGCCCAGGGTGGTGGTGTGCAGGACCCGGCCGCGCTTGTGGGACCGCACCAGGATGGCGTCGGGGGCCACGGCCCGCCCTAGGAGTTCCTCGAGCACGCCGACCCGATCGAGCACCCGCGCCGCATTCGGCCCGATCTGGATCCCGGCGCCGACCGGGCTCAGGGCCCGGGCCTGCTCGACCACCACGGCGTCGATGCCCCGTTCGGCCAGGGACAGGGTGGCAGCGAGCCCACCAATGCCACCTCCGACCACGATCACCCTCATGCCGGCCACTCCTTCGACCCCCGTCCGTACCTCATGTCGGGTCGACCTCCGGTGCCCGCCAGCGGTCGCGCAGCACCTCCTTGGTGACCTTGCCCGTCGCATTGCGGGGCAGGGCCTCGACGAGCTCCAACCGTTCGGGGAGCTTGTAGCTGGCGACCCGGTGGGCCCGCAGGTGGGTGACCAGGTCGTCGAGCGAGGGCTGATCGGCACCGTTCACCACCACGTACACCCCGACCCGTTCCCCGAGATGAGGGTCCGGGTAGCCCACGACCGCGCTCTCCAGCACGGCGGGGTGGTCGCTCAGGAGCCCCTCGACCTCGGCCGCTGACACGTTCATACCGCCCCGGATGACGATGTCCTTGGCCCGGTCCACGAACCGGAGCAGTCGAGGCTCGTTGTTGTCGGCCACCCACTCGAAGAGGTCGCCGGTCCGGTAGAAGCCCTGGTCGTCGAACTCGGCGCCGTCAGAGGACAGGTAGCCGTCGAAGACGGTGGCCCCGCGGAAACGCAGCTCCCCGGGTCGGTCAGGTTCCTCGATGTCGACCCCGCTGTCGAGATCGACGAGCCGGGTTTCCACGCCCTCCCGATCGGGCCGGGGGAAGTAGCGGGCCCGCAGGCGCGGATCGGCCACGGTGGTCGCCGTCGACAGCAGCGCCGCCCCCTCGTTGGAGCCGAAAACGTTGACGATCTCGATGCCCCGGTCCTGCCACCCGGCCACCATGTCGGGGTCCAGTGGCGCCGCACCCGAAGAGATGGCCCGCACTGCGCCGAGGTCGATGCCCTCGAGGATTGCCGGTTCGGCCAGCAGGCGGCTGAGCAGGGCCGGTGGGGCGACGGTGTAGGTGATCTGCTCCTGGTGCATCTGGGTCAGGAACACCCCGAGGTCGAGGGGGTGATGCAGGTGCAGGGCGGCCCCCGTCATGACCCACGGCACCAGCATCCCGCCGATGCCTGCCATGTTGACCACCGGAAAGGGACACAGGAGGCGATCATCGGGGCCGAGGCCCAGCTGGCTGACCTGGAAGGCACCCGATGCCAGCCACATCCGGTGCCGTCGGGGTACCCCCTTCGGGGTGCCCGTGGTACCCGACGTCCAGCAGACGGTGGCCACATCATCGGGTCGGGCGAGGTGGACCGTGGCGGGGGAACGCCCACTGTCGAAGTCGAGACGATGCGGGGCATCGGCCGGTTCGACCCCGACGATGCGCACCGGGTGACCGGCCGCTGCGCTCGCCTGAGCGATCTCCTCATCGGCGTCCGGCCGGTCGGGACGAGGGCCGGTGACCATCACCGTCACCTCGGCGGCCGAGAACCCGAATCCCAACTCGTGGGCACGGTGTTGGACTGGGAAGGGCACTGCCACGGCGCCCAACCGCAAGCAGGCCAGGATGGTGAGCGGCAATTCGACCACGTTGGGCAGCTGGATCCCCACCCGGTTGCCCGGACCGACGCCGGCATCGGCCAGGTCGGCCCCGATTGCATCGACGGCGGCGTCGACGGCGGCCCACGTCAGTCGCCGGGGCTCACCCCACATCACCGCAGCCCGGTTCGGCGGATCGACCAGCGCCTCGTTGGTCGGCCGTGCGAGCACTGCGGCGGCGAGCGCCCCGTTGATCGTGTCGCTGTCTGTCATGTCCCCTCCGCCGTTCAGTCTGGCCGCTCGGTCGAGCAGCATCACCCTCAGCCCACCGGCCGTACGAGCCGGACTCGGGCCTCCTCCACCGCAGACCGGCGGTGACAACCCTCGAGGTGATCGTTGACGATGCCCGCCGCCTGCATGAGGGCGTAGCAGGTCGTCGGTCCGACGAACCTCCATCCCAGCCGCTTGAGCCCCTTGCTCATCGCTGTCGACGCCGGGGTGGTCGACATGGCCGTCAAGGCGGCCCGGTCGACCGGGTCCGGACGGGCCGAGGCGTCGGGCTCGAAGCTCCAGAAGAAGGCGGCCAACGAACCGTGGGTCTCGATGGTCCGGCGGGCGGCCGCAGCGTTGTTGATCGTCGCCTCGATCTTCCCCCGGTGCCGGATGATGCCCGCATCGTCGAGCAACCGCTCGACGTCTGCGGCACCGAAGTCGGCCACCGTGTCGATGTCGAAGTGGGCGAACGCAGCCCGGAAGTTCTCCCGCTTTCGCAGAATGGTCAACCACGACAAGCCGGACTGGAAGCCTTCCAGGCACATCTTCTCGAAGAGCCAGCGATCATCGGTCGTCGGTACACCCCATTCGGTGTCGTGGTAGGCCGCGTAGTCGTCGTGGCCCTCACCCCACCAGCAGGCACGCCGGCCGTCGGGGCGGGACAACAGCCCATCGACCGTCATCGACCACCGAGCTCGGCTGCAGCGAGCCGGGCACCCTCGGCCAGGCTCTCCAACTTGGCCCACTGGATGGTGGGATGGACCCGCCGGGCGAACGGCCCCTGAGCGAACCCGCAGTCAGTACTGGCCACCACCCGCTCGGGACCGACCAGCTGGCCGAGACGGACCAGTCGCTCGGCCACCAGCTCGGGGTGCTCGACGACATTCGTGGAGTGGCTGACGCACCCTGGCATGAGCACCCGCCCATCGGGCAGCTCGACGTCCTGCCAGACCTTCCATTCGTGAGCATGGCGGGGGTTGGCCATCTCGAAGAGGTACCCGCCCACGTCGATGTCGAGCACCAGGTCCACGATGTCGCGCAGCGGAACATCGTTGGTGTGGGGACCGTTCCAGCTGCCCCAGCACACGTGGTAGCGAATGCGACTCCGGTCCAGGCCCTCGATGGCGTGGTTGATGGACGCCACCCGGACCTCGGCCCACCGTCGGAAGTCGGCCAGGGTGCCCGGTGGCACCATCACGTCGTACATCGACGCCATGTACGCATCGTCGATCTGCAGGGTGAGGCCGGCATCGAGGATGGCCCGGTACTCCTCCCGCAGCGCCTCGGCGATGGCAAAGAGACACTCCTCCTCGTTGTCGTAGTACTCGTCGACCCGGGCGGGAACCACACTCGACGGCGCCACGACGGGAAGAAATCCACCCACCACGTCCACCCCGTCGAGGGCTCTGGTCAGGCGATCGACGTCCCCAGCCACTGCGGCATGGCCGGTGTAGGTGACCGGACCGGTGACCACCCAGTCGCCCACGGGCAGCGACCCTGCCCCCATCCCGGCCACGCCCAGCCTCCCCTCGTACTCCTCGTAGAAGGCTGCGAAATCGCGGCGATCCTTGCCCCCGATGGCCCTGGCTGCGCTGGCCTTGTCGGCCGGGCGGAACTCGAACCCGCCAAGCCGCTCCAGGACGTACTGGGACCAGCTGAGGTCCTTGCCGAACTCGCCGTCGCTCACCACGTCGATTCCTGCCTCGGCCTGCCGGGCCACCACCGCCGCCACCTCCACGTCGAGGATTGCGTCGAGCTGAGCCTGATCAACAGCTGCACCGTCATGCTTGGCCCGCAGTACGGACGTGATGCTGTCGGGCCGAACCAGGCTGCCCACATGGGTGACGGGGATGTGCAGGGACGTCATGGCCTGGACCCTACCCCTGTCACCACCACCGCCTCCGGCGACATCATCGCCGCCGCCCATGGAACACTCGGGACCAACGAGGGAGGACGACATGGCCGACGAGCATCTGCAACGCCTGCTCGACGAACGGGAGATCGAACGACTGGTGGCCACGTATTGCCACCTCGTGGACTTCGGTGATGCACCGGGCATTGCCGACCTGTTCACCACCGACGGGCAGTGGCTGTCCGAGGAGGTACAGATGATCGGGCAGGAGGCGATCCGGGCTGGGTTCACCCGTCGGCAGTCGGTGACCCGCCGTCAGTCCCGTCACGTCTGCGCCAACCTGGTGGTCGACGTCGAGGGCGCCACGGCCCGGGGCCTGTGCTACCTGATCAACTATCGCCACGATTCGCCCACCGGAGTCGCAGAGCAACCTGCACCGGCCGACCTACCGAAGTACGTGGGGGAATACCGGGACCGCTTCGAGCGGACACCGGAGGGGTGGCGCTTCTCAGAGCGCCGATTCGACCTGGCCTTCCTCCGGCCCACTTCCCGCTGAGCGTTCGCCTCGGGCACCCTCGTGGAGCTCGGCCCACATCGCGTCGATGGCCCCGCTGGCCGTGCGCTGGTGACACCACGGCGCCACCGCGTGGATTGCTGCCGCAGCGCCGGCTGCGACGAGACGTACGGCGAAGCGGAATGCCACCCGCTGGTGTTGCAGGTACGTCTCGCCCACGGAGGCGGGGTGTTCGGTGAAACGGTCGAGCACTGCCATGCCGATCACGGTAAGGGATCGACCGCGAACGATGGTTGCAAGATTTCCCTGATCCCCGGCGATGCAGACGCGTTCGTTTCACGAAATCAGTGTTTCGTGACATAAGTTCTCAACATGGACCCGATCGACCGGCAGTTGCTCGCTCTGCTCCAACACGACGGATCCCTGAGCGCCCGGGAGCTGGGAGAACGGGTGGGGCTCACCCCGGGCCCCGCGTGGCGCCGGGTCCAACAACTCGAACAGCAGGGGGTGATCGAACGGCGGGTCGCCCTGCTCGATCCTCGACAGGTCGGTATCGGCCTCACCGCCCTGGTCCACATCCGCACCAACCAGCACTCGGCCGAATGGCTCGCCGCCTTCTCCGACGCCATCGCCGAGCGACCCGAGATCGTGGAAGCCCTGCGCACGAGCGGCGAGACCGATTACCTCCTCAGGGTGGTGGTACCCGACATCGCTGCCTACGACGCGTTCTACAAGCGGCTGATCGAGCAGGTCGACCTCTACGACGTGCGGACCGACTTCGTGATGGAGGAGCTCAAACACACCACCGAGCTGCCCCTCCACTTCACCGTCGAGAGCTGACGGACCAGCGAGCGGTCAGACGGCGCTGCCCGTGAGGAGCGCCACCGCAGTGTCGACCGCAGCTACTGCGCGCGCACGCAAACCGTCGGCATCGGCGCTGGCGATCGGGTGCTCGATGACGGCGAAGGGATGGTCTGCCATGCCCTGCACCCGTGCCATCAGCGCCGCTGCGTCGACGAAGGCAGAGGTCATGACCGACACCGCCGGTACGCCGCCGACCTCGGCGGTGACTGCGTCGTGCAGACTGCACGACGAGCAGCTACCTCAGTCGCCTACCCCGCTGAGCACTGCGTCCCAGCCCATGGCCTCGGCCATCAGCTCGGCCTCGGCCGGAGCGCTGTAGTTGGCCTTCACTCGGCGAACGACCTGCGCCACCCCGTGACGTTCGATCAGCAGCTCGGCCATCAGGTCGAAGAAGGGAACCGTCTTCTCCTTGCCGTTGCTGATCACTCCGATCGTTGCCCCACGCACCGTGCCGAGGCGGGGGGCCGGGCCGCGCACTTCCCGGTCCTGTTCATGGCTCGGATCCAGCAGCTCCATCAGGGCACCTCACAGTCGACACATGCACCCACGGCCACGGTGACCGCCCGGCTCCGGGTCCCCAGCCACGGGGGGATCACTGCCCCGAAGCCCCCGGCGGGTCCACCGGCCGCAACGACGAGCAGGTCGTCGGGATCCTCGAGCGCCCGATAGGTGCGATCAGCCCGGTCCTTGACGACCGACCCCTTGCCGACGTCGGCCCATGCGCCACGGCGCACCACGGCTCGTTCGGCCACGCACTCCTGGACATCACGTCGGGTCCATCCTGCAGCAGCGAAATGGCTGCGCAGCTGGGGCGGCACGATGAGGGTGTAGTTGCCGGGCCAGATCGAATAGTTCAGCTGGTTGGCCCGGATCTCGGCCGCAAACGTCTCGCAGATCTCCCGAGGGTCGGTCGTCCACTCGTTCATCAGCTGTCGCGGGCCCATGGATGCCACTGCGGTCACCGCCGACACGTGGGGATCGCCCAGGCGAGCTGCGGCGAGCGATTCCCACGGGGAGTTCTCTTCGTCCTCGGCAATGCAGTAGCTGAACTTGCCCGGATGGCCGAGGGTGGACCGGTCGATCTCGCCTGGTCGCACGTCGAGCAGGTTCATCAGGGCCAACCGGACGGCCCGGCCCACGGTGGCCGAGGCCCGGTCAGTGTTGCCCAACACGTTGAAGCCGCCCGCCATGCCCAGCTCCCGCCGGATCGGTCCGTTGACCACCAACAGCACCGCGCAGCCACCCGTCGAGGCGGTGGCCCCGTGCAGGAGGAATTCTTCCCCCAACATGGCCGTGAAGGCCGTGACCACCAGGGGGAAGTGGGGTGGCGCACACCCGGCCATCACTGCATTGACGGCCAGCTTCTCCGCCGTGATGGCCCGTTCCCGGACTGGCTCGATACCCACCAGGTGCTCGGGGGGCAACATGGCCCAATCGAGACAAGCCTGCACAGCAGCCGGGGTGGGGGGCACTACCGGCAGACCATCGGTCCACCCCCGGGCATGGAACAGCTCCTGGGCGTCGAAGACGTCCTCAGCTTCCACCCGCTTGGACTGCAGCTTCACCCGGCCCACGGTAGTCCGAGCGGGGAGACGATTGCCCCTGGGTCAGACCTTCATGGCCCGACGGTCGAAGTAATCACGCCAGGCACTGACCTGACCGTCCCGCAACTCGAACATGCCCATCACCGGGAGATCGAACGCCGCACCGTCCCCTGTGCGCGGGGTGAAGTGCTCCAGCCGCTCAGAGAACACTCGGTCGCCGTCGATCCCCAGATGCAGCACGTCGAAGCTGACGTCGAACCCGGCCTTGAAGGTCGACAGCACCTCGAAGATGGCGTCGGGCCCCTCGGTCACCGTCCGATCCCACGGCATGTTCTGGTAGCGCACGTCGGCCGTGCATACCTCCCGCCAGTCCTCGAGGGTCATGGTGTCCCATCCCTCCACGATCCGCCGGACCGCACCGAGACCATCGCTCATCTCATCGCCTCCCCGTTTGGGTGCATCATTACCCACATGCACTTGCCCCGTCCTGCCCAACCACGCATCGACCCCATCCCCCGCGTCGCCGAGCGGGCTCGGGAGGCCATGGCCGGCTCCGCAGCCAACGCGGTCAACGTGCTGGCCACCATGCACCACAACCGGACGATCTCCAAGGCCATCGGCGCCATGGCCCAGACGGTGCTGTTCGACGAGGGGCTCAGTCGGAGGGACGTCGAGTTGGCCGTATTGCGCATGGGCTGGAACTGCCAGGCCGTGTACGAGTTCGGCCAGCACACCCTGTTCGGCCGGGAGGCCGGTCTGACCGACGACGAGATCTACCTCGTCACCCGGCCCATCGCACAGGGAGGCTGGACACCGGCCGAGGCCGCCCTGCTGCAGGTGGTGGACGACCTCTACGCCGACGATTGCGTCTCGGACCGGACGTGGGACGCAGCCTCGGACCACTACGACACAGCCCAACTGATCCATCTGGTTGCCGCTGCGGGCTGCTATCGCATGGTCAGCGGATTCCTCAACAGCGCCGGGGTTCAACTCGACGAGGGCGTGCCGGGCTGGCCGGAACGCCCTCGCTGACCCCGGAATCGGTCAGGGGGTGTGCAGAGCCAGGAAGTCCTCCATGGCCGCCATGGCCGCCGTGCGGTCCTCGCCGTCCTTCCACCGCTCGATGAGGGTGGCACCGGGGGCGTTGGCAGCGAGAATGCGGGAGCTCGACTCAGGGTGGTAGATGTCGTTGCCCAAGAGCACCAGCAGGGGTGTCTGGCATCGGGACATCCACGACTCGTCGACGTTGAACAGCACCATTCCCGTGTCGTACATCGATGCCCGGAAGGCCGACCAGGCCTCCTCGGACACCTCGGGCCGCTGGGGTCGTAGCTCGTCGGCCCAGCTGTCGAACATGTCGTGGAAGGCAGCCAGGTTGTCATCCAGGCCGATCGTCTGGAAGACCACCCCTGACAGCACCCGGTCCGGAGCCGCATCGATGAGCCCCATGATGTACGGCCCGCCGATGCACATGCCGGCGACGTGGAAGGTGTCGATGCCGAGATGGTCCATCAAGGCGAGTTGGTCGGCCGTGTAGGTCGACCACCCGTCGTCCGCCGTGATGGGAGCCGTGGACTGCCCGGCGTTGCGTTGATCCATGGCCACCACCCGATAGCGATCCGACAGCTGGGTGATGGGATTCCACGGGGTGCCCTCCCAGAACGAGACGGCCGATCGCATCCCTCCCGGTGCGATGAGCAGCAGGGGGACCCCCTCGCCATGGTCCTCGTAGTAGATGTGGGTGTCTCCCTGGTCGAAGAACGGCATCGTTGACCTCCTGCGCGGCGTGACGTCAGTCCATCACATCGGAGCCGGGGCCGGTGCTGGAACGGGTGAAGGGTCAGCGGGTGGCCACCAGCCAGGCGCCACGGATCCGGGGGTCGACCAGACCCCCGACGTCGAGATCCGAGATCGACCCACTGACCACGTCGACGATGGTCATCGTGCCGTCGCCCTCCCACACCAGCGCAGCCCGGTCGCCGGTCCAAGAGACGCCACCGAGGGCCCGGCCGTCGTAGGTGGCAATCCGCGCTCCTGTGTCAGTGGAGACGAACTGCACTCGACCACCGTCGCGTAGGGCGACGACGGCCCCGCCCGTGGACATGCCCACCAGGCTGCGATCGATGCCCTCGGACGCCACCGGGAGATCGACCGTCGAACCCGAGGCAATGCCGACGGCCCGGACAACGCACACCTCCACCCCTGAACACTCCACTGCGACATAGGACGAGCCTCGAGCGATCAGCACCCGACCGGGAAGGGTGTCCACCACCGATCCGTCGACCAGGTCGAGCACCCTGGCTCGACCATCGGCCGACGTGATGACCACCCCGCCCCTCACCCCACGATCGAGCACACCGAGGACTCGTGCATCGAGGGGAACGGTCACCACGGGAGGGATGATCTCGCCATCGAGTCCCAGACCGAACAGGGCGCCCGATCGTCGGCCGTGCACCACCCACGGATCAGCGGTCGCACCGGGCCAGAACTCGGGGCCCTCGCCGTCACCGGGACGAGCCCGGACCGGAGAGCTCCCCGGCTCGACCAGGAGCCACTCCCCGGTGAAGGTGAGGGTCCCCGCCAACTGGAACCCCGCCACGGACGTGGGGATGAAGCGCTGGGCATCGCCAGGCAAAAGCTCGACGACCGAGCCCGTGGCATCGATAGCCACCATGTTCAGCGCTGCGGTGTGACCGACGAGTAGCAATCCATCGGGCAGTTCGGGAGGGGTAACCGATGCGGGCAGAGCGAGCGCTTGGTCGAGGTCCTCGCTGTCGTCGCCCTCTGCCGCACCGATCCCGGGATCGATCGGGTCGGTAGTGGTTGTCGTGGTGGACGGTGCCGCTACCTCGCCGCCGTCGGGGACCTCGTCGGTCGGGCTGCCGAAGCGGGCCCCCACCATTCCCGCCACGGTCACGATGGCGACAACGGCGACTGCCCATTTCCACCACGACCCCGGCTCCCGGGTCGCCGTGACCTCGTCCCGCCAACCCTCACCCAGCTCGCGCAGGCGAATCCGGTCCTCCTCCGCGGGCCGCGACGGGTCGGGCTCGCCGGACACCGGGACCTCGGTCAGCTCCGCTCGAAGATGGTCGAGACCCCACCGAGCAGGGAGCCCTCACCATCGCTGTTGCCGAAGTTGCCGCTCTGGAGCACCCGGTCGGCCACCCGGCTGAAGGGCAGCGATTGCAGCCAACACCAGCCCGTACCCGAGATGGTGGCCAGGAACAGGCCCTCACCCCCGAACACCATCGACTTGAGGTTGCCCGCTCGCTCGATGTCGTAGTTGAGCTGGGGCTGCAGGGCGACCAGGCACCCCGTGTCGACCCTGATGACCTGATTGTCGAGGTACACGGGCTTGATGGAGCCACCGGCGTGGAGGAAGACCTTGCCGTCGCCGGTCACCCGCTGGAGGATGAACCCTTCCCCGCCGAAGAACCCTGCCCCGATCTTGCGCTGGAAGGCGATGTCGAGCTTGGTGCCGAGCGCGGCACACAGGAACCCGTCCTTCTGGACGATGATCTCCCCGCCGATCTCGTCGAGGTCGATGGGGATGATCTTGCCCGGGTAGGGAGCGGCGAACCCGGCCCTGGCCTTCCCCGAGGGCCGGTTATTGGTGAAGTGGGTCAGGAACAGTGACTCGCCGGTGAGGACCCGCTTGCCGGCCGACTTGAGCTTCCCCCACATTCCCTCATCGGGATTGGAGCCGTCGCCCATCTTGGCCTCGAAGGTGATGCCGTCCTCGATGAACATCATCGTGCCACCCTCACCGACCACGGTTTCCCCCGGATCAAGTT
>JAYPWI010000010.1:0-76611 GCA_038135065.1 Acidimicrobiales bacterium
CCAGCACTGCGGCCTCGTCGGCCAGGCCCGCCGCCCTGAACAGGTCGGGCCAGAACGACGCGCCCCGCTCAGCGAGATGGCGCCGGATGGCGTCGTGCACCGGCCCCTCGGGTGGCTCCGTTGACGGTGCCGGAGCCAGCAGGGGTGCCTGCTCCCGCCAGAACAGACGGATCCGACCATCGTGAGAGCCGATGGCCCCCGCCCCCATCCACACGATGTCCCCCGTGGCCAGCAACCCGTCGAGGTCAGCCCCCCGGTAATCGGCCACCCGCACCGGCAGCACATCGGCCTCGAGGATCGATGCCGCAACGGGTGCACCCTGGAGCTGGGTGATCACCGCATCGAGAGCGTCGGAGCCACGGCGGGGCCGATCGATACCGTGCCAGGCCGGCAGGAACCGGCCCAGGGCGTCGGGTTCGACCGGTTCGACCTCTCGTCGCAGGGCGGCCAGCGACCGTCGGCGTAACGACCGGAGCACCTCGGTATCGCACCACTCTCGTTCCGACCCACCGGGACGGAACTCGCCCCGCACCACCCGGCCAGCCGTCTCCAGGCGGGCCAGGGCCCCGGCCACCCGGCCGGGGGGCACCCCGAACCGTCGGGCCGCCTCGTCGGTGGTGAACGGGGCGTGGCTCGACGCGTAGCGGGCGACCAGATCGACCATGGGGTCGGTCACCGGATCGGTGAAGGCAGCAGGCAGGCCGACGGGCACCGCGCACCCGATCGCGTCGCGGTAGCGAGCTGCGTCCTCAGCTGCCGCATACCGCACCTCGCCGGCCAGTCGGATCTCGATCGCCCGGCGCTGGGACACCAGCTCGGCCACGAGCGGCTCGGGATCCACCGCACATCGCAGACCGAGCTCGACCATGGTCAGGTCACCGACCAGGCGGAGCGCGTCGTGGAGTTCGTCAGGGTCTCGGGCGTGGCGTGACTCGGTGACCCGCTGGAGTTCGAGCTCGAGGTCGGCCAACACCTCGGGATCGAGCAATTCCCGGAGTTCCTCGGCGCCCAGCAGATCTCGAAGGAGGTCCCGGTCGAGGGCCAGGGCGGCCGCCCGGCGTTCGGCGAGGGGGGCGTCGCCCCCGTACATGTACACGGCGATCCAACTGAACAACAGGCTCTGCGCCATGGGAGAGGCGTGGTCGGTGTCCACGCTGACCATGCGAATCTTCCGCCGCCCCACGTCGGTGAGCACTTCGACCAGGGCGGGGAGGTCGAACACCTCCTGGAGGCACTCACGCGACGTCTCGAGCAGCATGGGGAAGGTCGGGTAGCGGGACGCGACCTGCAGCAGGGTTGCCGACCGCTGGCGCTGCTGCCACAGCGGGGTTCGCTGACCGGGCCGGCGCCGGGGCAGCAGCAGGGCCCGACCTGCCACCTCCCGGAACCGCGATGCGAACAGGGCGGTGCCCGGCAAGTGCCCGACGATGAACTCCTCCACGTCGGCCGGATCGATGGCGATGTCCTCGGGGGCCAGACGATCTTCGGCCTCGGGCAGGCGAAGGACGATGCCGTCGTCGCTCCACAGCAGCTCCACCGGCATGCCGTGCCGTTCCTCGAGCCGGGCCTGCAGGGCGATTCCCCACGGCGCGTGGACCTTGGCCCCGAAGGGGGTGAGGATGCACACCCGCCAGTCACCGATCTCGTCCCGGAACCGTTCCACGACGATGGTCCGGTCGTCGGGCACCACCCCGGTCACCGATCGCTGCTCGTCGAGGTAGCGGACCACGTTGACCGCGGCCCGGCGATCGAGACGGTGGCGCTCCCCCAACTCGGTCAACAGGTCGTCCAGGTGGCCCGCGTCAAGGGCTGCCTCCACGTCGCCCTCACCGAGTCGATCCACGACCCCTCGCACGAAGGCCCCGATGGCCTGACCCAGCTCGAGGGGGCGCCCCGGCCGGTCACCGTGCCAGAAGGGCATCTTGCCGGGCTGACCGGGAGCCGGGGTCACCACCACCCGGTCGTAGGTGATCTCTTCGATCCGCCACGTCGACGCGCCCAGCAGGAAGGTCTCCCCTACCCGGGCCTCGTAGACCATCTCCTCGTCGAGTTCGCCGACCCGTTTGCCGTCGGGCAGGAACACCCCGTACAGCCCTCGGTCGGGGATGGTGCCCGGGTTGGTCACGGCCAACCGTCCGGCTCCCTGACGGGCTCGCACGGCACCCGATACCCGGTCCCAGACCAGACGGGGACGCAGCTCCCGGAACTCGTCAGAGGGGTACCGACCCGAGAGCAGGTCCAGCACCGACTCGAACACCTCGGTCGAGAGGTGCTCGAAGGGAGCCGCCCGCCGAACCAGGGCCAGCAGATCATCGGCCTGCCAGTCCTCGACCGCACACATGGCCACCAGGTGTTGGGCCAGCACGTCGAGGGGGTTGCGGGGGTAGCGGGTCGCCTCGATCTTCCCCTCGATCATCCGCTCCACCACCACGGCCGCCTCGACGAGGTCGCCCCGGTGTTTGGGCATGATCTTGCCCCGGCTGGGTTGATCGACCTGATGACCGGCTCGCCCGATCCGCTGGAGACCCGACGAGACCGACCCGGGGGACTCGACCTGCACTACGAGGTCGACAGCCCCCATGTCGATCCCGAGCTCGAGGGACGAGGTGGCGACCAGGCCCCGGAGCCGGCCGGCCTTGAGGTCGTCCTCGATCACCAGCCGCTGTTCCCGGCTCAGCGAGCCGTGGTGAGCCTTGACCAGCTCGCCCTCGGCCTCGACGTCGGTTCCCGCTACCGCTGCCGCCCGCTCCAGCCCCTCGAGGTGCAACTCGTTGAGTCGGGCAGCCAGACGCTCGGCAAGACGTCGGGCGTTGACGAACACCAGGGTCGACCGGTGCGAGAGGATCTGCTCGAGCAGCACCGGATGGACGGACGGCCAGATGGACGCCCCGCCACCACCTCCACCGTCGAGCGACCCCGGCCCGGGGTCCGGTCCCATACCCGCCGACAGGTCCCCGCCGTAGACGGGTCGAGCCCAGGGTGTGATCCCGTCGGTGGCCTCGACCGGCCCACCGGGGGCCGAGGCGGCCAGGTCGCCCATGTCGTCGACGGGGACCACCACCTCGACATCCAGTTCCTTGGTCCGACCCACGTCCACGACGGCGACCTCACGGGCCCCCTGGTCGTCGCGTCCCCCCAGGAAGCGGGCGATCTCGTCGAGGGGCCGCTGGGTGGCCGACAGACCGATCCGTCGAGCCGGCCGGGCAGTGACCTGCTCGAGACGCTCGAGGGACAGGGCCAGGTGCGATCCCCGCTTGGTGGCAGCCACCGAGTGGATCTCGTCGACGATCACCCACTGCACGTTGCTCAGCGTCTCCCGAGCCTTCGACGTGAGCATCAGGTACAGCGACTCGGGGGTGGTGATCAGGATGTCGGGTGGGCGGCTGAGGAGGCGCCGGCGTTCGTCGGCCGGGGTGTCACCGGTCCGCACCCCCACCGTGGGCACGTGGAGGTCGACCCCCAACCGCTCGCCGGCCAAGCGGATCCCCTCGATGGGGCTGCGCAGGTTCTTCTCGACGTCCACGGCCAAGGCCCGCAGGGGCGACACGTACACCACCCGGGTCCGTTCCAGCCGGTCGGGCACCGGCTCGGACATCACCCGGTCGATGCCCCACAGGAACGCGGCCAGGGTCTTCCCACTGCCCGTCGGGGCCAGGATCAGACTGTGACGTCCCTCGGCGATAGCCGACCACCCCTGGGTCTGGGCCGGGGTGGGAGCGGCGAAGGACAGCCCGAACCATTCCTGCACCACGGGCGAGAAACGTTCGAGGGTCACCACCGCATCCTAGGAACGTGCCCGAGGACTTCTCGCAGCGCCGAGCTCAGACCCCCATGGCAGCGGGAAGCGGCCGGGCGTGCACCACGGCCAGGCGTTTCGTCGACCGGGTCAGAGCAACGTAGAGGGCACGCAATCCTTGGGGTTCACCCTCGAGGAGGGCGGCGGGCTCGACGACCACCGTGCCGTCGAGCTCGAGGCCCTTCACCAGTCGCACCGGTACGAGGGCGATCTTGGGATGCAGGCTGCCCGTGATGTTGCGGCTCGCCGTCGTGGCTCGTCCGAACTCGATTCCCCGGCGCTGCAGCTCCTCATCGACCCGATCGATCAGCCCGGCCGGAACGACCACGGCCACACTGCCCCCGTCGAGGGCGTCCGATTCCTCGAGCACGACGTCGACGGACCGTGTCACCAGGTCCTGAGCAGGCTGACACACCTCGATGATCCGCGGCTCGGCGCCGACCGAGCGCACGGCCACCGGCGGCGACAGCTCGGGAGCCGCCACGGCCAGCACCCGATTGGCCAACACCAGGTTGGGAGCAGGAATCCGGTAGCTGATGGCCAGTTCACGGATCCGAGGAGGTTCCGACGTCGACGGCAGATGCGACAGCACGCCGTCCCAATCAGCGGCGGCTCCAGGTGCGGTGGCCTGGGCGATGTCGCCCACCACGGTCATCGAACCGTTCAACGACCGGCGGGCGATCATCCGTAGACCCATCGGGGTGTGGTCCTGCGCCTCGTCCACTACCACGTGGCCGTACGTCCGCACCTCGGGATCTCGGGGTCGACGCTGGCTGTCCAACCGGGGACCGAGTCGGTGGTACGCCTCGTCGAGCAGGGCCACATCAGGATCGCTCCAGCGGTAGGCGTCGAGCGCACCTCCACGATCGCGGAAAAGCGACAGATGCTCGTCCTCGTCCAGCACCCCCCGACCAGCCGAGGCGAGCAGTGCCTTCGAGCCGTAGAGGTCGCGTAGTAGCTGTCCCGGTGTGAGCACAGGCCACATCCGTTCGAGGGCGGCAACCACATCGGGGTGGCGACGCAGACGTTCCTGGACCACATCGGGGTCCGGTTGCGACGAGTGAGAGGCAGCCAGTGCTGCGAACACGGCGGCCTCCACGAAGGAGCGACCTGCATTGTGGCGCCGGTACCGGCGAGCTGCGTCTCGAACGATGCCGCGGCTCTCGTCCCTCGTGAGGCGCAGGGTGACCAGGCCGAACCCCACGGTGAGGTCCTCGGGCAAGGCCCGCTCGCGATCTCGAACCGCACGAGCGATCACGTCGACCATGCGGATGTCGCCCTTGGTGGCAGCCGCCAAGTCGTCGTCGACAACGGTGAACCGCTCCCCCGGAAAGACATCAGCGAACAGGTCGGCCAACACCATCAAGTGCACCCCGGCTTCACCCAGGCTGGGTAGCACCTGTTCGATGTAACGGAGGAAGAGCCGGTTCGGGCCGACGACCAACACGCCCTGCCCTTCCAGGGGGAAGCGATGGGTGTACAGCAGATAGGCGGCCCGATGCAGGGCGACCACCGTCTTGCCGGTGCCGGGACCACCCTGGACGACCACCATCCCCTTGAGGCGGTCGCGGATGATCTCGTCCTGCTCGCCTTGGATAGTGCTGACGATGTCACGCAGGCGACCATCACGATGCTGGTCGAGCGCAGCGAGCAACGCTCCATGACCCTGGAAGCCGTTGTCGAGCTGATCCAGATCGAACAGTTCGTCCTCGAGATCGAGGACGCGGCGACCGCGTGACACGAAGTGACGGCGCCGGCTCAACCCCATGGGATGTCGCCCGGTGGCACGGTAGAACGGCTCGGCGACCGGGGCCCGCCAATCCACCACCACAGGTTCCTGGTGCTCGTCGGCGACGGCCAGGCGCCCGATGTGGAAGGTGTCGCCCGAATCTTCGTCGATGCGGCCGAACACCAAGGAGGCAGCACCCAATTGCAGCTGCCCGAGGCGGTTCTGCACGCTCCCCTCGATCACATCCCGTTCGTAGCGGGCTTGGGTCGTGCCACCCCGCCCGACCTCGACCATGGACCTGAGCTTCACCGCACGTTCGCGCGCCTCGTCGAGGAGGCGATACGCACGGTCCACGTAGGCCTGTTCGGCCTCGATCTCGGGGTGGTTCACGGCCAAATCCACGGATTCAGGGGATAGATCATCTTATCGACCGAACTGGTCACCAGATCAGCGGCAAGCGGGCCGATGGTCGTTCGGTCGGGGGTGAGCGGTAGCGTTCACCACAGCATGCAACTGCCCCCTGAGCACCCGGCCCACACCCTCGCCGACAGCGCCTATCTGCGGGCCTGTCGCCGGGCCGACGCCGACCACACCCCGGTGTGGTTCCAACGCCAAGCGGGGCGCTCGCTGCCCGAATACCGGGCTCTTCGGGGAGAGGGCAGCATCCTCGACGCCATCGCCGATCCCGACCTGGCCGCCGAGATCACCCTGCAGCCTGTACGTCGCTACGGGGTCGATGCCGCGATCCTCTTCTCCGACATCGTGGTCCCCGCAGCCGCCGTGGGCTTCGGTATCGACGTCGTGCCCGGGGTGGGACCGGTCGCTCCGGAACCCTTCCGGGGTCGAGCCGACCTCGAACGACTCCGGCCCCTCGACCCCGAGGGCGACACCGCCTACGTGTTGGAGACCGTGAGGATCCTCGCTCGTGAACTGTCGGTCCCCCTCATCGGGTTCGCCGGCGCACCCTTCACCATCGCCAGCTACCTGATCGAGGGTCGACCCAGCAGGGAGCACGCGCTGACCAAGTCGCTGATGCATGGCGACCCGTCCCTGTGGCACGACCTCATGGAGCGGATCGCCGACATGGCCATCACCTCCCTGACCAGCCAGGTCCTGGCTGGGGCCAGCGCCGTGCAGCTGTTCGACTCCTGGGCCGGGGCCCTGGCCCCCAGGGACTACCAGCAGTTCGTGCTCCCCCACAGTCGCCGTGTCTTCGAGGCCGTTGCCCCGCTGGGCGTACCCCGGGCCCACTTCGGAGTAGGAACGGGGGAACTGCTCGGCCTCATGGCCGACGCCGGACCCGAGGTGGTGGGGGTCGACTGGCGGGTGCCCCTCGACGAGGCCCGCCGCCGGACGGGTCACCGGGTCGCCCTCCAGGGCAACCTCGACCCTGCCGTGTGCCTCGGTGACTGGCCGACCGTCGAACGGCAGGTTCGGCAGATCCTGACCGATGCCGGACCCGAGCCCGGACACATCTTCAACCTCGGTCACGGGGTACTTCCAGCCACCGACCCAGCCATCCTCGAACAGGTGGTTGCCCTGGTCCACGACGAGGGCGGGCGGGGAGCCGGGGCCCCGGCGTGAGCTCCCGGGTCGCCGTGGTGGGCGGGGGACTTGCCGGCCTGGTGACCGCCTTCCGGCTACGGCACGCCCGACCTGATCTCGCGATCAGCCTCTACGAGTCATCGAGCGCACTCGGCGGCAAGATTCGCACCACCCCGTTCATGGGCCGACCGGTCGACGAGGGCCCAGATGCTTTTCTCACCAGAGTCCCGTGGGCCGTCGATCTCACCCGTGAGCTCGGCATCACCGACCGGGTGGTGAGCCCCTCCACAGGCTCGGCGTATGTGGTGGTCAAGGGTCGGATGCGACGCCTGCCCGAGGGACTCGCCCTGGGCGTGCCGGTGCGGTTCTGGCCCCTGCTCACCTCGGGCATCGTCTCGCCGCCAGCGGCCCTGCGGGCCGGACTCGACCTGGTCAGGGGGGACGACTGGCCGGGTGACGACGAGTCGGTCGGTGGCCTCATCCGCCGTCGCCTCGGTCCTCAGATCCACGAGCGGCTTGTCGATCCCCTGATCGGCAGTATCTACGCAGGACGGACCGAGCACCTCGACCTCCAGTTGATCGCTCCCCAGCTCGAGACTGCCGCCCGCCGTAACCGAAGCCTGATTCGCGGGCTGCGAGCCCAGCGGCGGGCTGGGTCGACAGCCGACGGCCCCATCTTCCATGGCTTTCGCAACGGGATGGCCCAACTGGTCGATGCGTTGGTCTCTCGCCTCCGAGGGGTCGAGATCCGCACGGGCACCCGGGTCGAGGCCCTCAGGCGAGCCCATCCAGGGGTCGAGCTCACGACCACGGACGGGACCGACACCTTCGACGCAGTGGTGTTGGCCGCTCCCGCCCATGCCGCGGGCCCCATGGTGGCTGGGGCCTCACCTGCTGCGTCCGAGCTCATGGGTGGCATTCCCTTCGCATCGGTGACCCTGGTCACCATGGGTCTGCGACGCTCCGACGTCGGCCACCGTCTCGACGGGTCAGGAGCCCTGATTCCAGCCCAGGAGGGCTGGCTGTCCACTGCAGCGAGCTGGGGCAGCAGCAAGTGGCCGCACTGGGCCGACGACGATCGGGTCGTGCTGCGGGTGTCGAGCGGCCGCGACGGCGACGAACGCGCGATGGGACTCGACGACGACGTCCTGGTGGACTCCCTCCTACAGGAGATGGCCACCCTCCTCGACATCCGCGGCGAACTCCTCGAATGGCGCGTGTCGAGATGGCCTCGCTCCTTCGCCCAGTACCGCCCCGGTCACGGGCGCCGGGTGACCGAGATCGAGTCCCAGCTCCGACGCGACCTGCCCGGCCTGTTCGTGACAGGAGCCAGCTACCGGGGCATCGGTATTCCCGCCGTCGTGCGCCAGGCCGGGGAGGCCACCACCGCCGTTCTCGACCACCTTCGAGTCCCGTGACGGGCCACCGCCGACGCGCCCTGGCCGTGGCGGCCGGCGTCGTCACCGTTGCATCGCTCCCCCCGTGGGGGTGGTGGCCCCTCGGTGTGATCGGCCTCGCCGCTTTCCTCCATCTTCCGGTCGACGCGTCGTTCCGAGCTCGGTTTGCGACGGCCTGGTGGTTCTGGCTGGGGGCCTATCTCCCGGGCATGGTGTGGATGATCGACCTGACCCTGCCGGGCTGGCTGCTGGCCACCCCCATCGAGGCAGCGATCATGGCCGTCCCCCTGGCCCTGCTGCCCTCGGCCGGCAGCCCGAGGCTGGTGGGCCTTCCTGCAGCGCTCGTCATCGGTGAGGCGGTGCGGTGGGTGGTCCCCTTCGGCGGGGTACCCATGACGAACCTGGCACTGGGCCAGGTCGGTGCTCCCTGGGTCGACGTCGTGCGGATCGGAGGACCGCTGCTCCTCGTGGCCGTGCTCGGGCTGACAGCGGTTGCGCTGGCCGGGCTCAGGACGCATCGACGGGTATCCCTCCTCGCACTGGGCGCGTTGATCCTCCTGATGGGGGTGGCCGCCGCAGCCCCCCGAGGCAGCGTGGACGGAGAACTCCATGTGGCCGTCGTCCAGGCAGGTGGAGCCCTGGGCACCAACGCGGTCACCAACACCGAACGTCCCGTGTTCGATCGGCACGTCGATGCCCTTGCAGCTTCCCCTCCCAACGTCGACCTCATCCTGTGGAGCGAGAGCAGTGCCTCGAGCTTCGGTCCGGTGGAGACCTCACCCCACATGGCCGAACTCGAAGATCTGGCCCGGACCTACGAGGCCACGATCATCGCCAACTTCAGCGAGTTGACCTCCGACCGGTTCCGGAACACGGCGGTGTCCGTCGACCCGGAGCGTGGCTACCTGGACCGCTACGACAAGGTCCACCTCGTTCCCTTCGGCGAATACGTCCCCCTGCGAGGCTTCATCGAACGGTTCGTCGACCTCTCGCTGATCCCTCGCGAAGCCATCCCCGGCACGGGCAGTGGAGTGCTCGACACCGGTCTGGGACCGATTGCCACGGTCATCTCCTTCGAGGTCTACTTCCCCGAACGGGTACGCAGCGGGGTAGCCGACGGCGGCCGTATCGTCGTGAACCCCACCCTGGCCTCCTCGTACACCACCTCGCTGGTCCCCGGGCAATCCCTAGCCAGCGCCCGGCTACGAGCCATCGAGTCGGGCCGGTGGGTCCTGCAGTCGAGCACGACGGGATTTTCGGCGATCGTCGACCCGGACGGACGGGTCGTGGCCCGCACGGGGCTTCGAGAGGCTGGCGTCGTCACCGCAGTCGCCGAGCTGCGCTCGGGCTCGACATGGGCGACCCAGCTGGGCAAGTGGCCCGTCACCCTGATGGCACTGCTCCTGCTGGGGTGGGTGGCAGCACCTCGCCCCCGGCGTGTGCGGAGCGACCCGACCCCCTGACCCTCAGACCTCGATCATCAGCGTGATCGGACCGTCATTGTGGATCTCGACGTCCATGTCAGCCCTGAAGCGGCCGGTCGCTACCCGTGCGCCGAGCGACTCGAGCTGACGGCACAGGTCCTCGATCAGCGGTTCGGCCTGCTCGGGACGGGCCGCATCGACGAAGGACGGCCGGCGACCCTTGGACGTATCCCCGTAGAGGGTGAACTGACTGACGATGAGGATGCTCCCCCCGACGTCGGCCAGGCTCAGGTTCATTTTCTGCTCGGCATCCTCGAACACCCGCAGGTGCCAGAGCTTGTCGGCCAGTCGTTGGGCATGTGACGCAGCATCAGTCCCGGTCACCCCCACGAAGACGCACAGGCCGCGACCGATGGCCCCCACCTCGTCACCGTCGACGGTCACCCGAGCCCGGGTCACCCGTTGGACCAGTGCCTTCACGCTCACCTCCTCGACGGCGACGCCGACCACTGTGGCACGTCGGCAATGCCGCATTGGGTCGGCCGATTACCGCTCGGTAGCCTGAGGGACTCTCCGAGCAGGTGACATGGACTCCGAACGACCACTCCGCATTGCCTTCCTCACCTACCGGGGCCACCCCTACACGGGTGGGCAGGGCGTCTACACCCGCCACATGGCCCACGAGCTGCGGAATCTCGGCCACCACGTCGAGGTGTTCTCAGGGCCCCCGTATCCAGAGCTCGACGACGACATCGCCCTCACCCGCCTGCCCAGCCTCGATCTCTACCGCATGCCGGACCCGTTCCGTATTCCCCGCCTGGTCGAGTTCACGGACCGCATCGATGTCCTGGAATACCTGGTCACCGCCACAGCCACGTTCGCCGAGCCCCTCACCTTCAGCCTGCGGGCTGCCCGACTGCTGCGCGAGCGACGAGGCGACTTCGACATCGTCCACGACAATCAGTGCCTGGGAACCGGCATCGCCACCATCCACCGGGAGATCCTGCCCGTGCTGGAGACGATCCATCACCCCATCACCGTCGACCGGCGCCTGGAGACCAGCCACGCACCCACGAGATGGCAGCGCTTCACCAAGAACCGCTTCTACGGCTTCACCTCGATGCAGACCAAGGTGGCCCGAGAACTCCCCCGCATCCTGACGGTGTCGTCCAACAGCTACGACGACATCGTCGCCGACCACCAGGTCGACCCCGATCGCCTGCACATCGTGCACGTCGGGGTCGACGCCCAGCGCTTTCGGCCCCTGCCCGAGGTGACACCAGTACCGGGTCGGATCATGACCACCGCCTCGGCCGACGTGGCCATGAAGGGCCTGGCCTATCTGCTCGAGGCCCTGGCCAAGCTGCGGGTCGAAGACCCGTCCGTCCATCTGGTGGTGATCGGCCGGCCCAAGTACGACTCCAAGGCCACCCGGTTGATCACCGAACTCGGCCTCGCCCCCCATGTGGAGTTCGTGAGCGGGGTGAGCGACCAACGCATCGTGGAGCTCTACGCCGAGGCACAGGTTGCCGTGGTGCCCTCCCTCTACGAAGGGTTCTCCCTCCCTGCGGTGGAAGCCATGGCCTGTGGGGCACCGCTCGTGGCCACGACCGGGGGCGCCCTCCCCGAGGTGGTGGGCACCGACGGCGAGACCGCCCTGCAGGTACCCCCCGGCGACAGCGAGGCCCTGGCAGCCCGCATCCGCTGGGCGCTCGACACGCCAGGCCTGCGTCAGGCCGTGGGAGCTGCCGGGCGGCAGCGGGCCATCGACCTGTACTCGTGGTCCTCGACCGCCCGCCAGACCGTCGAGCACTACCGGGCCCTCCTCACCGAGATGGGTCGCCCGTGTTGACCGTCGATTACGACCGGTTGGGCCTCCGTCCCGGCGACCTGGTGTTGGACATGGGCTGCGGGGCTGGACGGCATGCCTACGAAACCCTTCGACGGGGAGCCCGGGTGGTGGCCCTGGACTACGACCTCGACGAGCTCGTCGGGGTGAAGAACACCTTCGCGGTCATGGCCGAACACGGCGAGGTCGGCGCCCACGCCGGAGGTGGGGCGATCCGCGGGGATGCCCTGGCCCTCCCCTTCCCCGACGACACCTTCGACCGGATCATCGCCGCCGAAGTGCTCGAGCACATCGACGATGACAGGGGAGCCATCGCCGAACTCGTGCGGGTGCTCCGGCCCGGGGGGACAATCGCAGTGACCGTGCCATCGTCCCTGCCCGAAGCCATCTGTTGGAAGTTGAGCGACGAGTACCACGCCCCCAAGGCCGTCGGGGGCCATGTCCGCATCTACCGGGGAACCGAATTGGTCGACAAGCTCACCAGCGCCGGCCTGACCACCCGCGACACCCACCGGGCCCACGCCCTACACGCCCCCTACTGGTGGTTACGCTGCGCCGTTGGCCCAACCAAGGACGATCACCGACTGGTGCGGGCCTACCACCGCCTCCTGGTGTGGGACATCGTGAGGGGTCCGTGGATCACCCGCACGGCCGACCGGTTGCTCAACCCGCTCATCGGCAAATCGACCATCGTCTACGGCGATCTCATCTCGGCCGTCGACCGCGAGGTGGCCGGTGCCCGCTGACTCGCCCACCCTCAGCTCTGTCGAACTGGATCGCACCGCTGATCACATCGTCGACCAGCAGCAGCCAGATGGCTTGATCCTGTGGTTCGCCGGCGGGCATGCCGACACCTGGAACCACACCGAGGCCGCCATGGCCCTCTCGGCAGCAGGCCGGGTCGACGAAGCAGCCAGTGCGTACCGATGGCTGGCCACCAACCAGCGACCCGATGGCAGTTGGCACCACTACTACTTGGCCGACGGCATCGAGGATGCCAAGGTCGACACCAACTGCTGCGCCTATGTGGCAACCGGGGTCTGGCACCACTGGCTGGTGACAGGCGACACCACGTTCGCAGCCGCCATGTGGCCCGTCGTGGAGGCAGCCCTCGATTTCGTGACCGACCTGGCCACCATGGACGGGCACATTCCATGGGCCGTTCACCGAGACGGCACGCCCTGGTCATACTCCTTGTTGACCGGCTCCTCCTCGATCTTCCACTCCCTGCGCTGCGGCCTCGCCCTCGCCGACCACCTCGGCCATGACAAGCCGGAGTGGGAGCTGGCAGCAGTCCGCATCGCCACCCTGGTCGCTGACCGGGAGGACTCGTTCGAGCCCAAGCGACGCTGGGCCATGGACTGGTACTACCCGGTGCTCAGCGGGGCCGTCACTGCCGCAGCGGCCACGGCGCGCCTCGAGGCAGGTGCGCCCACCTTCCTGCTCGAGGATCACGGGGTGCGGTGTGTGTCGGACCAGCCCTGGGTCACCGCTGCCGAGACGTGCGAGTGCGCGATGGCCTATCTCGTCGCTGGACAGGTCGACCGAGCCCGGGCCCTGTTCGACACGACCCGGGCGTTACGCGACGAACACGGCGCCTACTTCACGGGCATGGTGATGCCCGACAGGGTGACCTTCCCCGACGGGGAGCGATCGAGCTACACCTCGGCCGCCGTGATCCTCGCGGCTGATGCCCTCGATCGGTTCAGCCCAGCGGGAGGCCTGCTGGTCGGCGAACACATCCCTCCGCTGTCCCTGGACTAGGCCCGACCCTTCTCGCCGGACAGAAACCCCTCGAGGTGGCGGAGCAACGCGTCGGGGGCCTCCTCGGCGATGAAGTGGCCGCAGTCGAGGGCCTCCCCCCGCACGTCATCGGCCCAGCGGCGCCAGGTAGGCAGCAGGTCACGCTGGCCCGTCGGATCACCCCACAGGGCCAAGAGCGGGCAGGTGATACGGCGCCCACCATCCCGGTCGGCCCGGTCGTTCGCCAGGTCGATGGTGGCCCCAGCCCGATAGTCGTCGCAGCTGGCCCGGATGGCGTCGTCGGTCCAGCTCTCGAGGTAGGCGGCACGAGCCTCGGCGGTGATTGGGTCACCGGGGCCACTCCACGAGTCGAGGAAGGTGTCGAGCACCAATTCGCGCTCGGCCGCGATCATTCGCTCGGGTAGAGGGGCTGGCTGGGCCAGGAAGTGCCAGTGCCAGGCGGCCCCGGGCCTGGTCAGGGATTCCCATGTGTCGAGGGTGGGCACGATGTCCAGGGTGACCAGGCGCTCCACCACGTCGGGGTGGTCGAGCGCCATGCGGTAGGCCAGCCGGCCGCCCCGGTCGTGACCCACCACGGCAGCCGAGCCGAAGCCGCTGGCCCGCAGCAACCCGACCATGTCGCGGGCCATGGTGCGCTTGTCGTACCCGGCTCCGTCGGGACCTGCCGGGGGTTTCTCGCTGGCCCCGTACCCGCGCAGGTCGGGAACCAACACGGTGAACGAACGGGCAAGGGCAGGAGCGACCCGATGCCAGATCACATGGGTCTGGGGGTAGCCGTGGAGCAGCAACAGGGCGGGGCCCGATCCGGCACGGCGAACGAACAACGCCACCTCCCCGGTGTCGACCACCTCCGACGAGAACCCCTCGAACATCCCAGCACCCTAGGACGGTTGGCTACCGTGCGGCATGGCCGCTTCACGACGCACCGACCAGTACGCCTCCTTCGATTATCTGGAGCCAGGCACCGACTATCGGGTCTACGACCTGGCACCGGAACTGGACCGCGTTCCCCCTGGCCTGGTCCCCCTCGATGCCGAGCAGACAGCGCGGGTTGCCCGACTCGAGGCCGAGTGTCTGATCATCTCGATGCACGACCACCCCAACCGCTTTCCCACCGACATGTCGGCGACCCCGCATTACGTCAAGGACGGGCACATTTCGACGGCCTACGAGGGGCTGGCCCATTCCAACCTGCACTGCGTGTTCGACAACCTCCTGGACGGCATCTGCACCATCGAGTCACGGAGCGGGTGGAAGTGGACCGAGGTGCTCCACGACCTCGGCATGCGAATGTGCGACATCGCCCACCAGGACTTCGTGGTGCTGGCCACCTCGGTCGAGGACATCCTGGCCGCCCGTGCCGCCGGCAAGATCGCCTGGGTGGCCACCCTCGAGGGGTCGACCATGATCGAGAACGAACTGGATCGTCTCGACGTGTTGTACGGGTTCGGGGTGCGGTCTATCGGGGTGACCTACAACGAACAGAACCTGCTGGGCTGTGGCCTGCGCGAAGCCACCGACAGCGGGCTGACCATGTTCGGCCAGCGGGCGGTGCGGCGGATGAACCAGCTGGGGATCCTGGTGGATTGCTCCCACTGCGGTGACCAGACCACCCTCGACACCATCGAGGTCAGCGAGCAGCCCATCGTCTTGAGTCACATCGGGGCGCGGGCCCTGTGGCCGACCAACCGCATGGCCCCCGACGAGGTGCTGCGGGCCTGCGCCGAGCGGGGCGGGGTGATCGGCATCGAGGCTGCGCCCCACACCACGATCACGGCCAACCACCCCGCTCACGACATCGAGTCGGTCATGGAGCACTTCGAGTACGTCGCCGATCTCGTCGGCATCGACCACGTCGGGTTCGGCCTGGACACCACCTACGGCGACCATGTGGCCCTGCATTCCACCTATGCAGCCAACCTGTCCCTCCACGACATGCGCCGCTCGGCCAGTGCCGATACCACGCCCGAGTTCACCCACGTCGAGTACGTTCGGGGCCTCGAGAACCCGACCGAAGCGTCACACAACGTGGTTCGGTGGCTGGTGGCCCACGGCTACAGCGACGAGGACATCACCAAGGTGATCGGAGGGAACGCCCTGGCAGTCCTCGAGCAGGTGTGGCGCTGACCCGGGGTCAGATCCGACGCAGGACCCGCAGACTGCCCACCACCCGGTGGTCGACGAACATCCCGTCGTCGAGGGCCCGGCAGTAGATCTCGAATGGTGGTCGGCCGCCGTCGGCCGGGTCGGGGAACACGTCGTGGATGGCCAACAGGCCACCGGGGATCACGTGATGGGCCCAGCCGTCGTAGTCGGCATGGGCCGGCACGGGCCCGTGGCCACCATCGATGAACACCATGGCCGCCGGGGTGGACCAGTGGCGGGCCACCACCGCTGCGTCACCGACGACGGCCACCACCGTGGTCTCGAGGCCCGCCTCCTCGAGGGTCCTACGTAGCTCGGGAAGGGAATCCATCCGGCCCGTTCGTCCATCGACCAGCGACTGGTCGTGGTGTTCCCATCCAGCCTGCATCTCCTCGGACCCGCGGTGGTGGTCGATGGTGAAGACCGTGGACCCCACCTGTTCGGCAGCTGCGCCCAGGTACACGGTCGACTTCCCGCAATAGGACCCCACCTCGATGATGGGCCCCCGCCCTCCCGCTTCCGTGGCGGCGTCGAACAGGGCCATGCCCTCGTCGTGTGGCATGAAGCCCTTCACCCGCTCCGCCAGGCTGGCCAGGTCTGCTCTCACCCGAGGTCACCCACCGATTGCCGGCCCGGCGCGAACAGCACCTTTTCGAGAAAGAGGAACTTACCCACCCACAACACGCCGAAGGCGATGAGGTTCGCTGCCATCACCGACCAGGTCGAACCCCACACACCATCCGCTGCTGCAACCAACAGGGTGCTGAACACCAACCCCAAGAGGTTGTACGACCAGAAGGGCACCACCTCGGCTCGCCAACTGTGGCTCCCCCGCCGACCCCACACCCACGCCCTGTTCAGCAGATAGGCCGGGGCAGCCGCCACGCACACAGCCACCACGTTGGCCACAACGCCCGGCCACCCCAGCACGCCCTTGCCCAGGTAGAGCACGGCCTGGGTCACCACCAGCGACACGCCCGACACACCGGCGTAGCGGAGCAGTTTGGTCCGGTAGGACCACAACTGGCTGATCACCCGATCATCCTACGGGCCCAGACGCGGGGCCCTGCAGAGTGAGGGGCGGCCCTGACTGGTTGACTGCTGGGCATGCGTTCGCCCTCCCATGGCTCGGTCTACGCCCGACGCGTCACCATCGGCACATTGGCCGTGGTCCTCACCCTGTTGGCCGCCTGCGGCGCGGACCCCGAAGCGAGTCTGGGTCAAGCCCCCCGGGTGCTACCACTGCCGACGTCATCGATCCCTGCGAGGACGGCAGTTGCCTTGCCCACCTCGACGACCGTGGCGAACGACGGTGCGGAACCAACCCACGTTCCCCTCTCCGACCTCCGCTTCTCCCTCGAACCCGTCGGAACCTTCGACGGCCCCATCGACATAGCCACCCGACCCGGGGATCCCGCCCTGTACATCGCCCAGAAGTTGGGACAGGTGGTCCGCTACCTCCCTGGGGGCGACGGAGACCCGACGGTCGTAGTGGATATTGCCGATCGCATCACGTCACAGGGTGAACAGGGCCTCCTGGGCATCGCCTTCACCCCCGATGGGTCGCGGCTCGTGATCAGCCACACCGACCGGGACGGAGCCAGCACCATCGCCTCGTACGCCGTGGACCCCTCCGGGGTCACTTCGGACCACCAGATCCATTTTTCGCTGGCCCAGCCCTACTCGAACCACAACGGCGGCGACATCGCCTTCGGCCCTGACGGCTTCCTGTACCTCGGTCTGGGCGACGGTGGAGCGGCCGGAGACCCCCTCGACAGCGGCCAGGACACCTCCACCATGCTGGGAGCCATAGTCCGCATCGAACTCGTCGCAGACGGCTACCGACCAGCACCTGGGAACCCACTCACCTCGGAGGGCCGGCCCGAACTGTGGTTGTGGGGACTCCGCAACCCCTGGCGGTTCTCCTTCGATCGCCTGACAGGTGAGTTGTGGATCGGCGACGTCGGTCAGAACGACCTCGAGGAGATCAACGTAGTAGCACCCCAACCGAGCAGCAGGAACCTCGGCTGGAACCGTTACGAAGGCACCCGAGCATTCGCCGACGGGATCCTCGACGACCACCTGCTGCCCCTGCTCGACTACGGCCACGACCAGGGCCGGTCGGTCACGGGCGGGTATGTGTACCGGGGCGATCGGCAGCCCCACTTGCGGGGTGTCTACCTCTACGGCGACTTCGCCGGGGGTTGGGTCAGAGCACTGCGCCGTGACGCCACCGGTGCCGCCGTCGACCATGCCGAAGTACTGAGTGGGCTCGGGGGTGTGGCCTCGTTCGGGGAGGACAACGACGGGGAGATCTACGTGATCAGCCTCGATGGTGCGGTGGGTCGGGTGATCGCCCGCTGATCGTCGAGCGGAACGTCAGTCGGCGGCCGGAGGTCGATAAAACACGGCCATCAACGCCGCTCCCGCTGCGACGCCACCACCGGCGGCCACGATCAGCCACGGCACACCGCTCCAGGTCACACCCATGGCGTTGTCCAACGACCACTCACCAGGGCCCGTCGCGGCCAGTCCCGCCGCCGACGCCCCCAGCACGAAGACGTATTCCCAGCCCTGCTTGGTGATCATGAAGCCGTTCTTGCGGTGCGCAAGCCATCCGGCCACCGTCATCACGCCGATGTAGGCCATAGCCGACAGTGGGGTCAAGAAGCCGACAGCCAGGGCCAGACCAGCCAGGATCTCGGTGCTGGCCGCCAGGTGGGCATGCAGCGGACCAGGCTTGAGCCCCATCGAGGCGAACCACCCGGCCGCTCCACCGATTCCGTTCCGGTACTTCACCACCCCGTGCACGGTGAGGGTCAAGCCGATCACCAATCGCAGGATCAAAAGCCCCAGATTCAATGCGTCGGCCTCAGCCATCATGCCCCCTAGGTTCGGCTCAGATCAATGGTCGGAATTGACCAAATGATTCGCTGCCATTGCAAAGTACTCCACAACCTGCTGTTCCACCTCGGGTTCGAGGCCTCCCTCGGCCAGGGCCGCCGTCATGTGGGTGAACCACCGATCCCGTTCCTCGGCTCCCAGAGCGAAATGCATGTGACGCATACGCAGGCGGGGGTGACCGCGCTGCTGGGAATAGCTACCCGGCCCACCCCAGTACTGCATCAGGAACAAGGCCAACCAGTACCGGGACGGTTCCAGGTCCTCGGGGTACAGGGGCCGAAGCACCTCGTCGGTCGCCACCCGGTCGTAGAAGCGGGTGCACAGGTCCTGGAACCATTGTTCGCCGCCGACCAACTCGTACAGGCTGTGCCCTGCACCACCGTCCTGGCTCATCACGCCCCCGTGTACCGGTAGACGTTGGTCTCACGAGCGACGAACCCGAGGCGCTGGTACAGCCGGTTGGCGGCTTCCCGGGACGGCCGGCTCGTCAGGTCCACGGTCTTGGCGCCCGCCCGCTCGGCGATGGCGATCGCGGCTTGGTTGATGGTGGCCCCCACCCCGTGCCCCCTGGCGTCATCGTCCACCACCACATCTTCGATCCAGGCTCGCAGGCCGGTCGGGATGGGGAACAGCACGAGGGTCATGGCTCCCACGATTCGGCCATCGACCCGGGCCAGCAACACCGTGCACGCCTGGTGATCCACGATGGCCTGGAGCTCTGCGGCCGTCGGCGGAGGAGACGACCGCGACAGCTGGGGAATCAACCGAGCGAACGCGTCGACGACGTCATCGTCCACCTGCTCCAGAACCGATACCTCGACCGTCACCCGCTGCTCCCGTCACTGCCGCCAGGGGCCATCGTAGGGATCGGCCGCTAGCATTTGCGATCGTGGATCTCGTCGAGTGGCTCGACTCCCCCTCCCTGAACGACGCAGTGATGATCGCCGCGTTCACCGGCTGGAACGACGCCGGGGATGCAGCATCGGAGGCAACGGCGTACCTGGCACGCCGGTACGACGGTGCAGCCACCGCCCGTATCGATCCCGAACTCTTCTACGACTTCGCCTCCGTGCGGCCCACCGTCCGCCTCAGTGGTGAGCAACGAGAGCTCGAGTGGCCGCTCAACGAGGTCCGTGTCGGTCACCTCGACGATGGCCGTCCCCTGGTCACGTTGCTCGGGATCGAACCCCGACTTCGATGGCGGACGTTCAGCGATACAGCAGTGGCTATTGCCCAAGCCCTCGACGTCCGGACGGTGATCACCCTCGGGGCCCTCCTCACCGATACCCACCACCAAGCTCCGGTCGACGTCATCGGCACATCGAACAACCCCGAACTCGCTCAACGAATCGGGGCTCGGCCATCGCAGTACGAAGGTCCGACGGGCATCATCGGCGTCCTCAACGATGCCTTTTTCCGCTCCGGTGTTGAGAGCCTGTCGTTCTGGGCAGCAGTACCCAGCTACATCGGTCACTCCCCGTCGCCCAAGGCTGCGCTGGCCCTCGTTCAGCGGGTCGTCGACTTCCTGGGCATCCCACTGGGGGCCACCGACCTGCAGATCGCAGCCTCCAGCTATGACCGTCAGGTCGACGAACTGGTCGCATCGGATCCGAATCTCGCCGAGTACGCACAGCAAATCCTCGACGAGGAGGCCGAGGAAGCCGCCGAGCAGCTCAGCGAGATGGCCGAGAACCCCGACGCCCTGATGGACGAGTTGGAGCGGTTCCTCCGTCAGCAGGACGACTGATCGTTCGAGCGGTCAGCCGTCTGGCTCATGGGCTGCGTCCTCCCAGGGAAGCGTCCTCGGCATGTCGAACCTGGTCGGCAGCCCTTCACCGTCGATGGCCGCGAATGCCCTCGGCACCCAATTCTCGTAGCCAGCCAGCGGCTCGGGGAGACCGTCCCGGGGGAACCATCCCACTGCCTGTGTTTCAAGGGGGTGAGCCCGCAGTTCGCCACCGACCGCCCGACAGTGGAAGACCAGTGAGTACAGCGGAATCTGGGTGTACCCCTGGCGCATACCGTCGACCACGCTGAGCAGGGCCAGCGGTTCACACCACACCCCGGTCTCCTCGTAGACCTCTTTCACGGCGACCTCGGAGGGCGAATACCCCACGTCGGCCCAGCCGGTGGGAAACAGCCACACCCCTGAATCGGCCCGCTGGACGAGCAATATCTCGCCGTTGTCGTTGCCCACCACGGCACCGATGGCCACCTTGGGTGTCACGTAGCCGGCGACCCCCGACCCCACGGCCCGCATCATTTCGACCGCCACCCGCTCGACGTCCACGTCACCGTGGACAGTGGTGCGGATCTCGGCTGCGACCCGGATTACCTCCTCATAGCGCTCTCGCTCGTAGAGGCTCTCCGTGAAGCCGAGTCCCGTCCGGGCAATGCCCGACAGGGTTTCGGCCCATACGAGAAGGTCCTGACCGGTCGCCCGTCGCACACGGCGACCCTATCTGGTCCGAGCAAGTCCAGAGAGGTCAGCCCATCAAGGACAGCGCGTGGTGGAGCGCAAGATCGATCTCCCGTTGATGTGCCGGGTCGATCTTGGGACCATCGGGTCCTGTCACATAGAAGGCGTCCACGACCTCGTGGGCCAGTGTCTGGATCTTGGCGTAACGGATATTGAGGCCCATCTCGGCCAGGATCCGGGTGACTTGGTAGAGCACCCCAACGTGATCGGCCGTTCGCACCTCGACGATGGTTGCGTCGGTGGCCGACGTCGTGTCGAACACCACGCTCGTTCCCGCCTCGCGGGCGGCCAGTGCGCTACGTCGGCGATACACCCGGGCCCGCTCTGCGATACGGGCATCGATGGCCAGAAAGCCCTTGATCGCCCGTCGCACATCGCCGGTCAGGCGAGACCAGTCCACGGGCACGTCGGGGAGGGCCACCCGGAACACGGCCACCGCCATCCCGGCCTCACTGGTGTAGGCGTCGGCTTGCAGCACGTCGAGCCCTCGCAAGGCAAGAGCGCCAGCGCTTCGGCTGAACAGCCCGGCCTGATCCGGGGCAACCACAGTCAACTGGTCCTCCCCTCCTTCGACGTGGAGCTCTCCAGTGGACATCAGCTCTTCGAGATGCTCGGTGAGCAGGGACCGCCGACCGGTGACCCCGGTGCCGCCACTCACCACTGCTGCAGTGGCTTCGGTGAGGGTGGCCACCAACTGGGCCTTCCACGGTCCCCAGGCCGTCGGCCCGGTGGCCAGGGAATCAGCCTCGGTCAGCGCAGCCAGGAGATCCAGGAACTCGACCGAACCCACGGCTTCGGCCACCACCTCGAGGGTCTGGCTGTCCTCGAGGTCTCGGCGGGTCGCCACATCGGGCAGGAGCAGGTGATGCTGCACGAGCTTGACGAGGATGGCTGCGTCGTCCTCGCTGAAACCGCAGCGACGGGCGATCGGCCCGACCAGGCTCATCCCTACCTCGGTGTGGTCGCCCGGATAGCCCTTGCCGATGTCATGGAGCAGCCCACCGACCACGAGGAGGTCTGGGCGGTCCACCCGCTGGGCCAGCCGAGCTGCCTCGGCCGCCGTCTCCAGCAGGTGTCGATCCACGGTGAAGCGGTGATACACGTTGCGCTGAGGCCGGTTGCGGTTGGGGGCCCACTCTGGGATGAGCCGTACCCAGACCCCGAAGAAATCAAGGGACTCGATAACGGGGATCGCCCGGTGACCGCAGCGGAGCAGGTCCACGAGGAGCTGACGGGCACCCTGCGGCCACGGGGTGGGGAGTTCTCGCTGACGCTCAGCGAGTAACCCCAGGGAGTCACGAGCGATGGGAACGCCGTGGCGAGCAGCCTGTGCTGCTGCGTGGAGGACGAGCAGGGGATCCTCGGCCGGGTCACCGGTGATGGTCACCTCGCCGTCGACCATCTGCAACCCGGACACGTCGATCGCTCCCTGGACCGGTGTCTCGTCCCGATCGACCCGACGCCAGAGTTCGTCGCTGAGGTAGGAAATGGCCCTCGCTGCACCCGACACCCTGCCCATCAGCACATCGGCATCGGGTTCGACGAGGGCCTCGGCCACCGCGTCCTGCTCCTCGAGCAGCAGCACGTCGCCCGACTTACCGGTTCGACGATGTAGTTCGACGCGGGCCTCCAACAGGGTGCGGTAGGCGGCCTCGAGCTGTGCTGCGTCGTCAGGGTCCATGTCGATTCCTGCGGCGACCGCCCAGCGAAGGGCATGGACATCGCGCAACCCACCTCGTCCTTCCTTGAGATCCGGTTCGAGGAGGAAGGCCACCTCGCCAGAACGGTGATGGCGTCGCTCCACCGAGCGGTGCAGTTCGGCCATCCGTTCTGTCCCGTCGCGCCAGTCCTGCTCGATGTCGGACACCAGGCGGGCAACCATGCCCTCGTCGCCCGCCACCGTGCGGCTGTCCAGTAGGGCGGTCGCAGTGTCGAGATCGCGTCGGGCCAGCGCTCGACAGTCGAAGGGGGTGCGCACTGCGTGACCGAGCTTCACCCCCGCGTCCCAGATCGGGTACCAAATCCGATCGGCCAGATCCCCGGATTCGGGGTGATCGTCATGCAGCAACATCAGGTCGAGGTCGCTACCCGGGCAAAGCTCCCGCCGCCCGAACCCGCCGACGGCGACTAAGGCGATGCCGGCGATGTCACCGATCTCCCGCTCGAACAGGTCCTGCAACCAGCCGTCGACGGCATCTGACAGGGCCCGGGGGAGATCACCCGCCCGCAACGCCCGATTTCCGATGACCGAATCCCTCGCTGCGCCAAGCGTCATTCCACATCCTGTTCCAACAGAGCACCCAGTCGACGGAAGAACACCGATCGGCTCAAGGCCTCGATACCCCTGTCCGCAGCGTGGGCGAGGAGCTGGTCGTCGACGTGAGGAGCGAAGCCGACAACGGGAATCGTCGTCGCAAGCGTCGAGAGCGCCTCGAGCACACCTGGGCGGCTCAGATCCACGATGAGGAGATCAGCATCGACGGCGGCCAGGTGTTCGACCTCGGATACCCACTCGACAGGGGCGGTAAAGCGACTCCGATCCATGAGGTCGGGAACAAAGGCTGCGACCCGGGTCACCGGTCTGCCTCGCCTCGACGTCGCTGTAGGTGAGTGAATGCCTTGGCCGCACCCCACGCCAGGCCGAGGTCGTGCAGGTCGGGTGAGAGATCCCCGAACGCCACAGGGCTGAGGTCGTAGAGATCGGCAGGGAACGCCGACGCTGCGAAGGCATCCCGCTGCACGGGGGGCACGCCGAGCTCCTCCAGCAGATTGGTGACGAGGGGCACCGCGGTACGCACCACCTGGAGCGGACTGGTCCTCTGCTCGTCGATGTCGGCTGCGAACAACTCGGCCAGTCCCGTGCACACCAGCGCTCGACAACGCTCAGCCACGTCGTCGATCCGGTGGTCGAGTGCTGCCGGGTTCTCGACAGGGATCCCGGCTGCCTCCAGACGACCAAGGACCGACGACCGAACCCATGGACCCATTGCCTTGGCCACCCCGCCTGCGAGTTCATCGGAGATCGACGCGAGGGTGGTCATGACAACGCCTGGTTGAGGTTGCCAGACCGGAAACCCTCGAGATCGAGGGTGACATAGCGGTAACCGGCTGCCCGGAGGCCGCTCACGATGGCGTCACGTTGTTCGAGCGCCACGGCGAACTCGGCGGGGTCGAGTTCGATCCGGGCAGTCTCGTCGTAATCCCGCACTCGGACCTGGGTAAGGCCCAGTCGGTGCAGGCAGGCCTCTGCCCGGTCGACCCGACGGAGCAGGGGAACCGATACCGGTGTGCCATAGGGGATCCGCGATGCGAGGCAGGCAGCTGCGGGTTTATCCCAGGTCCGCAATCCGAGGCGCTTGCTGTCGGCCCGGATCTCGGACTTGGTGTAGCCGGCATCGACCAGGGGGAAACGAGCGGCCCGTTCTGCTGCCGCCCGCTGTCCGGGGCGGTGATCACCGAGGTCGTCCAGGTTGACCCCGAGCACGACCACCGCGTCGTCAGCGGCTGCGAGCGGTCCCGTGACGTCCATCAAGGCGACCTTGCAGTGGTAGCACCGGTCTCCGTCATTGATCCGGTAGGCCGCGTTCTCCATCTCCGCAGTGAGGACAGTCGACCAGTTGAGCCCCCACTCCGAGGCCAGGGCTCGACAGTCGTCCAACTCGTCGGCAGCCAGGCTCGGCGACACTGCGGTGACCGCCCGCGCTCGCTCTGGGCCCAGCGTGTCGTGGGCAACCCAAGCCAGGAAGGCCGAGTCAGCACCACCGCTGAACGCTACGACGACCCGATCGAGCGCCCGTAGGTCCTGCCGCAACCGGGCAAGATCACCCACTGGTCAGAGCCGATCGGTAGGAATGGCGTAGAAAAGATCGGCGCCACCCTTGACGGCACCGAGCAGGCCGGCCGCAGTCGGAAGGATCTGCTCCGCGTAGAACCGAGTGACGTTGACCTTGTCGGTGAGCACGTCGGTTCGGGAATCACCGGCCTCGAGCAGTCGGGCAGCTGCAATCCCAGCCAGAGCCAGGTAGTACCCGCCGACGACCACACCCATCATCCGCATGAAGGGGGAGCTTCCTGCCGCGGCATCGTTCGGCGCAGTGGCCAATCGTCCTCCCAGCCAGCGGGCCGCCTCCTCGAGCACGTCGAGCCCAGCGTCGAGGGCAGGGCCGACCTCGGTCAACGCCGCGCAGTCCGCTGCTTCGGCTGCGGTACGCCGCATCGCCCCGACAAGGTGCTCCATCACCGCCCCACCACCCAACGGCAGCTTGCGGAACACCAGGTCCGCAGCCTGGATCCCATTGGTTCCCTCGTAGATGGGGGCGATGCGAATGTCCCGCCAGTGCTGGGCTGCCCCAGTCTCTTCGATGTACCCCATGCCGCCGTGCACCTGGATTCCCAGGCTGGTCATCTCGACACCAGTGTCGGTACCCCACCCTTTGGAGATGGGGGTCAGCACGGCGGTGACCGCATCCCAATGGGCGCGTTCGTCGGGATCCTCCGATGACGCAGCCATGTCGATGGCTGCTGCGTTGGCGTACATCAGACACCGCATCGCCTCAGCATTGGCCCGCATCGTCATCAGCATCCGCCGAACATCGGCATGGTCGACGATGGACGACGACCCGCCGGGTGGGAGCTCGGCACCAATGGCCTTGCCCTGTTTGCGTTCGATGGCGTAGTCGCGAGCCTGCTGGAAGGCCCGATCGGTCATGGCGAGACCCTCGAGCCCAACGGACAAGCGAGCGTTGTTCATCATGGTGAACATGGCCCGCATCCCGGTGTTCTCCTCACCGATCATGTAGCCGACCGCCCCACCGTTGTCCCCGTAGGACATGACGCAGGTGGGCGAGGCGTGGATGCCGATCTTGTGCTCGGTCGACACCACCCGGAGGTCGTTGCGCTCGCCGAGGCCCCCGTCGGGATTGACCAGGAACTTCGGGACGAGGAAGAGGCTGATCCCCTTGGTTCCCGGGGGCGCGTCCGGGGTACGGGCCAACACCAGATGGATGATGTTCTCTGACCACTCGTGCTCGCCGTAGGTGATGTAGATCTTCGTCCCCGTGATCCGCCACGTGCCGTCCTCGGCCGGTACAGCCCGGGTGGTGAGCGCCCCGACGTCGGAGCCAGCCTGCGGCTCGGTCAGATTCATGGTGCCCGTCCACTCGCCGCTGACCATCTTCGGCAGATACGTCTGCTGGAGTGTCTCGTCGGCGTGGTGGGAGAGTGCGTCGATGGCGCCCTGTGTGAGCAGAGGGCAGAGGCTGAAGCCCATGTTCGACGCAGTGAGCATCTCCTGAACGGCCAGGCCGACCACCCAGGGCATCCCTCCGCCCCCGTACGCCTCGTCGAAGGACATTCCATTCCAGCCGGCTTCGACGAAGCGCTGGTACGCCTCGGCAAAACCGTCCGGATGAAACACCCGGTCACCCTCGACCCGCAGCCCCTCGGTGTCCCCGAGGCGATTCAAGGGGGCGAGCTGCTCCTCCACGAACCGGGCTGCCTCGTCGAGCAGAGCGGCCACTGTGTCGGGGTCGGCGTGCTCGAATCCTGGCCGCTGGGCAAGCTGGGCCAAGTCGGCCACGTGCTCCAGGACGAACATCATGTCTGTGGTCGGGGCTCGGTAATCGGGCATGTCTCCTCCCGCCCTACAGGTTATTGCCATGACGCCCACACGGCGCCACCGGCTGCGAGACTGGGGAGATGACCCCACAAGCCGCCCGTCGAGCACTGGTAGCCGGACGGGCGGGAGTCGGTTGGTTCGCGTTGCTGCTTCCCGGCCTCGTCCTGCGCCTGATGGGGGTCCGAGGAGTCCTCCGACGTGAGCTCCGCTACGTGACCCGTCTGTTCGGCATCCGCGAGATCCTCATGGCATATCAGCTCTACCAAGCCGAGCGGCATGGGGCAGAGCCCGAGGAACTCGAGGAAGCATTGCGTCAGGGCCTCATGGTCGACGCGGGAGACGCCCTGTGCGCCCTGGCCCTCGGCCGATCTGCCTCGTCCCTTCCGGCAGCGGCAGCCGGCCTCGTGGGGGCGGGCACGGGCATTGCCCTCGGCCTGGCCGGTCGCGCTCCGTCGGGCTGAACAGCGTCAGCCCACCACCCGTTCGACGACCACCTCGACCTCGTCGAGCAGTCCGGTGTAGAAGGCCCCGAACTCCCCGTAGATGGCCGATGCCTCGTCGTAGCGCATCGTGTAGACGACCTCCTTGAGATCGTCGAGGTGATTGGCGAACAGGGTCACCCCCCACTCGAAGTCGTCGACGCCGGTCGAGCCGGTGACCACCTGCAGGATGCGACCCCGGAAGTTGCGGCCACTCTTGCCGTGTTCGTACATCAACTCACGTCGGGTGTCGTAGGGCAGGGTGTACCAGTTGCCGACCTGCTCCCGACGCTTCGACATGGGATAGAAGCAGACCGCATGCTTGCCCTCGGGCGGGAGCTCCGGATAGAGGCGGGGAGTCTTCATCTCCTCGGGAAGGTCAGGGGCGTATTCGCTCGTCTCGGTCATCGAAACGTAGGAATCGACGATCTCGAGCCCGGCGCCCTGCAGACGGGTCTGCAGGCTGCGCAGGTGCCACAGATCTGGACCAAGCGCCATGAACCCGATGTCGGCCTTATGGCCGAACATGGCCATGCTCAGCACCTGATGATCGCCGGAACCGACCTCCTTGACGGCGTTCACCACCGTCTGACCGTCAGTGGAAGGGCTCACCTTGCAGAACAGGTGGAGAACCCCCCACCCAATGCTGGTCGTCACGTAGTGCGGCTCGGTCACCCTCGGAAGTCTAGGAGGCTCACCGCAGCTCGCCGATCTGGCCGCTGTAGAGGTTCATCTCTCCCCGGCGGGCGAACCCGACCAACGTCATTCCCGCGGCCCGTGCTGCATCCACGGCCAGCCCGCTGGGCGCGGAGACGGCCACCAGGGTGCCGAAGCCGGCCGCCCATGCCTTCTGGACCATCTCGAAGCTCGCCCTACCGCTCACGTACAGACCGAGGCGGGAGGCGTCGGTGCGGCCGTCGAGCAGCCGCCGGCCGACGATTTTGTCGACTGCGTTGTGACGGCCGATGTCTTCCCGGACGTCCTCGATGACCCCTGCGACGTCGAACACTGCCGCTGCGTGCAGCCCTCCGGTCCGGGCGAACATCTCTTGGCGCTCACTGACCCCGTCGACCACCGCCCCGATCGCGGCCACGCCGAAGACCGCGTCGGCTCGTAGTGGGGCGAGTCGGGTCGAGAGGTCGGTGAGGGTCGACGTGCCACAGACCCCACACGAGGAGCTGACATTGCCCAGCCGCGGCGCAGGGACGGGAGCCCGTCCTGCGGTCTCCACCGTCACCACGTTGTACTCCGAGGCAGCTGCCGAGCCTTGCCCGCAATAGCGGACACCGGTGACGGGGGCGCCACCCAAAAGACCATCACCGGCGCAGAATCCGACGGCGAGCTCGTAATCGTGGCCGGGTGTCCGCATCGTGGTGGCCACCAGGTGTCCATCCAGCCGGATCTCCAACGGCTCCTCGACGACGACCTCGTCGGGCTGGCGCCGGGCGCCGTCGGCCCCGTAGTGGGTCACCAGCACCCTGTCGGTCCGACCCCGCCGCATCGGTTCAGGATACCGGCGTCGCCCGGAGCCGGTCCGCAAGCCCTTCAGCTCAGGGTCCGGGTCAGGGCTACCTCGGTGATGGCGTGGCCGGGCAGGATGGAGGTGTCCTGCATCGACCGACCATCGAGAGCCCACCCGTTCGCCCGATAGAAGGCCTGTGAGCGTCGGTTGGCTTCGAAGGTCCAGAGCTGGCCGCGATCACATCCGGCCTCGGTCATCAGACCCTCTCCCACCCCCAGCAATCGTTGCGCCAGACCGGTGCCCCAGTGATCGGGGTCCACGTAGAGCAGATACAGCTCACCGACTCCCGGCTCGTGGCCAGCGGGAGCCCGGCCGGCGCGAACATGGCCACGCACCCGGTTCTCCTGGTCAACGGCGGCCATCCACCCGACCCTGAGCGGATGCGCCAACAACGTCGCGAACTCGTCACGCCGGGTCCGCCAATCCAGGGCATCGAGCGCCTCGTCGGGAACCATCCCCCGGTAGGCGACCTGCCAGATCCTGGTGTGCAGGCGAGCTGCCTCATCCACCAGGTCCTGGGTGAGCTCGACTACCCGCACGGTCATTCGACACGGGTGAGGGTTGCCGCCAGATGGTGTTGATGGGGCTGGCCCATCGCTCCCATCGAGAGGTCGTAGGCCAGTGTGTCCCCATCGACCCGGATGCTGCGCTCGACCGACGCCACGTGCTTGGCCGACGGCGTGGTGACCACCTCGATGGTGTGGAGGTGGAGCTCCACACCCGTCGTGGTGGCAGCCAGCGTTCCAGCGTGCACTTCCACGATGCCCGACGGCTGAGCGATCACCAGCTCCACTCCGTCATCGCCTTGCGGTCGGAGATAGCCCTGTTCGGCATGGAGCGGGACCCCGTCGCGGGCGTGGCGGGTCCGCTGGCCGTAGCTCACGAACGGCTTGCCGACGTGGCCGAAGGCGACCTCCTCGAGGTACTCGAAGTCCTCGATGGTCGGGTAGTGGCCGGAGCCGCTTCCCCGCCAGGTCCCCAGCAGGGATCGAAGCGGTTGGCAGGCGGGATGAAGATCAGGCTCGGTCACCGGGCCGACATTAGACATCTGCGGTCAGCCGTCGGATGTCTCGCGTGATGGCCCGCGCAGGGTGACCCCGCCATCGACAACCAGGGTCTGGCCCGTGATGTACCGGGCCTCGTCGGACACCAGGAATCGCACCGCCGCCCCGATGTCCCATGCCGTGCCCTCGATGCCGAGCACGCTGGCCCGTCGTCTGGTCTCCGCCAGGTGCTCGGGCATGTCATCACCCCCGACCATGGGGGTCCGCACGGGGCCGGGGGCGACACAGTTGACCCGTACACCTTCACGCCCGTGATCGGTCGCCATGGCCGCAGTCAACGCCATGACCGCCCCCTTGGAGGTGGAATACGCAGTGAGGTGACGTGGCCTGAGCGCAGAGATCGAGGAGATGTTGACCACCGCGCCACCACCGGCGGCGATCATGGCGGGAATGGCATGGCGACTGCTCAGCACCATCGAGTGGACGTTCACGTCCATCACCCGTTGCCACTGATCGAGATCGGTGTCGACCACGGTCCCCCGGCTGCCGATCCCCACGTTGTTCACCAGGATGTCCAGTCGGCCCCATCGTTGTATCGCCGCAGCGACCATGGCGCGGCACGACGCTTCATCGGTCACGTCGGCCTGATGAGCGGCCGCGGTTCCCCCCTCCTGTTCGATCATCTCCACCGTTCGCTGCGCGAGATCCACAGCACGATCGACAACCAGTACTGCGGCCCCTGCCGCGGCGAGCAGGATGCAGGTTGCCCGACCGTTACCGATACCGTCACCGGCCGCGCCGCCGCCGGTGACGACGGCCACCCTTCCGCTGAGATCGCCCGTTGCCCGTTGCCCGACCATGTCCGCAGTCTGCCCTATCTAGAGTGCGGGCATGGCCCGACTGCCCTACCTCACCGCCGACGACCTCCCAGAGGCCCACCGACAACTGCTGGCGCGAGACATCAACCTCAATCGATTGCTGGCCCATCATCCCGACGGCGCACGGGCCTTCAGCCGGATGGGGGGATGGATCCGATTCGACCAGGATCTCGACCCTCGCCTGCGCGAGCTGGCCATCCTCACCGTGGGCTGGCAGGCGCGCAGCCCCTACGAGTGGAGCCACCACGTCAAGCTGGGACTCGAGTTCGGGTGTACCGAAGCCGACATCGAAGCAATCGGCAGAGTCGATCGCGGTGAGCCCAGCCATTTCGACGAGTTGGATCTGGCCGTCCTGGCTGCCGCTCGCCAGATGGCCGAGGACGGAGCGATCGGTGACCAGACATGGGCGGTGTTGAAGGACCACCTGTCGACGACCGAGATGATGGAGTTGACCCTCGCCGCAGGCTTCTACTGCATGGTGGTGCGGATCTTGGCCACCTTGGACATCGACGTCGAGGACGACTACCTGCCCTACCTGGAGCGCTTCCCCCTTCCTGGGGACTGACCGATGCCCGTTGGGCACAGGTCCGACTAGCGTCGCCCCATGGACGCACCTCTTGCCGATCTCATCGTGCTCGACCTCACGAGAGCGCTTGCCGGGCCGATCGCAACCCGCCTCCTAGCCGATCTCGGGGCGAGGGTCATCAAGGTCGAGCCACCTGCCGGCGACCTCACCCGGGCCATCGTGCCCCGGGTCGACGACATGTCCGTGTACTACGCCCAGTACAACGCGGGCAAGGAATGCATCTCGGTCGACCTCAACGTGCCGGCGGGCCGCGAGCTCGTGCTCCGCATGATCGAACATGTCGACATCGTCGTGGAGAACTACCGACCGGATGTACTGGACCGGCTCGGGCTGGGATTCGACGTGCTCCGCGCCCACAATCCGACCATCGTCCTGGCCTCGGTCAGCGGATGGGGGCACGGAAACTCCCGCTCACACCAAGGAGCGTTCGCTTCGGCCATCCATGCAGAAGCCGGAGTCACGGAGATGGTGGCCCGGCGCCGCGGCGATCAGGTGTACCGCAACGACCCGATGTCTCACTCCGACACCTACACGGGACTCCATGCCTTCGGGGCCGTGCTGGCGGCCGTCCACCTACGCGACCGAACGGGACAGGCCCAGCACGTCGAGGTCGACATGGCGGAGAGCACCTTGACGGTGAACGATCTGGCAGCGGTCGAACTCAACGGGATCGAACCGACCAGCGGGTTCCGAGCAGGCCAGAACTGGTCGGGCATCTACCGCATGGCGTCGGGCCGCCACGTCAATATCACCTTGGACGTGACCACCAACGGCGGCTTTCGGACCATGTGTCAGGCCATGGACAGAACCGACCTGGCCGACGATCCGCGTTTTGCCGAGATCGAGCAGCGGATCGCCCATCGGGCAGAGCTGGAGACCATCATCGGCGACTGGGTCGCCCAGTTCTCATCGGCCGCAGAGGTCGAGGCCGCCATCCCCGAGTCCTCGGTTCTGGCCGCAGAAGTTCGCACCGTTGGCGAGTTGGCGGACACCAACTGGGCCCGGGAACGCGGGGCCTTCGTCGAGGTCGACAGCGGCAGAGGTAGCCCCATTCGGGTGCCCCAGGCCCCGTTCCGCTTCCGGGACGCGACAACCGGTGTCGGAACGGAGGCCCATTGGCGGGGACAGGACAACCGGTCCGTCCTCGGTGAACTCCTCGGCTTGGGTGACGGCGAGCTCGACATCCTCGAGGCCGACGGGGTGATCAGCCAGCGGCCACCGCGCTGGGCTCGCGACTGAGTTCGAACAGCGTTCGAACAGCACTGTGGGGGGCACCCGACGGGCGCCCCCCACAGTTCACAACACGTTGACCGAGTCGATCAGAAGTCCATGTCGGGCATGGCGGGCATGCCACCCTCGGACGGCTTGTCCACGATCACCACCTCGGTGGTGAGGAACAGGGCCGCGATCGAAGCCGCATTCTGCAGGGCCGAGAGGGTCACCTTGGCGGCGTCGATGACGCCGGCCGCCACGAGATCCTCGTACTCGCCCGTTGCCGCATTCAGGCCGTTGGAGCCCTCGAGCTCGGCCACCCGGGCCACAACGACACCGCCGTCGAGCCCCGCGTTCACGGCGATCTGCGACAGGGGGCCCGACAGAGAGCGGGCCACCAGGTTGGCCCCGGTTGCCTCGTCGCCCTCCAGCCCGGCTGCTGCTTCCACGACGGCCGAGCGGGCCCGGAGCAGGGTGACCCCGCCACCGGCCACGACGCCCGATTCGATAGCTGCCTTGGTAGTGCTCACCGCATCTTCGATGCGATGCTTCTTCTCCTTGAGCTCCACCTCGGTGGCGGCCCCGACCTTGAGCACGGCAACACCGCCCGACAGCTTGGCCAAGCGCTCCTGCAGCTTCTCCCGGTCGTAGTCGGAGTCGGTGTTCTCGATCTCGTTCTTGATCTGCTCGATGCGGCCCGCCACGTCAGACTCGTCGCCAGCACCCTCGATGATGGTGGTCTCGTCCTTGGTGACAACAACCTTGCGGGCCTGGCCCAGCAGGTCGAGGGTGGTGTTCTCGAGTTTGAGGCCGACGTCCTCGCTGATGACCTGTCCGCCGGTGAGGATGGCCATGTCCTGGAGCATCGCCTTGCGGCGGTCACCGAAACCGGGGGCCTTGATGGCTACCGACTTGAAGGTGCCCCGGATCTTGTTGACCACGATGGTGGCAAGGGCCTCGCCCTCCACGTCCTCGGCGATGATGATCAGGGCCTTGCCCGACTGCATCACCTTCTCGAGCACGGGCACCACGTCGCGAACCGAGCTGATCTTGCCCTGGACGAACAGCAGGTACGGGTCGTCGAGGACGGCCTCCTGACGGTCAGGATCAGTGACGAAGTAGGGGCTGATGTAACCCTTGTCGAACCGCATGCCCTCGACGAGGTCCATCTCGAGACCGAAGGTCTGGCTCTCCTCGACGGTAATCACACCGTCCTTGCCTACCTTCTCGATCGCCTCGCTGATGAGGGAACCGATCTCGGTGTCAGCAGCCGAGATCGACGCAACCTGAGCGATCTGAGCCTTCGACTCCGTGACGCTGATGGCCATCCCTTCGATGGCGCCCACGGCAGCAGCCACCCCAGCCTCGATGCCCTTCTTGAGCGACATCGGGTTCGCGCCAGCTGCCACGTTGCGCATGCCTTCACGGACCATCGACCACGCCAACACGGTGGCCGTCGTGGTGCCGTCGCCGGCCACGTCGTCGGTCTTCTTGGCCACTTCTTTGACCAGCTCCGCACCGATCTTCTCGAGCGGATCCTCGAGCTCGATCTCCTTGGCGATGGACACACCATCGTTGGTGATGGTCGGTGCCCCCCACTTCTTGTCGAGCACCACATTGCGGCCCTTGGGGCCCAGGGTGACGCGCACTGCGTCGGCGAGTTTGTTCATCCCTGCTTCGAGAGACCGCCGGGCGTCCTCGTCGAACGAGATCAATTTGGCCATCTGGAACACACTCCGTTGTGTGAGTTCGGTGTTGAACTTCCCGGAGCGAGGCGCTTGACCTCGTTCAGGGTTAGCACTCTCCGGTGGAGAGTGCTAACAGCAAACCAGGAGATGTCCTGAATCGCAACCTGGAGGGCGGTGGAAAGTTCGGCGGACGATCACCACTCGGCAGCCACCAGCGACAAGCAGGTCGTCACATCATCCATGGAACGCTCGATCCCGAATCGTTCGGCCAGCGATATGACCTGGACACCGCGGGGGATCTCCACCCCGGCATCGACACGACCGGCGATCACGAGCACAGGCACCCCCACCTCAGCCGCCAGCTCGATGACCCCGCCCACCACCTTTCCATCGAAGGACTCTGCGTCCAGGGCGCCCTCCCCCGTCACCACCAGATCGGCCCCCTCGACCTTCTCGAGTAGACCGGTCTCATCGGCTACAACCTCGAATCCCTCGACAAGATTGGCTCCGACAGCAGCGAGCCCGCCGGCCAATCCACCCGCTGCACCGGAGCCGACGAGGGAGTTCACCTCGACGCCGTAGGACTCGGCGTACACATCAGCCAGGCGCTGCAGGCGGCGGCTGAGCAACTCGATCTGGGCCTCGCTCGCCCCCTTTTGTGGGCCGAACACACGGGCTGCCTCCAGGAAGGGGAGGCGCACATCACAGGCCACCTCGATCGACACACCGCGGAACCGGGCCAAGGGCTCCATCGCTCGAATGGCCGCCAACCCCCCATCGGTCGTGGCCGAACCACCGACGGCGACGATGATCCGACGAGCCCCAGCGGCCACCGCGTCGGCCAACAGCTCTCCTGTCCCTGCCGTGGTCGCTGCCAAGGGATCGTTTCCCTGCGATCCACCGGCCAGCAACAGCCCGCTGGCCCGGGCCATCTCCACGACCGCAGTGGACCCGCTCAGCCGCCATTCGGCGGTTACGGGATCACCGAGCGGTCCGGTGACCAAGGAGGACCTGTTCGGTCCCCCGAGGGCCTCGAGGGTGCCTTCGCCGCCATCGGCCATGGGCTGGCCGACCACCTGATGTCCCGCTGCCCGCAACGGTCGGGACAGGGCCTCCACGACCTGTGGCGCCGACGCAGTGCCCTTGAACTTGTCGGGACACAGGACGATGCGCACAGCTCCATCCTGCACCACGACCCAAGGAGAGGACGACCCTGTCGGTCAGTCCGTCTCGGCCAGGTCCGTCCCTACGACAACCAACACGTCGGGCTCGTCCCACTGATCGAGGGCGCTCTTGTCGGCGAACATCTGGAACACGTCGCTCTTGGGGTCCAAGCCCAGCACCGAGGCAAGGGCCTGTGCTTCCAGCAGATTTCCCGGTTCGTAGTAGACGCGGGTGCGTTCGAGAGCAGTACCCCGGAGGTTGGTGGGGGTCGCCGTGATGTAGTTGAGGGTCTTGAGTTGGTCGGTCGTCGTGCCGGCCACCCCTCGGATGGCCGTCGAGTTGGCCACCTGGACGGTGACTTCTGCCGCAGGCCGCGGTTCGAAATCAGGTATCGCCGGAGCCGTCTCGACGGTCGTGCCGTCGGTCTCCTCGACGGCTGGGAGCGTCGTATCGGTGCTGGCGCCATCGTCGGGGGGCGCAGTCTCCTCGGTCACGACGATGCTCGGCACAGTGGTTGCCGGAGCGACCGGTGTCGTCTGCCCCGGTTGCACAGCGTTGTCGGCAACTACTGCAGTTGGATCCGAGGAACCGGCTCGCAGGAGCAACACCCCCACTGCTATCGCAACCACGAGGAGCACTACTCCTCGGACGGCGGCTCCGTTGTTGCCCCGGGCCATGGAATCGGTCATCGAGCGACCTCCTGGTCGGCAGATCGACGTTCGAGTTGGTGACGACGGCGACGGTCGCGCTGGCGGAGCAGGCGCCGCACGAGAAGTGGACACTCCTGGGCCGCTGCGTCGGAGGTGACCAGAGCGTCGAGCACATCGCTGTACTCGGACTCGGTGAGCAGGAACCGCTCACGGACGGCCTGATCCTTGGGTGCGTCCGACAGCCACCACGACTGTTCGAACTCGAGGATGGCCCGCTCCCGCTCGGTGAGCCCTTGTCCGCTACCTGACACCTGGTCGTTCCTCCTCGCCTGACTGCCCGACAGACGCCGGGTCGGAGCCCGAGGTGGGAATCGAACCCACAACCCCCGCTTTACAAGAGCGGTGCTCTGGCCGTTGAGCTACTCGGGCAGTGCTGTCCCAGGGTAAACCCCAGAAGGCTCAAGGTGAGGGCGCCTCGTCAGAGCGGTCGCTCCTGCGACGATGCACCTCGTACAAGGCGACCGCCGCAGCCGCCGCAACGTTGAGGGATTCGGTCTGCCCGATCTGGGGAATCGCCACCACCTGGTCACACCTCTGCTTGACCAGATGAGACAACCCACGCCCCTCGGCGCCGAGCACGACCATCACCGGTTGATCGGCAACCGTCATGTCGAAGACCGAGTGGCGCGCTTCGCCGTCGAGTCCCACCGTCCACACACCGGCCTGTGCAGCGAGTGCCATCGCAGCCGGCAGACCACCCACCAGGGTTATCGGTAAATGCTCGACAGCCCCGGCTGCGGCCTTGACCGCTGCTGGGGTGAGGCGGACGGCACGGTGGCGCGGGAGGACGATGCCGGTGGCACCGACCACTTCGGCCGTGCGCAGAACGGCCCCCAGATTTCCCGGGTCTGTCACTCCGTCGAGGGCGACCAGGAAGGGCGGGCGACCTGACGACCCGCGCAGGAGCTGCTCGAGCTCGACCGGATTCACCTCGTCGGCTGTGGCGATGACCCCTTGGTGCGCGTCGGTGAGGGCCCGCTCGTCGAGCCGGCGAGCAGTCAGCCAGCGGATCTCGACCCGCGCCTCGTTGGCCAGATCCCTGATCTCTGCCAGCACCGGGTGATCATGAGCATCCTCACTCATCATCAACTGACGCACCCTCCGGGACCGAACCCTGAGGAGCTCCCGCACCGCATGCCGACCCTCGACGTGATCTCCACCCAGACCATCAGGTCGACGTCGGGGTCCGGGACGTCCCGCCTCGTTGCGATTCCTCGGTCCCGGCCGTGGTCCCCCGCCCTGGCCACGGCGGGGCGAGCCGGGGGACCCGCCACGGCTCCTTGCCGGTGGGCGACCCTGCCCGGGTCGGCCACGGCGGCCGCCGCCGCTCATCGGGCCACGACCAGGGCGACCGCCATGGCGACCACACCTTCGCCGCGACCGAGGGCGCCGATGCCCTCCGTCCGCTTTCCACTCACCGTGACCGGGCCACCAGCCGCCTCGCTGAGCCGTGTCTCCATCTCGGCTTTCACCGGGCTGATGCGAGGGTGGTCGATGATCACCGTGCAATCCACATTCACCACGTCGAACCCTGCCTGCCGAATCTTCTGCCCCGCCCGCCGGAGCAGCTCCACGCTGTCGGCCCCGGCGAGCAGCGGATCGTCGTCAGGGAACATCTGACCGATATCGCCGAGACCGGCGGCCCCCAGCAGGGCGTCGATGACCGCATGGGCGACCGGGTCGGCGTCACTGTGTCCATCCAGCCCTGGCTCGTCGGCGAACTGCAACCCACCGAGCACGAGGGAGCGCCCGTCAGTCGCGTAGCGGTGGGCGTCATATCCCTGACCGATCCGCATCATCGGCCCAGTCCCATCACGACAGCAACAACAGCAAGGTCGACCTGGCTGGTGATCTTGTGGGCCGAAGGTTCTCCGTTCACCACCAGGACGGTACCGCCGTCCTGCTCGATCAACGCAGCGTCGTCGGTGGCGTCTCCACCCATCGCATGGGCGGCCTCGAGCGCTCTGCGCCGAAAGGCCTGGGGCGTCTGCACGCTGACCAGCGAGGACCTATCCAAGGTGGCAACGACCGATCGATCTCCAGCATCGTCGACCGGCCCCACCTCCTTGACGGTGTCGACCATGGCCACACCAGGCACTGCTGCGGTGGCACCACCACGGACTGCGGCAATCACCCTGCGAAACAGGGCGGGGGTTGCCCCTGGCCGGGCTGCGTCGTGGATCACCACCACATCACACCCATCTGGCAGCGCAGCCAGGCCATTGCGTACCGAAGCGCTACGGGACGAGCCACCGACGACCACGGCATCGGCGCCGACGTCGATTCCCGCGTGCCCCTCGTCGACGACGACCACCACCCCGTCGCACACCTCCCGTGCGGCACCCACGCTCCAGTCGATCACCCGCCGATCCCCGAGGAGCTCGAACTGCTTGGGGCCACCAAACCGACTGCCGGACCCTGCAGCAACGATCACCGTCCAGGTGGAGGTCACGTCATCCACTGTTGCACCGCCGATCGCCGGGACCATCATCGCGCCTTGGATGGATCCGCTCAGCTCTCTATCGACTCATCGTCGCGAGCGTCGGACCAGATCGACTCATCCAGTTCCCCGAAGACGAGTTGCCCGCGGGAGGTGGATACCCGTGCACCCAGTCGGACCATCACTCGTTGACCGATCCGGTCACGGGCCTCGTTCACCACCACCATGGTCCCGTTGTCGAGATAGCCGACCGCCTGACCGCTCTCGGTGCCCCTGCGGACGAGCACCACGCTGGCTCGATCGACCTCATCTCGTCCGAGATCGAGCACCTCGGCAAGGCGAAGCAGGTTTACACAGCGAACGTCCTGACAGTCAGCTAGGTGGGCGATCCGTGGATCGGCGGTGACCAACCCGACTCCAAGCGAGCGACACGCGGCCAGCAGTCTGGCTGCGGGAGCATGACCGTCGGGTAGGTGATCATCGATGATCCTCACCGTGACCGATGACTCCTTCTCCAAGAGGTCGAGCAGATCGAGGCCACCCTTGGCTCGGCGTCGTTCGATGGGGTCGCCAGCCCTGACGACCCGCTCCAATTCATCGCATACGAACCGAGGGAGGAGCAGATCGCCCGTAACGAAACCCGACCGGACGATAGGCAGCAAACGCCCATCGACCACGGCCGTGCCGTCGACCACCAACGTGGAGACCCCCGACACCCCGAACCCCGCAGGAACCCGACCGTCCCCCAACGGTGCCAGGCCAACGAGTGAGAGCAGCTCTGCGCTATAGCGCCGGCCGACCCGCGCCCCGAGACCGGCCGCCGACCACACGATGATTGCGGCCAGCGGGGTCATCCAGGGGCTGGGCACGAGGACCGACAGGCCTGCCGCTCCGACGAGGCCGATCAAGGCAGCGACACCACCCACCAGCACGGACATCAGCCGGTCGGAAGCCGACTGTGGACGAGCCCGCCGTTCCCCACCGGATACGGCATATCCGGCGACGGTGACAGCCAGCCCGCCACCCACGTAGCCCGCCGCAGCTCCGATCACCGCGCCGATAAGTCCGGACGCGTCCGAGACATCACCGCCGAGGCCGTAGCCAACGACAGTCCCCAGCACCACCATCAACAGTCGAACAACCTCGACGAACACACACCCCTCCGCGCCGTACGGCTCCATCGGTCACCCAGGGCCCGCTTTCAAGCGGACGGGGGAAGGTTGGCTACCGTTGGGTGGTGGACATCGCCGAACTCCTGGGCCGGGCCGAGCTCTTCGACACATGTTCACCCGAAGAGCTCGGGGCCCTGGTCAGCGGTGCTCGCACCGTCGAACTACAACGTAACGACCTCGTGTTCGCCGAAGACGACGAAGCCGCCCACTTGTACATCGTGGGCAGCGGACGGGTCGCCATCAGTCGAGCATCACCCGATGGCAGGGAATCGCTCCTCGCCCTGATGGAACCGGACGACCTGTTCGGGGAGATGCCCCTGTTCGACCATGGCACCCGGTCGGCCCAGGCCAGAGCACTCGAACAATCGGTGCTCGTCGAGGTTCCCTATCGCCTGATCTCCGAACTGTACGACCGCCACCCGACCCTGCTGCATCGGGTGGTCGGCCTACTTGCCCAACGGCTCCGTACTGTCGACGAGGCACTCACCGATGCCATGTTCCTCGACGTACCGGGGCGCACGGCCAAACGTCTGCTCGAACTGAGCGGCGGGCAGGACTCCTTCGAGCTTCCCATCACCCAAGAGGAACTGGCGGGCATGGTGGGCGCATCGCGGGAACGGGTCAACAAAGCCCTCTCCTCGTTCAGTCGTCTGGGATGGGTTCGCGTCGAACAGGGGACGTACACCATCCTGCGGCGTGAGGCGCTCACGCTGCGGTCGCGCTGAGCAACCGACGAGCAGCCAACCATCCCAGCGCATCCTTCACGCTGGTGACCCGAACGAGTTCCAGACCGGTCGTCACCTCAGCTGCCGCGGGCACCATCGCAGTGCGAAATCCCAACCGCTCGGCCTCGTTCAGGCGGCGACTCAGATCGGCGACCCGGCGGACCTCCCCGACGAGGCCGACCTCGCCCACCGCGACAAGACCATCGGGAACCACGCGAGCCATTCGGGCACTGGCCATCGCAACCAGCACGCCGAGATCCGCTGCGGGTTCGGCCACCCGGACACCGCCCACCGTCGAGGTGTGGACATCGGATTCCTGCAATTCGAGGCGACCTCGTTGCTCGAGCACGGCGGCCAGCATCGAAACCCGCCGCTGATCCAACCCCTGGGCCGTTCGCCGAGGCAAGGCCATCACCTTCGGGCAGACGAGGGCCTGCGCCTCGACGAGCATGGGGCGGTGACCTTCGATCACGGGAACGACCACGGATCCGGGTACCCCAGTCGCCCGGTCAGCCATGAAGACAGCCGACGGGTCGGCCACCGGAGATAGCCCGGTGGGTCCCATGTCGAACAGACCCACTTCGCCCGTCGGTCCGAAGCGATGCTTGACCGAACGAAGGAAGCGGAGGGAATGATGGCGGTCACCCTCGAACGACAGCACGGTGTCGACCAGATGTTCGAGGGACTTCGGACCTGCCAGTTCACCGTCCTTGGTCACCTGCCCGATGACCACCACTACCAAGCCGCGCTGCTTGGCCAACTGCACCAGCCGGGTGGTTGCCTCACGTACCCGGGCCGTCGATCCGCCGTTGGGTCCCTCTACCTCGACGGTCTGGATCGAATCCACCACGACCATGGCAGGCTCGAGGCGCGCGACCTCGGCGCACAGCGCATCGACATCGGTGGTACCCGACAACCACAGGTCACCGCCCGACAAACCCAGGCGGCCGGCTCTACCGGCCACCTGTCCAGGCGACTCCTCGGCAGAGCAGTACAGCACCCGGTCCGCCCGTGCAGCCCGGGTGGCGGCGATCTGCAGGGCCAGGGTGGACTTGCCGATCCCAGGCTCCCCACCCAGCAGGGTGACCGAGCCGTTGACCAAACCTCCACCGAGCACCCGATCGAGTTCTGCGATCCCCGTCGATGTGGACGCTGTGTCGCCGAGCGGAACCTCGGCGAGGGGGCGGGCCTGCTCACCGTGAGGTCGGTGGGACCCGGGCCCGTCCTCGTCGATGCAATTCCACTCACCGCAGCGAGAACAGCGCCCCGACCACTTCGAGGACGTCGCCCCGCAGCCACTACAGATGAACTGGATTCGGTGAGCCACCTGTTGATGATGGAACCAGGGTGCGACATCGAACACCCGAGCGGTCTCTCACCACAGCGGCCGACGGCGCCACAAGGCCACGACGATCAGCCCCAACACCGTTCCCAAACCCACGAGGCCCCAGATCAACCACATCAAACGTGCCCCGTCGGCCGCCTCCTGTCGGGACCGAGCCACCTCAGCGTCGGCAGCCGCGACCACTGGATCGACGATCTCACCGACCACCGACAGGGTGCGAACCCCTCCCTCGGAGAGAGTGACCGAGCCAGCGGCGGGGAGGCGCGTCTGCCCCCCAGGCACCGTGGCCATGACGACCAGGCGGACTGCTTCATCGAGGGGGCCATTCGCCCGTGCCTCCAACTCGGCGATCGGCACACCGAACGGTTCCCCGTCCAGCTGCGGGGCAACCGACGGATCGATCAAGTCGAGCACCCGCCGATCGAGGCGGACCGTCATGTCCAGCCGATAGCCAACCATCGCCCCGTTGCGGTAGGTGTCCAGGGTGGCCGGGCCGAACAGACCGCTCTCCCCGTCTATCTCCGACAGCACCACCGACAGCTGGTCGGCCGACTCGAACGTTTTCGTCAACCGCACGGTCAAGCCATCGGCATCCCGCGACTGCCTCGTGTCCCAACCGCTTGATCGCACATCGTCGAGTCGCAGGATCTGATCGAGATCGGGAACAGCCTCCACGACATCACGGTCGAATACCACCGTGACCTGGACCTCTCCGGAGCCGTCGGGCTCGACCGACACCGCAACCACGATGTCGGCCCGACATCCGGCCAACAGGAACAGGAGCAGTAGCGCGACGAGCGAGCCGCTGGCCCGTCGGCGCACCGTCGGCGTCCGTTTATTCGGCCGCTGCGTCCTCGAGTTCGACTGACCCGGGATCGAAACCTTCGATCGCTCGGAAGATGATTTCGTCGGCATCGGGATCAGCATCGACCACGATGATCTCGCCGGCATGGAACTCCTTGTACAGGATCCGCTCCGAGAGGGCATCCTCCACATGGCGCTGGATGGCCCTGCGAAGAGGCCGGGCACCGAGTGTCGGGTCGTACCCCTTGCGGGCAAGCCACTGCTTGGCGGCGTCGGTCAACTCGATTCCCAAGCCCTGGGCGCGGAGTTGCTCCGACGTGCGAGCGATCATCAGGTCGACGATCTCCGTGACCTCATCGATGGACAGCTCGTGGAACACGATCGTGTCGTCGATTCGGTTCAAGAACTCAGGCCGGAAGTGCGCCTTGAGGGCGTCGTTGACCTTTTCCTTCATGCGCTGGTAGCTGACCGCCTCGTCGCTCTTCGAGAAGCCGACGTTGGCCTTACGCAGGTCTGCCGTTCCCAGGTTCGAGGTCATGATCAACACGGTGTTCCGGAAGTCGACCGAGCGACCCTGTGCATCGGTCAGGCGTCCCTCCTCCAGGATCTGCAGAAGGGTGTTGAACACGTCAGGGTGCGCCTTCTCGACCTCGTCGAAGAGCACGACCGAGAAGGGACGGCGGCGCACCGCCTCGGTCAGCTGGCCGCCCTCCTCGTAGCCCACATAGCCAGGGGGCGAACCGACAAGCCGGGACACGGTGTGCTTTTCCATGTACTCCGACATGTCGAGGCTGATGAGCGCCTGCTCGTCCCCGAAGAGGAACTCGGCCAGGGTCTTGGCGAGTTCGGTCTTCCCGACGCCCGACGGGCCGAGGAAGATGAACGAACCACCCGGACGCTTCGGGTCCTTCAAACCGGCCCGGGTGCGGCGGATTGCCTGGCTGACCGCCTTGATGGCGTCCTCCTGACCGATGACCCGGCGATGGAGCTCTTCCTCCATCTTGAGGAGCTTCTGGGTCTCCTCCTCGGTGAGCTTGTAGACGGGAATCCCCGTCCAGATCGAGAGCACCTCGGCGATGGCCTCTTCGTCGACCTCGTCGAAGAGGTCCACGCCCTCGGCCTTGATCTGGCTCTGGAGCTCGGTCCTTCGCTCGACGAGTTCCTTCTCCTCGTCGCGCAGAGACCCGGCGAGCTCGAAGTCCTGGTCCTCGACGGCCTGCTTCTTGCGCTCGACGACGTCAGCGATCTTGTTCTCGATGTCCTTGTAATCAGGCGGAGTCTCCATCCGCTTGATCCGCAGACGGGAGCCTGCCTCGTCGATCAGGTCGATGGCCTTGTCCGGGAGGTGACGATCCGAGATGTACCGATCCGCCATGTTGGCGGCGGCGACCAGCGCCTGATCGGTGATGGTCACCCGGTGATGAGCCTCGTAACGGTCTCGCAGACCCTTGAGGATCTCGATGGTGTGGGCCACGGTTGGTTCGTCGACCTTGATGGGCTGGAATCGACGTTCGAGTGCAGCGTCCTTCTCGAGGTACTTGCGGTACTCCTCGAGCGTCGTGGCGCCGATGGTTTGCAGCTCTCCGCGGGCCAGCATCGGCTTGAGGATCGATGCTGCGTCGATCGCTCCCTCGGCCGCACCTGCGCCCACCAGGGTGTGCAACTCATCGATGAACAGGATGATGTCGCCCCGGGTCTTGATTTCCTTGAGGACCTTTTTCAGGCGCTCCTCGAAATCGCCTCGGTAGCGGGACCCGGCAACGAGGGCACCAAGGTCGAGGGTGTACAGCTGCTTGTCCTTGATCGTCTCGGGAACATCACCGGAGACGATCTTCTGGGCGAGGCCTTCGACGATGGCCGTCTTGCCGACACCGGGCTCGCCGATGAGCACCGGGTTGTTCTTGGTGCGCCGAGACAACACCTGCATGACCCGCTCGGTCTCCCGCATCCGCCCGATGACCGGGTCGAGCTTCTTCTCGCGGGCGGTCTGGGTGAGGTTGCGACCGAACTGATCGAGCACGGCCGAGCCGCTCTGGCCTCCCTGCTCACTCGACTGGCCAGACGCGGCCCCCGCAGTTTCCTTCCCGCTGCCGGACCCCGAGCCACCCTGGCCTCCAGGACCGCTGTAGCCCGAGAGCAGCTGGATGACTTGTTGGCGGACCCTGGAAAGATCCGCCCCCAGCTTGACGAGCACCTGGGCGGCAACGCCCTCACCTTCTCGGATGAGACCCAGGAGAATGTGCTCGGTACCGATGTAGTTGTGACCCAGCTGCAGGGCCTCCCGCAGGGAAAGCTCCAAAACCTTCTTGGCCCTGGGGGTGAACGGAATGTGGCCGGAAGGCGACGAGCCGCCCTGGCCGATGATCTCCTCGACCTGGTTGCGAACGGCCTCGAGCGAGATACCGAGCGACTCCAGAGCCTTCGCTGCGACACCCTCGCCCTCATGGATGAGGCCGAGCAGGATGTGCTCGGTGCCGATGTAGTTGTGGTTGAGAAGCCGAGCCTCTTCCTGGGCCAAGACCACAACCCGGCGAGCCCTGTCGGTGAACCGTTCGAACACTGGGCCTCCAGACGAAATCTGCAACCCCGGGTTCGGGGTGTGTTGAGAGTGTATCGGGACGACCCCGCCGCTCTCACCGCGAGGCAACCACTACAGCAGCGGTCGACCGCGCGAAGGCTCCGAACAGGACACGCCGCGCGCTTGGGTCCACTGGTTTCCCGCGCTTGCGCCTCGTCGTTTACGGTTGCACCGTGCCGTCATTGAGCCCCGTCCAGTTCCGGCCCTCCATGGCCGAGGACCTCAGCAGGGTGGAAGCCGCCCTGCGCGCCGCGGCGGTGACGGACGACGATTTCCTCACCGAGGTGGCTTCGCATCTGATTCCGGCTGGCGGAAAGCGCCTGCGTCCGGCCTTCGTCATCGCATCGGCCCTCGTCGATCGGGCCGATGGCGACGCTGCTGCAGCACTCTCCGAGGAGATGATCCGAGGCGGGGTTGCGGTGGAACTCGTCCACCTCGGCTCCCTCTACCACGACGACGTGATGGACGACGCGGAGACCCGGCGGGGCATCGAAGCGGTGAACCATCGGTGGGGCAACCTCAAGGCGATCCTGGCCGGTGATTTCCTCCTGGCGAAAGCGTCGGAGTTGGCCGCCTCCCTGGGAGTAGAGGTCGCTGAACTCCTCGCAGCCACCATCGGCCGCCTGTGCGAGGGCCAGGTACGAGAACTGCAACTGATCTACGACACCTCCCGCACCGAAGAGCAGTATCTCCAGGCAATACGGGGCAAGACGGCCGACCTCTACGCCACTGCGTGCCGGATCGGGGCCCTGGTGGGGGGCTGTGAACGGTCCGTCGTCGATCGACTCACGTCGTTCGGTAATGCCTACGGGATGGCCTTCCAGATCGTGGACGACATCTTGGATCTGGTGTCATCGGACGAGGAACTCGGGAAGCCCTCGGGCAACGACATCCGGGAGGGCGTGTACACCCTTCCCGTCATCAGGATGCTGTCCGACGGTGACCCGGTGGGCGATCTTCTGGGGCGCCCCCTCGACGACGTTGATCGAGACCGGGCACGAGCCATCGTGGTCGCCGGTCCCCACATCGCCACCTCGGTGGCCACGGCACGGACCTACATCGACGAGGCGCTCGCCGAACTGGACGGGCTCCCGGCCACACCCGCCGTCACCGGGCTGGCCGCCGCCGCACGCAACCTGCTGTCCGCCCTCCCTGACTGAGCCCCAGGCACGCCACGACCCCGCGGTCGACGCCGGGCCACCGCCAAGGCGGCCACCATGACCACTGCGACCGCCACGGCGGCCATGTACCAGCGGGACCCGGCATCAGTTCCCGCCCAGAGTCCGTGGACGGTGGCCAAGCCGAACACCGGCACGCTGATCCCGTGCACGGCCCTCCATAACCGTCGAGGGATGTGTCGCAGCACCAATGACGTCAATTGAATGGCACCCAGCAGGTACAGGGCGACCACTCCGACTGCGACAGGACCTGGCCGCCACTGGCTGGCCATCGGAACGAAAAGTTCCACCAGACCGAACTCGACGTAGTCGTCGACGGCTAGGGCAGCGAGGTGTACTCCGGTGAAGATCCAGGTGAGCGCAGCAAGGAAGCGGTGCACCTCGGCGACCCATGGCCCTGCACCTCGAGGGAAGAATCGTCCGGCCTGCACGAACCCCACCAACACGGTGACCGCCAACCCCGACCAGGCGACGAGGCCGCCGGCCCGGGCCACGTACCAGGTGAACTCCTCGGTCACAGGATGAAGGCTTCGATGTTGCCCACGAGATGAACCTCCCCACCCTCGTCGATGGCGATGGCGGGCAGTCCGCGGTCGTCGAGCATGGCAAGTCCCCGGGAGCGCCCGGCGACCACGGCGGCCGTCGCAGCGGACTCGGCCCACCATGCCTCGGCGGCCAGGACGGTCACGGTTGCCAGATCGGAGCGCGCCGAGACCCCCGTCGTGGGATCGATCAGATGGTGCCGGTGACTCCCGTCGGCGGCCCGCCACCTCCGCCGAAGCGTTCCCGAGGTGGCTGCTGCACCCGAGGACACGGCCACCGTGCACAGGGTCCCCCCGCCCGGATGGGCCACTTCGATGCGAAACTCACCAAAGGCGAGATCCTCCCCGGCGACCCGGATATCCCCTCCCACATCGGCGATTACCCAACCTGCACCTTCGGACAGGGCTCGTTCGGCAAGACAATCGGCGGCGAATCCCTTGCCGATGCCGCCCGGGTCGAAGGCAGCTCCCGCTGGGAGATGTACGAGCCCGATCCCCAGATCTACATCGACATCGCGGATCGAGGGGCGCCGAATCGCCGTCAGGAGGTCGCCTTCGGGGGGAGCCACCGCAGTGCCGAATCGGCCGATGAGTTCGAAGCTGTGGCGGTACCCCACTGCCTCGATCTCCCGCAGCATCATGGGGTCGAACCAACCGCCGGTCGCTGCATGGGCACGCCGGCTGGCATCGACCAGAGCCGCAGTGTCGTGGGACACCACGGCAGGAGCACCAGCGAACTGATTCAGGCGGGACACCTCGCTGTCAGGCAGGAACCTCGACCAGCGGCTCTCGAGGGCATGGGCTGCGTCGACCAGGCCGTCGAGCAGGTGGGCGGCATCGTCGTCGACACTCAGCCTGGCGCGGCCACCCATCACACGGAACGTTCGATCAGCCACTCTGTTCACTCCTCGGTGGGGAAGGCGGGGGCACAGTTGTCACCGGCACACTCGTCACCGGCACACTCGTCACCGGCACCGTTGTCACCGGCACAGTTGTCACCGGCACTGTCGTCACCGGCACACTCGTCACTGGCACAGTTGTCACCGGCACACTCGACGCGGCTCCGGGGGACGAGGTCAGGCGCCGGATGGTCGTGGTGGTGACCAACGACAGACCCTCCGCCGGTTCGTAGGGTCCAGCCGCAGACGATCGGCGTGGCGGACCCGGCAGGCCGAGTTCCCGATCCTGCTGCCCCGGCGGTCCAGTGGCCACCACGGGGCTGGCTGGCGCCACGGCCACGTCGTGCCGTTCCCGATCAGCGGCTCGCTGGAGCACCACATCTCGGGCGACGGCCGGGTCCGGTGCGGCGAACATGGGGCCCATCGCCGTCATCAGGGCGACCATCGACCAACCGGCCACGCCTCCGAGCGCGACCTTGGTACGCCGCGCTCTAGCTCGCCGAGTGCTCCTCTGTCCGATGACAATTCCCACGACCTACCCGCCCGATGGGGATCTTCCCCATCCCATTTCGACCGCGATCCCATACCGCTGAAGCGATTCGAAGACCAAGGTCCGACATCACCAGGAGCGCTAGGTTCGCCCTCCATGAAGGACTGGACCTCCACCCAGGGCGCGGCCGCTGCCCTGAACAGCCTCAACCGGGCCTTGTGCTCCCATCATCTCGACGACGCAGACCTCGACGACATAGCCGAGGTGGTCCGCGAGCTCGCTTCCCGATTCACCGGCTCCCCCCGCCGCGACAAGCTGACGGACATGCAGACCCGGCCCCACCTGGCCGCCATCTATGCCGGCCAGCGGACCCCGCTCGCCATCGAACTCGGAGAACAGATCGAGTTCGACCCATTTTCCATCGCTGGTGGTGAGTTCCATCCCGCCTCGATCGGCGTGACCTTTCACAAGGAGAGCGAGGAAAGCGTGGTCGGCAGGGGGGTGATCGACCCGATGTTCGCCGGCCCGCCCGAGCGGGTGCACGGCGGGGTTCAGGCACTCATCATCGACGAGGTCATGGGCGCCCTGAACCGCATGCTGGGTCGGCAAGCATTCACCGCCCGGCTGACCATCAACTACCGCGGGCCGGCCCCATTGGGTGTGCCTGTCACCTTCCGAGCCTGGGTCGAGCGGGTCGAGGGCCGAAAGATCACCCTCGGGGCCACGGGAGAGGGGCCCGACGGCCTCTTCGTGGACGCGGACGGGTTGTTCGTCGCCCGACGGGACGACGACCCGTTCCCCGGTACAACCACGGCCTGAATCAGGTCTGCTCAGGACGCAGGGTGGGGAACAGCACCACGTCCCTGATGGATTCCACACCGGTCAGGAGCATGGCGAGGCGATCCATCCCAATGCCCAGACCGCCCGTCGGCGGCATGCCGTACTCGAGGGCCCGGAGGTAGTCCTCGTCGAGGGCCATTGCCTCGTCGTCACCACCAGCGCGGCGCCTCACCTGGGCCTCGAACCGAGCCCGCTGTTCGTCAGGATCGACCAGCTCGGAGAACGCATTGCAGAGCTCACGTCCGGCAACGATCGCCTCGAAACGCTCGGTGAACCCGGCCTGGGAGCGGTGGTCTCGCGACAATGGCGAGACCTCAGTGGGATAGTCCATGACGAAGATGGGCCCCCACAACGCCGCTTCGGTCGTCTTCTCGTAGATCTCGAGGATCACCTTGCCCGGGCCGTCATCGTCGTTCACCGCCACCTCGAGTGCGTCGGCAATCTGCCTGAGCTCTTCGAGCGGCATGTCGAGCCCGAGTTCGATACCCGTCGCCTCTGCAATCAACTCGATCATGGTGGCCCGGCGCCACGGGCGGGCCACATCGAGCTCGCGATCCCCGAATCGCAGCACCGTGGAGCCCGTGATGGTCAGGGCCAGGAACTCGACCAGTTCCTCGACCAAGCACATGATGTCGCCGTAGTCCGCATAGGCCTGATACAGCTCGAGCATCGTGAACTCGGGGTTGTGCCGAGTCGAGACACCCTCGTTGCGAAACACCCGGCCGATCTCGAAGACCCGGTCGAACCCAGCCACCGTGAGACGTTTGAGGTACAGCTCCGGAGCGATCCTCAAGAAAAGATCGAGGTCGAGGGCGTTGTGGTGGGTGGTGAACGGTCGAGCGTGGGCACCACCGGCGATCGGGTGGAAGATCGGGGTCTCCACCTCCACGAACCCCCGCTCCTCGAGGAACCTCCGGGTCAGCGACATCATCGAACTGCGGACGAGGAAGGCCTCGCGAGCTCCCTGGGTGACCCACAGATCTACGTACCGCTGCCGGTATCGGGTGTCGACGTCGGTGATCCCATGCCACTTGTCAGGAAACGATCGCTGCGCCCGAGCCAGGAGCGACCACTCGTCGACCCGTACGCTCAGCTCGCCCCGCCGGGTCGTCATCACGACGCCCCTCACGCCGATCCAGTCCCCCAGGTTGAGCCCCGTGAACTCATCGAAGGTTGGGGTGGTTGCCGCTGGGGCGAACAGCTGTATCCGGCCCGTTCCATCATCGAGCGTGCCGAAGGCCAACTTTCCCTGCACCCGCCGCAACATGAGTCGCCCCGCCACCGTGACGACACGATCGGTCTCCGTCCCGGGTTCGAGCCCGTCGAACTCTTCGAGGAGATGGGCCACCCTGGAATCAGGTTCGTAGCGGTAGGGGATTTCAGACATGACCCTCGGATGGGAAACGGACCCGAGCCACGCTACCCAGCGGCAACCCCGTCATGAACCCATTCCTTCGTAGGGTCCGAGGTCGGTGATCTCCTGATCGGCCACGGTGGCCCGCCAGCCGGGGGGCATCAGTTCCGGTGCCACGTCGGCCAGGGGCTCGAGCACGAAGCGTCGCTCCCACATTCGGGGATGGGGAACGGTCAGCTCCGGATCATCGAGTTCCAGATCGCCGTACAACAAGACGTCGACATCGAGGGTGCGCGGCCCCCAGCGAACGGTGCGCACCCGCTCGGCCGCAGCCTCGAGTGACCGGGCCAACTCGAGGACGTCGTAGGGACCGAGCGAGGTGCCGAGCTCGACCACCAGGTTGAGGAACGGCGGCTGCTCGGGCCCACCGATAGGAGCGGTCTCATAAAGGTGCGAGACCGCGACCACGTCGGGCAGCGCATCGACTGCCTTGTCGATCAGGGTGCGACGATCGCCCATGTTCGAACCCAGACCGAGAAAGACTCGCAAGCCAGAGGTCACTCGGCCCACCGGGTCACCTGCACGGCGGTGAACTGGACATCGGTGGGAACTGGCGGCCGGAGCTTGCGCACGGTCACCCGAGCACCAACCGCTCCGTCCAGCGATGCCACGTCCACTGCAATCAGGTGAGCCAATCGCTCCAGCAACAGGGCCCTTGCCTGCACACAGGTTGCAGCCACCGCCTCCGCCACGTGGCCGTAGTGCACCGTGTCGTCGAGGTCGTCGGACTCGCCCGCCGCTCGCAGGTCGGCGAAGATCTCGACATCGATCTCGAGTGGCTGCTCACGCTCCCGTTCCTCGGGCAGGACACCGACGATGCACATGACGCGCAACCCACGGACCTCGATGACATCGTGGGCCTCAGTTCTGGCCACAGCTCACCGTCCACCTTCATCGCTGTGTCCCTGCAGCGCCACCTCGACCAGGGCACGCCCCTCGTGACCGAGTCGCCGACCGAAAATCCGTTCGACGATGGCCGTGCTCTGGGGCCCTGACGGCACCTTGCCGCTCAACAGGAGGTGCACGGCCATCAGCCCACAGACCCGATCCCCCACCTCCTCGAAATGGACCAGGAGCCGCTGCCCCCTGGCAAGGGCGTCCGCTATCTCGCCGTGCGTCTCGGTGAGGAAACCGGGGAGTTGGTCAGCAGATGGCCAGGGTCGGTGGAGGTAGGGCAGTCCCAGCTCCTCGTAGTTGTGCAGGTTGTGTGAGGAAGGGATCAATGACATCACCAGGTCGAATTCCTGTTGACGGATCCAGATGATCTCCTCTTGGCGCCTCACCCGGCGATGATGAGCCCCGTACCCGCCCGGCCGTTCACACGCCGCGAGTTGGTCTTTGATCACCCAGGCGAAGTTCCTGGGCTGTATGCCTTCAGCCCATTTCCCCTTCATGGCCCCACATCACCGCCTCGGTAGCGGGAATGTACCGGCCAGACAGACAGACCGCCAGCACCATCGCTCAACCCGCAGCGCCCGCGTCGTAGGCATGGATGTCCGGAAGGTTGCGATGCTGCTGCGCCACATCGAGTCCGTAGCCGACCACCCACTCGGGCGGAACCTTGAATCCGACGTAGCGCACGAGCTCATCGAGTTCGGTCTGGGCTTCTCGCACCAGCAGGGAACAGATCTCGAGGCTTGCCGGTCGCCGGGCCAACAGCGTCCTACGCAGGTACGAAAGGGTGAGACCGCTGTCGACGATGTCCTCCACCAAGATCACGTCGCGCCCGGCGACATCGACGTCGAGGTCCTTGAGGATGCGCACCACACCGCTGGTTCTCGTCGAACTGCCGTAGGACGAGACCGCCATGAAGTCCAACTCCACGGGGAGGCGCACGGCTCGACACAGGTCGGCCGTGAACAACACAGCGCCCTTCAACACACCCACGATGAGGGGCCGGCGCCCGCTGTAGTCGGCCGTGATCTGGGCGCCCAGCTCGGCAACCCGGTCAGCGATATCGGATTGACTGACCAGAATTCGTCCGACTGCAGGGTCGCCGATGGGGACAGGTGAGGGTGAAGACACGATGACCGAACCTAGCGGGACGGCCCCTCGATGCGCAGCCGCCCACCGGTTCGAGCGACGCGGCGACTGCCCCCCACCTCGGTGGCCTGGCGCAGACCGAGGGCGACGTCGAGCACCCGATCGACTGCCGCTGCATCCGGGGGGTACCCGTCACGTAACCAGCTCCGCACCGCTCGTCGGGCCAGGGCCCGAGGTGCCGTCCGCAGGGCCCGGGCATCAGTCGGGTCGATGCCCTCTGCAAGCTGTTCGATCAGGTCACGCTCGTCGCGGGCCAAGCGGGCCGCCCGACCCAGCAGGGGAACCGGATCGCGACCCATGACATCAGCCAGGAGGGGCAGGACCTCGGCACGGATCCGCACCCGCGCAAACCGCTCGTCCTGGTTCCACTCGTCCCGCACCGGCTCATAGCCGAACGCAGCGCACACCGCCTCGGTCTCGCTGCGCCGTAGCGACAACAACGGACGCACCACCGAGGCCCCCGACTGGTCACCTGGGTCCATCGAGGCAAGAGCATCGAGCGCTCCGCCTCGGAACAGCTGGAGTAGGACGGTCTCTGCGAGATCATCCGCCGTGTGCCCGACGAGAATGCCGTCAGGTAGGACCCCATAGCGGGCCGCCCGGGCCCGGGCCTCCAGGTTCGCCCCATCGCCGACCTCTACTTCGATACAGCGCATCTCGGCGCCTACCGCCTCGGCCAACACAGCCACCCGGGCCGCCTCGGCGCCGGACTCGGAACGAAGGCCGTGGTCGACGTGGTATGCCGTGACCCGACACCCGGTTGCAGCAGCCAGGATCAACAGGGCGGCCGAGTCGGCTCCCCCCGATACAGCGCACTGCAGGTGGTCACGCTCGGGGAACGAGCACCGTGGCAACAGATCTTCGAGGACCGGGTCACGGAATGACACCCGGATCAGCCCGCGGCGGCGGCCTCGGGCACCCGATCGAGCCACGTCTGGGGCTCACGGATCTCGGCCATGGTCGGCAGATGGGTCACGTCGTCCCAGATCCGATCGACCGCCCGTTCGCCACGCGCGGCCTCGAGTACCTCGATGAAGGTCTCGCCGGCCTGGTACTGCGCCAACTTGGCGTCGATGCCGATGAGCTTCTGCATGAAGCGAGCCATCCCCGTTGCCCCGTTCCGGCGGTCGTGCAGCACCTTGTGGAACCGCTGGGCATGCAATACATGTCCTCGCCCGGCCCGGGTCATCGTCACGTCGCCGTGACCCTCCACCAGGCTCATCATGCCGCCCACCTCGTCGATCAACCGACGCTGTCGGTCAGTGGCGAACAGGGTCGCCAGACCCCCTTCTGCAAGTGGGTCCCGCCCCTGGCGTCGTTCCTCGACGAAGGTTCGCAGACCAGCCTTGATGCGCTCCGGATCCGGCTCGACATCGGCCAACAGGGCGTCGACCAACGAAAGAAAGTGAGGCTGGAGCCACGGGACCCCGGTGAACTGCGCCCGATGGGTCAGCTCGTGCAGGGCCAACCAGAGCCGGAAGTCAGCAGGAGGGAACGCGAACCGCTTCTCCACGGCCAGGATGTTGGGGCCCACGAAGTAGACGACGTCGCCCTCGCTCGTTCCTCCGTCCTCGGTGAGGAGGAGGTCGTACTGGCCCAACACCCGGCGAGCCATCCAGCCCAGTACGGCACCCAACTCCACAGCGCCCACGGTCCGACCGATCAGCCCAGCCTTGCCCTGGTCTCCGACACGGTCGATGAGGGGGCTCATCAGGCGACGGAACGACCGCAGGTTGGCATCGATCCATTCGGCACGGTCGATGACCCGCGCCGTTGCCGCCCCCTGAGTGCTCTCCAGACCGGTCTCGAGGGCCACCAGCTCCTCAGCCATGGGAGTAAAGCTTGCGAAGTCGTCGCGGAGGCCAGCCCCGAGATAGGACTGGGCCAGCGGGTCCTCACCGGCAACCCTCAGGGCGATCCGACGGGCCAGTTGCCAGTCGACCGGATCACCCACAGCTCATCGCTTCGGATAGCGGGGAGCGACCACCTTGGCGACGTATCCGGCAACGACAGCCACCACGGCGCCGACCCCGGCGAGGGTCAGGGGAACAGCGAGCCAGAAGTGCCAAACCTGTGCAGCAAGGGCGTCCATTCCCCCATGCTAACCGGCTCACAGGCCCGCTCCGAATCGCCTCGCTGGGGTGCGGAGTTCCCGCAGCGCTCACCCCTCGATGTGTTCCTCCACCAACTCCCCGATCGGCATGTTTCCCGGCAGCAGGGCACGCCATTCCTCGTCGACGGGAACGACGGTGTCACACAGGGCCTCGATCGGGGAGAGATCGGTGAGAGGCAAGCCGATGGGCTCCCCCCCTGCCTCGTGGAGGCGCACCGACTCCAGCAGGCGCCGCCGGAGGTGCAGCACCGCCCGGTCGGCGGCGACCAGGACTTCCTTGGACCTGTCGACGATCGGCCCCATCGACAGGGCCATGATCAGGTCTTCCTGTTCGATACCGCTGTAGCCGGTCCAACTGTCCTTCATGGCCGCTCGATCCTGACCCAGCCGATCCTCCCAGGTAGCCACGAACTGGCAGGTCTCGTCGTCGAAGAACCGCTCGTCGTCGAGGCCGAAGATCCGCAGGAAATCCGACCGAGGCACCGGGTGGGGTCCATGATTGACGAGGTAGGTGGAGGTCCTGCCGTCGTGCTGAGGGACCTCGAACACGTACACCTGGAACGCAGGGGCCGGGATGATCCGACAGGTCGGGAGGATCACCGGGGTCACCCGGACACTGTGGGTATCCCGTCCGTCGTCGGTGGGCGGCCCCTGGCGCTTGGCTGCGTAGTGGTACCCGTACGCCGTGTCCTGGATGTCGAGGACCGGAGCATTGTCGTCCACCGAGATCGCCCCGGGGTTGAAGTCCTCGTCGACGGGGGTGAAGTCGTCGTCCATCCACGAGGGGTTGGCCTGATTGCTGTGGAGGATGGCCACGTGCGAGCTGTCGGTACCCCCCTCGAACAACTGCAGGTAGTTGGCGTCGGAATCGGCCCTGATGACCACCCGGTTGGCGTCGGGGCCCTCGAAGAAGCGGTAGCGGGGGAACTCGGGTTCGAGATCGGGCGGTCCGATGTAGGTCCAGATCAGTCCCCCGGCCTCCCGGCAGGGGTAGGCGGGAGCTCGGAGCTTCTCTCGGAACCGCTCGTTGCAGTGGTTCGGGGTTTCCAGGATCTCCCCGTCGGGGGCGAACTTCCACCCATGGAACAAGCAGCGCAGACCCCCCTTCTCGTTGCGCCCGAGGGCCAGGGACACCCGGCGGTGCATACAGAACTCATCGAGCACGCCGACAGTGCCGTCAGTCGCCCTGAACACCACGAAGTGTTCCCCGAGGAGCATGGTGCGCAGGGGGTCGCCATCGGCCACCACCTGCTTCGACGCGGCGATCGGATGCCAGAAGCGGCGCATCATCCGACCCATCGGGGTGTCGGCCCCCACCCTGGTCAGGATCTCGTTCTCTTCCGATGTCAGCATCGGTGCTCCCCTCCCCGTCACGGCGTCCGGCGGTGCCGCTCGTCGCTGTAGACGCAACGTTACTCAGCCCCCGGCCGAGGACCAGCGCCGCCCGCCGACCCGGTGGGCAATACTTCTGTCATGAGCCGACAACCCGTCGATGGAGTCGCCTTTGGCGACGTGCCGTGGCAATCCACCTCGGTGCTGTGGGGCCCGGACTCCGCAGCTCCAGCTGCCCTGGAGTTCACGGGTCACGGAATGGCTCGGGTGCTGTCCCACGACCCCGACACGGGGGCCCTGTCGCTCCTCATCAAGGAACCGCCCGGCTGGCATACCGCTGCCGCCGAGTCCCACTCGGTGTTCCAGGAGGACATCCTCCTCGAGGGCGACTGCTGGTACGGCGAGACCCACTACGAGGGACCCACCTACTTCGCCTTCCCGGCGGGTCACGAACACGGGCCGATGTTCACCGAGACGGGCGCCCTGTGGCTGGTCACCCTGTCGGGCCCCTTCGACGTCAGCTACAGCAACGAGATCCGAGCGGAGAACATGTCGTGGTTCGAACGGGCCCGGCGCTGAACGGTCGGGACGCCGTGTACTCCAACAGGAGGTCCACCCATGACCGATGACCGTGACGAGGTGCTGGCCAGCCTGCTGGGCGAACGCACCGTCGACATCGTGACCACAGGGCGGCGCAGCGGCCAACCGCGCACGACGGAGATCTGGACCACCATCATCGACGGCCGGGTCTACATCTGCGGCACCCCCAACGCAGGACGGGAGGGCGCGACCCGGACCCCCCGAGACTGGATGGCCAACCTGGTCGCTCACCCGGCGTTCGTGCTCCGCCTCAAGCGGGCCGCGCAGGCCGATCTGACAGCATCGGCCCAGCCCGTGACCGATCCCGCGCACCGGCGCGATCTGCTCACCAGGCCCTCCACCGAGTACTACCGTTCGGCCATCGACCTCGACACGGCAGTTGCCCACAGCCCCATCGTGGAGATCACCTTCACCGGCCCGTGGTCATGGCTGAACGACGAGGTCGCCAGGCAAGCGGCCGACCGGAACTGACGACATCACAACCCCGAACCAGGAGCACCAGACATGAACGACGAAGTCCTGCCATCGATGCGGGTCGACGGCAAGGTGGCCCTTGTCACCGGGGCCGGCCGGGGTATCGGCCACGGCTGTGCCCTGGCTCTGGGAGCGGCCGGGGCCCACGTGATCGCCATGGCCCGAACCGGTGACGAGATCGAAGCGGTGGCCGCAGACATCCGGGCGGCTGGCGGTTCGGCCGAAGCCATGGTGTGCGATGTCACCGACGTGGCGTCCATGCAGGCCAAGGTCGGGGGCATCGAACGGCTCGACATCCTGGTGAACAACGCCGGCATGGCGGTGGCCGGCCCCCTGGTCGACTACCGGGTCGAAGACATCCGGGCCATGGTCGACCTCAACTGCACGGGGGCGGTGCTGGTGGCTCAGGCGGCGGCCCGCACCATGATCGCCCAGCAGAGCGGGGTCATCATCAACCTCAGCTCCACCTTCGGCAAGAACGGGCGCCCCAACCACAGCGTGTACTCGGCGACCAAACACTTCATCGAGGGCCTCACCAAGTCGACCGCAGTGGAGCTCGCCCCCCACGGCATCAGGGTCGTGGCCATCGGCCCGACGGCCATCGACACCGCCCTCACCCACGAGCGGCTCCAGGACCCGGTCATCGGTGGTGACCTGCTGGCTCGGATCCCCCTCGGACGGTTCGGTCAGGTCGTCGACTGTGTCGGCGCCGTGGTCTTCCTGGCCAGCCCGGCCGCCGCCCTCATCACCGGCACCACCCTCATGGTGGATGGCGGCTGGACCGCCCAGTAGCCCACGGGACTCAAACCGCCGCCCGGGACCTCCGCCGTAGCGAGCCCACCCGGGTAGCCAGGCCCAACAGAACCAGCCCGGTCAACAGCAGGGTGGCCTCAGCCCCTAGGACGTCCTCGAGGTAGTAGAGCGCGAACTGGGGTAGCCAGATCAACAGCACGATGCCACCAGCGAGGACCACCTCGTTCCGGGACCTCCCCACGCCCACGGCCAGGAGCAACACCGACACCACGAGACCAATCCACACACCCATCGTGTCGTGGCCCGCTCGCAGGACCTGCGCACCGATCACGATGACCAGGGAGCCGACGAGCACCGCCAACCTGTCCCAGCCGGTGACGTCGAGCACTCCTGCGGCTACCCATCCCAGCCCGACCACCACCAGGACCATTCCCGGTGCAGGGCCGTCGAACAGCTCGGCATCGATGACGTCACCCAGACTGCTCAGGAGCCCCAGGCCGAGGGTGACGCTGAGAGCAGCGAAAACCAACAGTTGGAGCGGTGCCCGGGTGGCCAACCATGCGGGCACGGCGCCACACAGCACCACGAGGCCGACGAACACGGCAGCGTGGTCGGGTCCTGCGTCCACCACGTCGACCCACGCCTCGATGGCCACTGCTGCGAGTCCGATGGCGCCGAGGGCCCACAGCACACTGGTCAACCGTCGAAGGGCTGGCTCCTCATTCTGGCGGGACCACCATCCGGCAGCCCAGACGACGGCGGTGGGCAGGATCAGGGCCATCAGACGGGCCGCAGTCGACATCGAATCCCAGTTCCGGCCAACCAACAGGATTGCGGCCGCAAGCACCAACGCCGCGCCGATGTAGCCCACCGCCTCGGCAGCAAGCGGCACCCGCGTCTCGGTCTCAGGAGAACGCGACGCCTCGAACACGGCAATGGCCTGTGCTTGCTGGGCGTCGATGATGCCCGCCGACTCCCACGCCTCGAGTCGCCCGTTCAGATCGGAATCGGTCCCGAACACCTGCCGGCCTCCCGGTTGCGTCGACCAAGGGGCCGACTGCCTCCCCAACGTTAATCATGATGGGTTGTCGACCCGGGCCCGACCAGGGTCGGAGGTCCCGCTAGTCGAGCAGGTACTCGGTGAGCGTTCGGGCTCGCTGCGGATCGGTTGCCGTCTCGATGCTCCGGTGGCGTTCGGCCACCGCGGGGGCGAACTGATCGTCGGTGAACACCCAGAACGTATTGGTGGTAATGGCGTCGACGATCAGCTGGGCCACCTCCGACGGGGGCTTGCGTGCCGCCAGCAGCTCACGCCCCAGGGTGCGCTCGGCGGCCCGGGCATCGGGATCACCCACATCGACCCCGCGGCGCAGCAGCCGCTCAGGTCGATTGCGATCAGCGTCGATAAGTCGAGTGGCAACGAAGCCTGGACACAGCACCGAGACGCCCACTGACGAGCCACGGTGGGCCAGTTCGTGTCGGAGGGTCTCCGACAACGCCACCACCCCGTGTTTGGACACGCTGTAGGGGCCCATGAACGGCAGGCTGAGGTGCCCGGCGATCGATGCCGTGTTCACCACGTGGCCGTCGCCGTGTTCGACCAGGTGCTCGACGAAGGCCTCGCACCCGTGGATCACTCCCCACAGGTTCACCCCGAGCACCCACTGCCAGTCGGTCAGGTCCAGCTGACCGATCGGTTCCCGCATCCCGCCCACGCCGGCGTTGTTGCACACCACGTTGACCCTGCCGAAGCGCGCGATGGCCTGGTCCCGCAGTTCGAACACGGCCGCCGCATCGGCGACGTCACACTCCACGGTCAGGATCCGGTCCTGCCCGTATCGGGCGACGAGCTCGCCCGAGGTGGCAGCCAGCGCGGGCACCTCCACATCGGCCATCACGACCGCCATTCCCCGCTCGAGGAACGCCTCGGTGAACGCCAGCCCCATCCCGCTGGCCGCCCCCGTGACCACCGCCGTGCGGCCTTCGAGCTCTTGCATGATCTACCCCCTCGTTGGGCACAGGATCGCGCACCGAGCCACCGGCTAGCGTCGCGGCCGATCGAGGGGGTCGTCATGGAAGTACAGCGGCTGGGTCCCGTGTGTGGGGCCGCGATTCGGGGAGTCGATCTCGGCGAGCTCGACGACATGACCTTCGAGGGGATCCGGCGGGCGTTCGCCGAGCACCAGGTGCTGGTCTTCCCCGACCAGCACATCGACACCGAGCAGCAGGTGGCCTTCGGCCGCCGGTTCGGAGAGCTCCTGGTCCATCACTTCGCATCCATCCGGACCCCGAACCTGCCGGAGCTGATGACGCTGCGCACCGACCGCCAGCAACCCGACCCATTGACCGACATCTGGCACGCGGATGAGACCTACCGGGCCGCGCCGCCCATGGCCACCATCCTGCGGTCCCTCGACCTTCCCCCGCTCGGCGGTGACACGGTGTTCGCCTCGATGGCGGCTGCCTACGACGGTCTCAGTTCCCGGATGAAGGACTACATCGCTGGGCTGACCGCCGTCCACGGCTTCGGCCGCTTCCGACGGCGGTTCGAGCGCGACCCCTCCCTGCTTCCTGTGCTCCACGAGATCGAACTGGACAACCCCAACCCCAGCCATCCAGTGGTCACCGTGCACCCCGAGACGGGCCGGCGGGTGCTGTTCGTCAACTGGCACTTCACCACCCACATCAACGAGCTCCCCGAAGAGGAGAGCCGGATGATCCTCGACTACCTGCGCAACCGGGTCCTGCAACCCGAGTACCAGTTCAGGGTGCGATGGGAACCGGACATGGTGGTGGCCTGGGACAACCGCTCCGTCCAGCACTACGCCCCCAAGGACTACTTCCCACACCCTCGCCTCATGGAGCGGGTGACGGTGGCCGGATCTGCGCCCTGTGCCGCAGAAGCCGGCAGTCCGATCGACATCCCTCGGGTCACGGTGGCCGACCTCACCGTCGGCGCCTGAGGCGCAGCGACCCAATGCGGCAGTGGTGGGTGGTTCCCGGGCCCGACGGCGCCGTTCCCGAGTTGCGCACGGTCGAGTCGCCGACCGCAGGGCCCGGGCAGGTGGTGGTCGATGTAGCCGGTGCCGGAATCAATCGGGGGGAGCTGATCGGAGGCCGCCTGCTGCGGTCGGACAACCCGGCTGCCCGACCGGCTCCCTCGGGCATCGAGGCGGCCGGGACGGTGGTCGAGGTAGGCGCCGGTGTGCAGGGGTGGTCGATCGGTGACCGGGTGATGGCTCGGGGCCGGGCCTGCCATGCCGACCGGGTGGTCGTCGACGCCGAAGCCCTCCTGACCAGCCCGACATCTCTCGACGACATCGAGGCATCCGCCATCCCCAACGTGTTCGTCACCGCCCACGATGCGCTCGTCACGGCAGCCGGGGTCGGACCCGACGACGTGGTGATGGTGACGGCCGGACCATCGGGGGTGGGTACTGCGGCTATCCAGATCGCCCGCCATCTGGGAGCCACCGTGGTGGCCACCACCCGTTCAGCCGGCAAGGCAGCGACCTTGTCAGACCTCGGCGCCCACCTGGTCGTCGACACCACCCGGGACAACTGGGTCAGCCACGTCATCGACGAGGTCGGCACAGTCAGTTGCGTCATCGACCAGGTGGGTGGGGACCTGTTCCCCACACTCCTGGACAGCCTGGGAGTTGGTGGCCGCTACGTGAGCGTGGGGCGAAACGCAGGACCGACCTCCACCATCGACCTCGACCTGCTGGCCCGCCAACGACTGACCCTCATCGGTGTGACCTTCCGCACCCGGACCAGGGAGGAGTCGATCGAGTGCAGTCGACGGTTCGCCTCGGACCTGCTCCACCTGTTCGACAGCGGCGAGTTGCGCCCCGTGATCGACCGCACCTTTCCCCTCGACGAGTTGTCTGCCGCACACAGCTACATGCGAACCGACAGCGGGGTGGGCAAGGTGCTCCTCGTCCCCTGATCGTGCTGTTATCACCTGCGCATCCAGCGATAGTCTCGAGCGATGGGGAGCCTCATCGTCGGCAGTGGGGTCGCCGTTCCACCACGGGTGGTGACCAACGACGACCTCTCGAAGATCATGGACACCACCGACGAGTGGATCGTCAGTCGAAGTGGGGTCCGGCAACGGCATGTCGCCGAGCCCGGGGTCGGCCCGTCGGATCTGGCCGCCGAAGCGGTGACTGCGGCCCTGGCCGACGCCGGTGTGGCCGCCAGCGAGGTCGACCTGCTGGTCACCGCCACCATGACCCCCGACCAGTTCGCCCCCGGCATCGCCGGAGTGGTCCAGGACCGCTCCGGGCTCGGACACGTCGGCGCCTTCGACCTTCGGCAGCAGTGCGGGGGCTTCCTCTACGGACTCGACATGGCGGACGCCATGCTCTCGTCGGGCAAGGCCGAGTGCGCCGTGGTGGTCGGCGCCGAGGTCCACGCGGGCTACATGCCCTACGGCGACTCGTGGGACATCCTGCGGGGTCTACGGGACGATCCTCCCAGCCCCGAGGACTACGCAGCAGCCACCGAGGCCCGGGCCTGGGCGGTGCTGTTCGGGGACGGAGCCGGGGCCGTGGTCCTGCGACGCAACGACGACCCCACGACGGGACTCCTGGACAGCGTGCTGCGGACCGACGGCTCCCACGCCGACCTGATCCAGGTGCCCGGGGTGGGCTTTCGCCACCAGCCCTACGTGGACGCCAGCCAAATCGGTGACCAGGCCCATTGGCCCACCATGAACGGGATGGAACTGTTCCGACAGGCGGTCACCTGCATGCCGGCCGCAGTGCACGAGGTGCTCGAGCACACCGGCTACGAGCTGTCGGACGTGTCACTGGTCATCGCCCACCAGGCCAACGACCGCATCCTCGACGGAGTACGCAAACAATTGGGGGTCTCCGAAGAGGTGGCACCCAGCAACATCGCCCGCTACGGCAACACCACGGCGGCCACCCTCCCGATCCTGTTCCACGAACAGCACGCCGCAGGCAACATCAGTGTCGGTGATCTGGTGTGCTTCACCGCCTTCGGAGCAGGAGCCCACTGGGGGGCCAGCCTGTACCGGGCCGCCTGAGGGCCGACGGCCCCCTATTGGGTGCTAGGTGAACAGGTAGGCCTCGGGATCGGGGCCCCGGGTGTCGTCCCAGAACTCGAGCACCGACTTGGGAGCGATGGCCACCACCCTGTCCCGGTCACCCCGGTACCAGTTGTCGAAGGTGTCGAGACTCTGGACCAGTGAGGGCAGGCGGGCCAACAGGTCCTCCATGTAGGCGTCCATGGCCTCGGGGCGCACCTCCATGGTCGACGCCCCCCGGTCGAACATGGCCCGCAGGCACTCCACGATGTAGTGGACGTGGCACTCGGCGAACAGCATCCCGTTGCCCCCGTGGCCGAGCACACCGTTGGGCCCAGGGGTGATGAACAGATTGGGGCAGCCCGGCGCCGCGATGCCTTGGTAGGCCTCGGGGCGATCCCCCATTCGGGCCGTGATGTCCTCCCCGTCGCGTCCTGTGACCTCGATGGGCCACAGCACCTTGTCGGCCTGGAAGCCCGTTGCATAGACCAGCACGTCGAGGTCATCGTGACCGGCGGTCGTCGTGATCCCCTCCGGTGTGATCTCGCGGATGGGTGAGGTCTCGAGGCGGACGTTGTCACGCCGGAGGGCCTGGTACCAACCGTTGTCCACGATCAACCGCTTGCCGTACGGCGGGAAGTTCGGGGTGCACTTCTCGAGCAGGTCAGGACGATCACCCACCTGGGTGTCGAGGTACTCGAGCAGGGTGGAACGGAACCGGTCGGCCAGGGCGTTCGCCGATCGGTCCAGGTGTTCCCAATCAGGATCGACCATGACCAAGGGGGTGACCCCGTCGCCGAACTTCCAGGACTCGCTGAATCGGTTCCATTCGCGGTAGGTGGGGACGGCGAAGAGGGCCTTCTCGAGCCCCTCGAGCCGCTTGCCGTATTTGGGGTGCTGCATCATCCAGGCTGCGCTGCGCTGGTAGACGACGAGCTCGCCCACCTGGGGGGCGAGGGCGGGGACGATCTGGTTGGCACTGGCGCCGCTGCCGATCACCCCGACCCGCTTTCCGGCAAGTTCGACGCTGTCGTCCCAGGTGGTGGAGTGCAAGGCCGGCCCGGCGAAGGACTCCCGACCAGCAATGTCGGGGTACTTGGCCACCCGGAGGATGCCCATAGCGGCAATGACGGCATGGTCGGTGAGGTGATCGATCGCACCCGTGGTGCAATCCCGCAGGGTCACCTGCCAGGCTGCAGCGCCGGTGTCCCACTCCATTGCGACCACCTCGGTGTTGCAGCGCAGTCGTTCCCCCAGATTCGACGCGGCAGCCACATCGCTGACGTAACGCTGCAACTCGGGCTGATGGCTGAAGTGTTCGGGCCACTGTGGATCAGGGTCGAACGAGTAGGAGTAGAGCATCGACGGAGTGTCGACCCGGCAGCCGGGATACCGGTTCACGAACCACGTACCCCCTGGTTCGGCGTTGCGGTCCACGATGGTCACGTCGGTCAGCCCGAGCTGGTCGAGTACCCGACCGGCCAGCACACCGGTCACTCCGGCGCCGATCACCAGTACGTGGAACCCGGCCGGGGCCTGCAGCGGCTCCGGTTGGGGGATCGGACCGATACCGCACTGCTCACGGGCGATGGGGCCGTACTCGGGCGGGACCTCGGCCCCCACTGCGTGGTTCATGGCCGCCTGCAGCACCTCGTCCGAGGGGGGCACGGGTACCCGCTCACCGCTCAGAAAAGCAGGGAGGACCTCGGCGGCTCGGGCGTCGATGGCCTCCCGATCCCTCAGGTCGGGGACTGCGTGTGGGTCACCCGAGAGGTGGGTGACCACCGCAGCCAGGGTGCGCCGATCGGCGTGGGCGATGATCTCGGACAGTTCGTGCTGCGACATGGGCCCCCCTTGCTCGCCTCCACATCATGGATCATGGACCGGGTGTTCGTCCCTGCCCCGCACGAGCCGGTGTCGTCGAGACGGGATGGCTAGTGTCCCCGGCGAGGGTCGACCACCCCTGGTCGACGCCGTCGAGGGGAGTCCCGTCATGCTGTTCGAGCTGCGTCGATACCGCTGCCATCCCGGTCAACGAGATCGCTGGGTCGAGATGATGGAGACCGAGATCATCCCCTTCCAGGTGTCCAAGGGCATGGCCATCGTCGGCAGCTTCGTTGCCGAGGAAGATCCTGACATCTACATCTGGATCCGCCGCTTCGCCTCCGAGGAAGAGCGAGTCGCCCTCTACCAGGCCGTGTACGAGAGCGACACCTGGAAGAACGACATCGGACCACGCATTCCCGAATTGCTGGACCGAGAGAGCATCGAGGTGACCAGGTTGATCCCCACCCAGGTGTCGGCCATCAGTTGACAGCCGGTCGGGGCGAACGCTGTCTCAGCTCGAAGCGGACCCAGCAACCACGGCCAGGGACCACACCTTAGGCAGGCCCGACTCGACCGAGGTCCATTCGGCCCCGTCGCTCACCCGCCACACCTCACCGGTGTCGGTCCCCACGATCACCCCGCCCACCACGTCGGGGTCGACCACGAGGCCGTGGAAGTTGGCCGCCGAGGGCGAATGCGCTGCGTCCCCGAGGGACCTCCACGACCGACCGTGATCGTCGGATCGGAACAAGGCCGCGTTCGCTCCCCCTGGATCCCCATGGTCGGAGAAGGCGGTGGGCGCACTGGCCACCGTGAGGCTGAAAGGGTCCCGCCGGTCGATGCACATGGGCCTCGAGTACCGGGGGGTGATCCCCTTCCAGGCGTAGTCCCAGCTCCGGCCGCCGTCGTCGGAGCGGAACACCCCGGCGTTGCCCTCGAGTTCCTCCGCCACGTGGTCGAACCGCCCGTACCCCGTCGACGCGAACAGCACGTCGCTCTCGGCGGGGGGGGCACACATCACGGGGAGGTCGGGATTGTCGCCTGGGAGGTCGACAGTCCAGGTCGCGCCACGGTCCTCGGTGCGGGCCACCCCGCCCACCTCGACGCCCACCCACATCCGATCCGGATCAGCCTGGTCGATGACCATGGCCCTCGCCCGGCCGGGCAGCGGCGGGTCGAGGGGGATACACCAGCGAGCGGCTTCGGGCAGCTGGGCGAAGGCCTCATTGGCCGTCCACGAGACGCCCCCGTCATCACTCCGCCACAGGCCAGCGGGCTGGGTCCCGGCAAACAGCACCCCGTCGGGGGCCTCCCGCAGGGTCCACACCTGGTAGTCGGCCATGGCCGGCTCCGTCCAGGTGGCCCCACCGTCCTCGGAGCGGTAGAGCCCCGAACCGGTGCAGGCAAACACGGTCGAGCCGACCTCGCAGATCTCCCGCACATCGGCACTGTCCAGCACTCGGGTGGCCCCACTGGCCCCGAGCGCGTACACCCCTTCGGTCGTTCCGGCGAGCAACATGGCAGCCCCCTTGGTCGCTGACCGGATCGTATCGGCCCATTCCCGGCCCTGTCTGGCCGATGGCCACGACCTGCCGGTGGCATGCTGGAGCGCCGATCGGGGAACCAAACGGGGGCGACGTGACCGAGCACACCAACGAAGACCTGGCGTTCCTGTCCGGTATCCGGGTTCTCGACTTCACCCAGTACCTGGCCGGTCCGTCCTGTACGCGCCTGATGGCCGAATTGGGAGCCGAGGTCATCAAGGTCGAAGCGGCCCCCGGCGGTGACCCCACCAGGACGCGAGTACCCGCCGTGAACGGGCGGGCCGGGCTCTTCGTCCAGCAGAACCGGGGGAAGCGCAGCCTGGCCGTGGACCTGGGGCGGCCCGAGGGCCTGGCCCTGGTGAAGGACCTCGTACGGCACGTCGATGTCGTGGTGGAGAACGCCACCCCAGGGGTCATGGCCCGAAAGGGACTGGGCTACGACGACCTGGCAGCCATCAACCCCGCCATCGTCATGGCCTCGGTCTCGGGCTTCGGTCAGGACGGCCCCTACAGCGACCGTCGCTCGTTCGACTTCATCGCCCAGGCCATGACGGGCATGATGCACATGACCGGCGAACCTGACGGCCCCCCGTACTTCGTCGGGGTGGGGATCGCAGACACCAACGCCGGGGTCCATGCCTTCGCCGGGATCGGCTACGCCCTGCTCCGCCGGGAACGGACCGGCCGCGGGGCTCACGTGGACGTGGCGATGACCGACGCCATGTTCCACATGCACGAGTTCTCCGTCCAGGCCTCGTCCATCACCGGTGATCGCTCCCTGCCCCTACGACAGGGTCGGCACTACCAGCCGGCGGCCCCCGCAGGGTCGTTCCGCTCCCCCGATGGATGGATCGTCATGTTGTGCACCGATCAGCAGGTGCAGTACCTGTGGAAAGCGATGGGTCGGGTCGAATTGGCCGAGGATCCGCGATTCGCAACCAACGAGGCCCGGGTGGCGCACCGGGACGAGCTGACCGCCGTCATCGAGGAATGGATGGCCGGCTTCGACGACGACGCCTCAGTGCTCGACGCACTGGCCGCGGCCGGCGTGCCTTCCGGACCGGTCATGAGCCCGGCCGACGCCGTCGACCACCCCCACTTCACCGCTCGGGGCACGGTGCGGACCATCAGCGACCCGTTCATCGGCAGCTTCCACGCCCCTGGCTTTCCCATCCACTACGACGGCCACGCGATTGCCCCCGATCTCGTGGCCCCCTGCCTGGGCGAACACAACGAACCCATCCTGCGGGAGCTGCTGGGGTGGACCCCCGAGCAGGTCGCGACAGCCCAGCAGGCGGGTGTGATCGTGTCGGCCGACCGCTGAGCCGGTCGAGTCGGGGCCCTTTCTATGACGCGGGCAGGGGGTTCCCCGGCCGCTCCATGACCTGAGTCTGGGCCTGGTAGGCGTCACGCCAGTCGATCTCGTCGGGAGCGAGGAAGAACCCACTCCGGGCCTCTCGGAAGATCTCTGGGCGGTCGACCCCGGGCGGTGGCGTCCCGTTGTCCCGGAAGTCTCGTGCCGCGTCGAGCAGGCGCCGCCGGGTGGTGGCGATCATCTGGTCGGAGACGGTGAGGTGCTCGAAGTCGAAGTCGGTGACGGGCCCCATGGACTCGGTCACCGCCTGGTCCTGGAGGTGGATGTCGGCGATCCCGGTGAAGATGCGCCCTTCTCGCTGAGCCTGGCGGTCGATGCCCCAGTCGTCGGACTCGTTGTGACGGACCCGCCACCGACCGAACCAGTCGGTGGAGCGCTCGACGTAGTCGTTGCGCAGCTGCAGGCCTTCGATGGGGCTCCCGTCGGCCATGGTGGGCTCGACCCCCTCGGTCATCCCCGTCCACATCACGTTCATGAACATGGTGTGGTGGTCGTCCAGCGGTACCCAGGCCCGGGCGTGGACATGGGTGTTGAAGGTTCCCTGTGGTTGCTGGGTCCAGAAGGGGAACATGAAGTTGGCGAAACGCCAATAGGTCGTGTCGGGGCCCCCGTCCCGGAAGGCTGCATAGGAGGCCCCCCAGTCGGTGGTGGTGGTGTGATACGCCGGCGCCCGGTTGGTGACCGTGTGGTAGAGCGGGTTGTCGGTGGTGAGGTCCTCGGGCTGCACGTGGCCCACGTGGAGGAACCCGAAGTGGGAGGTGTCGATGTCGCCTTCGAGGGCCTGCAGCCAGTTGCAGTCTCGGAGGACGGGTTCGATGACCGTCTCGCCCTCGGGCACCATGGCCACTTCGAGCTGAGGCAGGGGTGGGGGTGTCTCCCGAGGTCCCATGTAGACCCAGAACAGACCGGCCCGCTCCTGCACCGGGTAGGCCTTGGCCCTGATCTTGTCGCGGAAGTTCTCCTGGTTGGGCACGTTGGGCATATCGACACAGGTGCCGTCGGCCGAGAACTTCCAGCCGTGGTACACGCAGCGGATGCCGTCGTCCTCGTTGCGGCCTAGGAACAGCGATGCACAGCGGTGGGGACAGCGCTGGTCCATCACCCCGATCCGTCCCCCGCTGTCTCGGAAGGCGATCAGTTTTTCACCCAACAGCGCCAGCCGCATGGGGTCGCCATCGGGCTCGAGTTCCGATGACAGTCCGGCCGGGATCCAGTACTGGCGCATGAACTCGCCCATCAGGGTGCCCGGCCCGACCTGGGTCAACTCGAAGAACGCGCTCTCTCCCACGGGTCCTCCCCCGGTCGTCTGTCGGCCCGACGCTAGCCCGTGACCGTGGTCGGCTTCCCCCGTGGCGGGTACGGGCAGGGCCGGAGTTCCTGCAACCCCACCTCCCTGGTACCGTGACCGGTTCACCGCCCGAGTAGCTCAGTGGCAGAGCGGCTCTCTCGTAAAGAGCAGGTCGTGGGTTCAATCCCCACCTCGGGCTCCACTGGTCGGCGCGCTGTGGAGCCGCTTCGGTCACAACATCGTGCTGCTGCGACCGTCAGGCGCCGGGCGGGTCACCATCACGAGAGCGCTTGCGTCGGCGGTCCCTGTAGTCCTCCTGCCAGGCCTCCACATCCTCGAGCCACCGCTGATGTTCGGCATCCTCGAGTTGGTGCCGCAAGGCATCTGCGTGGCGTTCCTCCACTGCACGACGTTCTCGGGCTCGACGCTCTTTGGCCTCTCGAGCCTCCCGTTGTCGGCGGGCAGCCTGCTGCCGGGCGCGCTGACGCGCTGCGCTGTGGGGTGTGCTCTTGGATGCCCACTGTTTGATCACCTGCTGGCGATATTCCCGCCGTTGCTGGTCCTTTCGCTCACCCCAGGCCTGACCCCGGGCTGTGCGCCGGTACACAGCCTCGACTCGCGGACCGATGAAGCTCGAATACAGCCAGAGACCGAGCGCAACGAAACCACCGAGAGCGAACAGGCCGCCGATCAGCGACGGCGATTCTGTGCTGTGGTCGGCCAGCACGGTGAAGCCGGGAGCAATCATTCCCCTTGTACTACCCCGCCCATGTGACACCGGTCGTCCCTGCCGTACCAGCCGGCCCGGCTCATCGGGCCAGGGTCCGACCGATCCCGAAAAGGAGGCGTTGCAACAAGAGGCGCTCATTGGGGTTCCGACGCAGCGCGTGGCCTGCGTCGAGCACCGCCTGTAGGGCCACTGCTCCGGCACCCACATCGATCGAGCCGCTGGCCAGCCCATCACGCACCGTGCCGCCGAGGGCAGAGAGGCCCAGCAGGAGTTCGTCGGTCCGAAGGCGTCGCAGTTCGCGCTTGTGCCGCTCGAGTACTCCGTTCCGGCCCAATCCTCGCTCCCCGAATCGCTCGGCACGCTCGTCGAGAGCAACCAGCTCAGCCGAATGTCGCGCTTCGAGAGGGGCTGCTGCATCGGCAATCGCGCCCAACACCGCATCCGTTGCAGCAGTTGCAGCTGCCCCCGTGCCATCGAGGACCGCAGGGAGTTGTCGCCATCGTTCCCATCGCTCGGCGACCGCCTCATCGGTAGCCAACAGCTCTGCACGGTCGAGCGATCCGCCAGAGACATGAGCGATCAGTTGAGCCCGCTCACGGTCCACACCCATCGCCACCAGGCCCTCGACGATGGCGTCGAGGGCGACGGCTCCGAACTCGATGACGGTGCAACGGGATGCGATGGTGATCAGATCCCGAGAGATTTCGTCGGCCACGAGAACGAACACGGTGGCCGCGGGCGGCTCCTCGATGGCCTTGAGCAACATTGGCCCCGCGTCGCGCACCAGATGCATGTCGGGCAGGAGCAGCACCTTCACCCTGGCCTCCAGCGGAGAGGTCAACGAGCTGCGGACAGCCATACGGGCCTGATCGGCGGTGATGAACGGGCCTTCGCGCTCGATCACGACGAGATCTGGATGCTCTTCGACAGCCGCCAAGCGACGATGGCGCTCCCGCCCATCGGGATCCCGAGCGCCCAGCAGCTCTCCAGCGAACAGGGTGGCTGCCCGTCGGACCCCCGAGCCCGCCGGACCCACCAACAGGTAGGCGGGGACCGGCGTCTCAACGGCGGCCCGCAGCCTGGCAACCGCCGACGGCTGACCCACCACGGACCCGAGAGGATCCTTCAGATCGGTCACCGGGCGTCCATCCACGCCGACCAGGCCGCCCAGACGAGCTCGGCGACCGCAGCGACGTCACCCGATCCGTCCACCACCACCCAGCGCTCAGGATCCGCTGCCGCCAGTTCCCCGAACCCGGCGTGCACGCGCTGGGCGAACAAGGCAGGTTCTCGCTCCAAACGGTCACGGTCGTCACCCAAACGATCGTCTGCGTCCACGACGGGCACGTCGAGCAGCACGACCAGGTCTGGCAAGACACCTCGGCTCGCCCACCTCACCAGGTCGAGAAGTTCGTCGAGCGATTGGCCCCGGCCGTAGCCCTGATAGGCAAGGGTCGAACCATAGGACCGGTCGGTGACCACATGGCGGCCGGACGCCAGCGCCGGCTCGACGACCTCGGCCACGTGCTGGGCTCGATCTGCAGCGAACAGCAATGCCTCGGCGCGATCTGACGGCACCGGGCCATCACCCAGCAGCATGTCCCTGATCTGTCGACCCAATGCCGTCCCCCCGGGTTCGCGAGTGAGGACTGCGCCCAGCCGGGCGGCGAGCAACTCGGCCTGGGTGGACTTGCCCGACGCCTCCCAGCCCTCCAACGCGACGTAGACCCCGCGTTGCGCGCTGCTCACGGCGCATCCTCGGAGGGACCCTCCGACGGGTTCCCCGACGGCGAGTCAGCCCCCTTGGCGGACCCTCGCAACGCATAGCCAGCCAGGCCACCAGCCCCAAGGACGAGCAAGCCAGCCAGCCACAGGGCTCCTCGGACACCGGGCAGTTCCATGACATAGGGACCGACGCCGACCTCACCGTCGAACAGCACATCGAAGAGCCAATTGAAACCGTCGGACAAGAAGCCCCCAAACGCGATCGCCACGAGGAGACAGAACCGAACGAGGGTGTAGAGGGCGCTGAACACCCGTCCCCGCAGTTCATCCTCGACATGCTCATGGAGGAGGGTGAAGCCCAGCACGTAGACAGCCCCCGCACACACCCCCAGCACCACCACACCGCCAAGGGTGAGCCAGGTATTGGAGCTGGTCACGGCGAACAGCAGGCTGACACCGGCTCCCAGCGTCGCAGCAACGAACCCGTGCTCCTTGTCGAGCCGACCCTGAATGAGCGACAGGGTCGCAACGCCCAGAGCGACCCCCATCCCAAGGGCCACCAGGATCGTCCCGAATCCGGCATTACCCGCTCCCAGGACCTCGTCGTTGAAGACCGCGCCGAGAGGTATCAACATCCCCCCGCCGATCATGCCGGTGCCCATGCCGACAAGCACGGCCCTCACCTGGGGACTGAGGGCGATGAAGCTCCAACCTTCACGTAGTTCGTGGATCCCACTCGACAGATCGATTCGACCATTGGAGGCCTGACGCTCGGCCTTGGAGCGAGCCCGAATGGGGAGCGACGCAATCAACGCTGCAGCAACGAGGAAGGTCACCGAGTCGACCACTAGGGCCAGCTCGACCTGGCCCACCGCGTCACCACCCATGAACTCCCCAACCTTCGCCAAGCCGATGAATGCGAGGGCGGCCGCCGGGAACGTCCCGTAGGCGGCAACGAGGGACAGGGAATTGGCTGCCGTCAACTGCTGCGTCGGCACGATGTTGGGAACGATGGCCTCCTTGGCCGGGCCCCACAGCGAGGTAGCCAACTCGAGGACCAGCGATGCCACCACCAAGGCCCACACACGGTCGATGAACGGGATGGTCAGCAGGACGCCGGCCCGCACGACGTCGCAGCTGATCAGCAACCGCTTGCGGTTCAGCCGGTCGACGATGACCCCCCCGACCGATGCCAGGAAGAAGCCGGGCAGGACCCGGGCCGTCATCACCAGGGCAATCGAGGATCCAGGCTGGTCACCGCCGATCCTTCGAGCCACTTCGATGATGGCCAGGAATCCGATCCAGTCACCGAACGCGCTGACGACCTGCGCGATCCACAAGCGGGGAAACCCCCGAGTGGCCCACAGCCGCGAGGTGCTGGTTCCCATCGCTACCGGGTCGTCATCGATGTCGTGTCGAGAATCGGCATCCATGTCAAACAAAGGCGGATCGGACGGCGTGCACACGCCAGGCTAGGCGTCGCGCAGCAGCCAATTGGAACCGGAGACCTCAGCCCGCATCCTCAGAGGACGTCGACACGACGCCACCGGCCGTTCCACGGGCTCCTGCGGCCTTCTTCTTGGCCCCAGCCGTCTTTTTGGCTGGCGCCTTCTTCTTGGCCCCAGCCTTTTTCTTGGCTGGCGCCTTCTTCTTGGCCCCAGCCTTTTTCTTGGCTGGCGCCTTCTTCTTGGCGGCCCGCTTCTTGACAGGCCCCTTCTCACGACGCAGTTGGAGTAGCTCGGCGGCGCGCTCCATGGTCAGCGTCTCGACCTCATCACCCTTGCGCAGCGAGGCGTTCACCTCGCCGTCGGTCACATAGGGGCCGAAGCGCCCGTCCTTCAACACGACCGGCTGGCCGGAGACCGGATCAGTTCCCATCTCCCGCAGTGGTGGCTTCTGCTGCTGCCCCCGACGTCGCTTCGGCTGGGCCAGAACCGCCAGGGCTTCCTCCAGCGTCAGAGAGAAGAGTTGCTGTTCCGTCTCGAGGGAGCGGCTGTCGGAGCCCTTCTTGAGGTACGGGCCGTAGCGGCCGTTCTGAACCGAGATCTCCTCGTCGTCGTCGGGATGTCGACCGACGACTCTGGGGAGACTCAGCAATCGCAGTGCGTCCTCGAGGGTGACCGTGTCCAAGCTCATCGTGGAGAACAACGACGCCGTCCGCGGCTTGGGTCCGTCATCGGACGGCTGACCGAGCGAGACGTATGGACCAAACCGGCCCGGCTTGGCGATCACGTCCAGACCGCTGTCAGGATCGAGCCCCAGTACCCGTTCGTCCGACGGCGCGTCGAGCAGTTCCATAGCCCGGTCCATCGTCAATTCGTCGGGCGGCAGATCATCGGGAATGGAGCAGGTGTCGTCCCCCCGTTTCAGGTAGGGACCGAATTTGCCGACCCGGGCAACGACCATCTCCCCATTGGCGTCCACCCCGATGGGGATGGAGTTGATCTCGACCGGGTCGATCTCCACCAGGCGCTCGTCGGACACGAGGTCACGCAACCCGGGCAGCAACGCATCACCGTCACGTCGCCCACCGAAGTAGAAGGCATCCAGCCAGGGAACCGCCTCGCGATCGCCCTTTGCGATCTCGTCGAGGTCGTCCTCCATCCGGGCCGTCAGGGCGTAATCGACGAGGTTCGGGAAGTGCTGCTCCATGAGACCGACGGTGGCGAACGCCGTGAACGCAGGAACCAGGGCAGAGCCCTTCTTCCACACGTATCCCCGGTTCTGGACGGTTTCCATGATGCTGGCGTAGGTGCTGGGGCGACCGACACCGAGCTCCTCGAGCCGCCGCACGAGCGTCGCCTCGGTGAAGCGGGCCGGTGGGCTGGTCTCATGGGCCTTGGTCTCCACGCTGGCGCACCGCGTGGTGGAACCTTCGACGAGGTCTGGCAGCTGTCGCTCCGCCTCGTCGCTGTCGGTCTCTTCGGTGTACACGAGACGGAAGCCGGGGGAGGAGATGACCGTGCCGCTCGTGGAGAACTCGAGTTGGCGCTCGTCAGTGGTCGCCCCAGTGAGCCTGATGGTGACGGTCTGACCGGTCGCATCGATCATCTGGGAGGCCACCGTTCGCCGCCACACCAGGTCGTACACCCGGGCTGCGTCGGCCCCGACCTCGGCCGCCACCTCGTCAGGGGCTCGCCATCGGTCGCCTGCTGGTCGAATCGCCTCGTGGGCTTCCTGGGCGTTCTTCACCTTCTTGGTGTAGGTCCGTGGCTCTGAGGGGAGATTGTCGGCCCCGTACCGCTGCCGCACGAGGTCCCGGGCTGCCGACACGGCGTCGGCCGACAGGGTGGTGCTATCGGTCCGCATGTACGTGATGTACCCGTTTTCGTACAGCCGTTGGGCTGCTTGCATCGTCCTCGCAGACGAGAAGCTGAACTTGCGGCCGGCCTCCTGTTGGAGGGTCGACGTGATGAAGGGCGCGGCCGGTCGACGACGGTAGGGCTTCGCCTCGACCGAGCTGACCGCGGCATCTCGCCCCTCGAACCCCTCGGCCAACTGCTGGGCCAAGGCAGCGTCCAGCACCACCGCGTCCTGACGTGACAACGCCCCCCGGTCGTCGAAGTCCCTACCAGTGGCCACCCGCTGACCGTCGACGGAGACGAGGGCTGCGTCGAAGGTGCTTGTTGCTTCGAAGGTTGCGTCGAGTGACCAGTACGAGGCGGAGCGGAACGCGATCCGCTCCCGCTCCCGTTCGACGACGAGCCTGGTCGCCACGCTCTGCACCCGACCCGCCGAGAGCTTCGGCTTCACCTTCCGCCACAGAACGGGCGACACTTCGTAGCCGTAGAGGCGGTCGAAGATGCGGCGGGCCTCCTGGGCGTCGACGAGTCGTCGGTCCAACTCGCGGGGCTGCTCGATCGCTTCGCGGATCGCCCGCTCCGTGATCTCGTGGAACACCATGCGCTTGACGGGAACCCGGGGACTCAACACCTCGAGGAGATGCCAGGCAATGGCCTCTCCTTCACGGTCCTCATCGGTGGCAAGAAAGAGTTCGTCAGCGTCTTTGAGCAACTGACGGAGATGGCGCACCTGCTCCTTGGCCCTACCCGTCACCACGTACAGCGGCTTGAAATCGTTGTCGACGTCGACACCTAGGTTCGACCACTTCTCCGCCTTGTACGCAGCGGGCACCTCGGCTGCCCCATGAGGCAGATCCCGAACGTGACCGATGGATGATTCGACGATGAAATCGTCGCCGAGGAAGCCTGCGATGGTGCGGGCCTTGGCGGGCGACTCGACGATGACGAGCGAGGTGGTCACGGTTCTACTAGTGCAACATGAGAGGGGCGATGTCAATCACGACATCGTGGACAACCCTGGGGACCGTACAGGAACGAGAGCGCAACACCACGTCCACCGACCGGGGCGGAGGCCGTCAGCGGGTCCGCGCAGCCCTGGGGCCACTCGCCAGACGAGCCAGCACAACCACCGCCGTTCCCGCAGTCACGGCACCGACCACGGCCCAGGTCACCTGACCGGCAACTGGCAAACCGAGATCGGCGTTTTCGAGACCGGCCGCGCCGGCTGGCCAAGGCCACAGCACCCGCAGCGACCCGATCATCAGGCCGACCAACACGGCCACCACCGTCGGGCGGTGGTGGTCGAGCAACCAGCCGAGCAGGGTCGAGAATCCGGCGAGCCCGACCACGGCCCCTAGAGCAAATACACCCACCGTCGAGAGTTGACGCTCGTCGACAGCGGCCGTGATCGCGTCATAGAGGCCGAGCATCAGAAGGATGAACGATCCTGAGATTCCGGGCAGGATCATTGCGCATACGGCCAGGGCCCCGGCCCCGAACACCACCGCAAGGGTCGGGTCCGTCACCCCGCCCGAACGCAATCCCAGGAAGCAGAACGTGACCGCGGCGGTGACAGCCATCACGACCAGCCGTTTGAGATCCCATCGATCGACCTCCCTGCGGGCCACAATCACCGATCCAGCCACCAGCCCGAAAAACACGGCCGACACCTCGACGGGATGGTCCTCCATCTGGGTTCGGAGCCAGCCGACGAGCACCACGACAGCCAGCAGGATGCCCCCTCCGAGGGAAGCGAGAAAGACCCAGTCCACTCGCCGCAGATCGGCCACTCCGCTCGACACACGCCCCCGAGCGAGCGAACCGAGTGCCCGAGCCCCTTGGCGAATCTCGCCCAGGAGGCGGTCGTAGATGCCCAACAGGAGGGCCACAGTGCCCCCGGACACCCCTGGCACCACGTCAGCCGCTCCCATCGCGAAACCCCGGGCCAACTGGGCGACGACCGTTCTCAACACGAACGGGCAAGGTAGCCCAGGGCTGCGGGCGGCACGATCACCCTCCGACACGTTTGTCGCCCCCGCCCCCCGGCCCGGGCGACAACCCAGCCATCCGCAACCGTGGCCCAGCGCCCCCCCCCGCGGCGCCGCCGACCCGCGCCACACCCGCCCCATTGTG
>JAYPWI010000010.1:76621-79567 GCA_038135065.1 Acidimicrobiales bacterium
CGGGGACCCCCCCCCTCGGGTCTTGGGCCCCGGGGGGGGGGGGGGCCCCTCCCCCCCCCCCACCGTTGGGGCCCCCGGGCCCGGGGGCGGGGGCGACAACGCTTCAATCGTCAACGGTGGACCAGCGACCCACCGCTCGGCGCATCAGACCTGCGCTACAGCCTCCTCATTGAGGCTGATGCCTGGACCACCGTGCTCGGACACGTCGAGACCGGCCATCTCCTCTTCGGCCGACACCCGCAGACCCATGGTTGCATCCAGGACCTTGAAGAGCACGTAGCTGGCGGCCAGCGTCCACGCTGCGACGATCACGACGAGCACGCCCTGCATGATGAGCTGATCCAGGCCCCCTCCGTAGAACAGGCCCGCATTGTCACGCCCGAGGAAGGCGTCGTCGTAGCGGGCGAACAGGCCGATGGCCAGGGTGCCCCACACACCGCAAGCGCCATGCACGGCAACTGCACTGACCGGGTCATCGATCTTGAGGGTCTTCTCGATGAAGCCGATGGCCAGGACCACGATCGGGCCGGCAATGGCGCCGATGATGATCGCCCCGAGTGGGGTCACCGCCCCGCAACCTGCGGTGATGGCCACGAGTCCGGCGAGGACGCCGTTGCCGGCCATGCCGACGTCGGGGTGCCCGGTGCGGATCCAGTTGAGGGCGGTGGAGGTAATCGCTCCTGCGCAGGCGGCGAGCAGGGTGTTGAGTGCGACGAACATGACCCAGCCGTCAGCGGCCAATTCCGAACCTGCGTTGAAGCCGAACCAGCCGAACCACAGGATGAACACACCCAGCATGGTCAGCGAGATGTTGTGACCACGGATCGGGCGCGGTGTGCCGTCAGCTGCGTACTTCCCGATCCGGGGGCCGACCATGGCTGCGCCGACGAGGGCGGCCCAGGCACCAACACTGTGGACAACGGTGGAGCCGGCGAAGTCGCTGTAGGAAGCTGCACCGATCTTGATGTTGGCGATGAAGCCACCGCCCCAGGTCCAGTGGACGACCAAGGGGTACACAACAGCGGTGGTGACCAAGCAGAACACCAGATACGAGCTGAACTTGACCCGTTCGGCCATTGCCCCCGACGCAATGGTGACCGCCGTGGCGGCGAACACCGCTTGGAAGAAGAACGTCGTCGCCGGGGACAGCCCCTCACTGACGTCGAACAGGTCGAGGCCACTGAGGGCGAACGAGCCCCACCCGAACAGACCGTTACCACCGTCTCCAAAGGCCAACCCGTAGCCGACGAAGAAGAAGGCCAACACGCCGATGGAGGCGTCAGAGAGGTTCTTGGCCATGATGTTGGCCATGTTCTTGGAGCGGACGGCGCCCGCCTCGAGCATCGCGAAGCCCGCCTGCATCAGCAGCACGAGGACACCGGCGATGAACACCCAGAGGTTGTCGGCCATGGCCTGTGTGAAGACCACCACGGCGTCCGCTCCCTCTTCCTGAGCCGATGCCGGCGTAGCGAACAGCAGCAGGCCGCCAAGTCCTCCCGCCGCAGTGACGAGCAGTTTGCGTTTCACGTTGACCCTCCACAGATCTCGAAGCTGACAGCACGCTACGAAGGGTCCGTTTCGGGACGATCTCCCGATCGTTACGTCCCTGTGCCGACCAGTGACGCGATCGGTTTCTGCGATGTTTCCGATGTGTAACGAGCTCAGCGGTGATCTCGGGGAACGAACCCGGCCAACAGGGCCTCGGTGAGTCGGCCCGGCGCAGCGCCGAGGGCCATGGTCAGGGCGAGCCGCTTCGGGTGACGGACCTCACGCCTTCCCCTGCTCACCGCCCGCACGGTGTCTGCGGCAACCCGTTCAGCGGACACCGTGGTCAAGAGCCCGAGCCGTCGCAGTCGCCGCTGGGCGGCATCGAACGGACCGGCGTCGGTCACCCGATCCCACATGTCGGTGGCAATAGGGCCGAGGTGCAAGACCGTCACCCCGACCCCGGTGCGGGCCAGCTCGAGGCGCAGCACCTCGGCGAACCGGGACAGACCCGCCTTGGTGGCGCAATAGGGACCGAGCCCGGGCGAGGGGGTGATGGCGGCCAAGCTCGACGTGAACACAAGGTGGCCTCGACCCCGTTCGATCATCCCACCGACCACCTGCCTGGTCAGCCGTTGCGGTCCGACGAGGTTGACGGCCACGACTCCGGCGATGTCGTCCTCTGCCGCCTGCTCGATCAACCCGGTGGATTCGACACCGGCGTTGTTGACGAGGATGTCGACCGGGCCGCCATCGGCCTCCACCCGCTCGATGAACCCACCGAGGCTTGCCGGGTCGGCCAGATCGAGTCGATGTGCGGTACCTCCCAGCTCGTCCGCCAGGACAGCTACTGCTTCGTGGCTACGAGCGGCAAGGGCGACCTGGGCTCCCGCACCGGCGAAGGCACGAGCCATCTCGGCCCCGATCCCCCGGGAAGCCCCGGTGATCAGCACGCGGGCTCCCCGAACGTCCATCGGGCACACCCTAGGCCCCGCTCGGGCACGGTCGCTCCGGACGCGACGCAGGCCCCGCCACGGCCGACGTTCATCGGCCGGGCGGGGCCCGGTCAGCCAGTGAGGTGCCTCAGATGAAGGCGGGCACGAACACCAGGGAGACGATGGTCATCACCTTGATGAGGATGTTCATGGCCGGACCCGAGGTGTCCTTGAACGGATCGCCGATGGTGTCACCGACCACTGCAGCGGCGTGGGCATCGGTGCCCTTGCCCCCGTGGGCACCTGCCTCGATGTACTTCTTGGCGTTGTCCCATGCTCCGCCCGAGTTGGCCATGTAGATGGCGATCAGGAAGCCCGTCACCACCGCGCCGGCCAGGAACCCGCCGAGGGCGTTCACGTCGATGAAACCGATCACCAATGGCAGGGCCACGGCGAGCAGGCCGGGGATGATCATCTCCCGCAGGGCGGCCTGAGTGGAGATGTCCACGCAGCGGCGGCTGTCGGG
>JAYPWI010000010.1:79577-102841 GCA_038135065.1 Acidimicrobiales bacterium
TCGGGCTTCACCCCGGGCTGACCTTCCCGGAGGCCGGGGATCTCGGCGAATTGGCGACGGACCTCCACGATCATGGCCTGCGCAGCGCGACCGACCGAGCTCATGGTCAGGGCAGCGAAGATGAACGGGGTCATCGCGCCGAGGAACAGGCCGATGGTGACCGCGGTGTCGTTGATGTCCAGCAGCACCTTGTCGCCAGCGGTGAGGCTGAACGACTTGAACAGGGCCAGGGCGGTCACCGCTGCCGAACCCACGGCGAACCCCTTGGCCACCGCGGCAGTCGTGTTGCCCAGCGCGTCAAGGCTGTCCGTCACCTCGCGAACCTCGGGCGGCAGTTCGGCCATCTCGGCGATACCACCGGCATTGTCGGCGATCGGGCCGTAGGCGTCGACGGCGACGATCACACCGGTCACGGCCAGCATGCCGATCGCAGCGAGGGACACACCGTAGAGACCGATCTCCGAGCCGGCTTCGCCGAACGCTGCGCCACCCATCCAGTAGCTGAGGCCGATCATCAGCACCACGAGCAGCACCGAGGGGAGGGTCGACATCTTGCCTTGGGCGATGCCTTCGATGGTCACGGTTGCCGGGCCGGTCTCGGCCTGATCGGCGATGCCCTTCACCGGGCGGTAGTGCTCCGAGGTGAAGTACTCGGAGACGAAGCCGATGGCCCACCCGCCCAGCAGACCGATGATGATGGTCAGTGCCAGGAAAATCGGCCGCTCGACCACCTCGCCGGCGTCGCCGCTGAACAGGACGAAGCTGAAGATGAGGGTCAGGACCACGGTGAGACCCATGGCGATGTACTGACCGGTGTGCAGCTGGGTGGAGAGACTCTGCCCCTCCTTGCCCCGGGTGAGCAACGCCCCCACGATGGACGCAACCATGCCGAGGGCCCCGATGAGAATGGGGAACATGAGCAGCGACTCGAGTGGGCCTGAGTCGACCAGTTGGCCGACATCGTCGATGAACACGCCGGGGGCCAACAGCGACACCAGCACGATCGGAGCGACGACCGAGCCGGCGTAGGACTCGAACAGGTCGGCGCCCATGCCGGCCACGTCGCCGACGTTGTCACCAACAGAGTCGGCGATGGTTGCCGGGTTGCGGGGATCGTCCTCGGGGATGCCCGCTTCGACCTTGCCGACCAGGTCACCGCCGACGTCGGCGGCCTTGGTGTAGATGCCCCCGCCGATACGGGCGAACAGGGCAATCGAGCTGGCTCCCAGACCGAATGCGGCGACGACCTGGAAGGCATCGTCGACCCCCAGCCAGGTCACCCACAGCAAGTAGTTGAACGAGATCCCGAAGAGGGCCAGACCGGCAACGCTGAACCCCATCACCGCTCCACCCTTGAAGGCGAGGGGGAGGGCGGCCGCCGCACCCTCGCGGGCTGCGTTGGCGGTCCGGGTGTTGGCCGCCGTGGCGATCCTCATCCCGATGAAGCCGGCGACCGACGAGAGCACGGCCCCCATCAGGTAGGCGAAGGAGGCCGCCGGTCGACCCTCGATCGGAACGATGAGCAGGAGCACGAACATGAGGGCCACGAAGGCGGACACCCACTGGTACTCACGGCGCAGGAAGGCCATGGCTCCCTCGCGGATGGCCTGACCGATCTCCTTCATGAGATCGGTGCCCTCGTCAGCCTTCATCACCACCTGGGCGAAGTAATAGGCCAGCGCCAATGCCGCCGCGGAGGCGATCAGCGCCAGATACGGAACCGCTGAAATCACGATGTCCTCACTCGTCAGCCCTCGATATGTCGAGACGCGTCCCAGGCCTTGGGCTGGGGGGCCGGACGCAGTCATGGCGCAATGAGCGCCCTATCTACGCTAGGTGGCCGAGCCGGTCCGCATCAACTATCCATCGCCCGACGTCGGAGCCGCCGACCGCTTCAGAGCTCGACGTGGTCGTCGTCAGGGGTCGCGACGATGGCAACCACGGCGGCGACGGCAGCCAGAGCGGACGCAGCCAGGATGCCGAGCCGAGCCAGATCGGTGATGTGATGGTCCTCGAACGCCAGGCCGGCGACGAAGATCGACACGGTGAAGCCGATACCGGCCGCAAAGCTCATGCCGATGAAATTGGGCCAACGAACACCGGGCGGCAGATCGAACCCGAACCGGGTGGCCGCCCAGGTGAACAGGCCGATGCCCAGCGGCTTACCCAGGACCAACCCGAGAATGATGCCGAGCACGACGTTGCTGCCCACGGCATCACCGACCGTGTCACTGCTCAACTCCACGCCCGCGTTGGCCAGGGCGAACACGGGGATGATCATGTAGGCGGTGAAGGGGTGCAGGGCATTTTCCAGCCGCTCGGTGAGGGGCACCGACTCCTTCACCAGGAAGCCCACGTGACGAACCTCGGCCACATTCGCGTCGTCGGGCAGGCTGTCCACGATGGACTGCGCGTCGACATGGCCCATCAAGGGCCGGGCCGGGGTGAGCAGTCCGAGGGCCACGCCCGCGATGGTGGCGTGGACGCCTGATTCGAGGGTGGCGTACCAGATCACCGTGCCGACCACTGCGTACACGGGCACGGCCCACACCCGCATCTGTTGCAGCACCCGTACCAGCAGCAACCCAGCGACCGAGATGGCCAGCCAGGTGAGGTTGAGGTCGCCGGTGTAGAAGATGGCGATGACAGCGATGGCCCCGATGTCGTCGACGATGGCCAGGGTCAGCAGGAACAACTTCAGGTGAGGGGACACCCGCGAACCGAGCAGGGCCACCACACCGATCGCAAACGCGATGTCGGTCGCCATCGGGATCCCCCAGCCCTTGGCTGCCTCTCCGGACCCGTTCAGGGAGAAATAGAACAGGGCCGGCACCACCATGCCGCCCACTGCTGCGATGGCCGGCAAGGCGGCAGCCCGAACGGAGTTCAGCGCCCCGGTCACCAGCTCGCGCTTGATCTCCAGACCGACGACGAAAAAGAACAAGGCCATCAGTGCGTCGTTGACGAAATCGTGCAGGGTCAGCTCGTGGAGGTGCCACGTCCCCACGGCCAACTCGATGTGGCTGTGCCAGAGATCGTGATAGCTGTCGCTCCATGGCGAATTGACCCACAGCAACGCAATCGCCGTCGCTGCGAGCAGCAGCACACCGCTGGCCACCTCACGGTCGATGAAGCGGAGTACGGGCCGGGCCACGAAGCGGGCGAGAGTGTTCTCGCTGCCGACGAAGGTGGGTCGCTTGAAGAAGGTGCTACTTCCGGCCATTGCGGACTCCAGGCTAAGGGTCAGTTCTCGACTGCCGCGGAAATGGTACGGACAACATCGAACAGGTCCACCACCTCGGCGGCCGTCAAACTGCGCCGCGGCGCCCCATCGGGCAACACCAGTTGCAGGCGACCGCCCCTGTCGGCGATGCGGCGCCGTGCCCCGATGAGGATGCCGATGGCCGACGAGTCCACCAGGTCGGCTTCGGTCAGATCCACGACCACCCGGGGCGAGGGCGAGGCAGCCGAACTGCGCAGGGCGGCACGGAGGTCAGGCACCAGGACGAGATCGGCATCACCGGACACGGCGATCACCGTCCAGCCACCCTGGGACACCTGGGTGACGCGACCGACCACGTCAGTTGAACCGGGGCATCACCTTGTCGGTGATCAGTTCCAACGACGAGATGATCTGGTCGCTCGAGTGGATCCCCTGCGGCACCAGGAAGAAGACCTCGTCGAAGCCCAGCGCGTCGTGAGCTTCCTCGATCTGACGCGAGATCGTGTCGGGGCTGCCGACCAGCTTGAGCGGCATTCCCTGCCCGAACTGCTTGGCCCAGATGTCCCAGAACCAGGCCATGTCCTCGAAGAGGGCCTCGGCCTCGGCATCGGTCGGCGCGCACACGGCGGTTCCTCCCCACGCGCACTCCTGGCCTCGCGGCACCTCCACCTCGTGCAGTTCGGCCTCCCGTCGGTAGCTCTCCCACAGTTCGGTGCAGAAGTCCATCTTGTCGCTCAACACGATGGGAGTGCCGCCATGGCGGGCCCAGAACACGGCCGAGCTCATCGACATGGTGAAGCCCCCGTACAGCTTGGGGTAGGGATCCGAGTACGGCCGGGGTGCGATCCCCACTTCGCGGATGGTCATATCCGGATCGACGCCGGCTCCGAAGTCGGAGTACACGGTGTGCACATGGGGGTTCCGGTCGTCGGCCGGGAACTTCCAGAACTCACCTTGGTAGGAGAACGTCGGGTTGGTCAGTGCGGTGACCACCACGTCGACGAACTCCTCGAAGTACCTCCGGTTCAGATCGTCGACCTCCGTACCCTTGTTCCACTTCCCCACCGCAGAGAGATCGGGGCGGATCTTGAACTGCTCCACCCATCGGTGCTGGTACCCCCGGACCACCCCGACGCCCAGGCGGCCTCTGGTCATGTGATCGAGGGTGGCGATCTGTTCGGCAACCCTCAGCGGATTGTGGGTGGTGGAGACGAACCCGCACGCGATGGCCCGCAACTGCTCGGTGTGCTGGGTGATCCACGAGGCCATCAGGCCGAGGTCGTTCGATGCTTCGAACCCCTCCACCTGTAGGTGGTGCTCGGGGTGTCCGAAGCCCGACCAGCCGTTGGCGTCGATGTACTGCGCGATGTCGGCGATCTCGGTCAGCATCCGCTGGTAGTAGTCGTTGTTCAGGCCGGCAAGACCCGCTTCGAGCTCATGGCGGCGTCCCATCGTGCAGTACATGAACAGGTCGAAATTCATCGGTTCCTCCCTCGTCTGTCCGCGCAGGGCACGGGTCAGGTCGACAGTCCGTCGACCAGGGCCGACGCATACATTCCAGCAACTTGCTCGACGCTGAGCGCACCCTGTGGCTGATACCAGTTCACACACGAGTTCACGGCAGAGATCGTCATCCGAGCGATCACTCGTGCATCTATCCCCAGACGAAGCGAGCCGTCCTGCTGACCGGCGGTGATCATGTCCACCCACATGTTGGCGAAGGCCCGAAGGGGAACTGCCAGCGCATCGCGAGTGGCTTGGGGGGCCTCCTCGAAGCAGCGGATGTTGGCCTGGGTGTAGTTGCTCTCGGCAACCACGTTCTTGGTGTAGGCCACCATGGCAGCGAGCAGGCGGTCGTGCCCGTTGCCCTCCGGCCCGACCGAGGCCACCGCTTCGCAGATCGACGCGTTGGCGTGGTCGATGCCCACCCGGAGCACCTCCTCGACGATCGCGTCCTTGGAGTCGAAGTGGTAGTAGAGGCTGCCCGCCTGCATCTCCGCGACTGCAGCGATCTCGGTCAGGGTGGCCGCGGCATAACCCTCCCGAGCCAGCACGTCGGCCGCGGCATCGAGGATGCGCAGGCGGGTCCGCTGGCCTTTCCGGGGCCGCTCTGTCATTACGTCGCCAGAAGCATCGGTCGTCGACATGATCGCCTCGAAGTTAGTGGAAGCCGCGATGCGCTGCCGTGTCGGTGGCTACCGTCGACCCGAGGTGGAGAGCCGCCGCCGATGCTCGAGGAAGTCCACCAGGACGTAGTCACCGAGGTTGTGTGGACTGGTGAAGAAGGCCCGCCCACCGTTCATCTGGGTCATCTTCTCCACGAAGGCCCGCAGATAGCTATTCGGGTCCAGCATGAAGACGTTGATGCGGATGTCTTCCCGGGTGGCTCTGGCCACTTCCTTGAGGGTCGCCTCGATCGTCTCGGGAACCGGCGGATAGTTGAAATAGGGGCGGCCATCTCGACCGATGTGGGCGGTCGGTTCGCCGTCGGTGATCATGATCACCTGCTTGGTACCCGTCTGACGGGCCAGGAGTCGTCGGGCGATCATGAGCCCGTGCTGCATGTTCGTGCCGTAGGCGAAGTCCCATGACACCTCCGGGAGGTGCTCGGGTTTCAGTTCCTGAGCCGACTCGGCGAAGCCCACGATTCCCAGGTAGTCCCGCGGGTACTGGCTCGAGATCAGCGAATGCAGGGCCATGGTGACCTTCTTCGCTGGCAGGAAGTTGTCCCGCATGGGCATGGACATCGACAGGTCGAGCATCAACACGGTGGAGGCTCGCGAGTTCAGCTCGGTCCGTTCCACCTCGAAGTCGTCGGGCAGCAGACGCACCGGCGTGCCGGTCCCTTGTCGGCCGATGGCATTGCGCACGGTCTGCTCGATGTTCAGGTTGAAGTTGTCCCCGAACTCGTACGGCTTGGTCTCATACGCCCGCTCGTGGCCGACCCCCGTTGTGGTCACCCTGTGCTGTCCCACCTTGTCGTCGAGCAACTTCGAGAACAGGTCGCCCAGGGCGTTCTGACCGATCCGCCGGAGGGCCCGCGGGGTCAGCTCGAGCCGGCCCTCCTTGTTCTCGGCCAACCCATTGTCCTCGAGCATCTTGGCCATCTCGCTGAGCCGCTGGAGGGCCTCGGCCGATTCCTGGCCCAGCAATTCGGCAACCCGCTCGGCGTCAACCTCGGCCAGGGCGGCCGGGTTCGTGGCGTTGGACAGCATCTGCTGGAGGCTGTCCAGATCGCCCAACTGTTGCATGAGGTCGGTGGCCTGACTCATCGAAAGGGGATCGTCGCCGCCGAACTGGTAGCTGCGGTCCCACCCCATGTCGGGAAATGCATTCTGGAGGTTCTGGGCAAGCTGCTGAGCCTGCCACTGCAGATCCATGTCCTCCATGAGCTGCCCGGCCAGCTCCTGAAGTTGCTGACGCTGCTCGGGCGTCATCGAGTTCATCATGGCCTGCATGGCCGCCATGCGCTCAGCCATGATCTCGAGGAGCTCGTCGAGGGTCTCGGGGTTTTCGGGGAAGAACTCGCCGTGGCGCTCCATGAACCCCTCGAAGTCGACTTCCTCTCCTCGTTCACGCTGCTCGAGCATCTGGTTGAGCTCGGCCATCATGTCCTTCATGGCCTGCAGCGACTGCTCGTCCATGTTCCCCATGGCGCCCGCCATCTGGTCGAACATGGACTGAGCCACCTCCTGCTTGAGGCGATCCATCAACTCCTCGAACTGCTGACGGGCCTCGGGCGACACGAACTCGTAGTCCTGCAGCCCCCTGACCTTTCCCGCAAGATCGGGGGGCAAGAAGTCGAGTTGGAGGTTCTTGTCCTGGGTTGCCTGCTCGGCGATCTCGGAGCGTCGATCGTCCCCCGATGACTGTGCATCGGCCAGGAAGTCCTCCAAGGCGTCGCGCTCCTCGGCCACCACGTCGTCGAGTTCCTGGCTGATCTCGTCGTAGATCCCACCGAGGTCGAACTGGTCGAGCATTTCCTGACGCCGCTCACGCAGTTGGTCGAGCATGTCGCGCAACCCCTGCATCCGGTTGCCCTCGGCGTCCTCGAACCCCTGCTGCATCAGCCGCCGGAGGGCAGCGTTCAGATCTCCGTGGTAGAGCAGATCGTCGGTCAGCTCCTTGAACAACCCGTCCGCGTCGAGGTCGAAACCGGTCTGGGTGCCGTCCCACGCCGAATACCGGAACCGGGCTCCCTCCCGCTGCTTGCGTCGCCGCCTGAAGATCGCCATGTGGCGAGGCTAGCTGGGCAACCGTGGGCTGGCCCGACCGGTCGGCACTCAGCCCTGGGGCGACCGCCACATCGGACGGATCACGGGGCCAGGTTCGGATCGAAGTCCCGGCAGGACGATCTCGTCAGTCACCTCGAAACCGAGGCGTCGATAGAAGCTCACATTGCGGGGATTCGAGCTCTCGAGATACGCGCCAAGGTCACTGCGGTCCGCCTCCTCGAGCACCGGCTCGATCAAGCGGCGCCCCTCTCCCCTTCCCCGTCGGCTGGCATCGATCCCGATGGTGTTCAGGTAGAAGTGATCTGGGTGCCCCTCATGGGCGGCAGCCAGCAGCGCCAGGCCGTGGCGCAACTCGTCGGTGCGGTGCGGATTCGCTCCGACCAGCAGATGCCACAGGGGAGCGAAGCGGTCTCGTCCCAGCAACTCGACACCGGGCAGGCCCCACAGGGCGACACCGACCGGTCGACGTTCGACCTCGATCGACAGAGCCCGCCCGCAGTCCACGGCTGCGACCGCCGATGTCCGCATCCAGAGCCGGGACAGCACCGGGCGCCCGGCAGGATCGGGAAAGAACCAGCCGAAGAGCGGATCTTCTGCGAACGCCGTAGCCAGCATGGTGGCCGCCGGCCCCACCCGAGCCGCATCGAGGGGCACGGGTGTCAGCGAGGTCACCGGGTCAGCCACGTCCTCGGTAGGTCGCTCGCACGCCGACTGCGTCCTTGTTGAGGCGCTTGGAGAGGTGCAACCCCTCGAGGATGAGTTCCACCGCGCTGGCCAATACCGCTGGGTCGGCCGAGTCGGTGAGCTCGGACACTGCGGTGGCCAGGGCCGGGTTGCCCTCGAGCAGGTCCTGATAGTCGGCCGAGGCGAGATCGTCACCGGTGTGCACCACCGTCCCCTCGTCGAAGCTGTCGACGACGGGAACGAGTTCCTCGGTGGTGAAGCGCCCCTTGAACACCTCGAGCACGGCCGCCTTGAGCATGTTGGCCACGATGAGACCGTCGCGACCCTCCTCGATCGATTCGATCTCGACCTTGCCACCGGTGGAGGACATGAGGGCTTCGAGGTCGCTGACCCGGGGCACCACCTTGGTCTCCCCACGCTGGAGGGCCCGCCGTGCCGCATTGGCGACGAGGGTTTCGTAGTTGGTGACCGTCATACGCACCGACACACCCGAGCGCTGGTTGACCTGAGGGCTCGAGCGAGCCACGTGGCTGAAGGTGGCCACGATCTCGGTCATGAAGTCAGGGACCTCGACCTCGATCCCCTCGGCCGACAGCAGGTTTGCCTCCTGTTCGGCGATGTCCATCTCCGTGTCGATCTCGAGTGGATAGTGGGTCCGGATCTGGCTCCCGAACCGGTCCTTGAGGGGGGTGATGATCCGTCCCCGGTTGGTGTAGTCCTCGGGGTTGGCCGATGCGACCAGCACGACATCGAGGGGAAGGCGCACCTTGTAGCCGCGGATCTGGACGTCCCTCTCCTCGAGCACGTTGAGCAGGCCCACCTGGATCCGCTCGGCGAGGTCGGGCAACTCGTTGATGGCGAAGATGCCTCGATTGGTTCGAGGCACCAGGCCGTAATGGAGGGTGAGCTCATCGGAGAGGTACCGACCCTCGGCCACCTTGATGGGATCGACCTCACCGATCAGGTCGGCGATCGAGGTGTCGGGCGTCGCCAACTTCTCTCCGAACCGGTCGTCACGATGGACCCACTCGATTGGCGCGTCATCACCCTTCTCCTCGATCAGGTCGAGGGCGTGCCGTGAGATCGGTTCGTAGGGATCGTCGTAGATCTCCGAACCAGCCACGTAGGGCATCCACTCGTCGAGCAGGTTGACCATGGACCGAATCATCCGGGTCTTGGCCTGACCCCGCTCACCGAGGAAGACGATGTCGTGGCCGGCCAATACGGCGTTCTCGAGCTGGGGCAACACGGTGTTCTCGTATCCGAGGACCCCGTCGAACAGCTGCTCACCGGCCACGATCTTGGCCACCGCATTGCGCCGCATCTCCTCCTTGACCGGGCGGGACTCCCAGCCCGATGCACGCAACTCTCCGACGGTGGTTGGTCGACTCATGGTCCCGCACCCTATCGGGCTGCGAGACGGCGTGGTCAGCCCCCGGAACTGGACGGCCACCGGATCTTCGCAGCGGTAGCGTCACCTTCGACGTGGCGGCCACCGACGACTCTGCGCAGACGCTCTCGCTCTGCGGCACATGGAAGATCCACCCTGCCGACGAGACAGGGCGGCGAACGGTGGGAGACCGCGCCCTCGATGACATGGCATGGGCAGAGGTGTCGGTTCCCGGTAACTGGCAGGACGTGGCGGGGTTCGAGCAGGCCGAGTCGGCCCTGTACCGCCGATGGTTCACCCTGCCCGAGTCCCCGACACCGACCGGACGACGCCGCTGGCTGACCATCGACGGGCTCTGCTCACAGGGCGATGTGTGGCTCGACGGCGCCTACCTGGGTGATACCGAGGGGTACTTCGTCCGCCACACCTTCGACATCACGGACCGACTGGGCACCGACCCAGATCACCTCCTGGCCATCGAGGCGAACTGCCTCCAGCCCGACGGACCCTCGCTGACCGATGTCTTCACCGGGGGCGGGGAAAGCCCGGGAGGGATCTGGCATGACGTTCGGCTCGAGGAGACAGGGGACGTCAGGTTGACGAACCTCACACTGCTCGTGCTCGAAGCAGACGCCGACCGGGCCATCGTTCGCTTTCGGGCGACGCTGGACAGCCGGGGTACTCATCTGGCCACGGTGACGACCAGCATCACCCGTGCCGGCAAGGTCACCTCCCCCGGCACAGGCAACGACACGCACGAACAGGAGGTGGTCCTGGCCCTGGGTCAGAACGAGATCGAGTGGCACATGGCCGTGGAGTCGCCTGCCTTGTGGTGGCCACACAAGCTGGGCGACCAACCCCTCTATGACGCTGCGGTCGCCGTGTCGGTCCAGGGATCCACCTCCCACAGCCAGCGACGGCGCTTCGGGGTGCGGTCGGTGGACATCAGACGATCGGTCACTTCCGTGAACGGCGAACGCCTCTACCTCAACGGCGTCCACTGGGCGCCGCACCCACGCGGTTGGGTTGGCGCAACCCCTCAGGACATCCGACGAGATCTCGCCGTGGCGGTCGACGTCGGTGTCGATCTGATCAGGGTGCACGCCCACGTCGCGCCTCGAGAGTTGTACGCAGAAGCCGATCGACTGGGTGTGTTGATCTGGCAGGACGTACCGCTCCAGCTGGCCGGTGGCCGTCGCGGACGGCGCAGCGCAGTCGAACAGGCCCGAAAGTTGGTCACCCAACTCGGACACCATCCCTCGGTCGCCAGGTGGAGCAGCCCCGAACTGGCGGCACCCCGCCACCGTCCGGCCCTATCCGAGCGGAACGGCGTCACCTGGGGGCCCCTGTGGCGGCTGGTGCGCGATGGGCTACGCCGGCCGACCTGGGTGCGATCGAGCACAGGCCGCGCCGTGCAGGAAGCCCTGACAGAAGGTGATCCGACCCGACTTGCCCTCGACGGGCAGGGCTCGGGACTTCCGCTCGGGAGCCGGTCGGTCGTCGATCTCGGTCAGAACCCGGCTAGCTCTCCCGATGCTGTGGTGACCGCGGCCCGTCGCCTTCCGCATCTGGTGCGATTCGTCTCGGGCTGGGGTCCCGGACCGGACCACGACGGCCCCGCAGGCAAGCCCGACCCAGCCATCGAGCCGTGGCCCGAGACAGCTCGGCGGCTTATCGAGGGCCTGCGCGTCCTGAAGTACGAACCGGTCGGTGGGCACTGTCTGTTCAATCTCGGGGCCACCCCGCTGGCTCCGCTGGCCATCCTCGATGCCGACCAGCGACCCACGGACCTGTGGCGTGCAGTCACCGAGGCCAGCCGACCGGTGATTCCCGTCGCCCAACTGCCCAGTGGCACCCTGAGCCCCGGACGCTACCGATGCCCCATGTACGTGGTGTCCGATCTCCGGGAACCCGTCGAGGGCCTGCGGTTGACCATCGACTGGATGGCACCCGGGTGCCATCCACAGCGTTGGGATGAAGAGGTATCGATCGGACCGGACACGGTGATCCGAGTCACCCGGCCGGTGCTGCAGACACGAGACCCCGGAGCGGCTGACCTGCGACTCCACCTCGTCGGACCCGGCTTGGTGGTGACGCGGAACTACACGGTGCAGGTCTCTTCGCCGACGGACTCGTCGGGCAGGCCTCCGGTTGGTTACCGTAAGGGCCGTCCTTCTCCCTGAGCTCAGGAGGTCGTCCGTCATGGCGGCTCCCGCCCGAAACCCCGCTGGCTCGACGCCCGTGTTCACCCCACGTCGTCAGTGGCCCTTTCCCCTCAGCATCTACCAGTCGTCGGTAGGCCGGAAATGGGTCATGGCCCTGACCGGCATCGGTCTGTTGGGGTTCGTGATCGCCCACATGATCGGCAACCTGCACGTGTACGAGGGCCCCGCCCGAATGCACGAATACGCCGAGACCCTGCGAACCCTCGGCGGCGGCATCGTTCCCAAGCACTGGATCCTGTGGGCGCTGCGCATCGGCCTCATCGTGATGTTCGGGCTGCACATCCACAGCGCCTACTCCCTCAAGGAACGCAGCCGTAAAGCCAGCGACCGGGCCGACTTCGTTGGCGGCGAGAAGAAGTACGCGTCCAAGCGCGACTACGTGGCCGCCAACTACGCCTCACGCACCATGCGGTGGACCGGGCCCATCATCGCCCTGTACCTCTTCTTCCACCTTGCAGACCTGACGTGGGGGTGGTGGCTCGGACCCGACTACATCCGTGGCGATCCGTACCACAACGTGACCGAGAGCCTCAGCAGTCTCCCGGTGGCCATCATCTACATCGTTGCCAACGTGGCCCTGGCCATCCACATCTTCCACGGCACCTGGAGCCTGTTCCAGAGCCTTGGCGTCAACAACCCCAAGTTCAACGCCCTGCGCCGCAATCTGGCCACCGTGATCGCCGGCGTCATCCTCGTCGGCAATCTCAGCTTTCCCATCCTCACCCAGGCAGGTTTGATCGACGAGGAAAACCGGGAATGGGAGCTGTGCGATACCGAATGTGACATCGAGCAGTTGGAGGACCACTCATGACACTCGACAGCAAGATTCCTGAGGGCCCCATCGCCGAGCGGTGGGAGAGCCACAAGTTCAACACCAAGTTGGTGAACCCGAACAACAAGCGGAAGTTCACCGTGCTGGTCGTGGGCACCGGCCTGGCCGGCGCATCGGCCGCCGCGTCGCTGAGCGAGCTGGGCTACCAGGTAAAGGCCTTCACCTTCCACGACACACCTCGCCGTGCCCACTCCATCGCGGCCCAGGGCGGCATCAACGCAGCCAAGAACTACAAGAACGACGGCGACTCGGTACATCGCCTGTTCTACGACACGGTCAAGGGCGGTGACTTCCGTTCCCGGGAATCGAACGTGCACCGCCTCGCCGAGGTGTCGGTGAACATCATCGACCAGTGCGCAGCCCAAGGCGTGCCCTTCGCCCGGGAGTACGGCGGACTCCTCGACAACCGCTCGTTCGGCGGCGCCCAGGTGTCCCGCACCTTCTACGCCAGGGGTCAGACCGGCCAGCAGTTGCTGCTGGGGGCCTATCAGGCGCTGATGAAGCAGGTGGCAGCGGGTGGCGTCGAGCTGTGGACTCGCACCGAGATGCTGGACGTCGTCGTGAAGGACGGCAAGGCCTGCGGAATCGTCACCCGCGACCTGATCAGCGGCGAGGTGGTCTCCCACGCGGGCCACGCCGTGGTCCTGGCCACCGGCGGCTACGGCAACGTGTACTACCTGTCCACCAACGCCATGGCCTGCAACGTGACCGCTGCCTGGCGGGCCCACCGCAAGGGCGCCTTCTTCGCCAACCCCTGCTACACGCAGATCCACCCGACCTGCATCCCGGCCAGCGACGAGTTCCAATCGAAGCTGACCCTGATGTCGGAGTCCCTCCGCAACGACGGTCGGATCTGGGTGCCCGAAGCCTTCGACGACGCACGCTCGCCGGACCAGATCCCCGAGTCGGAACGCGACTACTACCTGGAACGGAAGTACCCGGCCTTCGGCAACCTGGTCCCCCGTGACGTGGCCAGCCGGAACTCCAAGACGGTGGTCGACCAGGGCAAGGGTGTGGGCCCCCTCAAGAACGGCGTCTACCTGGACTTCTCGGCCGCCATCGAGCGGGACGGGGAAGCCGTGGTCAAGGCCAAGTACGGGAACCTGTTCGACATGTACGAGCGGATCGCCGGAGAAGACCCTTACAAGGTCCCCATGCGGATATACCCGGCCATCCACTACACGATGGGTGGCCTGTGGGTCGACTACAACCTCGAGACCACCATCCCGAACTGCTATGCGATCGGTGAAGCCAACTTCTCCGACCACGGAGCCAACCGACTCGGAGCGTCCGCCCTCATGCAGGGCTTGGCCGACGGCTACTTCGTCCTGCCGTACACGATCGGCGGCAATCTGGCCGACCGGCTCAGCGAGTCGCTGGTGGACACCTCCGATCCCGCTTTCGTTGCTGCAGAGAACTCGGTGAAAGAGCAGACCCAGAAGTTCCTCGACACGAAGGGAACCCGCTCCGTGGACTGGTTCCATCGGGAGTTGGGCAAGATCGTCTGGGACTACTGCGGCATGGAGCGGACCGAAGAGGGGCTCAACAAGGCCCTCGCCGAGATCCCCGCCCTCGAGGAGGAGTTCTACAAAGACGTCCGAGTGCCGGGATCCGGCGACACCTTGAACTCGAGCCTCGAGAAGGCCGGGCGGGTCGCCGACTTCTTCGAGCTGGCCAAGCTGCTGGCCCGAGACGCACTGGACCGGGAAGAAAGCTGCGGCGGGCACTTCCGAGCCGAACACCAGACCGAGGACGGCGAGGCCCAGCGCGACGACGAGAACTTCATGCACGTCGCTGCGTGGGAGTGGAACGGCGCCGACGCCGTTCAGAACCGCCACGTCGAGCCCCTCATCGCCGAATACGTCCCGCCGACCACCAGGAGCTACAAGTGAGCGACTTGGATCTCACCCTGAAGATCTGGCGTCAGGAAGGGCCCACTGCGCAGGGCCACTTCGAGACCCACGAGGTCCGGGGCATCAGCTCGGACATGTCGTTCCTCGAGATGCTGGACATCGTCAACGAGGACCTGGTCAACGACGGCAAGGTGCCGATCGAGTTCGATCACGATTGCCGAGAGGGAATCTGCGGCACCTGCTCACTGATGATCAACGGCCAGGCTCATGGCACCGAAAAAGCGACGACGACGTGCCAGCTGCACATGCGGAAGTTCTCGTCAGGCCAGACCATCACGGTCGAGCCGTTCCGGGCCAGGGCCTTCCCCGTGGTCAAGGACCTCACCGTCGACCGGTCAGCCTTCGACCGCATCATCGAGGCCGGCGGTTTCATCTCCGTCAACACCGGCGCCGCCGGTGACGCCAACCTCACCCGGGTTCCCAAGGACGCTGCGGACACCTCGTTCGACGCCGCCGCCTGTATCGGATGCGGGGCCTGCGTGGCCGCCTGTCCGAACTCGGCGGCCCAGCTGTTCACTTCGGCGAAGCTCGCCCACCTCAACCTGGTCCCCCAGGGCCAAGCCCAGCGGTGGGAACGCACCGAGCGGATGGTCGACACGATGGAGACCTTCTTCGGCAGCTGCACCAACCACGGCGAGTGCCACGAGGCGTGCCCGAAGGAAATCAGCCTCGACTTCATCGCGTTCATGAACCGCGACTACGTGAAGGCCAAGATCAAGAACCGGAAGCTGGCTGGCCAGTCGGCCTGACCTCGACCGGCTCCCAAGCCGCCCCGACCGCCGTCGTGGGGCACACTGGTGAGGTGGGAACCACCGTCGGCGCCATCACAGCTGTCGTTCTGCTCGGCCTCGCCGGGCTCCACTGGACCTGGGTGCGCGGTGGCCATTGGCCCGCCGCATCGGGGCGAGATCTCATCGCCCTGATCACCCCGCCATGGATGCCGTCTCCTACCAGTGCGCAGCTCGCCCTCGCGGCCGGTGCCCTGACCGCGGCCGGGATCGTCATCGGGATCAACGCGGCCGGGGTGGACACGTGGATCACCTGGCCGGCCGCCGCCCTGGTCGGAACTGGATTGGCCCTGCGAGGGGTGGCAGGACTGATCCTGTCGGGTCTATGGCGCCGCGACTCGCCCTTCGCCCGGCTAGATCGGCGAGCCATTTCCCCCCTGTGTATCGCCCTGGCCCTGGGAAGCCTGGCCGCCCTCCCTGGCTGACCTGATAGGCACCGCCCCCGCAGGGTCTGGCAACATCTCCCCATGGCTGGTGGAAGTACACGGGCGATCATCGCTGCGTTCTTCGCGAACCTCGGGATCGCCATCGCCAAACTGATCGGCTTCGTCATCACGAGGTCGAGCTCGATGCTCGCCGAGAGCGTGCACTCGTTTGCCGACACCAGCAACCAGGCCCTCTTGCTCTACGGGGGGCGAGCCGGGAGCCGGGGAGCCACCCCCCGTCACCAGTTCGGCTTCGGGCGGGAGCGCTACTTCTGGTCGTTCGTCGTGGCAATGGTGCTGTTTTCGCTCGGGTCCCTGTTCGCCATCTACGAGGGCGTCGAGAAGATCCGCCACCCCCACGCAATCGACAACCCGGCAGTGGCCATCACGATTTTGGTCGTGGGCATCTTGCTCGAAGGCGGGTCATTGCGCCTGGCGATCGTGGAATCACGCCGGGTCAAGCGCGCTGACCAGACATGGTGGGACTTCGTGAGGAATTCCCGCTCACCCGAGCTTCCCGTCGTGCTCCTCGAGGACTGGGGCGCCATGATCGGACTGGTCGTGGCCCTCGGTGCGGTGACGGCCAGCGTCGGTCTCGACGCTCCGGTGCTCGACGGAGTGGGAACACTGAGCATCGGCGTGCTGCTCGGCGTCATCGCCGTGGTCCTCGCCATAGAGATGAAGAGCCTGCTCATCGGCGAAGCAGCCACCCTGGCAGATCAGGAGGCGATCGAAGCTGCGATCGAGGGGATGGATCAGGTGGAGCGCCTGATCCATATCCGGACCCAGCACCTCGGTCCGGAAGACATCCTGGTGGCCGCCAAGGTCAACTTCGTAGAAGGCCTCACCACCGGAGCTCTGGCCGACGCGATCGACGCCACAGAGCGGCAGATCCGCTCGGCTGTTCCGATGGTGCGTCTGATCTATCTCGAACCCGATCTCTACGACAGCAACCATCCGGGGCCCGATCGAGACGATCCACCGGTCGACCACTGAGCTTCACCCACGGGAACACTTCACCCACGGAAACACTTCACCCACGGGAACACACGGAGCCCGTCGGTCGGATCCGGCGGCACGGACCACCCCGGTGAGGGATGATGCAGGTCGGGGAACCAGCTAGATCCACGGGGAGCACGCGATGAGCACAGCGAACGACGAGACGGTGAGCAGCGCCGGATATCCGAACCCGCCGGAGCTGCGCTCCCGCTACGTCGATCCCGAGGCCATGGAGTGGGAGCCGTCCCAGTTCGAGGGAATCGAGACCAAGATCCTCTGGGCCGACCCCGACACAGGCCGCTCGACGATCCTGTTCAAGCTGGCGCCGGGAGCCGTCGTGCCCGCACACGAACACGTCGATGTAGAGCAGACGTGGGTCATCTCCGGCTCGTTCGAGGACCACGAGGGTCGGGCGGTGGCCGGGCAGTACATCTGGCGACCGGGCGGGAACCGCCATGAAGCGCGCAGCATTGATGGAGCCGTCATCCTCGGCATGTTCTCTGCCCCGAATCGCTTCGACGCAGGCTCGACCTTCTACACCGACTGAACTCGGTCTACGCGGGGCGTGCCGCCCACCACCTGTCGAGACGGGTCAGGATCTCCCTGCGCCCGAGCACACCTTCCGTCCGCTTCAACTCCAGCAAGAACTTGAGGGCCTCGCCGATCTCCGGGCCGGGGCCGATACCCAGATGCGCCATCACGGCCTGCCCGTCGATCTCGGGTCGCTCGGCTCGCCGGACCTCGAGTCGGGCAAGTTCTGCGATGCGCGCCTCGAGATCGTCGAGCGCTGCATGCAGCGCAGCCACCCGCCGAGGATTGCGGGACGTGCAGTCGCTGCGTACCAGGTCGTTCAGGTCGCCCAGCAGCGCCCCGCCGTCGCGTGCGTAGCGGCGAACGGCGCTGTCGGACCATCCATCGGCGTACCCCTTGAAGCGCCCCGAGAGGAAGACCAACCGGCTCACCTCGCTGGTGATGTCCTCGTCGAATCCGAGTTCGGGCATGCGGGCTCGGGTCATCTTCGACCCCACGGCCTCGTGGTGACGGAAGGTGACGCCCTCCTCATCGATGCGGCGAGTCTTCGGCTTGCCGATGTCGTGGAACAGCGCAGCGAGCCGGACCCGCAGACGGGGCGGAGCCTGCGCGGTAACCGCAACGGTGTGACTCAGGACGTCCTTGTGCCGATGAATGGGATCCTGTTCGAGACGCAGGGCGGGTAACTCCGGCAGATGCGCGTCGGCCCACCCGTCATCGATGAGACGCCACAGGCCCTCGGTGGGGTCCTCGTCGACCAGGACAGCGCTCAGACGCTCGGCCGGGGTGCCCTGTAGGGCAGAAAACTCCATCAAATCACATACCTGCAATTGCAACCCGGTGGGATTTGGGACAAGGTGGACCACAGCAGGGTAGAGCCATAGGTCGGGGCTGCAAATTGGCGGGGTCGTTCGTCCATCTCCACACGCACACCGAGTACTCGATGCTCGATGGAGCAGCGCGGGTCAGCGACGCTGTGTCAGCGGCCGTGCGCGACGGCCAACCCGCCTTGGGCATCACCGACCACGGAAACATGTACGGGGTCCTCGACTTCTACAAGGAGTGCCGCAACCAGGGCATCAAGCCCATCATCGGCACTGAGGCCTACATGGCCCTCGAGTCGAACAAGGAGCGCCCGAGTCGCCGGGGAAAGCGGCTCGACGACTCGGGAGGCGACACCGACGGAGGCGCCAAGCTCTACTACCACCTCACCCTCCTCGCCGAGAACGACACGGGGTACCGAAACCTGCTGAAGCTCAGCAGCCGAGCCTTCCTCGAGGGCTACTACTACAAGCCCCGGATGGACTGGGAGCTGTTCGAAGAACACGCCGAGGGCCTGATCGCCACCACCGGTTGCCTGGGCAGTGTGGTGCAACAGGCCCTCCTCGCAGGCAACTACGACCTCGCCCTGCAGCGAGCGGCCCGGCTGCAGGACATCTTCGGCCGGGACAACCTCTTCATCGAACTCCAGGACCACGACATCCCCGAGCAGCAGCGTTGCAACCCTCAACTGCTCCAGATTGCCTCGGCTATCGGGGCACCGCTCCTCGCCACCAACGACCTGCACTACACCCACCAGCACGATGCAGTCAGCCACGACGCGCTCCTGTGCGTGCAGACGGGATCGCTGATGAGCGACCCCGACCGGTTCAAGTTCCACGGCGATCAGCACTACCTCAAGACCTCGCGTGAGATGCGCTCGCTGTTCGATGAGCTCCCATCGGCCTGCGACAACACCCTGTGGGTGGCCGAGCGAGCCGATGTGACGATCGAGTTCGGCAAGCCCCAGCTCCCCACCTTCCCCCTTCCCGAGGGCTTCACCGACGACGACGAGTACCTGCGCCACCTCACCTTCGAGGGGGCCAAGCGGCGGTGGGGTACCGACCTCGCTCCCGAGATCGTTGACCGCTTGGCCTACGAGCTCAAGGTGATCAGCGACATGGGCTTCTCGGCCTACTTCCTCATCACCTGGGACCTGATTCGTCATGCCAGGGAGTCGGGGATCCGGGTCGGTCCCGGTCGCGGTAGCGCTGCGGGCTGTGCCGTGGCATACACCCTGTGGATCACCGATCTGGATCCGATCCGCTACGACCTGCTGTTCGAACGCTTCCTCAACCCCGGTCGGATCTCGATGCCCGACATCGACATGGACTTCGACGACCGCTACCGGGACGAGATGATCCGCTATACGGCCGAACGATACGGCAGGGAGAACACGGCCCAGATCATCACCTTCTCGACCATCAAGGCCCGGGCCGCCGTGCGGGATGCCGCCCGGGTACTGGGGTATCCCTACGCGGTGGGTGACAAGGTAGCGAAGGCCATGCCACCCCTGGTCATGGGCCGCGACACCCCCCTGTATGCCTGCATGGAGGAGCACGAGAAGTACAGCGACGGCTTCAAAGCTGCGGCCGAGCTGCGGTCGATGTACGAGTCCGATCCCGACGTGCGAAAGGTCATCGACGTGGCCAAGGGGCTGGAGGGCCTGCGCCGCCAGGACTCCATCCATGCAGCCGCAGTGGTCATCACCGATCAGCCGCTGACCGAGTATCTGCCGATCCAGCGCAAGCCCGAGTCGGGGGTTGATCCCGAACATGCGCCGGTGGTGACCCAATACGAGATGAACGGGGTCGAGGAACTCGGCCTGCTGAAGATGGACTTCCTCGGGCTCCGCACCCTGTCCATCATCGACGAGGCGCTCCGGCTGATTCGGGAGACCCACGGGCTCGAGGTGGACATCGACCACGTGGACCTCGAGGACGGCGCAACCTACGAACTCCTACGGGCCGGCGATTCACTGGGCGTGTTCCAGTTGGAGTCGAACCCCATGCGGGCCCTGATGCGCTCACTGGCCCCGACTGCCTTCGACGACGTGGCCGCCCTGGTTGCCCTGTACCGGCCAGGCCCCATGGCCGCCAACATGCACAACGACTACGCCGATCGGAAAAACGGGCGTAAGCCGGTCGATCTCCCCCACCCGGACCTCGGCGGCATCCTGGGCGATACCTACGGTCTGATGATCTACCAAGAGGCCATGATGCGGGTGGCCCAGCAGATTGCGGGCTACACCCTGGCCGAGGCCGACGACCTCAGGAAAGCGTGCGGTAAGAAAAAGCGCGAGCTCATCGCAGAACACCGCGTCAAGTTCGTCGAGGGCACAGCGCACAACGGCTACGACAAGTCGCTGGGCACTCGCCTGTTCGACATCATCGAACCCTTCGCCGACTACGCCTTCAACAAGAGCCACGCCTTCGGATACGGGTTCATCAGCTTCCAGACGGCCTTCCTGAAGGCCAACTACCGGGTCGAGTTCATGGCCGCCGTCCTCACGGGGGTCAAGCACAACCTCGACAAGGCGGGCATCTACCTCAACGACTGCCGTCAGGCGGGCATTGTGGTGGAGGTCCCCGACGTGAACCGATCAGAGGTCGACTTCTGCTCCAAGGAGGGGCGGATTCCTTTCGGTCTCTCGGCCATTCGCAACGTCGGCGAGGGCGTGGTGACCCCCATCGTGGAGGAGCGGAACGCCAACGGCCCCTATGCCGACTTCTACGAATTCTGCGAGCGGGTTCCCCTCGGGATTCTCAACAAGCGATCGATCGAGGCCTTGATCAAGGCCGGAGCCTTCACCTCGATGGGGCACCCCCGACAGGGCCTGCTCATGGTCTACGAACAGATCATCGACCGCATCGTGGGGCGCCGCAAAGAAGCCGACATGGGTATCCAGACCCTCTTCGGAGAACTCGAGGCAACCGTCGACGGCTACGACGATCGCCTGCCCATCCCCGACGAAGAAGCAGAGCAGAGGACGGTGTTGGCGTGGGAGAAGGAGATGTTGGGCCTGTACGTCTCCAGCCATCCCCTCATGGGGGCCGAGGCTTCGTTGCGACGGGCCACCGACTGCTCCATCGGTGAGGTCGGCGCAGTTCCCCTCACCGAGGACGGCCGCGACCCCATGGTGTGCATCGGTGGGGTGGTCACCGACCTCCAGCGCAAATACACCCGCAATGGTGACCTGATGGCGGTGCTGACCCTCGAGGACCTGCAGTCCTCCATCGAGGTCATGATCTTCCCCCGCACCATGGCTGATCACGGGCACCACCTCGACGACGACATCGTCGTCACCATCACGGGGCGCGTCGACCGCCGGGACGACGAACCCAAGTTCATCGCCAACAGCATCAACCGCCACCAGACCACAACGGGTGCGGCGGCCCTTCGTCTCGCCATCGAATCGCACCTGGTGAGCGATGTGCTGGTCGCCGAACTCAAGGGTGTCTTGGAAAATCATCCCGGTGACGCGGAGGTGTTCCTGCACCTCGATGACCATGTCATCCGCCTGCCTGAGACCTACCGGGTCGACACCACCAACGGGCTGGCCGGCGAGTTGCGCGTGATGCTCGGCCCAGACGCAGTCCTCGTCTGACGACGCTCCAACGACCCACCTCCGCTGGCTACCATGCCCCTGGACACAGGGGGCACCCATGATCGACGTCGCCCGGATCAGGATGTTGTGGCCTGATCATCTCGGTATCGCCCGGGGCAAATACCTGCCTACCGCCTTTGCGTTGGAGGGGACCGGGCATGCGGCCGCCGTGTTCAGCCTTGGGTACGACCGGTCGTTCGAGCCCACCCCCGGGTCCGGGGTACTGGACGGCTTCCCCGATATACACGCCACCTTCGATCCCGACGATGTGCGACCCGGTTGGGACGACGACCGCACCGGGGTGGTGGTGTGCGACCTGCACATGGGTCACGACCCGTTCCGCTACGCAGCCCGCTACGCCTTGAGTAAGGCCGTCTCGGAGTGGGCCGAGTTGGGCTACGCGGTCAAGGTGGGGATCGAGCTCGAGGCCTACGTCCTCGAGCCCGATGGCGAGGGTGGGTGGAAGCCCTGGGACACACCGGGGGCCTACGTCTACGGAACTGGTCGAGCCGTCGATCCCGTCGGTCTGATGGATCAGATCTTCGACCGGGCTCTGGGCAGCGGGATCGTTGTCGAATCGCTCAACGCCGAATTCGACCAGGGACAGTTCGAACTGACACTCCGCTACGACGACGCCATGAAGGCCGCCGACGATGCATTCCTGTTCCGGCTGCTGGCCAGGGAAACCGCCATCGAACACGGCTTGCAGATGACCTTCCTGGGCAAGCCGTTTGCCCAATGTGAGGGCAGTGGGGTCCACGTCAACTTCTCGCTCCTCGACGCGAACGGCGTCAACGGCTTGGCGGACGAGGGTGCCTCCGATGGGCTCTCGGACCTGGCCCGCGGGTGTTTGGCCGGCCTGTGCCATCACCACCAGGCCATGACGGCCCTGTGTGCGCCCACCGTGAATGCGTACCGTCGTCTGCAACCCATGACCTTCTCGGGTCGGCGGGCCAACTGGGGGTACGACCATCGGATGACCGGCACCCGGGTGCCACCACCGCGCGGTCAGAGCACCCGCCTGGAATCGCGCCTCCCCGATGGTTCGTGCAACATCCACACCGCAGTGGCCACCGTGCTCCAGGCGGCGCGCCTTGGCGTGGTCAACCATCTCGAGTGCCCCGAACCCGAGTCCAACGACGGCATCGAGACCTGGAACACCGAGATCACCTCGGCGTTGAACCTCTCGGCTGCACTCGATGACCTCGAGGCCGATGGCCCCCTATGTCAGGCGGTCAGCCAGGACCTCGTCGACAACTTCGTGGCCATCAAGCGCACCGAGTGGCAGCGCTACATCGATGCCACCCCGGACTGGGAACAGGCCGAGGGTATGACCGCCTGGGAACGAGACCAGTACATCCCGTACCACTGAGGGACCCGTTCAGCACATCTCCCGATAGCGGGCGAACTCCCAGTCGCTGATCTCGTCACCGATCGGATCGGCGCCGCTGTCGGTGTAGCGCTCGGCCTCGGCCCGAGCCATCAGCACGAAGTTGTGGGAGAACTCCTCCCCCAGGTCGGCGGCCAGGGCACTCCCTTCGAATGCCTCGATGGCAGTGGCCACATCGGCCGGCAACGGGACGGCATCACCGG
>JAYPWI010000011.1:0-16946 GCA_038135065.1 Acidimicrobiales bacterium
TTGTCTGCTCCGAGGTGGCGAGCGGCGAGTGCCCGGTCATCGGGGGCGACGGAAAAGCGCAGGGGCATTCCCGGGACGAGGACCCTGCCCAATACGTCGTCATCGACCCATCGGATTGCCCCCGCTTCATGGAGGAACGGATGCTGGGCTGCTTCAGCCAGGGTCAGCACCGGGGCGCAGGGGACTCGGGCGTCATCGAGCCGGCGGACGACATCGTCTCGGTTGGCCTGCGTGGCCATCCATTCGGCGATCGCCTGATTGGCGTCATCGCGATGGTCGACGCGTCCCGGTCCGGTGGCCAGCGTTGCGCCGGGCGGGCAGAGGTCGGGCCGTTCCATCACGGTGCACAGGCGTTCCCATTGGCCGTCGTTGACTGCAGCGATCACGACATGGCCGTCGTCGGCTGCGAAGACGCCCACCCCGCCGACCACGGGATGGACGCTGCCCCGTCGAATGGGTTCGCTCGCCCCCTCGGACACCGACCATTCCTGCCAGTTGACCTCGTGGGCTGTTGCGTACGCACCGAGCAGTGAGACGGTGACTTCCTGTCCCAGCCCGGTGCGTTCACGGTGGTAGAGGGCCGCGGCGACGCCGCCGAAGGCGTGCACGCCGGTCAGCACGTCACCGGGTGAGATGCCGGCCAAGACGGGTGGTCGATCGGGGTAGCCCAGCATGTGGAGCACGCCCGCCCACGCCTGGGCGATTGGGTCGTAGCCGGGTTTGTCCGCCAGCGGCCCCGAGGTGCCGAAGGCGGTCATGTTGCACACCACGAGCCGGGGGTTCGCTGCCGACAGGGCGTCGTACCCGAAGCCGAGGCGTTCCATTGCACCTTGGCCGAAGTTCTGGATCACCACGTCCACAGTGGGGAGCAGTTCGAAGATCAGTTCTCGGGCCTGGGGGGCGCGCAGGTCCATACAGAGGGAGAGCTTCCCCCGGTTCTGCTGGACGTGGTATCCCGATCGCCGACCGCGTACTCGGGGCAGGCTCCGACCCGGATCTCCAGCTGGAGCGAACTCGACCTTGATGACCTCGGCGCCCTGCTCGACCAGCAGGCGCGTGGCCGTCGGCCCAGCCAGCACCTGGGTGAAGTCGAGCACCCGAACACCTTCGAAAATTCCGTCCACGACATTCCATGATGGCCGGTCGTTGGAGGTCATCGCAGCCGGGTCGGCACTGCCCGGCCGGTGGGGTCATGCGGCCGCCCTCCGGCGAGTTGTGTGGAGCTGTGTCTGTGCGGTGGTTCGGAGGAGGAGGGCCATTCGTCCCTGTGCTGGATCTGCCCGACCGTTCTAGAATCACTTCGTGGCGATGGCCCATATCGAATCAGCGGGAGCGCTGCGGCGCAGCACCATCGAGGTCGAGGGCATGACCTGCGCCGGATGCGCCAGCCGCGTGCAGGGAGCACTCGCAGCGGTGGAGGGTGTCCATGACGCGCACGTGAACTTCGCAACAGGGCGGGCAACCGTCGTCCACGGCGACCAGGCATCTGCAGGGCAACTCTCGGAGGCGGTCACGGCCATCGGCTACCAGGTAGTCGATGGTTCCTCCAGCCGGGAGGAGGCCGACGCGGTTCGGGAACGCGATCTGCGACGACGTTTGGTCGTAGCGATGGCCCTGGGGGCCGCGGCGATGGCGGTGTCGATGGTTCCCCTACTGCGCTTCGAAGGGTGGGAATGGCTGGCTGGCGCCCTCGCAGCGCCGGTGGTGGCCTGGTCCGGCTGGCCGTTCCACCGGGCTGCGGCGATCAACCTGCGCCACCGGGTCGCCACCATGGACACCCTGGTCTCGATGGGCACCCTGTCGAGCTGGGTCTGGTCGGCCGTGGTGCTCGTAGCTGCGGTGGACGGCGGCCACGTCTATTTCGAGACCGGTGCTGTGATCGTGGCCCTGATCCTGTTGGGGAAGTGGCTCGAATCCCGGGCTCGACGCCGGTCGGGGGACGCCATCCGGGCCCTGGCCGGACTCGGCGCCCATCGGGTGACCCTCGAGGACGGCTCCGAGATCCCCATCGACGGGCTGGTCGCCGGGATGCGGTTCGTCGTCAGGCCAGGAGAAAAGATCGCCACCGACGGGTTGGTGGTCGCAGGCCGGGCCGCCGTCGACACCTCGATGGTGACCGGCGAACCGGTGCCTGTCGAAGTGACCGTGGGCGACGAGGTGATCGGTGCCACCGTGAACACCGACGGCTCCCTGGTTGTGGAGGCAACCAGGGTGGGCGCCGAGACGGCGTTGGCCCAGATCATCGCGCTGGTGGAAGCCGCCCAGGGCAGCAGGGCCGAAGTGCAGCGCCTCGCCGACCGGGTGGCGGCCGTGTTCGTCCCAGCGGCCATCGGCGCAGCCCTGGTCACCCTGCTCGGGTGGGTGGTGCTGGGCCGGGCCACGCAGGACGCGTTCACCGCAGCAGTGGCGGTGCTGATCATCGCCTGCCCGTGCGCCCTGGGCCTGGCCACCCCGCTGGGCATCATGGTGGGCACCGGGCGGGGAGCCCAGCTCGGGGTCATCATCAAGGGTGGGGAAGTGCTCGAGGACACCCGGCGCGTCGACGTCGTGGTGCTCGACAAGACCGGCACGGTGACCCACGGCCGCATGGCCGTGTCGACAGTGCTGTGGGCTGACATGGGCCCCGCTGATCCCGACCTGCTGCGACGGGCGGTTGCCTCCCTGGAAGTGCGGTCCGAGCATCCGATCGCCCAAGCCATTGCCGAGCACGAAGGCCTGTCCTCTGCCGCCGATGGGGTCGAGGTAGAGAACTTCCGAGGATTGGCGGGCATTGGTGTGCAGGGGCGGGTCGCGGGTGCCGAGGTGGGGGTCGGACGTCGCTCGATGTTCGATGAGGTGCCCCCGTCCCTCGGTGCTCGGGCCGACGCTGCCCAGGCTCGAGGATCGACGGTGGTGTTCGCCGGCCGCAACGGTGTCGCCGAGGTCGCCTACGAGGTCGCCGATCAGCTCAAGGACACCTCCGCTGAAGCCATCGAGCTGCTGCGCGCGCAGGGTCTCCGGGTCAGCCTGCTGACCGGTGACAACGCCCCCACGGCTCGAGCAGTCGCTGCTGCGGTGGGCATCGACGAGGTGAGGGCCGAGGTTCTCCCCGACGACAAGGCGGCCGAGATCCGGTCGTTGCAGGCGGCCGGGCATCGGGTCGCCATGGTCGGCGACGGGATCAACGACGCTCCGGCGCTCGCCCAGGCCGATCTGGGGATTGCCGTGGGCACTGGAACCGACGTGGCGATCGAGGCATCGGACCTCACCGTGATGTCGGGTGACCTGAGGGCGGTGGCCGATGCCATCGCCCTATCACGCCGCACCCTGGCCACCATCAAGGGGAATTTGTTCTGGGCGTTCGCCTACAACGCAGCGGCTATCCCTCTGGCTGCCACCGGGGTACTGAACCCGATGATCGCGGCAGGGGCGATGGGCAGGTCGTCGCTGGTCGTGGTGTACAACCGCCGTGGGGTCCGCCGCTGCCTCGGGATTCGTGGGTGATCGTGACGGGGCGGCAGAATCGTCGGTATGACTGATCGACCCGAGCGTCGCCCGGCGGGAGAGATCTACGCCGACCTCAGGCGCGAGACCATCTCCTGGGCTCTGGCCCTCAGCCCAGCCGATAGGGGACGGCACGTCCCACTGTGCCCTGAGTGGACGGTCACCCAGACCGTCGCCCATGTCGTGGGCATCGCCGACGACCTGCTGGCCGGTCGTCTGGAGGGGCTGGGCAGTGATAGGTGGACGGCCGCGCAGGTTGATGCACGATCGGGCTGGTCGCTCGAGCGGATCTGTGAGGAATGGGAAGGGCTCGGCCCCGCCATCGATGCGTTCACGGCGGCCGATGACGTGTTCGGCATGCGGATGACCGCCGATCTGGTGACCCACGTGCATGACATGGCCGCAGCGGTCGGGGCGTCGGTGGATCGGGACACCGAAGCGGTCCGCCTCGGCTTGGAGCGATACGGCCCCTTCTTCTGCGAGCGTGCCCACCACGCCGGCCTCCCGGTGGTGCGGGTGGAAGCCTCGTCGGGCCAACACTGGCAATCAGCCGAGGGCACGGTGACCGCAGTGGTGCGGGGGTCTGACTTCGAGTTGTTGCGAGCCTTCAGCGGACGACGATCGGCGGCCCAGGTTGTGGCCATGGACTGGGATGGTGACCCGGCCCCGTATCTCGCGGTGGTCACGCCGTACGGGCTGCCCAGCGACGACGTGGAGGAGTAGGTCAGGCCCTGGTCAGGCGACGGATGCTCCCGTCCCCGTCGCAGCCGATCAGGAATCCGTCGCCGTCGGCCAGTACCGGTGTGAAGCGGTGGGGCAGGCTGGCCCCAGCGATGGCTGGTCCGATCGGGGCGTCCTGGGTCACCGTGGTCGACGTGCCCGACGCAAGGTCGATGGCCACCAGGCGCCGGCTAGCAGGTTCGGCCAGCAGGGCCGTCGTCGACGTCACCCCGATGCCTTCGGGGTCGGTGACCCCGCCGAGGGTTGTGACCGCCCGGCCGTCGACGAAACCGGTCGCCCCGCCGTAGTGGGAGACCCACACAGTCCCGTCCGGAGCCGCAGCGACCGCCCGAGGGTCGGTCAGACCGCTTGCCGCCTCGCCGAGGATCTCGCCGATCCCGTCGATGAGCACAACCCGGCCACCGGAGCGGTCCACGACGTAGGCGCCACCGCCGGGTGCTGCAGCCATGGCGCTCACCCCGCCGAGGTGCCCGGCCACTGAGCGGAGGGAACCATCGGGTGAGCGGCGCAGCACCTGGCCGCGGCCGATCAGGATCAACAGGTCGTCACCGGCTGCGGCCACGTCGACGGCCATGCCGGGCAGGTCGGCCAACAGGCTGGCGATGACGGCAGTCGATCCGTCGGCCTCGATGCGGTTGACGGCGAGGGCGTCGGCGGAGGCCAGGGATCTGTCGGCCATGCGGGCCAGACCGAAGGGGCCGATGAGCCCCGACGGTGAGAGGAGGCGCTCGGTTCCGCCTGTGACCTCGGCCAATCTTCCGTCGGTGAAGTGCGACACGAACAAGCGGCCCTGATCGGAGATGGCGAAGTTGTCGATCCCGGGATTGACCTGGGCGAGTGCTGTCCGGGCCCCGGTAGCGATGTCGATGGCGGTCACCTCACCGGTTCCCCCCTGGGAGGTGATGAGGCGGCCTGCTGCGTCGAACTTGACCGCGGTGGGGGTGGCCAGATCGGTGATGCGCCGCTCCAAGCCACCGGTGTCGAGGTCGTACCGCCAGATCTCACCGGCCAACACCTGGGGAAACCACAGCGCCCCGTCGGGGCCCATGGCGAACGCGTTGGGCATGGCGAGGTCGTCGGCCAGCACCACCGGGTCGCGCTCACCGGAGGGATCGAGTTCCAGCAGTCGCCCACCGGGTCGGAACTCGTCGACGAAGAGCCGCCGACCATCGTGGCTGACCGTCATCCCGTTGGCCCCGGGAAGGTCGTCGCGGAGCGTCCCGAAGGTTCCGTCGGGTCGCCGGAAGGTGACCCGACCGTTGGGGGGCTCGGTGGCGAAGAAGGTGCCGTCCATGGTGAAGGCGCCATCATCGGGAGCGGAGATTTCCTCTCCCTGCGGCGCATAGGGCCGGGCGGCGCCGGTGGTGATGTCGACGGCGGTGACCTGGGCGCCGAACACCTGGGTGACGATCAGCTCGCCGGTCGGTGAGAGCAGGATGCCGTTGGCCCCCCACAGAGCGCTCGGGCCGGTGACGGTGGACAGTGTCCACCCCGACGTCGTCGTGGGTCCGGTTTGGCCGTAGCCCGTCCAGCGGTCGGTCATGGTGGGTCTCCGATCGAGGGGGTCCGTGGATGACGGTCTGGTCAGGGCTTGTGGTTCTCGGCGCTCTCGGTCAGCGGATCCCCGGCGATCCGGGTGTGCCACATTTTGCGGGGCTGGGTCATGTCGAACGGTGTGCCCCGGTGCATCAGACGGCGGTTGTCCCAGATGACTGCGTCACCGACCGTCCACTGGTGGTGGTACACCCGTGCCGGGTCGGCAACGGCTGCCGCGTTGAGGCGGTCGATCAGTTGCTCCGACTCCTCGGGGTCCATGCCGATGATGTCGTGGGCGTGGCGACCGATGTTCAGGTTCGGCAGTCCGCTGTCGGGGTGGATCTTCACCAGGGGTCGGATGGGGATGTCGAGGTCGTGGTACCCGTACATGCCATAGGTGCCGTCGTCCTTCTTGCGGGGCAGGTAGCCGGCCCGTCCCTGGGAGTAGTACAGGGAGTGGCGGGCGTGGAGGTCGGCGATCGTGCCCTTCGTCTCGTCGTCGAGGGCCTCGTAGGCGGCCCGCATGTCCGCCCAGCCCGTGTCGGCGCCCCCGGCGGGTACCACCTCGGCGGTGAACACGGCGCCTTTGGCCTGGACGGGCATGTAGGTCGAGTCGTGGTGCCAGCCCTCGTTGCCCCGAAGCGACTTCACCAGGTCGTCATCGGGTTCAGCGTGGACCTTTCCCTCCTTGTCGACATTGGAGATGGGTGCTGCCGGGAACTCGATGTCCCCGAACCAGCTGGCCAGGGTGTTCTGTTCGTCCTGGGTGAGGAACTGATCGGAGAACACCAGCAGGCCGTAGGTGACCCAGGCCTCCCGCAGGGCGGGAAAGGTGGTGTCGTCGATGGCCCGCAGTTGCAGCCCGTGGATGCGGGCTCCGAAGCAGGCATCGAGTGGTTCGATGTCGAGCGCCGTCGTCATGGCCCCAAGGGTAGTACCACCGGGTCGAGCCGTCCGAGGGTCCATTGCTGCGGCGAGGGCTTCTAGGCTGAGGGGCGTCTCGATGGGGAGGGCGACGGTGGTTGACGGCAGCGGGTACCAGGACAGGGTTGCCCGGTCGGCGGCGGCTGGCCGCAAGCTGGCCCGTCACAACCCCGAGTTGCATCGGTCGTACTGGCGGACCCACGACCTGGCCATGGCCGAGGGTGCGTTGGATCGGCGGACCAAGGAGCTCATCGGGTTGGCGCTGGTGGTCTCGATGCAGTGCGAGGTGTGTATCGCCTTCCATGTTCGTGACTGTGTCGAGGCGGGGGCTACCGCTGAGGAGATCTACGACGCGCTCAACGTGGTGGTCATGCAGGGCAGCGGTCCGGCCATGGTCTACGCCGGGTACGCAGTGGAGGCGCTGGAGGAGCTGTTGGCTGGACAGGGTCCGCCAGATCACCCGGCTCCCCATACCCACTGACCAGCGCTGGGCGGCAACGCCGCGTGCTCTAAGCTCGTCGGTGGCGCGGAGGCGAAGTCCGGTGAGATCCCGGCACTGTCCCGCAACGGTTGTCCAGGCTGTCCGCAGCCCTGGCGAGTCCGGTCGAGCTCCTCGCCCCACCACGAACCGCATCCCTCGAGGACAAGGGCTGGTTCGTCCGGCGGGCATCCGTCGCACGAGCGCACCGACCTCGGCGAAAGGACCCCCGTCATGACACCACTTCCTCCACCCCGCCGCCTGTGCTGGTGGCTCGTCGCCCTTCTGGGATTGTTTGCGGCCGGGTGTGGTTCGGATCCGGTGACAGGTGCCGAGCCCGAAGCGACATCGGCTGAAGCGGCGCCCTCGACCACGGCCAGCGAGCCGGATATCGAGCGCCCCCAACGCATCGTGTCCCTGTCGCCGACGGCGACCGAGATGCTCTTCGCTGTCGGAGCGGGGGAGCAGGTGGTGGCCGTCGACGAGTACTCGACCTACCCACCCGAGGCACCGGTCACCGACCTCTCGGGATTCGATCCCAATGTCGAGGCCGTCCTGGCCTACGAGCCCGACCTGGTGGTGGTGGCCTTCGATGCCAACGACATCGTGGCGTCGCTGCGTGCCGCGGGGGTCGAGGTGCTCGAGAGCTACGCCCCGGTCACCATCGAGGGCGGGTACCAGGTGCTATCCGACCTCGGCGACGCGGTGGGGCGGCCCGAGGAGACGTCGGACCTGATCGAGGTCATGCGGACCGAGATCGACGCCGCGCTGGCCCTGGCCCCGTCGGGGTCGGTTCGGGTCTACCACGAGCTGGACGAGAACTACTTCTCGGCCAGCTCGTTCGGGTTCATCGGGGACGTCTACACGGCCCTGGGAGCGGTCAACATCGCCGACGATGCCGATTCCGATGGGTACGGGTTCCCCCAACTCACCGAGGAGTACATCGTGACGGCCGACCCCGAGTTGATCGTCATCACCGACCAGGTGTCCTACGGGCCCGACGAGGTGGCAGCCCGGGCCGGCTGGGGCGAGATTTCCGCCGTGGTGAACGGTCAGGTGATCGTGGTGAACGCCGACAGCGCATCCCGCTGGGGGCCCCGCCTGCCGTTGTTCATCGCTGAGGTTGCGACGGCTATGGCAGAGGTGGCGTCCTAGGGCGCCGGCGATGACCTCCGCAGCCGGGCCGGACGCAGCAGGGGTGCAGGACAACGCAGTCACCCGCGCCTTTCGGCTTTCTCCCCGTGCCCTGACCGTGGCGGTCGCCGTACTCGTCGGGGCGTTGCTGCTGAGCATCTCGAGCGGAGCGGCCGGCCTTCCCGTCGACAGCGTGCTCGCCGCACTGCTGGACCGCATCCCCGGACTCGGCTTCGAATCGGGGCTGAGCGCCCGCCAGGAATCGATCCTGTTCCAGATCCGCATGCCCCGCATGGTGCTGGGGGCTCTGGTGGGTGCCTCGCTCGGTATGGCCGGGGCCTCCTATCAGGGGGTGTTCCGGAACCCCCTGGCCGACCCGTACCTGCTGGGGGTCTCGGCCGGTGCCGGGTTCGGGGCCAGCCTGGCTCTTGGTGTCGGATTGGACATCGGATGGGGGCCATTCGGTGCCGTTCCTGCCGCCGCCTTCGTGGGGGCCTTGGTTGCGGTCACCGGCTCGGCGGCGGTGGCCCGGGGCGGGGGACGCTCGCCGGCCACCCTGTTGTTGGCCGGGGTGGCCATGGCCGCCCTGTTCTCGGCGTCGCAGACCTTCGTGCTGACCCGCCTCAGTGAGGGTCAGGCCCGTGAGGTGCTGTCGTGGCTGTTCGGCCAGCTCAACGCCAGTGGGTGGGGTCAGGTGGCCATCCTGGGGCCATATGTGGCCGGTTGCGGGCTGGTGCTGATGGTGCACCGCCGGCACCTCGACGTGCTGCGGGTCGGCGACGACGAGGCGGCCAGCCTGGGGCTCGACCCCATCAGGGTGAGGGTGGTGGTCATCGTGGCTGCATCCTTGCTCACCGCAGCGGCGGTGTCGGTCAGCGGCCTGATCGCCTTCGTCGGACTGGTTGTCCCACACATCGTCCGGGTGCTGGTCCATCACAGCTACCGGGTGGTGGTGCCGTTGTCTGGCTTGGTCGGTGCTGCCTTCCTCGTGATCGTGGACGTCGCTGCGCGCACCGTGGTCGCTCCGGCCGAGCTTCCGGTCGGGGTCATCACCGCCTTCGTCGGCGCTCCCTTCTTCGCCCTGGTGCTGTGGCGAGGGGGCCGGGTGGAGGCATGAACGAGTCCAGCCAGGATGAGGTGCTGAGGGCCGAGGATCTGTCGGTCAGCCTCGGCGGGAACGCAGTCCTGCACGGCGTGTCCCTGGCTGTCGGTCCCGGTGAGTGGCTGTCGGTGATCGGGCCGAACGGCGCAGGCAAGTCGACCCTGTTGCGGGCCCTCGCCGGTCTGGTCCCGTCCCGTGGTCGGGTGACCTTCGGCGGTGGCCGGGTCCCGGGGCCCCGCGACGTCGCCCTTGTGCCCCAGAGCCCCCGGCTTCCCGATGGCATGTCGGTGGCCGAATACGTGCTGCTGGGTCGAACCGCCCACCTGGGCTGGCTGGCCCGGGAGTCCCGGTCCGACCGGGACACCGTCGCCGCAGTGCTGAGCCGCCTCGACCTCGTTGCCTTCGCCCATCGACCCGTCACCGAATTGTCCGGCGGGGAGGCCCAGCGGGTGGTGGTGGCCCGAGCCCTGGCCCAGCAGACACCGGTCATCCTGCTCGACGAGCCCACCTCGGCCCTCGACGTCGGTCACCAGAGCGCCATGCTCGACCTGTTGGTCGGTCTGTGCCGTGACGAGGGCATCGCCGTGGTGGCGGCCATGCATGATCTGGCTGGAGCGGCCGCCCACGCCGACCAGATGATCCTGCTGGCCAGCGGACGGGTACTCGTGGCGGGCGCGCCGTCGGCCGTGATCGACGAGGCCGTCCTGTCCGAGGCGTACGGGGCCGCCGTGCGGGTGCGTCGCATCGATGGGGAGTTGGTCGTGCTGCCCCCGGCATCGGCCCGGCACGGCGCCGGCCCGCGCCCTAGCCTGCGGTGATGGACTTCGGGATCTGCGTCACCACCAAGCTCAGCGACGTCGACGAGTGCGTCGAGTTCGAACGCCTCGGCTTCGATGCCATTTGGGTGCCGGACAGCCAGATGATCTGGGGGGACTGCTACGCCTATCTGGCCCTGGCCGCCGAGCGCACGAAGTCGATCCGCATCGGCACCGGGGTGTCGGTTGCGGGTACCCGCATCCCGCCGGTGACTGCGCACTCCATTGCTTCGATCAACACCATCGCCCCAGGCCGCACCTTTCTCGGGATGGGGGCGGGCAACAGCGCACACCGGTTCCTCGACCACAAGCCCCTTCCCATCGCCAAGTACGGGGAGGAGCTCAGGGTGATCCGCGAGCTGCTCGACGGCCAGGAGACCGAGTACACCTTCCGGGGCAAGACGGCGCCCACCCGCCTGCTGATGGCCGACCTGGGGTACGTCAACATCGAGGACCGGATCCCCATCATGGTGTCGGGGTTCGGCCCCAAGTCTCAGGCCCTGGCCGGCATGTACGGCGACGGGCTCGTCACCTCGCTGCCTCCCGAGCCGCGGGCCATCGCCCGGGCCCTCGAGACGGCACGGCGGGGGGCGGAGTCCATCGGGCGTGAGCTTCCCGATCCCTTCCCGGTGGTCAGCCTCACCAATGTGGTGGTGCTCGAGGATGGCGAGGACGTGCTGTCGGACCGGATCATCGAGGAGAACGGGGCCTATGTCATCTCCTCCCTGCATTACATCTACGACAAGATCCGCCAGTACGGGGGCGAACCGCCACGTCACCTCCAGTCCATCTGGGACGACTACGCAGCCCTCGTGGAGCAGACGCCCGAACACATCCGGCACCTGCGCATCCACGACGGCCACTGCACCTTCCTGCGGGACGATGAGCGCCCGTTCATCACCGAAGAGTTGCTGCGCACCACGTGTGTGGTGGGCACCGCGACCGAGGTGGCGGCGAAGCTCAACGAGCTGCAGGACGCAGGTCTCGACGAGATCATGATGCTGCCCGCACCGGGGACCCAGGTCCGGGTGGCCCGCCAGTTCGCCGAGACGGTGATGCCCTTGCTCGCTGCGTAGGGGACGTCGGCTACTCGAGGACGCCGGCGATGACCAGTTCGGCCACCTTGTCGCCGTCGTAGCCGAGGAGCTCGGTCAGAATTTCGTAGTTGTGCTCGCCCCAGGTGGGTCCTGCCCGGCGCGGGGTCCCGTCGCTGGCGCTGAGCCGGAACCCGTAGTGCTCGGCCCAGGTGTGGCCGTAGACGTCGTGGGGCACCTGGTGGAAGTGGTCGCGGTGCACGAGTTGTGGGTCGGCCACCACCTCGGGGCTGTTCTGTACATGGTGGGCGGGAACCCCAGCGCCCTGTAGGGCGCGCTGCAGCTCACCCGGTTCGCGGCCGGCGGCCAGGGCCGCGATTGCCGCTTCGACGTCGGCCGAGTGCGCCCGGCGTTCTTCGACCGCCCAGCCGGTCCAGTCTGGCCGGCCGAGGACGGCGCACAGGGCAGCCCATTCCCCGTCGCTCTCACAGGCGATGGCCATCCACTGGTCGGCGTCGGCCTCCCCGCAGGGGTAGACACCGTGGGGGTAGCGCCACCGGTCCTCGTTGCCCATCCGGGTCTGGGGGTAGCCGTTGACACCCTGGTCGAGGATGGCCTCGGACAGGAAGTGGATCCCGCCCTCGGCCTGGCTGAAGTCGATGCTGATCCCCTGGCCGCTGCGCTCTCGCCATTGCAGGGCGGCCAGGATCACGGCCGCGGTGAGCCGGGGGGAGGTGGCGTCGGTGTAGGCCAGGAACGGCCCGGCCGGGAGACGGTCGGGCCAGCCCGTCAGTTCGTAGTACCCGCCCATGGCGGCTCCCATGTTGCCGAAGCCCGGGATGGGGGACAGGGGCCCGCTGTGTCCGAACAGGGTCGTGGACACGGTGATCAACTGCGGGTTGACCGCCAGCAGGTCGTCGTGGCTGAGCCCGACCCGTTCGAGCACTCCAGGGGAGAACGCATTGATCACCACATCGCTGCGGGCGGCCAGATCGAGGATCACCTGGCGCGATTCGGGGATCTTCAGATTGATCTGCAGGCTGAGCTTGTCAGCGTTGATCGAATGCCACTGCTGACTGACCTCGGGGCCGTCGTCGCCCATCACCCGGGACAGTCCCGAGGTGCGCACTTGGTCGGGCCGGGTCTGGGACTCGAGCCTGATGACCTCCGCCCCGTAGTAGGCCAGCATGCGGGTGGCGAACGGCCCGGCATACACCCAGGTGAAGTCCACCACCCTGACCCCCTCGAGGGGGCGGACCATGGGGGCGCTGCGGCTTACGGCGGGTGGGCGGCGCTGCAGGTCGCCGAACACCTCGTCCTGGTGTTCGCCGAGCCGTGGCGGTGGGCCGAGCCGCATCAGCTCGACCGGGTCGCCGTGCATCCAGGGCCCGGGAAAGTCGACGTCGGCAGCGGCTCCACCCGGTCCGGCTCCCTCGACCGCGACGGTGTCCCAGAAGCCACGGGCCCGGTAATGGTCCGATGCCAGCACATCAGCCGGGGTCGTCACGGGCACCAGCAGGAGCTTGTCCCGCTTGGCCATCTCGAACAGCTCGGCCTTGGTGTGTCGGGCGAAGGCGGCGGCCAGCCCGTCCGACGTCCGATCGATCAGCCCGGCCAGTTCCTCGAGGGGCATCTCCTGGAGCAGGTCTGTCCAGTCCACCCCGGCCAACTCGGGGTCGAGACAGCCTTGTGAGGCCGCCCACTGCAGGGCCCGGTTGGTGAATGGGCCGACCAGTACGCCGGGCAGGAAGGTGAGGGTGACGTGACCGTCGAGGCATTCGTAGACGAAGCGGAACCGCAGGAGACCCAACAGCTCGAGCCCTCCACCGCTGCGCTGGGCGGAAGGGTTGTCGCACAGGGCCGGGCACAGCCACCCCTGGGCGGTCAGCATCATGGCTTCCTGGGCCGACACGTCGATGTGCTGGCCGGGTCCGCCGCCACGACGAGCGGTGAGTGCGAAGAGCACGGCGCAAGCCGCCTCTGCCCCGGTGTTGATCCACACCTGGGGGGCGCTGACCCGCACCGGTGCTCGGTCCTTGTACCCGTTGAGGGACATCTCCCCACTGGCGGCGTTGAGCACCAGGTCGTTGCCCAACCAGTCGGCCTTGGGTCCGTCGCCTCCGTACGGGCTCAGCGAACAGGTCACGAGGGCCGGGTTGGCGGCACGGAGGGCAGCGAGGTCCAGGGGTTGGGCGCCGCATTCGATGATCACGTCGGCGGTTGCCGCCAGGGCGACCAGGCGATCGGGGTCGGCCTCGGTATCGATCACCACCGACCGCTTACCCCGGTTGTAGGCCCAGTGCTGCAGGGACCGCTCAGGGTCGGGTTCCTCGCCCGCCCAGGGGCCGAGGTGGCGGGCTCGCTGGCCGCCCGGTGGCTCCACGGCGATCACGTCCGCCCCCATCTGGGCCAGGAGGAAGCCGGCGAAATGCCCCCGGTCGTCGGTCAGGTCGAGGACGCGGTAGTCGGCGAGGAACGCCCCCGACACGGTCAGCGGGTTCCCATGATGGCCGAGTACACCTCGGGGTCGACCATGCACTCGATCACCAGCGGGCGGTTGGTGTCGCGGTTCTTGATGATGTCCCCCAGCTCGCCCAGATCGGCCGTGTTGGTGACCCGGGTCGCCGCACAGCCGTACGACCGGACCACGTCGAGCAGGTCCGGCCACTCGTGGAGTGACGAGGAGCGGTCCATGTTCTTGGCGTACAGCTGGATGTGCTCGGCGCCGTAGCTGCCGTCGTTGTAGAGCAGCACGATCAGGTCGAGCCCCAGATGAGCTGCCGTCGAGAGCTCGATCATCCCGCCCATCATGAAGCCGCCGTCGCCGATGGCCAGCACGGTGGGCCGGTCGGGACGGGCGACAGCTGCACCGATCGCTGTGGACATGCCCAGGCCGATGGCCCCGAATCCGTGGCTGGTGATCAACGAACCAGGGTCGGGAACGCTCAGGTTCAGCCCCCAGAGCATGAAGCGGCCCGCGTCGCAGGCGACGACACGGTCCTCGGGGAGCATGGCGTCCACCTCGAGGGTGAAGGTGCGCAGATCGATGGTGGTGTCGGTGCTGCGGTCGTCCACATCGACCCGCCGGTCGAAGGACCGGAGGCGTTCGGCCAGATCGGCCGACGCGAACGCGGCCGGCTGGTGGTCGATGGCGTCGAGCATTTCCGAGATCTGCTCGGCGACGAGGCGGGCATCTCCCATGACGATGGCGTCAGCCGGTTGGTAGTCGCCCACTGCGTCTGCGTAGCGGTCGATCTGCACCAGTCGCTTGCCGTCGAGCAGGCGTCCTTCGTCGGTCGTGTACTGGTTGAGGCTGGCCCCGAAGCTGATGATGCAGTCGGCTTGGGAGAGGACCTCACCGGCCAAGCTGTGGCTCAAGGTGCCGTGGACGCCGAGGTTGTGGGGCTCGCCGTTGAACATGCCCGACCCCAGGAGCGAGGTGGCCAACGGTGCGCCCAGTCGGCTGGCCAGGGCCACCAGCGCGTCCCGGGCTCCCGACAGGTGGGCCCCCCGGCCAGCGAGGACGACGGGGCGGACCGCTGACGCGATGATGCCGACCGCGTTGTCGAGGGCGTCGGGGTCGGCCCCCACGGCCGGTGAGGGTTGGGCGACGACCCGGGCCGGGCGGTACTCGATCTCTTCCCATTCGAAGGGCAGGGGCACGTTGAGAGCGATGGGTCGGCGCTCGGCGAGAGCCCGGCGGAAGGCCCGGGCCACGTCCTCGGCGATGGTGTGTGGTGCGTTGACTGGCTCGAAGCCTGCACCGGTGGCCACCACCAGGGCGTGTTGGTCGATGCGCTGGAGGTGGTGGCGCATCGTCTGTGGGGTGTCGCCGGTCAAGATCACCATCGGGGTCCGGTTCTTGACCCCCTCGACCATGGCCGTGGTGGTGTTGGTCAACCCCGGACCGTGGGTGCAGGTCGCGACCCCGACCCGGCCTGTCGCTTTGGACCACCCCTCAGCCATCGACACCGCGTTGGCCTCATGGGTGGCGGCTACGAAGTTGACCCCGTACAGGCGCATCAGGGCGTCCCCGATGAACAGGTTTCCGTCCCCGAGCACCCCGAACACGGTGTCGACTCCCTCGTCGACCAGCGCCTGGGCTACTGCGTCATGACCCAACATCTCGTCCCCCTCACAACTGACGTTCCCCACAGCGTCGCACACCTACACTGCCGTCGTGGCCGAAATCGTGACCGGCCCGCGAAGGTCCAGGGGGAGAGCCATGCACGATCTGGTGATTCGAGGAGGAACCGTCGTCGACGGAACGGGCGCCGAGCGCCGGGTGGCCGATGTGGCCATCGACGACGGGGTCATCACCGCAGTGGGCGGCGATGTCGGACCAGGGCGACGGGAAATCGACGCGACCGGCCTGCTCGTGACTCCCGGGTTCGTGGACGTGCACACCCACTACGACGGCCAAGCCACCTGGGATCCCGAGCTGACGCCGTCCTCGCTGCACGGGGTGACCACCACGGTCATCGGCAACTGCGGGGTCGGCTTCGCCCCGGCTGATCCCTCCCAGCACGAGTGGCTGATCCAGTTGATGGAGGGTGTGGAGGACATCCCGGGGGCTGCGCTGGCCGACGGGATCGATTGGCAGTGGGAGTCCTTCCCCGAATACCTCGATGCCCTGGCCGCCATGCCGCGTGTGATGGACGTGGCCACCCAGGTGCCCCACGGCTCGGTGCGGGCCTATGTGATGGGGGACCGGGGCGCTCGTAACGAAGCAGCAACGCCGGAAGATCTCGAGGCCATGGCCCGCATCGTGCGAGAAGGGGTCGAGGCGGGGGCCTTGGGCTTCTCGAGCTCCCGTACCAAGCTCCACCGGGCCCTCGACGGAGAGGCGGTGCCGGGCACCTTCGCCGGGGCCGAGGAGATGCTGGCCCTGGGTCGGGCTGTCGCCGAGGCCGGTGGGGGCGTGGTCGAGGTGGCATCGGACATCGGGTTGGGCGGTCTCGAGGGCGACTTCGGAGCCGACATCGAATGGATGCGCACCCTGGCCCAGGACCACGGCTTGACGGTGACCTACGCCCTTACCCAGTCCGACCGGGTCCCCGACCAGTGGCGGGAGCTGCTCGAGCTGTCATCGGCTCCCATCGACGGAGGGGGTCGGGTGATGGCCCAGATCGCCGGCCGGCCGGCCGGTCTTCTCTTGGGCTTGCAGACGTCGCTGAACCCCTTCCAGGGGCATCCGTCCTACATGGCCCGTGCCCACCTGCCGGTGGCCGAGCTGGCCGCCGAGCTGGCTCGACCCGAGGTGAGGGCGGCCGTGCTGGAGGAAACGTCGACCCTGACCGGGCGGTTCAACCACGACATCGTCCACGGCTTCCACAAGATGTATCCCCTCGGTACCGAGCCCGATTACGAGCCCGACCCTGAGGACTGTGTGGCGGCCCGCGCTGAACGGGCGGGCGTGTCGCCCTACGAGCTGGCCTACGACCTGCTGGTGGCCGACGGGGGCACCGGGTTCTTGTTCTTCCCGTTGACCGACTACGCCGAGCACAGCCTGAACCCGACCTTCGAGCGGTTGCAGCACCATGGCGCATTCCTGTCGCTGTCCGATGGGGGCGCCCACTGTCGGCTGATCTGTGACGCGTCCACCCCCACCTTCCTGCTGAGCTACTGGGCGCGGGACCGCACCAAGGGCCCACGGTTCACCGTCGAGGAGGCCGTCGCCCTGCAGACGGGTGACACCG
>JAYPWI010000011.1:16956-31818 GCA_038135065.1 Acidimicrobiales bacterium
GCTGTACGGGTTGAACGATCGGGGGACCATCGAGGTGGGGCGAAAGGGTGACCTGAACATCATCGACTTCGACCGACTGGGTATCGAAGCGCCCCGCATGGTCAACGACCTGCCCGCCGGTGCTCCCCGCCTCGTACAGCCGTCGATGGGGTACGTCGCCACCATTGTCTCGGGTGAGGTGGTCAGGGAGCACGGGGAGTTCACCGGGGCTCGCCCCGGAGTGCTCGTCCGGGGCCGCCGCTGACCGTGACGGGATCGTTCAGACGGGTGGGTGGCCGTGTCTACCCTGGTCGCCATGGCTGAGGATCTGCGCACCTATACGGTGGTCGCTGCGGGGCTGCTAGGGATCGAACTCGACCAGGACGAGATCGATCCCGTGGTTGCCCAGGTCGAGCGGGTCGCTCGACTGGTCGACGCCCTCCCGCGGGTTCCCGACGACGCAGCGACCATGGCCCCTCGGTTCACCCCGTGACGGTCCCGGCTTCCAAGGGCTCCGACGACGGTCTCGGCGGATCGGTCGGGGCGTGCGAGATCGCTCGGGAGGTCAGGGCTGGGCGGCTGTCCGCGGTCGACGTGGCGACGGCCGCCCTGGCCCGTGCCGAAGCGTGTCAGCCCCAGGTGAACGCGTTCACCACGGTCACCGCTGAGCGGGCCCTCGAGGCTGCACGGGCGGTGGACCGCGTGGTCGACGAGGGTGGTGATCCGGGCCCGCTGGCCGGGGTGCCGTTCGCAGTGAAGGACCTCTTCGATCTGGCCGGCGTGCCCACCCGGGCCGGCTCGATGGTCTTGGCCGAGCGAGATGCACCTGGCCGTGACGCTGAGGTGATCCGCCGTCTCGGCGCGGCCGGTGCCGTGGTCATCGGGGCCCTCAACATGGACGAGTTCGCGTTCGGGTTCACCACCGAGAACACCCACTACGGTCCGGTCCGCAATCCTCGTGACCTGCGATGTTCGGCCGGCGGGTCGTCGGGGGGTTCGGCTGCCGCAGTTGCCGGCGGGGTGGTGCCGTTCACCCTGGGGACCGACACCAACGGGTCGATCCGGGTGCCCTCGTCGTGGTGTGGGGTCTTCGGTCTCAAACCCACCTACGGGTCGATCAGCCGCGAGGGCATGCAGTTGTTCTCCGACAGCCTCGACCATGTCGGTGTGATGGCCCGCACGGCGGAGGATCTCGGGGCGGTGTTCGGGGTGGTGGCCGACAGCCCACTGACGGGTGCCCCCCTGCCCCCCCGTCCCCGGGTTGGTGTGCTGGGGGGCTGGTTCGTCGACAAGGCCGGTCCGGCCGCCCGAGCCGCCGTCGACCGGGTGGCCGAGGCCATGAGCGCCACCCGCGACGTCGAACTGCCCCTGGCCGGGGCAGCCCATGCAGCGGCCTCGGTCATCACCTACGCCGAGGCAGGCGAATTGCACCTCGACCGCATCCGGAATGATCGGCACCGCCTCGATCCTGTCGTGCGTCACCGCCTGGTGGCTGGCGCCCTGCTCCCCGCCGACTGGTACATCAGGGCGCAGCGGGTTCGGGCCCGCTGGGTTGAGCAGCTCACCTCGGCCTTCGAGCACTATGACCTGCTGCTCGCCCCGGCCACCCCCTTCGTTGCCCAGCCCATCGGCACGGAGACGGTCACCATCGACGGTGAGGATCTACCTGCCCGACCGGCCACGGGCTGGCTGACCCAGCCCCTCACCCCGACCGGGGTGCCCATCGGGGTCGCACCCATCGCAGGCCTCGACGGTGCCGGGCCGCTGCCCCTCGGGGTGCAGGTGGTGGCCCCGGCCCATCACGAACGCTGGGTCCTCGATGCCCTCGCCCGGCTCGAAGACGCCGGGGTGGCCAGCAGTCCGGTGACCGAGATCGGAGGGACCGAATCATGAAGGTGAACGAAGCGGGGCCCCTGGCCGAGCTGACTGCGCTGTACGGGGCCTACGAGGCGGCCCTGATGGCCGACGACGTGGCCGCCCTGGCCGGGTTCTTCTGGGAGCACGACCTCGTGCGCCGGTACGCCCTCGGGGTCAACTCCTACGGCCACCAGTCCATCACCGCAGCCCGCCGGGCCCGGCGGGCCGAGGACCGGACCCTCGAGGCGACGCTCATCACCACCTATGGCGATGATCTCGGCACCGCAGACACCGAGTTCACCCGCACCGCAACGGGCCGACGGGGCCGACAGACCCAGACCTGGGTGCGATTCGACGAGGGGTGGCGCATCGTGTCAGCCCACGTGTCGTGGCTGGACGAACCGGCGTGGCCGACCAACGAAGGGGGAGCGCAGTGACAGGACGACTTGAGGGCCGTACGGCCATCATCACCGGTGGGGGTTCGGGCATCGGTCGGGCCACCGCCCTGCGCTTCGGAGCCGAAGGGGCGGCCGTGCTGGTGGTCGACCTCGACGAAGCAGGGGCGGCCGGCACCGTGGAGGCGATGGCCGAGCACGGCCACCCCGCCGCCTGGATGGCCGCCGATGTCACCGACCCTGCAGCAGCAGAGCGAGGAGTCGCGCAGGCGGTCGAAACCTTCGGGTCGGTCGACGTGTTGATGACCGGTGCCGGGATCTCGGTCGGGCGACGGGTCGTGGAGACCGATCCCGACGACTGGGACCGGGTGTTCGCAGTGAACGTCAAGGGCAGCTACCTGTGGATGCGGGCCGCCATCCCCACGATGGTCGCCCAGGGGAGCGGCTCGGTCATCCTGATCGCGTCGCAGCTCGGGGTGGCCGGCGGCATGGGCAACGCGGCCTACATCGCGTCGAAGGGTGCGGTCATCGCCCTGGCTCGTACCACTGCCGTGGACTACGCAACGGCCGGGGTGCGGGTGAACTCGATCCTGCCCGGGGCGACCGAGACACCGCTGCTCGACCGCTCCTTTGGTCGGCTGCCCGACCCAGAGACCGCCCGTGCCCGTTCTCTCGCCCGGCATCCCATGGGGCGCTTCGGCACCGCCGACGAGGTGGCGGCCGCTGCCCTGTACCTGGCCAGCGACGAGTCGAGCTTCACCACTGGGACCGAGTTGCGTGTCGATGGGGGCTGGCTGGCCGGGTAGCGTCCGAACATGGAACTGGACCACATCATCATGGCCTCCCCTGACGTTCCCGCCGGGGTGCGTCACATCGCCAGCCTCACCGGCGTCGAGGCCGTCCCCGGTGGCCCCCACATCGGGCTGGGCACCCACAACTACCTCCTCACCTTCGACGAGCACACCTATTTCGAGGTGATCGGAGTCGACCCCGACCAGCCCGACCCCAGTGGCCCCCGGCCCTTCGGTCTGGACCAGGTGCAGGGTCAGGTGCTGGCCGGATGGGCCATCCACCCCACCGGTGACGAAACCCTCGAGGACGTGGCCGACGCGATGCGCTCGGCGGGCTTCGACCCAGGCGGCATCATCGACATGAGCCGCCGCAAGCCCGACGGTGAGCTCATCTCGTGGCGCCTCACCGTGGGCGGGGACACCGGACCGGCCAGCGGTGGTGCCCTCCCGTTCGCCATCGATTGGGGGGACCGGCCCAGCCCGGCGGCCTCGTTGCCCTCGATGGGTGATCTGGTGGTACTCCAGGTCAGTCATCCCGACGCGTCGGTACGGGCAGCCGTGGTGGCGCTCGACCTGGGGGTGGAGGTCGTCGAGGGTCCCGCTGGGTTGACGGCCACCGTCGAGACGGCCAACGGCCAGGTGGTGATCAGCTGACGCAGTGCAGGCTGACCCTCAGCTCGGTTCCCGCCCTGGCAGGAACCGTTGGGCGGCCCACCCCTTGTCGAACTCGGTGAAGAAGGCGACGTCGATGCCCGTGTGCTCGATCAGCCAACGACCATCCACCCGGCGGTAGCGGTCGCGGTAGGTGGCGGCCAACCAGACAGCCCCGCCTACCCCTGCGTCGGTGCAGGGCTGGAACAGCAGCCACTGGCCCGTCGCCGTGTCGCCGTCGACCTCGATGATGGGGTTCATGACCTGGTGGCGGGCGATGGCCACCCGGGCAGCAGCGCCCTGGAAGTGTTGGCGGATCTCCTCGCGGCCTCGACGAACTCCGAAGGTGTTGCCCCCGTCCCACACTGCGTCCTCGGTCATCAGGCTGGCGATGCCGTCGGGGTCGTAGCCGTTGTCGCAGTGATCGCAGTAGCGGGCCTTGAGCTGTTTGATCTCCTCGATGTCCTCGAGGCGGGCCAGGCGGGCGGCCACATCGGCCAGGGTCAGGTCGTTCGGTTCGGTCATATCGGGTCCCCTTGGTGATCTGGTTGGCACGGTGGGCTGGTGGGCACGGCGGGCGGATGGTGTGGCTGCTGCGCTGCCGGTCGTCGGCGGCGCTACGGGGTGGGGGCCCATCCTCCCGACGGTTCGATGCCGGCGGCGGCCGGGACGACCAGTTCGCCGACGGCGGCGATCTGCTCGAGGATCTCGTCCACCTCACCCGATGGGCAGTCCATCTTGCACACCACGAGGGAGTAGCCCGCATCGGCGAACCGCTGCAGGTCGTCGAGGATTTGCTCGGGGGTGCCGGCGCAGATCCGCCGCGGGCGCTCGGTGGTCAGCGGATCGCCGGGGCCGGTGAGGCGCAGGGTGGAGGCGGCCATCATCACGAACTCGCCGGGGTCCCGGCCTGCAGTGTCCAGTTCGGTGCGGATGATGTCCTGGAGGTGGGCCAGGGATGTGGGGTCGGACTGGGGGTCGAGGAAGACCGGGTAGAACCCGTCGCAGTACTGGGCGGCCCGCCGTGCTCCCAGGGGTGACATCCCCCCGTAGATGATGGGCGGTCGAGGGGCGCGGACCGGTTTGGGGTCCATCGACACCTGGTGGATGTCGTAGAACTCCCCGGAGAACTCGACGATGGGATCGGTCCAGGCCCGCTTGTAGATCTCGATGCACTCCACGGTGCGCCGGCCCCGCTCTGCGAACGGGACACCTAGGGCGTCGAACTCCTCGGCCATCCAGCCCGCTCCGACCCCCAGCAGCAGCCGCCCGCCTGACAGCACGTCCACCGTCGTGAACTGGCGTACGTCGTTCAGGGGGCCACGGTAGGGGGCGATGAGCACGCTGGTTCCCAACTGCAGGGTGGTGGTCGCCATGGCCACGGCCCCCATCACCACCGCCGCATCGAGCATCTCGTGGCGCGGCGCGTAGGAGCGTTTGCCGGACTGGTTCGCCACATGGGCGCTGCCCGTTTCGATGGGCATGCACACATGGTCGGGGAACCACATGGAGTGGAACCCGGCCGCCTCGGCTGCCTGGGCGACCTCGACCGGTCGCAGGCCGGAGGCCGGCACGCTGCGGGTGTAATTGGTGGTGGCATCCCGCCATCCCACCCCGTGGGTGTTGGCGTACAGGCCGATGTGCACGGCGTCCCCCTCGTGTCGGTCAGGCCGGAACGGCCGACTCGGGTTGGTCGCTTCGGAAGATCAGGTCGTTCACCGGCTCCCCGGCCGCGAAGCGGCGGACCAGTTCGTCGGGATCGAACCGCTCGCCGATGGGATTGGCGGCGAACACGTCTGACTCCATGAACTCGTAGGCCTCTTCGGGGGAACAGAGGTCGATCTGGAACTCCATGACGTTGCCGTCGGGATCGGCGTAGTACATCGACAGGGTCATCCCGTGCCGAATGGGCCGCTGGGGCACGATGCCCCGCTCCTTGAGGCGGGAGTACTGATCCACGAGTTCGGCCAGGTCACGGTAGGTGTAGGCCACATGGGCCACCCCCGGACCCTTCCCCATGCGCGGTTCGACGGGTGGGTCGGGCATGGGGCCCAGGTCGCGGAACGCGAAGCGGTGGTGTTCCTCGTCGTAGGTGAGGAAGGCAAGCTCGGAACCTCGATGACCGACTCGGGCCTCGAAGACGAACTGATACCACTCGATCATCTCGTCGTACCGGTGGGTGTTGTACACGACATGGGCGAACTTCGACGGGGCAACCATGGGCACCATCTTCGCACCGATCGCCGCTGGCTGGGGCCGGTAGCCCAGCCGTGGGCCCGCTACGGTGCCCGCCTATGACCTTCGACATCACCACCAGCTTCCGTGCCGACCTGCCGGCTCCGGCCGCCAAGTGGGCGGGAAACCTGCCGTACAGCTTCGTGGGTGGGCACAACGACGGCCCGTCGGTTCCCTTCGGCGGTCTCTCGGAGGCCGTTGGGTCGGCCATCGCACGGGAGGGGCAGGCCTTGGCTGCCTACAACCTCGGTGGGAGCCCCCAGGGGTACCAGCCGTTGCGTGAGTTCGTAGCCGGCTGCTTGGAATCTCGGGCAGCCACCCCGACCGATCCCGACGACGTGCTGATCACCTCCGGTTCGTTGCAGGCCCTGTCCCTGGTGAACAACCTGTTCGTGTCGCCGGGGGACACGGTGATCGTCGAGGAGGCCACCTACGGGGGCACCCTGTCGATGCTGGCCGGGGCGGGTGCCCGGGTCGTGGGGGTCGCTCTCGACGAGGACGGCATCCGGACCGATCACCTCGAGACCCTCCTGGCCGGCCTGGCCTCCGAAGGGCGTCAGGCCCGCTACATCTACACGATCCCCACCGTGCAGAACCCCACCGGTTCGGTCATGTCCGTGGAGCGCCGGCGGGAGGTGCTGGCCCTGGCCCGCCACTACGGGGTCGTGGTGTTCGAGGACGACTGTTACGCCGACCTGGTGTTCGACGGGTCGCGTCCCCCCACCCTGCGGGCCCTGGATCAACAGGGCGGGGACGGCGACAGCGTCGTCGTGTACTGCGGGTCGTTCTCCAAGACCATCGCGCCGTCGTTGCGGGTCGGTTTCATCGTGGCCGATTGGGCGGTCACCAGCCGTCTGCTCGCCCTCAAGACCGACGCGGGAACCGGGGCGCTGGAACAACTGGCCCTGGCCGAGTACAGCGCCCACCACTTCGACGACCACGTGAGGGAGCTGAGCGCAACCCTGGCCGGCAAGTGCGAGGTGATGTGCGACGCCCTCGTCGACCGGTTCGGCGATGCGGTGTCGTTCGTGCGCCCCCGTGGCGGCATCTTCGTGTGGGTGGCCTTCCCCGAGGGGATCGACACCGGCGCGCTTGTGGCCCCGGCCCTCGAACGAGGCATCGAGTTCAACGCCGGGGCCGGCTGGTCGGTGGACCCGGACTATGGGTCGCGACGGCTCCGCCTGTGCTTCGGGCACCCCTCCCCGGACACCATCCGCGAGGGCATCGGGCTCTTCGCCGAGGTCGTCGCCGCCGAGACGGGGCTGACCCTGCCCTGATGCCGCCCAGCGCAGGGTTCAGTCGCTGAAGCTGACCAGAATCGCTGCGTTGGCGATGACGATGCCGTCGTCACCCGACGGCGCCTCCACGTCGAGCCCGCCCGCCACCGGGGTCACCTTCACGGTGCCGTAGGGCACGGCAGCGGCCACCGCATCGACGTCGATCAGATCGGGGCGAGCCACCGCGATGCGAACCTCGACGTGCATGTCGTGCACGGTTTTGCCGGTCGCGGCGAAGAAGTTCAGCGAGCTGTGGCGCAGGGCGTCGCTCACCGCGCGCAGGGCTGCCTTGGTGTAGTCGAAGCCGTGGACGTCGACGCCCATGCCCATCTCGGTGATCCAACGGGTGAGTGCCATGCGCTCAACCTAGACCGGTCGCAGGGTGGGGGATCGTGCTCACTCGTCGCCGAAGCGGTACATGAAGCCGTCCCGTGACCCGACGTAGAGCTGGCCGTGCCACATGATGGGGCTCGACTCGATGCACCCCCCTTGCAGCGGCACCTCCCAGATGGGTGCGGGCCGGCGGGGGTCCTCGAGGGCATAGCCCCGCAGGCCGCCGCCCGACGGGCAGTCGACGGCGGTGATCAGGGTGTCGTCGATCACCAGGGGTGACGACCAGGCGTGCCACCCGATCTCGTCGCGCCAGGTGACCTCGCCGGTCGCAGTGTCCACGGCCAGGAGCTCACCCGGATGGGTTGCCACGTAGAGCATCCCGGCGCTGGATCCACTCCCGAGGGCGGGGGTGGCCCAGATCCCCCCGTCACCACCGTTGCGCGGTGGCACGTCGATGCTCCACAGGACGGGGTCGTCGGGTCGGGACGGGTCGAGGGCCAGGAGTTGGCCGACCTCGCGCCCCCGCTCGTTGAATCGCTCCTGTTCGACGGCGACGTACAGGACGCCCGTTGCATCGATGACCAGGGACGCGTCGACGTCCTCACCGACCCAGTAGTCGAGGACGGGGACCAACTCCTCGACCGGGGTGCCCGCCGCGATGGCGTCGATGTCGAGACCGACCACCCGGCCCCCGCTGTTCGCCACGAAGACGGTGCCCTCGAACACGGCTGGTGAGTTCTCCACGCTCTGCTCCCGCCCCACGGCAGCGAGGAGCTCGTCGGTGAACATCGGGAACTCGAGCAGGGTCCGAGGGTTGACCTCCACCAGGTCGTCGGCGCCGTAGGCGCGGTTGAGCTCGAAGACCAGCAACCATCCGCTCTCGGCGGGGAGGAACATCAGGTCGTCGGCGATGGCGGGGTTGCCGTCCCAGTCGTCGTTCCAGACCACCCGGTTGTCATAGGCGTTGCGTCGCCACAGCTCGGTGGGGACCTCACGGTCGAGGGCGATGATCCGGTAGTAGTTGTCCCGCGAGCCCACGTACAGCAGCGGGTAGCCGTCGGGGTCCAAGGCCACAGAGCCCTTGACGATGTCCCCGGTCCGAAAGGGCGGCCTGGTGGGCTGCCCGGTCGCCGCGTCGAGAAAGTGCACAGCCTTGTCGTAGGACCCGAAGATCAGCTCGGTGACCCCGTCTGGGCGCTCCCAGATGACGGGTTGGCCCGTCCACCCGGTGCCGCACCACGTCTTGGGCTCTCCGTGATGGGTGCTGGCCCCACACATGGGGCTGTCGGGGTAGCGCCAGATGATCTCCGGATCGGTCGGCACGGGGCCGGTGCCGTACCAGGTGCGGGTCAGGTTGCCCCGGAACATGGTGATGCCCTCCACGATGCCGTAGGGCTGGGAGACCCCGCCCCGCAGTGGTGGCGGGACGGTGGTCGTCGTGGAGGGAGACGAGGTCGCCGGGGGTGAGCTCGACGGCAGAGCCGTCGTCGTCGGAGCAGGAACCGTGGTTGCGGTTGGGCCTGTTGTCGGTGCCGTCGACGTGGTGGGTGTCAAGAGCGGGGCCGGGGACCCAGTGCCGGTGGATCCGGCGCAGCTGGCGAGCAGGGCCAGGACGGCCAGCAGGCCCAGAGGGACGCGCCTCGGGTCCACGTGGTGTCGACCGCTCAGCCCTGGCGGTCGGGTCCGGCCTTGTCGATGGTGAACCGAACGATGCACCTCTGGTCGGCCACCATGGCCCGCCGGTAGTCGTCCCAGTCCGGGTGATCGCCCTGCAGGGTCCGGTAATAGGTGACCAGCAGGTCCATGGCATCGGGGAGGGAGACGATCTCGGTGGTGCAGTTCAGCTGTACCCACCGCCCCAGCCACTTGTCGGGGAAGACGCACAGGTAGGCCCGGGGATCGCGCCGAAGTTGGGCGACCTTGTAGGCCGTCTCCCGGGTGGACATGACGATGGTGTCATCGACCACGGCCAGGGTGACCGGGGACATCTGGGGTGTCCCATCGGTCAGGTAGGTGGCGATCACGGCCCGGGAGTTGCCCCGGACGTAGTCGAGGCCATCGGCGATGTCCACGGCTCAGCCCTCGAGGGCGGCCTTCATGGCAGCCAGGGTCGCCTCGATGCCCCGTTCGGCGTTGCCGGTCCGGTACGCCAGCTCGGCGTCGCCGTTCTCGACCATGCGGGGCGACAGCTGACGAAGGGTCCAGGACTCGGTGAGGCGAGTGCCGCCGTCGATGGCCTCCAACTGGTAGCGCCACAGGGCGATGTTGTACTCGAGCCCGCCGGTGACGAAGGCGAAATCCTCGTTCTCCACCCGCTGGATGATCTCGACCGGGGCCTTCCATTCCTCGCCGTCGAGGCGGTTCACCCCAACGAACATGTCGCCTACCTGACCGGTTCCCGGCTCGCCGTCCTCGCCCTTGCGCCAGTAGCCGCCCGTGTTCTCGTTGCTCCACTCGCCGTACCGGTCGAGAGAGGTGACCAGCTCCCATACGGCGGCCGGGGGCGCAGCGATGTCGACCGAGCCGGTGCGCTGGGTGACGGGGTTGTCGAGGGCGCCGGGAAGATTGTCTGGGATCGAGATGTCGGACATCGGCACAGCATAGGTTCACCGCCGTGGTGCGGCCCGCTACCTTCGCCCCATGAGCGTCACCTATCACGATCTGGCCGGGCGCACCGCCGTGGTCTCGGGAGGGGCCACCGGGATCGGCCGGGAGACCGTCACCGCCCTGTGTGAACAGGGGATGCAGGTGGTCTTCGTCGACATCGACGTCCCTGCCGCCCTCGAACTTGTGGAGTTGCTGGCCCCTTCGGGCAACCGGCCCACCTTCGTGGAGTGCGACGTGACCGACGATGACGGCCTGCGGGCTGCCCTGGGTGGGGCCGAACTGGTCGGCGACGGCATCGACCTGCTGGTCAACAATGCCGCCAACGACACCCGCTTCGCCACCGACGCGGTGGACGCAGATGTGTGGAATTGGTCGGTGGCCGTCAACCTGCGCCACCAGTTCGTGGCTGCCCAGACGGTGGCCCCCGCCATGCAGCGGCGCGGTCGAGGATCAATCGTCAACTTCGGATCGGTGGCCCCCACCTCGAAGATCCCCGACCTGGCCGTGTACTCGACCTGCAAGGCCGCTGTGCGAGGGCTGACCAGGACGCTGGCCCGCGAGTACGGCCCCTTCGGCATCAGGGTGAACACCCTCGTGCCGGGGGCGGTGATGACCGACCGGCAACTGGCGCTGTGGTACGACGACCAGGCCGCGGTGCAAGCGGTCCTCGACCGGCAGTGCCTGCCCCGGCGGATGGGGGAGCGCGACATCGCCAACATGGTGCTGTTCCTGGCCAGCGACGTGTCCGCCGGCTGCACCGCCCAGGAGTGGATCGTGGACGGGGGTCTCACCTGAGCCATGCCCTCCCTGGTTGGCCTAACGTTCGCCCATGCTCGAAGCGGTACAGATGGGTCGGAACAGCGGACTGCGGGTCTCGAAGCTGGTGCTGGGCACCATGAACTTCGGGATCCCCGGGCGGGGTCACCAGGGCGACTGGACCCTCGACATCGACGCCGCCCGACCCATCTTCGAGGCTGCCCTCGAGCGGGGGCTGTTCACCTTCGACACGGCTGACATCTACGGCATCGGGGCCAGCGAGGAGGTGGTGGGAGCCCTGCTGCGCGAGCTGGCCCAGCGCGACGAATACGTCATCGCCACCAAGATCAGCCAACCCATGGGGCCCGGACCCAACCAGGGCGGCCTGTCCCGCAAGCACATCATCGAGGGAGTCGAAGCGTCCCTGCGTCGTCTGGGGCTCGACTACGTCGACCAGCTGGTCATCCACCGCCACCCCCACGGGGTGATGGGATCGGTGCAGGCCCCCATCGAAGAGATGCTGGAAGCCCTCGACCACCTGGTGCGGACTGGCAAGGTGCTGTACCTGGGCGGTTCGTCGATGTTCGCATGGCAGTTCGTCGAACTGCAGATGACGGCCGAGGCCAACGGATGGACGAAGTTCGTCTCGATGCAGAACCACTACAACCTGATCTACCGGGAGGAGGAGCGGGAGATGAACCCGTACTGCGCCGCCACCGGGGTGGCCCTCATGCCCTGGTCGCCGCTGGCTCGGGGCATCCTGGCCGGTACGTACCGGGGAGGCTTCGGCGGGGGCTCGACCAATCGGTCCCAGGGGGTTGATCGGGCGCGGACCGAGGGCTTGTACCGGGGACGGCGCGACTTCGAGATCGCCGATCGGGTGGTCGAGGTAGCCGAGCGGTTGGGATGTCGGCCGGCGCAGGTCTCGTTGGCCTGGTTGTGCGGCAAGGACGAGGTGACGGCGCCGGTGGTGGGGGTGTCGCGGGTGGAGCAGCTCGATCAGTTGGTGGAAGCGGCCGCCATGAAGCTCGATCCGGCCGATGTGGCGTACCTCGAGGAGCTGTACGAGCCGGTGGAGAACCTGCTGTCCATCGGCTATTCGTGATCCCCAGCCCGCAGGCCCGGGTCAGGGGCGGAAGCGAAGGTCCCGCTGTCCGAGTTCGGCGGCCTGGTTGACCCGGCGGTAGGCGGTCGGGATCCACTCGCAGATCAGGCGCCGCGTGTCGCGGGGGTCGATCATCTCCTCCATCTGGAACCGGTTCAGGGGGCCGATCGGTCCCCGGGCTGCTTCGATGCGGGCGTCGATCTCGGCCCGAAGGGCCACAGGGTCCTCGGCTTCGGCCAACTGGCTCTTGTAGGCCGCCTCGATGCCACCCTCTGGGGGAATGCCGCCCACATCGGCGGCCGGCCACACCACCCTGGTGTTCCACTGGCGGCGCGGGGTGGCGTAGTTGTTGCCCGCCACCCCGAACGACCGGCGCATCAACACCGTGAACATGGGGACCCGGGACTGGGCGAAGGCCACCATCCATGTCGCCCCCTTGCGGATGGTTCCCCGGATCTCGTGCTCGAGGCCGACCGCGAACCCGGGGTTGTCGCACAGGTTCAGGATCGGCAGGTGGAACATGTCGCACAGGTCGATGTGGCGGGTGAGCTTGTCGCATCCGTCCGCCGTCAGGGCCCCGCCGTTGACGTGGCGGGAATCCGATGCGATCACCCCCATGGGGTGCCCGTTCATCCGGATGAAGCCCACCACCTGGTCGGTGCCCCACAACGGTCCGATCTCGAAGAAGGAACCCGTGTCGGCGATCAGGTCGATGGCTCGGCGAATGTCGAAGGTGGTGGTCCGTTTGCGGGGAACCAGGGTGAACAGTTCCTCTTCGGCTCGGTCGGGGGAGTCACCGCCGTCGAGGGCAATCACGGGTGGTGGGTCGTAGACCGAGGAGGGCAGGTATGACAGGAAGCGCCGGGTCTGGGCCATGGCCTCGTCCTCGGTTTCTGCCAGGTTGTCGACCGAGCCGTTGGTGCAATGGATGCGCCAGTCGCCCAGGTCTTCCTTCGTGATGTCGTAGCCCATGGCATGGGAAACCACCGGGGGTCCGGCCACGAAGAGCTGGCTGATGTCGCGCACCATCACCGAGAAGTGACCGAGCACCGCCTTCGCGGCCCCGATGCCGACCACCGAGCCGAGCAGCACGTTCACCACGGGAACAGTGGCCAACTGCTCGGCATACTCGGTGGAGCTCAGGTGGGGGGGCAGGAACGAACCGCCACCCCCGCTGACCCGGGGGCGCCCCGAGGTGATGGCCCCGCTCGATTCCTTGGCCGAGCTCTGACCGCCCGACTTCTGCTCGGGCACCATGGCGGCCACACTGCCCCCACCCGAGGAGCCGTCGAGCAATCGGATCGAGGGGATCCGCAGCTCGGTGGACAGCTGATCCAGATAGGTCGACTTGGCCCCGATCGCTCCGTCGGCGTGACCGCCTCGGGACGTGAAGTCGTCGGCACAGACGATGACCTCCCGCTGGTCGATGGTCCCGTACCCCCCGACGTGGTTGGCCGGGGTGAACGCTGCGATGTTGCCCTCGTCGTCGTAGGAGGCGAAGCCGGCCAGGCTCCCCACCTCACGGAACGAGCCGTCGTCGAGGAGGAGATCGATGCGGTCCCGGCAGTGCAGCTTGCCCCTGTCCCGCTGGCGAACCACCCCCTTCTCCATGGAGGTGGGAGCAAGGCGCTCGGCGGCCAGGGCGTGCAGGGTGCGGACCTCGTCGAGGACCGGGGCCCAGGTGTCGGCCCCGTGGACCCGGGGCGCTGCGCCGTCACCGCTGCCCGGGGCGATGGCCAGCAGCACGTCGCCCTCGGCCATCTGAGCACCTGGTGAGAGCTCGGCCAGGGTGCTGATCGTCCCCGCACAGGGCGCCGTGATCTCGGTCTCCATCTTCATGGCCGAGATGACCACCAGGGTGTCACCGGCCAGCACCTCGTCGCCCACCGCAACCCTCAACTCCACCAGCGCGGCCCCCATGGGCGCCGTCACCGCGGCGTGGCCCTCGGCCACATCGATCGGGGCCAACAGGGGGCCCGAGACCACCGGAGCGACCGGTGCTCCCGGCCCGGCTCCGGGAGCGGAGCGGTCCAGCAGGGCCACGGTCGGATCACTCGGCGGGGCAACCGACGCGGCGAGGCCCGCCGTCTCGCCCAACAGGGGCGTGCGGGCGTCGCCGCGCACCACGTCGGGGTGGGCCAGGATGGCCTGGAGCTGACCGAGGTTGGTGGGAAGGCCGCTGATCTGGAACTCGGCGATGGCCCGCCGGGCCCGATCGGCAGCTGCCGCGAAGTCGGCGGACGGACCCGACGTGACGATGACCTTGGCCAGGAGGGGATCGAACTGTGGCGGGGGCGCGTAGCCCGCGTACCCCGCAGCATCGACCCGGATGCCCGGCCCCGACGGCTCCTTGTAGGCGCTGATGGCCCCGGCCCCCGTCGCCACGACCCGGCTCTGGATCGAATATCCCCTGGTAGTGATGGTGTCCTGGGTCAGCCCCAGATCGGCGAGCGACGCCCCGCCGGCGATGGTCAGCTGGGCCTCGACGAGGTCGACGCCGGTCACCTGCTCGGTCACCGTGTGCTCGACCTGGATCCGGGGGTTGCATTCGATGAAGGCGTAGGTGCCCGCCTCGGGGTCGACCAGGAACTCCACCGTGCCTGCGCTGCGGTACCCGACGGCCCCCACCAGGGTCAGGGCGTCCCGGTGCAGGGCGGCGGCCAGGTCGGGGGCGAGGTTGGGGGCCGGTGCGATCTCGACGACCTTCTGGTTCCGCTGCTGAACCGAGCAGTCGCGCTCGTGGAGGTGCACGGCCGTCCCTGACCCGTCGGCCAGCACCTGCACCTCGATGTGGCGGGGGCGAGCCACGAACGACTCGACGAACACGGTGCCGTTCCCGAATGCGGCAGCTGCCTCGCTGGTGCATCGCTCGAAGG
>JAYPWI010000011.1:31828-60033 GCA_038135065.1 Acidimicrobiales bacterium
CACCGTGGACGACCCGCATCCCGCGACCGCCGCCGCCCCCGGCGGCTTTGAGCATCACCGGGTAGCCGATGGCATCGGCCACCGCGGCCGCTGCGGTGGCATCGGCGACGGGGCCGTCGGAGCCGGGCACCACGGGGATGTCGAGCGACACAGCCAGCTCCCGTGCCCTGACCTTGTCCCCGAAGAGGGAGATCACGTCCGACGAGGGGCCGACGAAGACGAGACCGGCCTCCTCGCAGGCCTGGGCAAACGCTGCGTTCTCCGACAGGAACCCATAGCCGGGGTGCACGGCGTCACAGCCGCTGGCCAGCGCGATGGCGACGACGGCCTCGACGTCGAGGTACGCGCCGATCGGGTCGGTCCCCGGCAGTTGGACAGCCGTGGTCGTGGCCGTGGTGTGCAGGGACGCAGCGTCCACCGCGGCGTGGATACCCACCGTCTCGAGGCCGAGCGCGTGGGCGGCGCGGGCCACCCGGATGGCGATCTCTCCCCGGTTGGCGATCAGAACTCGTCGAAGTGCCACGGTGTCTCCGTCTCCCTGTTCGGCCTGCCCATGATGGCCTACCGGCCCCGCCTGTGCCGGGGTGCGCTACCGCGGCCGGTCGGGGCGTGTCACAGTTGGCCCGTGCTGACCACCGAACTCCTCGACGAGGTGCGTGACCGCTTCCACCACGTCGATGTCTGCCCCTACGCCGGTCCACGGGCCTTCTTCGAGAACGCCGGCGGATCTCTCACCCTCAAGGCGGCCGTGGACCGAACCGCCGAGCTGATGACCCTGCCCGACAACCAGGGACGATCCAACGAAGCATCGCGAGCCCTGGCCGGGGTGATCGCCCAAGGCCGAACCGACATGATGACCTTCCTGGGCGCCTCGTCGGGCCGGGTGATGGTGGGGGAGACGGGGACCGAGTTGCTGGGCCGTTTGATCCGCAACGCCAGCATTGCGGTGTCGGGCACCCGCCAGGGCGGCCCGACCAACGTGGTGGGCAGCCACCTCGAGCATCCCGCCACCTTCTCGGCCTGCCGGCGCTGGGCCGAGGTGCTCGGGTGGGAGTACCGCCAGGTGGACTTCGATCCGGTCACCTCGGTCGTGGGACCGGCCCAGTACGTCACGGCGCTGGATCGTGACACCGCAGTGGCGACCATCATCCACGCCAGCCCGGTCACCGGGATGCACGTCGACGTGGCGGCCGTGGCCGGGGCGATCCGTGAGGTGGCCCCCGACGCGTTCATCGTGGTGGACGGCATCCAGCAGGCGGCCCACGGCCGGATCGAGGTGGAGGCCTACGGCATCGACGGCTACGTGGTGTCGGGGTACAAGATGTTCTCCCGCCACAACTACGGAGTGGCTTGGATGTCGGAACGGCTGGCCACCATCTCCCACGACCAACTCCACGGTGCGCCGGCCGACGAGTGGGAGCTGGGCACCCGGGACCCCTCGGCGTATGCCGCGACCAGCGAGGTCGTGCGCTATCTCGAATGGTTGGGTCGCACCGCAGGCCGACCGGCCGGGGACAGCTCTCGGGAACTACTGGAAGCGGCCGCCGTGGTCATCGCGGCCCAGGAACACACCCTGGTCGATGCCATGCTCCACGGCACGGCCGGCCAGCCCGGGCTGGCCCAGCTTCCGGGGGTGAAGGTCGTGGGGCCGGTGGCCAGTGAGCACCGCAGCGGCATGGTGTCCTTCGAGGTGCAGGGTTACCCGTCGGCCGAGGTGGTCACCGAGCTCGAGGCGGCCGGGGTGCGCACCCATGCCCGCCGGCGCGACCACTATTCGGCCGGAGTGTTGGTGCCCCTCGGGGTCGAGGACTGTGTGCGGGCCTCGGTCTGTCACTACAACACCGTCGAGGAGGTCGAGCGCTTCCTGGCGGCGGTGGCACGCCTGACATCCTGAGCGGCCCGACGGTCGTTCACATCGTCATGGGACGTGCTGCCGCATAGGCTCGGACCTCATGGATCTGCCCCTCAACGACGCTCCCTACTACGACCAGTTCCACACCGGCATGGTCATCCCCGCCCTGCCCTCGGTGACGGTCACCGAGGCAGACAACGTGGCCTACCGGATGCTCACCGGGGATCAGCACCTGTTGAGCGCCGACCGGGGGCTGGCCGCCGCAGCCGCCGGGTTCGATGCGGGCATGGTCCACCCGGCCCTGGTCATGAACTACTCCATCGGGCAGACCACCAACGCCACCCGCCGGGCCGTGGCGAACCTGTACTACCGGTCGGTGCGCATCCTGCGAGCCGTCGAGGTGGGTGAGACGCTGAGCACCACCACCACGGTGCTCGGCCTCCAGGACGCGAAGCCCCGGGGCGACGCCCACCGGGGCAAGGTGTGGCTCGGCATCGAGACGTTCGGCGACAACGGTCCCGTAGCGCGCTACGAACGCTGTGCCCTGGTCAACAGCCGGGGGCCCGTGCCGGGCCACGCGGACGAGATCCCGGGCCCGAGCGACCCGGCCCCCCTCGACGAGTTGGCCGATCTCGCCCCGTCATGGGATCTGCGGGGCCTGCCCGGCACCGAGTGGGAGGTCGGGGCCGAGGTGGCCGACGCCATGCGCGACCACATCGACATGGCCCCGTCGCTTGCTCGCATGACCTTCAACCAGGCCTTCGTGCACCGCGACCCTCATGCCAGCATCTACGGCCGCCGCCTCGTCTACGGCGGCCATGTCCAGGGCCTGGCCCAGGCCTCGCTCACCCGCATGCTGCCCGGCCTGGCCACCGTCGTGGCCTGGGACGGTTGCGATCATGTGGGCCCCGCCTTCGAGGGCGACGTGATGGGCTTCCGTCACCGCCTGGTCGAGGAGCGTCCCATCGACGGTGCCCGTCTGCTCCGCTTCGAGGTCCGGGGCGCGGTGGCCGGCGACGACGGGGAGTTGGGGGACGACATCCTGGTGTGGACCCCCATCGTCGTCGCTCCCTGACCCTGCGCCGGCGATAGCCTGTTCGCTGACAAGGGGGAAACGATGAGCCTGACCATCGAACCACTCGACGCCTCGTTCGGAGCCCGGGTGACCGGCCTCGACGTCGATGCATTGGACGACGCCACCGTCGCCCAACTCCACCAGGCCTGGATGGACTACGCCCTGCTCGTGTTCCCCGCCGCCAACCTGAGTCGGGCCCAGCAGGTCGCCCTCGCGCGACGGTTCGGCGACATCGAGATCGAGATGGCCCAGTTGGGCAACGTCAAGGCCGACGGTTCGCTGCGGCCAGACGACGGGACCGACGACATGATGAAGGTCAACCGGGGCAACATGGGGTGGCATCACGACTCCACCTACATGCCGGTGCAGGCCAAGGGGGCCGTGTTCTGCGCGGAGGTGGTTCCGGAATCGGGTGGGGCGACCGGTTTCGCCGACATGCGGGCCGCCTTCGACGCGCTGGACCCGGCGATGCAGGACAAGATCGCCGATCTTCGGGCCCACCACTCGCTGTTCCACTCCCAGGCCAAGGTGGGACACCACGCCCAGGCGACCACCGAGATGAAGGTGACGCCGGACGAGGACAAGGGCGAGACCTACGGCGGCTACGGCTTCCACGACGGTCCGGTCTCCGTCCGTCCCCTGGTGAAGACCCATCCCGAAACGGGCCGCAAGAACCTCCTCGTCGGCCGGCACGCCTACGACATCGTGGGGATGGACGCCGAGGAGTCCGAGCAGCTGCTGGCCGAACTGATCGACTTCGCAGTGCAACCCGAACGGACCTACCACCACCAGTGGGAGGCCGGGGACGCCGTGCTCTGGGACAACCGTTGCCTGATGCACCGAGCCACCATGTGGCCCTTCGACGAGCCCAGGATCATGTGGCACTGTCGCATCGCCGGTGAACCGGCGAGCGAGGGTGCTCTCGCCGAATAGCAGCGGTCACCCCCCTCGGGGGGTCTGCTCAGCTGTCGTGACGGCGGGCGTCCACCAGCCCGTTGCCTTCCCGTGGTGGTCGCTCGGCAATGGCCTCGAGCACCGGCTCGGTGCCCCAACCCGGGCTGTCGTCCAGCACCAGATGCCCGTCCTCGAAGTGGGGGGCCACGGTGACCAGGTCGTCGTCCCAGGGGATGCGGTCGATGTCGGTCTCCATGATGCGAAGGTTGGGGACGGCGGCCGAGAAGTGGGCGTTCATCATGGTGCACAGGTGCCCGTAGAAGTTGTGGGGGGCCACGCTGGCCCCGAACCCGTCGGCGGCGGCCGCCATCTTGGTGGCCTGCCACATCCCGTTCCAGACCCCGTCGATGATGGGCACGTCGAGGGACTGGGCGGCCAGATACGGGGCGAACTGACGGACCCCGAACAGGGTTTCCCCGCCGCTGATCTGACACCCGGCCTCCTGGCGTATCAGGGCCAGACCGTCGACCGAGTCGGTGTCGATCTCGATCCAGAAGAGGTCGAGGTCGGCCAGCGCCCGAACCATCCGCAGGTAGCCGCTGGTGAACGCGTTGTAGTTGAGGTCGAGCAGGAGGTCGACGTCGTCACCGGCCCCGTCGCGGAACGCCTCGAGGACGGAGCGGGTCTGGGCGATGAGATCCCGCTCGACGGGCAGGCCCGGTTCGAACGGTGTGCCGAACCCGGGGATCCAGCCCCGCAGCCGACCGTCGACCTGACGGAAGGTGTTGGTCTTGAGGGCAGTGAAGCCCGCGGCCCGGACCTCGGCCCCCAGGGCCCTGATCCCGTCGAGGTCGGTGACCGGGTTGCCGTAGAACTGGGGAAGGTTGACGCGCCAGGTGCCACAGTGTGACCAGTACACCCGGATCCGGTCCCGTACCTTGCCGCCGAGCAGGTCGTAGCAGGGCACCCCCAGGGTGCGGGCCTTGGCGTCGAGCAGGGCGTTCTCGATGGCTCCGATGGCCTGACCGACCACCCCACCTGCTGCGGGCCGGGTTCGGGCGAACAGGCGGTGGTAGATCTGCTCGTGGTCCATCACCGAGCGGCCCAGCACGATGGAGGACAGGGTGCCGATGGCCGTGGTCACCCCCGGTGAGCCGAAGCCTTCGTCGTACTCGGCCCACCCCTGCACCCCGTCGGTGGTGGTGACCCTCAGGTAGTGGTAGTTCCGCCATCCGGCGTCGCAAGCAAAGGTGTCGATGGCCTCGACGGCGGTTCCGGTCCGGTCTGTGCTCATGGCGGTCAGTTTCCCATGAGCGACGCGATCGGGGGGACGGGCCGCGGACTAGCCTCGTCCCATGACGTCTGCCACCGAGTTGATGGAGCGATCACACACCAGCGGGTCGGGGAGCGTTCGCGCCGACCTGACGGCGGCCATGAGCGCGGTGTGGGAGCGGCTCGGACAGCCCGGTGCCTCGTGGACGGGAGCTCAGCGGGTGGGCATGGCCCGGGTGGTCCGGTCTGCCCTGGCCGACGGTGAGGTGCTGCCCCCCTGGGTGCGTCCTTCCACCGTCGACGACCGGGTGGCCGATCCCGACGTCGCGCCTCACGTCGGTGATGCCCTGTACCGCCTCACCCGCCACGCAGCGACCCTGTCCGCCGAGTGGTACAGCGAGACCCTGGATCTGGCCGAGATGACACCCCAACAGTGGGTGGAAGCCATCGAGGTGGTCATCGCGGTGGTGGCCGTGGACGGGTTCTGCGCCGCCGCCGGGTTGGCACCCCCCGATCTCCCCGTCCCTGCCGAGGGGCTGCCCTTTGGGGTGGGGTCGGTCCCGGCGAGGCCGGCCCGCCACCACTGGGTGCCCGTGCTCCATCTCGAGGACGACGCAGAGGGCTACTGGGGTTCGATGACCACGGTGGCACCGGTGATCCGGGCCCTGTCGGCGGTGCCGTCGTCGCATCGGACCATGTTCGAGCTCATCGAAGTGATGTACATGGACGGGCCGGCGATGGCCGACATGGAATGGACCAGGGGAACCCTCGACCGCCGGCAGATCGAACTGGTGGCCTCTCGTCTGGCCGCATTGCGGGAGTGCTTCTACTGAACGGCGGCCCACAGTGGTCTGCTCCGTGCGAGCGGCCTCGCCACCGGTATCGACACCGCCGACGCCATCGACACCATCGGCACCGCTGCCTCCCATGACCATGGAGCCGCCGACGAGGACGGTGGTGTGCCACACGCCGGTCTCCTGGGCCGGTTCGTCGATGCAGCAGTCGGTCAGGCCGGCGACTTGGACGATGTGCGGGCCGAGCTGGTCGCAGCGACCGACGAGGCGTTCATGATCGATGCTGCAGCGGTGATCGGAGCATTCGAGATGATGACCCGGGTGGCAGATGGCACGGGCACTGTGCACCCCGAGGCTCGGATGGAGGCCTTCGGGCCGGTCCGGGAAGCCCTCGGTCTCGACGACTACGCCTCGGCCCGCCGGGCATCCCCGGCCGACTAGCCATAGCCGTCGGGTCGGGGGCCGTGGTCTGGGGCTACGCTGGACCGATGGTGCAGCTCAGCAACACTCGCAGCCGTTTCGACGATTCCAACATCACGTGGCGACCGCTGCGGGGCTATGACGGTCTGTACCTCTGGGTGCTCGGGGTCAACCATGAGCGCCAGCAGGTCGACATCTTCTTCCGGCTCGACCCTGGGGCCCGCTGCCCGGGGCACCGTCACGTCGGCCCGACCGACACCCTGGTGGTCGACGGCGAACAGCGGACCTGGGAGCTGCGGGACGGGGAGTGGTTCCTCGACGAGGTGCGGGGCCCCGGCGCCTTCGGATCCAACGAGGGTGATCATCTGCACTCCGAGGAAGGTGGGGCCGATGGGGCCGTCGTCCATCTCTCGATGACAGCGGTCGACGGGGTCATCTGGGAGACCTACGACGACATGGCCGTCGAGTTGCAATCGGTGACCACGGTGGACGACTTCCAGCGAGCACTCGACCGCCAGCAGCACGCCTGAGGTCCTGCGGGCGGGCTACCCTCGCCCGATGATCGAAGTTCACGCAACCACCCCCCGGCTCGAGGCGGCTATGGGCCGCTATGGGATCAAAAACTCCACAGCGATTCGGGTCGACAACCTGATCATGTTCAGCGGGCTCACCGGTCTCGACCTCGAGACCGGAGCGGTCGTCGAGGGCGGGTTCGAGGGGCAGGCCCGCCACGCCCTGCGCATTTTCGAGGACATCCTCGGGGACCTGGGCCTCACCCTCGACAACGTCGTCAAGGTCACCTGCCAGTTGCGCAACATCGACGACTTCGCCACCTGGAACGACGTGTTCCTCGACGTGTTCGACGCCCCGTACCCATGTCGGACCACCACCGGGGCTCCCTTGGTGGTGGGCGACATCGAGGTGGAGATCACCGCGTCCATCGAACCCCGCCGCTGAGAAGGGACAGCCCATGCCCTACGTCACCGACCGCTTCGTCCACGACGCCGATGCCCACATCATGGAGACACCGGACTGGCTCGACGCCTACCTCGACCCCGGCCTCGAGGACCGCTACGAGCGGCGGACCTTCACCGGCGGGGTCGGTGGTTCGGGAAGCTTCGACGTCGACCGCTTCTTCGATCACGTGCGGCGCCAGCAGGCCGACGCCGAGTACCGCGCCCACGACGCCGACCAGATCATGATCCGCAAGAACTGGGATGCCCCTGGTTCGTTCATTGCCGACGATCGGCCCGCCGCCCTCGATGCCATGGGGTTCCAGAGCCAGCTGGTGTTCAACACCTTCGACAGCGAGTACCTCGAGCGGCTCGAGCACGGCACCGACCGCGACCTGATGGTGGGGGTGAGTCGGGCCCACAACCGGGCCATGGTCGAGTTCACCTCGGTAGACCACCGACTCCTGCCCACCTGCTACGTGCCCCTGGCCGACCGGGACGTCGCCGGCCGTCTGGCTCGTGAGGCGGTGGAGGTCGGGGCCGCCGCTCTGCTGATCGCGTCGAGTTGCCCCAAGGGCCACTCCCCGTCGCACATCGAACTCGACCCTGTCTGGGCGACGGCCAGCGAGGCAGGGATTCCCGTGGTGTTCCATGTCGGGGGCGGTGGCCGGCTCATCAACCCCGACTACTTCGTCAACGGACGCCCCATTCCCCCCGACTTCCACGGGGGCGGGGAGAACTTCCGCTCGGTCGACTACATGGCCATTCCCGGTCCGCCTATGCAGACCCTGGCCACCATGATCTTCGACGGGGTGCTGGAGCGGTTCCCGTCCCTCAAGATCGGTGTCATCGAGCAGGGGGCGATTTGGGTACCGGGCTGGATGCGCCAGATGGAATCGGCCTTCGACGCCTTCTCCCGCCACGAGGACCGGTTGGGCGCTCTGTCGCTACGGCCCAGCGAGTACGTGCAACGGCAGATCCGGGCCACCCCGTACCCGACCGAGGACGTCGGCTGGATCGCCGCCCAGGGGTGTGAGGACGTGGTGATGTTCTCGTCGGACTACCCCCACGTGGAAGGTGGCCGGCGCCCCATGGAGCGCTTCGAGCGGTCGTTGGGCGACGTCGACGAGGCTCTCCGTCAGCGGTTCTACGCAGGGAACTTCGCCGACCTGATGGGCTCGGCCCTCGACGGGCTGCCCCCGGTCGATGCCGGGGTGCTGCGGCCATGATCAAGGTCATGGAAATCGTGCGGCGACGGGCCGGGATGGACGTGGAAGCGTTCCAGGCCTACTGGCTCGACGTACACGGCCCCATCGTGTCCCGTCTGCCGGGCCTGCGCCGCTACGTGCAGAGTCATCCGCGGCTGGGCGGGTACCGGCGAGGGGACATGCCCTTCGACGGGATCGCCGAGCTGTGGTTCGACGACAAGGCCGCCTTGGCCGCCATCGCGTCGACGGTCGAGTTCGCCGCAGCGAAGGCCGACGAACCCAACTTCATCGACACCGAGAGCCTGATCGAGCTCGTGGTCGACGACCACCTCATCAAGGACGGCCCGGTGACACCGGGCGCCCTCAAGAACGTCGAGTTCCTCCACCTCTCCACGGACCTGGGCCCCGAAGAGGGGCACCGCTACTGGCTCGAGCATCACGGCCCGCTGGCCGCCCGCATCCCGACCCTCAGCCGGTACGTACAGAGTCACGTGCGGCCCGGGGCCTACGGCCGGGCGACACCACCCCCCTTCGACGGGGTTGCCCTGACCTGGTGGGCCGACCTCGACGCCATGCGCGCCTCGGCCGAGAGCCTCGAGTACGCGGCCACCCGGGCCGACGAACCCAACTTCATCGCCGGGACACCGCCGGTGATCCTGACCAACGAGCACGTGTTGGTCGACAACTCGGCCTGAGGGGCCAGTCAGCCGACGCCGGGGCGAGAGCTGGCGGCGTCGTCGAGATCGTCGTCGTCGTCCACCTCGGCTGCCACGGACTCCACCGTGCGTCCCGGTTGCAGATGGAGGATCTCCTCCACCCGGTGAATCATCTCCGCAGCACGGACCGGGCCGTACATGTTCTCGAAAATCATGCGCTGCTGATCGATGGTTCGAGCCATATGCCCATCTTGGCATTCCGCCACGGTCCTGTGGAGGGTCGAAGGTCATGGGCTCGGGCACCGTCTAGCCTGCTGACATGAAACTGGACGTGAAATTCACCGCCGATTCGGGGCTGCCCCCAGGCGACGATCATCCCTATCGCAGTGGCGTGTGGCGTCCCCAGACCACCGAGTACGACGCCTGGGACCTCGAGGTGCAGGGGGAGATTCCCGACGACCTCAGCGGGGTGTACCTCCGCAACACCGAGACGGCCCTCTTCGAGCCCATCCGCCGGTACCACCCCTTCGACGGCGACGGCATGCTCCACTCGATCTCCTTCGGGAACGGCGAGGCCCGCTACTCGAATCGCTTCGTCCGCACCGAAGCCTTCCTGGCCGAACAGGAGGCTCGCCGTGGGCTCTGGGCAGGCATCAGCGAACATCCGTCAGTCGCCGAAGCCGACCACGGCTGGGGTGCCCGGACGATGATGAAGGACACGGCCAGCACCGACGTCATCGTGCACAACGGGAAGGCCCTGGCCAGCTTCTACCAGTGCGGTGACCTCTACCAGCTCGACCCCGTCACCCTCGCTGACCTCGGCCGGGCCGCGTGGGGCGGCCGGTTCCCCCTCGAGGGGGTGTCAGCCCATCCCAAGCTCGACGAACACACCGGTGAGCTGCTCTTCTTCAACTATTCGGTCGACGCCCCGTACATGCACTACGGGGTGCTGAGCCCCGACGGCGAGCTCACCACCTACATCGACGTGCCGCTCCCGGGTCCGCGCCTGCCACACGACATGTGCTTCACCGAGAACTGGTCCATCCTCAACGACCTGCCCCTGTTCTGGGACCCGACGGCCCTGGCCGACGGCTACTACTCGAACCGGTTCCATCGGGACATGCCGAGCCGCTTCGCCCTCGTGCCCCGCCACGGCACCACGGAAGACATCCGGTGGTTCGAGGCCGACCCCACCTTCGTGTTGCACTGGACCAACGCCTATGAAGACGGCGACGAGGTGGTGCTCGACGGTTTCTTCCAGCACAACCCCACGGCACGGGGTATCGACCGCTTCCCGCCGGAGCTCAAAGGGTTCGAGACCCTGGACTTCAACGTGATCCAGCCCCGAGCTCATCGCTGGCGGTTCAACCTGGTCACCGGACAGTGCACAGAGGAGTCGACCAGCGACACGGTGCTGGAATTCCCGATGGTGAACGGGCGGCACGCCGGTCGTCCGTACCGCTACAGCTACAACTGCCGAGGCACGGCGGGGCTGTTTGCCCTCGATGCGGTGGTCAAGCACGACCTGGAGACCGGGGCCGAGGAGACAGTCACCTTCCCCGAGGGCACCTTCATCAGCGAGACGGTGATGGCGCCACGGGACGGCTCGACAGCCGAGGACGATGGGTACCTGCTCACCTACACGGCCGACATGGTCAACGACTGCAGCGAATGCTGGATCCTCGATGCGGCCCGTCCCGCCGATGGCCCCGTGGCCCGGGTCAGGCTGCCCGAGCGGATCAGCAGTGGCACCCACGCAACCTGGGCACCGGCCGCCGACCTGTAACCCGTCAGTCAGCGACCGAGGCGGCTTCGTCGATCAGCCGGGCCCCGTCCTTGATGCGGGGGATCAGCTCGTCGCCGAAGGCTCGAGCATCGTCGATGGGGTCGAAACCCCTGATCAGGACATATCCGAGGTCACCGAGCTCGTAGTACTTCAAGATTGCGTCGGCTACCTGCTCGGCCGTGCCCACCAGGGCTGAGGTGTTGCCCGTCGCACCCACCGCCTTGGCCACACCCATCCACAGGCGCTCGTCGTGGACATCGGACACCCCAGCGTGGGCCAGCATCCGCTCAGCGCCATGGTCGATGGCCCTCGGCGCCCGTTCGGGGCTGACCTGTCGCAGGATGTCCCGGGCTCGGTCCCAGGCCTCGCCCTCGGTGCGCCCCAGGATGGGCCGGAAGGAGATGGAGAAGGTGGCCGACCGGCCCCGCAGGGCCGCTCGGTCCCGGTAGTCGTCGAAGCGCTCCTTGGTGGGAGCCAGCGGCTCCCCGAACACGGCGTAGACGTCGCAGTGAGCGGCCCCCATCTCGAGGGCCTCGGTGGACGAACCGCCGAAGAACACGGGCGGCCCGGGCTGCTGGAAGGGCCGGACATCGGATCGGACGTCGTCCATGTCGAAGAACCTGCCGTGGAAGTCGAACGGCTCGCTCGATTCCCACGTCCGTCGCATCACCTCGAGGTATTCGGCCGCCCGGGCGTAACGGCCCGTCTTGTCCAGATAGTCGCCATCTCGCCGCTGGTCGCGGTCACCGGCCCCGGCGATGATGTGGAGGGCGAACCGGCCCTCGGTGAGCTGGTCGAAGGTGGCCGCCTTGCGGGCAGCCAGGGTGGGGGACACGAAACCGGGCCGGTGGGCGATCAGGTAGCCCAGTCGTTCGGTGTTGGCCGCCGCGTGGGTGGCGATCTGCCAACCGTCGGCCGAGATCGACGTGTACCCCACGAGCACTAGATCGAAGCCGGCTGCTTCGTGGGTGCGGGCGAAATCGACCAGATAGCGGGGCGACACCCCGCCGTCGATGACGTGCACGGTGGAGCCGTCGCCCTGCGGCCCCGCTCCGATCATGCCGATGACCTGTAGACCCACACTCGACCTCCCCGCTGGAGTCCCAAATGTCGCGCACCTGGCCGGGGTCTGCTCGCCTGTGTGCAAAGGTTGGCTGGACCGTGGGGGTTGTCGAGTGGCCGATGTGGTGGTGCAGGGGCGGGCGACGGCGTTGTCCGACATCGACGAGCAGTGGCTGACCGCCGCCCTAGAGCAAGCGGGGGCCACCGAGGGGGCCCGGGTGGTCGCCATGTCGGCCACGCCGATCGGCACCGGGCAGGTCGGGGAGAACGTGCGCTTCGACTTGGTCTGGTCGCAGTCGGGGCCCCATCCGATGTCGGTCGTCGGAAAGTTCCCATCGACCAGCGAAGTCAGCCTGGCCGCAGCAGCGGCCACCGAGACCTACATACGCGAGGTGGGCTTCTACCGGGACGTGCAGGACCGGGTGTCGGTGCCGTGTCCTCGGGTCTACCGCCTGGAGGAGGACCTCGACGCCAACCAGTTCGTGCTGCTCATGGAGGACATCACCCCAGCCCGGGTGGGTGATCAGCTGACTGGGTGCAGCGTCGACGACGCCCGCCTGGCTCTCGAGGCCATCGCCCCGCTGCACGCCGATACCTGGGGCCGGGTCGCCGAGTTCGCCCACCTGGGTTGGGTCGGGGTGCCCAGTCCCGAGGGCCTGCGTCAGCGGGTTGAGCTGGTCGAAGCCCTGTGGCCGGGATTCGAGGAGCGGTACCGGACCCGTCTCGATCCTGCCGACCTCGAGCAGGGGCGCTGGCTCCGAGACCATGTGCTCGCCGTGGGAATAGGCCTCGGGCACTGCACGGGCTGCCTCACCCACAACGACTTCCGCCTCGACAACCTGCTCTTCGGCGAGGGGCCAGGGTCCCGGCCGGTGACCGTCGTGGACTGGCAGACGATTCGGCCTGGAGTGGGTGTGGTCGACGTCGCCTACTTCCTCGGCGCCGGCCTGCTGCCCGAGCTGCGGCGGGAGCACGAAGAGGGGCTTCTCGCTCACTACGCGGGGTGTCTTCGCGCTGCAGGGGTTGTCGTGTCCGACGACGAGTTGGGCGTGGGCTACCGACTCGGATCGACGAGCGGCTACCTGATGGCCATCGTGGCCAGCCAATTGGTGCAACAGACCGAACGGGGCGACGAGATGTTCCTCGCCATGGCCTCCCGTCACGCCGATCAGATGCGGGCGATGGACGTCGCATCACAGGTGGGGTGAACTGCCATGGTGCTCCATCGCCTCGATGACTATCCGATCCATCAGACGTCACAGGGCCTCGCCCACCTGGCCACCGATTCGCCCAACGCCTACGACCGGTTCTTCTTCAACGGGTGGCACCCCGACGGCGACGTCTTCTTCGCCGCGGCCCTGGGGGTGTACCCGAACCGCTCGGTGATGGACGCCGCGTTCTCGGTGGTCGTCGATGGGAACCAGCACAACGTGCGGGCCTCTCGACGAGCCCCTCAGGACCGCACCCTCACCTCGGTGCCGCCCATCACGGTCACCGTCATCGAACCGATGCTGCGACATCGCATCGAGGTGAACGCCGATCACGGGGTATCTGCCGACCTGGAGTTCCGGGCGATCACCCCGGCCGTCGAGGAACCTCGTTTCGTGCGCGCCGTCGACCACCGGGTGGTGATGGATTACACCCGCCTCACCCAGTTCGGGCGCTGGCAGGGCTGGATCGATGTCGACGGCCGACGGATCGAGGTGGACACCTCCCACTGCGGAGTCCGAGACCGGTCGTGGGGGATCCGCAGTGTGGGCGACCAGCCCGTGGGGCCCCAGACCGCGCCCCAGTTCTTCTGGATCTGGTGCCCGACCGTGTTCGACGACCGGTGCACCCACCTGGCTCTCAACCATGATGGTCAAGGCCGTCCTTGGCATCAGAGCGGAGCCATGGTCCCTCTGCTGCAGCCCGATGGGCAGTCTGCAGAGGCTGCGGTCGACCAGCAGCGGATCGTGCGAGCCGACCGGGCCGACGTGGATGTCGCCTGGCAGGCCGGTACTCGCTGGGCAGCGGGCGTGACCACCCGTGCGGAGATGTGGGACCGGGAGCCCCTCGAGGTCGTCTACGAACCGCTGGTCCGCTTCCAGATGAGCGGCATCGGCTACCTGGCGGGGGAGTGGCGGCACGGGATCTGGCGGGGCGATCACGACAGTACTCGGGACGACATGGTCCTGGCCGACCTCGATCCCCTGGTCCCCGAGCACCTGCACATCCAGGCCCTGTGCCGGGCCCGGTGGGGGGATCGGGTGGGCACGGGGGTGGTGGAACAGCTGGTGATCGGTCCCCACGCACCGTCGGGGTTCGAGGGAATTCTCGACGGGGCCTGACCACCGGCGAGCGGAACCCACGCAGGTGTGCTACCCAATAATCACTTGGTGCGAGGGGCACCGATGGCAAAGGACCTGACGATGCACGGATTCACGGACAAGGGCCTCGAGATGCAGGAGGCGGTGAAGTCGTACATGGACGACTTCATCTATCCCAACGAGGAGGAGTACTACGCCGAGATGGCGGCGATGGACGACCCTCACGGCACCCCGCCCCTGATGGAGAAGCTCAAGGCTGCTGCCAAGGAGCGGGGCCTGTGGAACCTGTTCATCCCCCACCTCGATCCTGAGGCCCCCGGCACGAAGATGTCGAACCTCGACTACGCCCCCATCTCCGAACAACTGGGGAAGGTGCCGTTCTCCTCGGAGGCCCTCAACTGCTCCGCCCCCGACACGGGCAACATGGAGATCCTGAACCTCTACGCCTCCGACGCCGTGAAGCAGCGGTGGCTGGCCCCCCTGCTCGAGGGGGAGATCCGTTCCGCCTTCTCCATGACCGAGCCGGCGGTCGCCTCGTCCGACGCCTCCAACATCGAGCTGCGCATCGATCGCGATGGTGATCAGTACGTCCTCAACGGCACGAAGTGGTTCTCGTCCAACGCCCTGCGTCCAGAGTGCGAAGTGCTGATCGTGATGGGCAAGAACGACCCGGACGGCCCACGGCACCGCCAGCAGTCGATGATCGTCGTTCCCAAGAACACCCCGGGGATCAGCATCGGTCGTGACCCACTGGTGTTCGGTTATCACGACCGGGGCGGTCACCCCGAGGTCATCTACGACAACGTGCGAGTGCCCGAGGACCACATCCTGGGCGGCGAGGGCGAGGGGTTCGCTATCAGCCAGGCCCGGCTCGGCCCTGGCCGCATCCACCACTGCATGCGCTCTATCGGGGTCGCCGAGCGGGCCCTGGAGATCATGGTGAAGCGCAGCCTCCAGCGCGAGACCTTCGGTCGTTCGTTGGCTCACCATGGTGTGGTGCAGGACGACATCGCTCGATCCCGCATCGAGATCGACCAGGCCAGGCAGTACGTGTTCCACGTGGCCTACCTGATGGACACCGTCGGGAACAAGGCCGCTGCCCAAGAGATCTCGGGCATCAAGGTGGCCATTCCGAACATGGCCCTGCAGGTCATCGATCGGGCCATCCAGGTCCATGGGGCGGCCGGCGTCACCCAGTTCACCCCGCTCGCTCACATGTGGGCCCACATGCGGACCTTGCGCATCGCCGACGGTCCCGACGAGGTGCACAAGATGACCATCGCCCGGCGGGAGATCCGGCGTCACGAGCCGAGCTTCCGCATGAACGGCTGATCGCTGTCTCGACAGGGCGGGGGCATCGGCACGGTGCCCCCGCCTCGTCGCGTTCGGCGGGGGAGCGGCCGCTGAGGGTACGGTTGGCTGCATGACAGCGGGGGAACGAATCGAGGCCTACTTCGTGTCGTGCGGGCACGGCTCGGCCGAGGACATCGGCGCCCACTTCACCCCCGACGCCGTGATCTGGGACACCAACGTTCGGCCCCTGCGGGGGCGAGCCGACATCGGTGCATCGTGGGTGGCCGTTCGGGACCGGTGGGGCGGCGCCGAGTGGTTCGTGGACTCTCTCGTCGAGGGGCCACACGGCGACACCGCGGCCATCGAATGGTCCATGACCGGGATCGAGCCCGTGGACCAGCGCCCGTTCGTGTTCCGGGGCAGTGAGCACTACCGCCTTGTGAACGGTCTCATCGACGAGATCCGTCAGTACTGGACGTTCGATGCCGAGCGTCTGGACACCGGACTGCGCGGGTTCGACTACGGCATCGACGGCGGCCAGGAGGCGACAGACCGATGAGCGAGCACCAACTACGGGCAGTGGGCGTCACTCTGGACTCCAACGATCCCGTTCGCACTGCCGATTTCTGGCAGGCCGCCATCGGCTTCCGACACCGAGAGGGTGACGGTGACCCCTACATCACCCTGTCGGACAGTCCGGCCGGTCGGCCTCTCAACCACCTGACCATCCAGCGGGTACCCGAGGGCAAGGCGGCAAAGCACCGCCTTCACTTGGACCTGTTCGTCGGTGACGACGAGGCAACCATCGCGACCCTCGTCGAGTTGGGAGCCACTGTGCTGGTGCCCGCCGCCGGTCCCGGGCACATGGGGATGACGGCCACCGTGATGGCCGACCCCGATGGTGGAGAGTTCTGTGTCGTATGCAGGAGGTCGAACTGATGGCCCTTCGCACCGCCCGAGTTCCCATCGTCGGATACGGCGAACACGAGGACGCGATGGTTGCGTACCGGGCGGCTGGCACCGAACGGGCCATGTCGTTGGGCAACCGTGGTCCGTTGCGCTTCGACGAGGAAGGTCGGGTCAGTGCCGACATCCTCGATGCCTACGACGAACACGGCTTCTATGTGTTCACCGGCGTGTTCGGAGCGGAGGAATTGGACGAGATCGAGGCCGATGTGGTCCGCCTGCTCGATCGGGGACCCGTCGACAAGGACAGCCCGGTCGACCGCTACGGCCAACCGGCGCTGGGGGCCGATTGTCAGGCGCGTAACTACGTATGGGTGGAGCCCCTCACCGACCCCTTGGGCGGGACCAGTGCCTCCCATGGGCGTCACGAAGCCAAGATGTTCGAGCCCGAGCCCCCCGCTGACGCACCTGACCACGTCGTGCAACTGGTGTTGGGTTCGCTGCAGTTCAGCGATGCCTGTCTGCGGGTCTACGGCCACCACGGGTTGCTCAAGGTGGCAGAGGCCATCAACGGTCCCGACTTCACCCCGTTCAACGAGGCCGTGTGGATCAAACAGCCCGGCCTCGGCGGTTCTGTGGCCTGGCATCAGGACGGGTGGACTCACTGGCAGGATCCCGACCTCGACCACCACACCCACGGCTTCAACTTCATGGCCCAGCTCTATGGCTGCGACGCGGCCAATGGGCTGTGGGTGGTCCCGGGCTCACACCGCAGGGGCAAGCTGGACATCAAGGGGATGGTTGCCGCTGCGGGATCTGATCGCCTCCCCGATGCCGTGCCCGTGATCTGCGACCCGGGCGACGTGGCCATGACCAGCCGCCAAGCCGTGCACGGGTCCTTTGCCAACACGAGCCCGGCCCCCCGGGTGACCATCAACTTCGGCTTCCACCGACGGTCCTCCGTGCTGGGCGTGCGGAGCGGCGGTGTGCACAACCCGATCTCGGAGTACACCGAGGAGTACATCTTCGAACGCTCGAAGTGCATTGCGTGGGCCATCGACGCCCGAGCAGAACGATTCCCCGACGAGCCCCGCTACGAGTATCAGCCCCTGGTCGGCATGGGCCTGCGCTGGGACGACGACGCCCGGGCTGCACTGAAGGACTACAACCTGCGGGACATCGGAATCTGACCCCTATGACCCACAACGGGCCTCCGACGGCCGTCGAAGACCTGCGGGCGTGGGCGGTGGCCTGGACGGGATTCGCGGCGAACGTCATCACCTTCGGGGTCTTGTTCAGCTTCGGCGTCTACCTGACGCCCTTGGCAGAGGAGTTCGACACCACGACGGGCCCGGTCAGCGGTCTGTTCAGCGCCGCCGTGCTCGTCTACTACCTGTCGGGAGCCGTCGGAGGCCGCCTCGGCGATCGATACGGGACCCGACCCGTGGTCGGGGTCGGGGCGGTCACCATCGGGGTGGCCTTACTGTTGGCTGCGCGAGCCGACGCCTTGTGGCAGCTGTACGTGCTCTATCCGGTCATCGGGATCGCAGTCGGGTGCTGCTACCCGCCCTTGGTGGGCGCGGTGGGGCAGCGGTTCGAACGACGGAGGGTGATGGCCATCGCCATCGTGTTGGCCGGGGTCGGCGCCGGCACCTGGATCATGCCCCCGGTCGCCCGTTGGGCCGTCGACACCTACGGATGGAGAGACACCTTCAGCGGTTGGGCCGTGGCCGCTACCGCGGTGATCGGGCTCGTGGTGGTGGTCGTCGGACGACCACCCGATGCCACCGGCGGCCCTGCCCACCAGCCCGTTCTGGCTCGAGACCTCGCCGGAATGAGATCGTTCCGTCGCCTGTACCTGGCCATCATCCTCGTTTCCCCAGGCTTCTACGCCCCCATCGCCTTCCTCAACGACTACGCAGTGGACCGGCAGGTGACGCCGGGCCGAGCCGCTGCCCTCGTCGGAGTGATCGGCGGCACCACGGTGATCACCAGGTTCATCGTCGGTGCACTCGGCCCCAGGTTCGACGGTCTGGCCCAGTACCGGCTTGCGTACCTCGTCATGACGGCTGGCCTGATCGTGTGGTGGTCCTCCGGTTCCTCCTATGTGGCGATGGTGGCTGCGGCCAGTCTCCACGGCGTTGGATGGGCTGTATGGGTCACGGCAGCCCCATTGGTCATGGTGACCTGGTTCGGGCCCCGCGATCTGGGTGGTGCGCTGGGAGCCCTCTACACGGGGCTCGGGCTCGGTGCCCTGCTCGGCCCAGTGGTGAGTGGGTTCATCATCGACGGCGCCGGCTACCGCTGGGCGGTTGCCGTGGTCGTGGTCACCAACCTGGTGGCCATCGCCGTGGCCCGGACAGTGACCTCGCCGCTCGAGGCCTAGCTCAGACCAGCTGCCGCTTCGATGGCGGCGTCGGCGAACTCCGGCCGGCAGATCAGAAGATCCGGTAGATAGGGGTCCGCGTTGTTGTAGACGAGGGGGCTGCCGTCGAGGCGCGACGCGTGGAGCCCGGCGGCAAGGGCGACGGCGACGGGAGCGCAGTTGTCCCATTCGTACTGCCCTCCGGTGTGGGCGTAGACGTCGGCCTCGCCTCGCACCACGGCCATGGCCTTGGCGCCCGCTGAGCCCATGAACACCAGTTGCCCGGACAGCGCGGCGGCGATCGCCTCAGCAGCTGGTCCTGGGCGGGTACGGCTGGCGATCACCCGCGGTGGTCCGTCGGCTCGGACGGGGACCGATGCCGGCGGGTGCGAGGCGAGGGTTACGCCCAATGCGGGGAGGGCGACTGCCCCGATCGTCACGGCTCCGCCGATGGCCAGGGCTACATGGACTGCCCAGTCGGTTCGGCCCGCCTCGCCGAATTCGCGGGTGCCGTCGAGGGGGTCCACGATCCACACCCGCTCGTGGTTCAGGCGGTCGAGATCGTCGCGACCCTCCTCGCTGAGCACGGCATCGGTGGGTCGCTCGTCGGCGAGACGGGCGGCGATCACCTCGTGCGACCGTCGGTCGCCTTCGTCCTTGAGCTTTTGGGGGTCGTCGTGGCCCAGGTCGTTTCGGATCTCGAGCAGTAGTTGACCGGCATGGGTCGCCAATGCTGCGGCAAGTGTTGCGTCGTCGATCATCCCACTGAGGCTAGGTGGAGGGTGCCCGCCACGCTAAGTGGTCAGGGGCATCAATTCGGTGACATCATGTGCCGACGTATCAAGGGCGTGGGCGTTTCGTCGCCTGGCCTCTCGAGTTAGTCATGCTTGCTACACCTGATCTTTCATCACAACCACGGATGACGCACCTCCAGCAACTGGAGTCCGAAGCGATCCACATCATCCGGGAGGTCGTTGCCCAGTTCGAGCGACCCGTGATGCTGTACTCGATCGGCAAGGACAGCTCCGTGCTGTTGCACCTGGCCAGGAAAGCCTTCTACCCAGGGCGCATACCGTTCCCTCTGCTCCACGTGAACACCGGTTGGAAGTTTCGGGAAATGATCGAGTTCCGTGATGCGACTGTTGCCGAGCTCGGGCTCGAGTTGATCAGTCACACGAATCCCGAGGGGCTCGCCGCTGGCATCAACCCCTTTGATCATGGCTCGAAGAACTACACGGACATCATGAAGACCCAGGCCCTCAAGCAGGCCCTGGATGCAGGGGGCTTCGATGCAGCCTTCGGAGGTGCCCGGCGGGACGAGGAGAAGTCCCGGGCCAAGGAGCGGGTGTTCAGCTTCCGAGACCGTCATCATCGGTGGGACCCGAAGAACCAGCGCCCAGAACTGTGGAACCTCTACAACGGGCGGGTCGACAAGGGAGAGTCGATCCGCGTCTTCCCCATCAGCAACTGGACCGAGCTCGATGTGTGGCAGTACATCCACCTGGAGCAGATCCCCATCGTTCCCCTCTATTACTCGGCGCCCAGACCGGTAGTGGAGCGCGACGGGGTGCTCATCATGGTCGACGATGATCGCTTCCGCTTCGAAGAGGGCGAGGAGGCGCAGACCCGTTGGATCCGCTTCCGGACCTTGGGTTGCTACCCCCTGTCGGGGGCCGTGGAGTCCACGGCGACGACCCTGCCCCAGATCATCCAAGAGATGCTGCTGGCCACCCGGTCGGAGCGTGAAGGCCGGGTGATCGACCACGACCAGTCCGGTTCGATGGAGGAGAAGAAAAAGGAGGGGTATTTCTGATGAGTCACCAGAGCGACCTCATCGCCACCGACATCGATGCGTACCTCGCCCAGCACGAGGCCAAGGACCTTCTCCGCCTCCTGACCTGCGGATCGGTCGACGACGGCAAGTCGACCCTCATCGGTCGCCTTCTTCACGACTCGAAGATGATCTACGAAGACCACTTGGCGGCCATCGAAGCCGAGTCCACCACGGTGGGTCACGCTGGGGACCGAGTCGACCTTGCGCTGCTCATGGATGGCCTGAAGTCCGAGCGGGAGCAGGGCATCACCATCGATGTGGCCTACCGGTATTTCTCGACCGCTCGGCGCAAGTTCATCATCGCCGACACCCCCGGTCACGAGCAGTACACCCGGAACATGGTCACTGGAGCGTCGACCTGCCAGTTGGCGATCATCCTGATCGATGCCCGCCACGGAGTTCTCGCTCAAACGAAGCGCCACAGCTACATCGCAAGCCTCTTGGGCATCCGCCACGTGGTCGTCGCCGTCAACAAAATGGATCTCGTCGACTGGAGCCGGGACCGCTTCGACGCCATCTGCGCCGAGTACCGCGACTTTGCCAAAGGACTGGAGATCGTCGATCCCTACTTCCTCCCGATGTCGGCACTGCTCGGTGACAATGTCGTGGACCCCTCTCCGAGCCTCCCGTGGTTCGAAGGTCCCACCCTGATGGAGCACCTCGAGACGGTCGACGTGAGCGAAGGGGTAGACGTCGAGCACCTTCGTCTGCCCGTTCAGGCGGTGATCCGACCCGATCTCGACTTCCGGGGATTCGCCGGAACAATCGCGAGTGGCATCCTCAGGCCGGGGGACGAAGTGGCCAGCCTCCCCTCAGGGGTGACGTCGGTCGTGGACCGCATCGTCACCTTCGACGGCGATCTGGACGTGGCGGGTCCTGGGCAGGCCGTCACGGTCACCCTCGCCGACGAGATCGACGTGTCGCGGGGTGACCTGCTCGTGCGCCCTGGGGAGGAACCCCTCCGGGCCCACGACGTCGACGCCATGATCGTGTGGATGGCCGAGGCCGACCTCGAACCGGGCCGCCAATACCTCATGATGGGCTCGAACGGGGTGTCGAGTGCTGCCGTCACTGCGATTCGGCACCGGGTGGACATCAACACCCTGACCGAGGAACGGGCCGACACGCTCGGCTTGAACGACATCGCTCGCTGCTCGGTCAGCAGTGACCGAGCGTTGCTCTTCGATCCCTACGACGTGAGCCGGGCCACTGGTTCGTTCATCCTGGTCGACCGCATGTCCAACGCCACGGTGGCGGCCGGGATGATCGTCGGGTCGTCCACATCGTGGGATACCCCCCCAGAGCAGACGCTGGTTCGCCAGGTGTCGGGGATCTCCGATCAGGAACGGTCCATTCGGTTCGGTCAACAGCCCGTCACCGTGCTCCTGACCGGCCTGACGGCGGCCGGGAAGTCGACGATCGCCACCGCCCTGGAACGGGAGCTGTTCGACCGGGGCAAGGTCTCCATCCGTCTCGACGGGGAGAACATTCGCATGGGGATCAGCCGAGACCTCGGCTTCAGCGCTCAGGAGCGCTCCGAGAACCTCCGTCGAGTCAGCGAGGTGGCCCGCTTGGCCAACAACCAGGGCATCATGGCCATCGCCGCGCTGGTCGCACCCAAGGCCGATGTCCGAGAGCGGGCCAGGGAGTTGGTCGGTCCCGAACGGTTCGTCGAAGTCTTCGTCGACACACCACTCGAGGTGTGCAAGCAGCGTGATCCCAACGGCCTGTACCAAGCCGCCGAGCGGGGTGACATTCCCCAGTTCCCGGGGGTGTCAGCGACCTACGATCGACCCGTCGATGCGGACTTGACGGTGGACACCTCCACTCAGACAGTGCAGGAGTGCGTTGGCGCGATCCTGCGCCTCCTGGGCAGTCGGGGCTTCCTTCGGGGTTGACGATGGGTGATCCCGTGACCGCCTCCGGCGCGCCGGTGGCCACCAATATCGTCCGGGCGGAGGGTCACGTCGACGGTGCCCGGCGCGAGGCCAACCTGGGGCACTCGTCCTGCACGGTGTGGTTCACCGGGTTGTCAGGATCCGGTAAGTCGACGCTCGCCTTTGCCGTGGAGGAGGCCCTGGTCGACCGTGGGGTCGCGGCTTATGTGCTGGACGGAGACAATGTTCGCTTCGGACTGAACAGCGACCTCGGATTCAGCCCCGAAGACCGTACAGAGAACATCCGGCGGATCGGTGAGGTGTGCCGCCTCTTCCAGGATGCCGGCCTCGTCGTGCTCACCGCCTTCATCTCGCCGTACCGGGCGGACCGGGAGTCGGTGCGGGCCCTGCATCCGGTCGGTCGGTTTCTCGAGGTCTACGTCGACACCCCACTCGAGGTGTGCGAATCCCGAGACCCCAAAGGGCTCTACGTCAAAGCCAGAGCGGGCGAGATTCCCGATTTCAGTGGTGTGTCAGCTCCCTATGAGCCGCCTGAAGCCCCCGACGTCGTCATCGATACGTCGGAATCTCTCCAAGGGTGCGTCGCCAAAGTCCTCGATGCCCTCATTGGTTCGACTGTGCTGCCGTCGCCCGAGCGGTAGTCTCGTCAGGGACCCTTGGCCGGGTCGAGCGATGTTTGGGGGAGCCACCATGGCCGAACATGAACTAGTCATCCGGGGCGGGACCGTGGTCGACGGTAGCGGTCGACCTTCTCGGGTCGCCGACGTCGCCGTGTCGGGCGGGGTCGTTACGGAGGTGGGTCGGGTCGACGGGCGCGGCCAGCGCGAGATCGACGCTGACGGGCACCTGGTATTTCCGGGTTTCGTCGACATCCATACCCACTACGACGGTCAAGCCACCTGGGACCAGCAACTCGCGCCGTCGAGTTGGCACGGAGTGACCACCGTGGTCGCAGGGAACTGCGGGGTCGGCTTCGCGCCGGTCGTTCCAGAGAACCACGAGCGACTCATCCAGCTCATGGAGGGGGTCGAGGACATCCCCGGTGTAGCCCTGCATGAGGGTCTCTCCTGGAACTGGCAGACCTTCGGCGAGTACCTCGACGAGATCGATCGCCTGCCTCGCGACATCGACTTCGCCACCCACCTTCCCCACGGGGCTCTGCGGCTGCATGTCATGGGTGAGCGAGGGGCGGCTCGGGAGCCAGCCACCCCCGACGACATCGCCGCCATGGCGATCATCGCCGAGCAGGCGGCCCGTGATGGGGCTATCGGGTTCAGCACCAGCCGGACCCTCAACCACCGGAGCAGTCTGGGCGAGCTCACCCCCAGCCTCACCGCAGAGGCTGACGAGCTGATCGGTATCGCCAAGGGGCTGGCCCGTGGGGGTCAGGGTGTGCTGCAGGTGGTCAGCGACTTCATCGAGGTGGACGGCGAGTTCGAGATGCTGCAGCGGATGGCCGCCGAATCGGGACTTCCTCTCTCGATCTCCGTCGTGCAGAGCAATAGTGAGCCAGCGAAGTGGAGAGAGCTCCTCGACCGCTGCCTGGAGGCCCAGGCAGCGGGCGTGACGATGCGGGGTCAGGTCGGCACGCGGGCTGTGGGGTTGCTGATGGGTCACCTCGGCACGCTGAGTCCATTCATGGGTTCCGCGCTCTATCGGGAACTTGCCGATCTGGCACATGCAGAGCGGATGGTCCGCATGGCGCAGCCAGAGGTGAAGGCGACCATCTTGGAGGAACTCGCGGTACGCCGGGGAACCGCCGTGCTCGGGGAGGGGATGACCGGACGCTTCCAGTTCATGTACCCCCTCGGTGATCCACCCGATTACGAGCCCGACCCGGCCTCCTCCGTCGGCAACGTGGCCCGCAGCCTGGGGCGAGAGCCGGCCGAGTACGCCTACGACCTACTGCTCGAGGGCGACGGCCGCTCCTTCTTCTACATGCCGCTGCTCAACTATCGGGGCGGCAACCTCGATGTGGTGCGGGAGCAACTGCTCCATCCGGCGGCCGTTCCCGGGCTCAGCGACGGAGGGGCCCACGTCGGAACGATCTGCGACGTCAGCTTCCCTTCGACCCTCCTGCAGTACTGGGGGCGCGACCGAAGCGACGGGCGCATCCCTGTCGAGACCCTCGTGCACAAGCAGAGCAGGGCCACGGCCGAGACGGTGGGCCTGTTGGATCGTGGGCTGATCGCACCCGGCTACAAGGCTGATCTGAACGTGCTGGATTTCGGCGCGATGAAGCTTCGTGCTCCCGAGATGCACTACGACCTCCCCGCCGGAGGCCGTCGCTTGCTGCAACGGGTCGAGGGGTACCGCCACACCTTCGTCAACGGCGTGGAGGTCGTCGCCGACGGCACATCGACAGGTGAGACGCCCGGCGCTCTCGTCCGGGGACAGCGTTCCGCTCCCATTGGCTGACATCGTCGCCGTGACCATGCGGCGGTTGTCCGAATGACAACCTGCTGAGGTGGACGAATCCGTCGTTGCCCGCACCGGGCCTTCGGTCTTCGCTGTGGCGCCCGCCATCGTCGAGGACACCGGGGCCTCGGAACCTCCATCGGGCCTGAGCGAGGCGGCCAGCGCTGCCGTTTCGCGGCGTGCTTACCTGGCGCTGGCTACGGGGTCATTGGCCTTCGTCCTGGGGACCATCAACGTCACGGTGACCAATGTGGCGTTCACCGACATCCGAGCCTCGTTCGACGGGGTGTCCCCGTCGGTAACAGGGTGGATTCTGACTGGCTATTCCCTGGCCTTTGCCGCAACCATGCTGGTGGGCGGACGCCTGGCCGACCGTTATGGCCGACTCCTGGTCTTCCGGCTCGGACTCACCGGGTTGTTGGTCAGCAGCCTTCTGGCCGGTCTCGCCCCGGGCATCGGGTTCCTGCTGGTGGCCAGGAGCCTCCAGGGAATGTGCGGCGCACTGACGGTGCCTGCCTCGCTGGCCCTCGTGCTGGACCAGTTCCCACCGGCGCGGCGAGCCAGTGTGATCGGGATCTGGGCTGCCGCGGGCATGGTGGCGTCAGGCCTCGCCCCCGGGTTGGCCGCCTTCGTGCTGGAAGTCGGGTCCTGGCGATGGATCTACCTGGTGCTCGTCCCGATCGCCGGCCTGGGACTCGCTGGCTCTGCTCGGTACATGACCGAGACGGTGCAGCGTGATCTCTCGCGGCCGCTGGATCTGCTCGGCATGTCGATGGGCTCGGGGGCCGTATTTCTGATCGTGCTCGCCACCCTGCAGAGTCCGGTCTGGGGCTGGAGTTCGCCCAACACCCTCGGCTGCTTCGCGGCTGCCGGGGTCCTCCTGCCCCTGTTCGTGTGGCGGTCAGGGCGGCACCCCGAGCCGCTGTTCGATCCGCGCCTGTTCAGGGTGCGAAGCTTCGCCGTGGCCAACGTGGCCGTCGGTCTGGCGATGGTGAATGCCTTCACCAGTTGGTACCTGTGGCCCCAGTTCCTGCGAGAGGTCTGGGGATTCGGGAACCTGGCGGTGGGCCTGGCCTTCACCCCGTCGCCGATCGTGTCCGCCGCGGTCGCCGTCGTCGGCGGGCGCTGGGCTGATCGCCATGGCTTCAGGGGTCTGCTGACGGGGGCGGCCGCCCTGGCCACCGCGGGCAACCTCTGGATGTGGTTGTTCCTCGACGAGCGGGTGGCGTTTTGGTTCGCATTCTTCCCACCGACCGTGTTGTTTGGTCTGGGAATGGGCGTGCTCGCCAGTCAGCTCAACAGCGCCGCCCTGCGTGATGTGCCGGCAGGGTCGATCGCCACAGCGAACGGGGTGCACCAGTCCCTCCGCTACGCCATCGGGGGAACCGGTGTTGCCATCGCCATCGCGGTGCTCAACGACGCCCACGAGGTCTGGCGCTACGACGCCTTGTGGTTCGGCCTGGGCTGCTCGCAGATCCTCGTCGTACCGCTGTTCTTCTTCGCCTACCCCCGCGGTCGGTCCTGAGTGACAGGGCGGGTCGCTGCTTCCCGATGTGTGGAGCGGCGATGAGGTGTACCGTTCTCGGCGATGGGGAGGGAACGAGCGCTCGGGGACAGCTACGGTCTCGTCACGTCGGTCATCCCTCTCGCCGAGGGGCCGTTGCCAGGCGTCGAAGAGACACTCCACGACTCTCCTCGGGCCTGGCTGGTGGTTCTCGGTGCCGCAGTAGCGAACGGCGTGGCCTTCGGAACGTTGTACACGTTCGGCGCATTCGTCACTTCCATGGGCAAGGAGTTCGATTCGGACCTGGGTCCCACTCTGCTGGTGTTCGGGATCACGATGTTCCTGTTCTTCGGCACCGGAGCCCTGTCGGGCCGCTGGTCGGATTCCTATGGCCCCAGGCCCCTGGTGCTCGTCGGTGGCGCGCTGTTCTGCTCGGGCCTCTACCTCACCAGCTACGTCAACGCGATCTGGCAGGCCTACGTGGTGTACGGCATCGGCGTGGGGTTCGGCGGTGGGGTGTTCAGCGGGCCCCTGTTCGCCACTTGCGCTGCGTGGTTCCGGCGTAAGCGGGCCCAAGCCCAGGGTTGGGCGGCCACCGGTCCCGGACTGGGCACCATGCTCCTCGTTCCCTTTGCCGATCGACTCATCGACACCTACGAATGGCGTCAGGCCTATCGAATCCTGGCCATGGTGGCAGCGGTGGCGTTCGTCGTTGCCCTGGCCCTGATCCGCCGGTCACCCCCGGCCCCGACGGGTGATCCGCGCGAGCACGTACGACGGGTCATTCGCAGCGCCGCCTTCCAGCGGTTGACCTTCTCGAGTTGTTGCATGTCGGTGGCCCTCATCGGAGCCTTTGCTCTGGTCATCCCGTTTGCCGTGTCGTCGGGCCTGGACACCGCATCGGCCGCTCAGCTCTTCTCTGCCATCGGTGCATCCAGCATCATCGGGCGTGTCGTGCTGACCAGCTTGGCCGGACGCCTCGGCACCATCCGCCTCCTCCAGCTGTGTTTCACCACCCAACCCATCGCCTATCTGCTGTGGATCGTGGCCGGTTCTGACTTCAGGCTCTTGCTGGCCTTCGCTGTGCTTCTCGGCGTGTCCTACGGCGGGTTCGTGGCCCTGCTGGGTGACGCCACCGCTCACCTGTTCGGCTTGGTGGGAATCGGGCGAGTCATGGGCCTCGTCTACATGGCCAGTGGCGTTGGCAGCCTGATCGGGCCCCCGCTCGGAGGGTTCCTGGCCGACACCGCTGGCCGGACGGTGCCCCTCGTGGTCATCCTCTCGGTCACCGTGGTGGGGGTCATCACCCTCGCCGGATTGGGGACCGAGCCCGCAGATCTCAGGGACCCGGATCCGCGCGGGGCTGCCCGACAGTTGGGTGCTGGTGCGCCGGTTCCACACATTCTCCTCCGACCAGTCGAGGGCGGCCCGCTGTCCGAGCGCTCGCCTGTGGTAGAGAGCGCACCTCGCTGACCCGAGCACTCAGCCAGACGAGCCCGTCGTCGGATTGCTACCGTCCCAGTCGTGACCGGATCGCGCTCGGTGGACTACGACCACCATGCCCCTTTGTCCGACGACGAGCGCCTGGCACTCTTCGCCGAGCTCCGGAGGTGCCCGGTCGCCCACAGCCCGCGTCACGGCGGCTTCCACGTCGTGTCCCGGTACGACGACGTCGTTGCCGTGCTCCGGGACCCCGAGACCTTCAG
>JAYPWI010000011.1:60043-60540 GCA_038135065.1 Acidimicrobiales bacterium
CCGGATCTCACGGCCGGGGTGCGCACCGTGTCCCTCGAGCAGGATCCGCCCGAGCACACGGCGACCCGACGGCTGTACGCCGAGATGTTGAGTCGGCCCAACATCGACAGAGCGAGCGACGACATTCGGGCCCTGGCGCGGCGCTACGTGGAGGATCTGGCGTTCCGGGGAGGCGACTTCGTCACCGAGGTCGCTCATCGGGTGCCAGTCGAGGCCATCGCCGTCATGGTCGGATTCTCGGGCTCGACAGTCGAGCGGGTGCGGTACCTGACCGAGCAACTCTGGGCTCGGTTGACGGGTGACACAGCACGGGTGGACAGCCAGGCACCGCCCCTCAGCTCGATATTCCTCAAGGAGCTCGAGTGGCGTCGTCGTGAACCCCGCGACGATTTCTTGACCCGTCTGACCCGTCTGACGCGCCAAGACCTCGATGGGCAGCCCGTGACCGACCGTTTCCTGATCGGGTTTCTCACGGGGGCCATGGTGGCAGGGCACGA
>JAYPWI010000011.1:60550-68434 GCA_038135065.1 Acidimicrobiales bacterium
TGCAGAGCTTCGTCCGCACAGCGGTGACCGACACCGAGATCGGGGGTTGCCCGGCTTCGGCCGGAGAGCGCGTGATGGTGGTCTATGGAGCGGCCAATCACGATCCGGACCGATGGGACTCACCGGAGGAGTTCGACCCTGAGCGGGCCGCGCAGGGGCACCTGGGGTTCGGGTGGGGGATCCACCGATGTGTGGGCGCCGTCTTCGCCAAAACAGAACTGACGATCCTCTTCGAGGAGTTGCTGAAGTACCGGATCGAACCCGCGGGGACAGCGGTCGAAGGGGCGCCGGCGAGTGGGGGCGCCTTCCTCGGGATGGCTGCGCTCCCGGTCAGGCTGATCCCCCGAGCATGATCGGGAGGTGGGCCAGCGGTGCGTCAGTCCGGCTCAGAGAAAAACTGTGAGGTTTTTCGCCAGCAGCACGTTCTGGTCGAGGGTGACGTCCCGCCGCACCAGCTCCCAGCCCAGCGCAGTATCAACGCGCCGCAGGGTGTCGGTTCGCTTGCCGATGAAGAAGTACTCCTCGTACTCCACCCTGTTCTGATAAACGAGAAAGCGGCACCGGGCCTCCACCTGTTGGGCGTTCTCCGGTGACGGCGACACCGCTGCGATCCGCACGTTGCTGGTCATGTGGGTCACCCGGCTGAGGGGCTCCTCGGCCCAATGGAGCCCCGTCCTGATCTGCTCCACCCGCTTGGAGAGCGTCCACTTGTCGTCCTCGAACCAGTGCATGTCGCGACCCTCGCGGGTGCGTTCCCGTTCTCGGTGGCTTCCGGCAACGACGTTTCGCTGCATGGGGACGAAATAGACGATGTCGTCGGCGAGGAACTCGAGCCATTCTTCGAAGCGTCGCTCGTCCAACAATTCGGCTTCCATCGATAGTACGTCTGCGATCTCGGCCTGAAGGAGGAGCAGGGCAGGGGACCGCCGGACGGGCCCCTGTCGTCCGCTCTGGTCGTCTGGGCTGGTCATGACCCCTGCCCTGCCATGCACCCGACGTCGACCACGGTGCCCGAGATGGTCCGGGCGGCGTCGCTCATGAGAAAGGCGACCACGGCACCCACATCGGCAGGGGTCACTGGTGATCCCGAGACCGACCCGCGATGAGGAAGCCGAAGGTACTCCTCGGCGGTGAGCCCGGTGCGGGACAGAGAGATCCCCGACGGGATACCGCCGCCCCCGGGTATGACGGTGTTCACCCGGACATGGTCGTCGAAATGGTCACGCGACAAGGACATGGTCAGGGCCTGGACCGCCGCTTTGGACGCTGCGTAGGCGGCCATGTTGGCTTTGCCGTGCCCGGCGCCCGAGCCGATGTTCACGATCGACCCACCGCCGGCTCGGATCATCGAGGGCAGCACTGCGCGAGACATCAGCCAGGTCCCCTTGACGTTCACCGCCATGACCCGATCGAACGTGTCCTCGGCCGTCTCGACGATGGTGCCCAGCGGCCCGACGGCTGCACAATTGACGAGTCCGTTGAGCGGTCCGTCACGCTCCTCTACCCGGGCGATCAACGCTGCTATGGCCACGGCGTCGGTGACGTCGAGCGCTTCGGAGACTCCATCAGGTTCGATGTCGACACCTACGACGAGGTGATCGGCCGCGGCTAGGGCCTCGACGATGCCGCGACCGATGGCGCCGGACGCCCCGGTGACCACCACCACACCCGTCATCGAGGCTCACGTCCTGGCGGTCGACCCATCGCGTAGATCTCGTCCCACGAGGCGCCATCCATGTAGGCGGCCCAGGTTGCGTAGTAGTGGCGCGGGTTCTGTTCGGAAATCTTCGTCGACACCTGGCCGGGTACCGGCCCGTCAAAGGTGGAACCGGCCATCGACTGTTGGTAGTTGAAGGGGTATCGGCGAGCGATTGGGCCCATCGACCCAGCCGTGGCGTAGTTCCAGTTCTCCATGTCGTCCTGCTCGGTCATGCCGGCTGGCCCCGAGTAGCGCATGTAGTACCGGCGGAGGAGGTCCTTGACGTCGGCTGGAGCATCGGCGTCGACCAGGAAGAATCGCCAGACCTCGGTGGTGGTTGCGCTGTGGGGGTGCCAAACACACAGGTTCCGGGGCTGCGTCCCGTGGAAGCTGACGTTCGGGAACAGGGTGCCCACGAAGGGGTGGAGGCGGGCAGCGTCACCGAGGCGCCGTTCGCGGGCGTCGAAACATTCTCGGTAGTACCGCTCGACCTCGGGATTGTCGAGGAAGGTGGGCGTGTAGCCCATGCCGGGTGGACGCATCGCCGAGTGCACACCGTGTCCCCCGGGGAAGGCGATCCAGAGGTGTTGATACTTGAGGATGTCCTCGTCCCGGCGCCCCTTCGCTCCAGCAGCGGCACTCGGGCCGATACCGATCAGGTCGACCGACTCGTGGCTGATGTTGTGATAGGTGTCACCGAGGAAGTTCTCGGCCGGCAGTTTCCAGTTGCACGGGATGATCCACTTGTGAACGCCGGCGACCAGTTCGGACCCGCCGGGCCGCCCGTCACGATGGTCGAGGGCCAGGTCGAGATGGGTCAGCGCGTCCCCCATGTAGTCCTCGAAGCTGGGGGCGGTCGCATCCCAGGTCGCCCAGATCGTGCCCTTGTACACAGCCAGCTGGGCCACCTCGACGAGCGGCCATGCTGCCTTGTCGAGGTCGGGATACAGCTCCCGCTGTTGCGGTACTCCGAGCAGGCGGCCGTCGCTGCCGTACACCCAGGCGTGATACGGGCAGGTGAACGAGGTCGTGTTGCCCTCGTCATAGCGGCATACCTTCATGCCCCGGTGGCGGCAGCTGTTGAGGAACACGTGGATCTTGCCTGCCCGGTCGCGCGACACGATGACCGACTCGGTTCCCATGCGTGAGACGAAGTAGTCACCGGGCTCGGGAATCTGACTCTCGTGGGCTACGAACAACCAGGCCCTGGTGAAGACCGACTCCTGCTCGGCATCAAAGACGGCGGGGTCGACGAACAACCCCCGATCGACGGTTCCGTTCACCGGATCCACCAGGGCGCGATGGGGACCTGGCCCGTGTCGTGAGGCGCTGTTGGTCATCGGTTCATTGTGGCTTGTGGGAAGCCTCGATGTCGCTGTGTGTGAGGCCTGGCGTCGCCAGTCCCCGTGACCCAGCGAGGAGCGATGTGGTCCGGGTACGGTGCCCACCGTGGATGATCACGACCAAGCATTCGACGCCATCGTCATCGGGGCAGGGGTGTCCGGGCTCTACCAACTGCTCAAACTGCGGCAACTCGGCCTCGACGTGCTGCTACTCGAGGCGGGCACCGGTGTCGGGGGCACCTGGTACTGGAATCGCTACCCGGGCGCCCGGTTCGACAGTGAGAGCTACAGCTATGGCTACTCCTTCGACCGACAACTCCAGCAGGAGTGGGACTGGACCGAGCACTTCAGCCCGCAGCCGGAGAACCTCCGTTATCTCCAGCACGTCGCGGACCGGTTCGATCTCGAGCGGGACATCCGCTTCGAGAGCAGAGTCCAGGCCGTGCATCGGTCTCCCGACGACACTCGTTGGCAGGTGGAGACCGAGGATGGGGCAGCCTTCTCGTGCCGCTACCTGATCACGGCGATCGGGGCGCTCTCGGTACCCGTATGGCCGAACGTGGAAGGGGTCGACGTCTTCGCGGGGGAGAGCTTTCACACGGCCCGCTGGCCCCACGAGACCGTGACGTTCGAAGGAAAGCGGGTCGGTGTCATCGGCACGGGTGCTACCGCCGTGCAACTGATTCAGGAGGTCGCGAAGACCGCTGGCCACCTGACGGTCTTCCAGCGGACACCGAACTGGTGCGCCCCGTTGCACAACAGTCCGATCACGCCCGCAGAACAGGCCGACATCAAGGCCAGGTACGACGAGGTCATCGCCGCATGCAATCGAACCTTCGCCGGGTTCATCCATGATTCGGATCGTCGAAAAGCCCTCGAGGTATCCGAGGAGGAACGACTCGACCTGTACGAGCGGTTGTACGGCGAGCCAGGATTCGGGATCTGGATGGCCAACTTCCGGGACGTTCTGGTCGACGAGGCTGCCAACGCAACCTTGAGCGAGTTCGTCGCGGAGAAGATACGGGAGCGGGTCGACGATCCAGTGGTCGCCGAGAAGTTGATCCCGGTCGACCACGGCTTCGGCGCCCGTCGAGTGCCGATGGAGACCAACTATTACGAGGTCTACAACCAGGACAACGTCGTGCTCGAGGACGTCCGAGCCGATCAGATCGCCCGGATCCGGCCAGACGGCGTCGAACTGTCCAGTGGGAAGGTCGTCGAGCTCGACATGCTCGTCTTCGCCACCGGCTTCGATGCGGTCACCGGTGCGTTCGATCGGATCGATTTCAGGGGAAGCGGGGGTAGAGCCCTCAGCGATGTGTGGCGCGATGGTCCGCGCACCTATCTCGGCCTTGCGGTGGAGGATTTCCCCAACATGTTCACCCTCGTGGGGCCCCACAACGCCGCAACCTTCTGCAACATGCCGCGCTGTATCGAACAGAACGTGGAGTGGGTATCGGAGTTCATCGCGTACCTCGAGGCGAACGGCATCGAACGGGCCGAGGTGGAGTCGCAGGCGGCCGCCGATTGGACCGAGCACGCGTTGGCCACGGCCGACCGGATGTTGCTGTCGAAGGCGAACAGCTGGTTCATGGGGGTGAACAGCAATATCGAAGGGCGGAGCGAGCGGCATTTCATGCTCTACGCCGGCGGCCTGCCGTACTACAGAGATCGCTGTGACGAGATCGCCTCCTCGGGCTACGTCGGTTTTCGTCTGTCCTGAGTACGAGGCTGGTCGATGCCGTGCAGCGTGACGGCACCCGCCGCTGCTGTGCCGAGTCGGGTGCGTACCCGAATGGCACAGCGCCTCGTATCGTTGAGTCCAGTAGTCGCATGAAAGAAGCTGCCCTGTGTCCACAACGTTGGCTGTCATCACCGGAGCGTCACGCGGGATCGGAGCCGGTATCGCTGCCGCAGCGGAGGCCGACGGGGCGGTCGTTGCGGTGTGCAATCGCTCGGCGAGCGACTTCGGCCGCCAGCTGACCGCCGACTTGGCGAAGCCGTCGAGCTGGCCGCTCGTCGAGGAGTGGGTCAATGAGCTGGTGGACGAAGTTCGACCCGAGCAACTCGTGTTCGTGCACAATGCGGCAACGCTGACCCCGATCGGTTTCGCTGGCGAGGTCGATGGTGACGACTATGCGACCAACGTGCTGCTCAACTCGGCAGCTCCACAGGTGCTCGGTGACGCGATCGCCCGCATTGCCCGGACGCGAGGCCTCCCCACCCTGATCATCCAGCTGTCCTCGGGAGCCGGAAAGACCGCCTATCAGGGCTGGTCCAGCTACTGCGCGGCCAAGGCGGCGGTCGACAGGTGGGTCGAGTGCGTCGGGGTCGAGCAGGCCAATCGAGGGGATCGCCTTCGAGCGGTGTCGATTTCTCCCGGCGTCGTTGCCACCGATATGCAAGCCGAGATCCGGGAGTCCGACGTGGGCGCGTTTCCGGACGTCGAGCGGTTCCGGTCCCTCCATTCCGATGGTCATCTTGGAGATCCAACTGCCGTCGGCGCGCGCATCTGGGGCCTGGTGCATGCAACCGACGTTGCCAATGGTGCCGTCCTCGACCTCCGGCAACTCGGCGGGTGATCATCGACCTGGCGTTGTTGGTCGGCGGGCTCGTTCTCCTTGTCGTGTCGGCCGATCAATTCGTGCTGGGCGCATCTCGGGTCGCCCAGCTGTTCTCCCTCTCGCCCCTGGTGGTTGGCGCCGTAGTGATCGGGTTTGGGACGTCTGCCCCGGAATTGGTGGTCTCGGTGACCGCCGCTGCTGGGGGTGACCTTGCGCTTGGTGCGGGGAACGTCGTCGGGTCGAACGTCGCAAATCTCAGCTTGGTGCTGGCTGCTGCAGCGATGACGACGCGATTGGCCATCGCGCCGGGCATCCTCCGCCGTGAGGCCCCAGTGTCGGTCGTGGCGACGTGCTTGTTCGCGGTGGTGGTCATCGACGGGAACATCACCCGGCTGGAAGGGGTCGGGTTGGCGGTCGCCATGGTCATTGCCCTCGTGGTGCTGTTGGCTGGAGGGTTGCGGGCGCAACAGGAGGCGCAGCCCCTGTCGACCGGGCATCGTCGCTCGCACGAGGCGCTGCGGCTCGTGGCTGGCCTGACGGGGGTGGTCCTCGCAGCGCGGCTGGTGGTGGACGGAGCAACCGGTCTTGCCGCCGGATGGGGCCTCACAGGGGGGTTCGTCGGTTTCTCCCTGGTCGCGGTCGGCACATCCCTGCCGGAACTCGTGACCACCCTGGCAGCGGCCCGCCGGCGGGAGACCGGCTTGATCGTGGGTAACCTCCTCGGCTCGAACGTGTTCAATTCGCTGACCGTCGGTGCCGGGATGGGGTTGGTCGGGCCTGGCCTGATCGATGACGATGCGCTGGTCGGCACTGGCATCACGGTGATGGTCGTTGTGGCGATCGCTGCGTATGCGATGGCGGCCCGAGGCTTGTTCCTCGGTCGCCTCGATGGCGTCATCCTGTTCGGGATCTACCTCGTCGCCATGGTGCTGCTCATCGGAAACTCGACCGATGAGAACGCGGTGTTGAACGACTCAGCCCCGCAAGGCTTGATTGACCAGTTCGATGGGATGGGCGACCTTCACGCCCGCCCCGGCTAGGTGCATGGAGCAGCCCGGGTTGGCGCTGGCCACCACGTCGGGTGAGCGGGCGTCGATCTGGGCGAGTTTGCGCTCACGAACCGAGGCAGCCAACTCCGGCTGCATGATCGAGTAGGCGCCTCCTGCTCCACAGCACAACCCGTCCTCGTCGAGTTCGACCAGTTCTCGAACGAATGGTCGGAGGAGCTCCCTGGTGGCGAGGTGAACCTTTTGTACGTGGCGCAGGTGGCAGGGGTCCTGTACGGCCACTGCTATGTCGAGTGGACGGATCGGACCAAGGGCCTCGACGTGGGGGGCGAGGAACTCGCCGAGGTCTACCACCCGCCGGGCGAACGCAGCCCCCTGCTCCGTGCCGAGGAGGTGTCCGTACTCTTTCATGGCAGCACCACAGCCTGCAGAGTCGACGATGATGGGCCTGTCGTCGTCGAACGCGTCGATGACTTGTTGGGCAAGGGCGCGTGCCTCGGCTGCCAGACCGGCATGGCCGTGGAGGGCGCCGCAGCAGGGGGCCCGCCGGCCGGTCGGCTCGACCCCGAATCCGGCTACCGTGAGCACCTCGGTCGCAGCGAGATGGACGTGGCGCTGGGTGGCGTCCATGACACAGCCCGTGAACAGCAACACATCGGTTCCCGTGGTGGGGAGCCGCCGCTGACGCAGGGGGAGTGGCTGTGACAGTCCGAGGCGCTTGGGCAGAAGGCGCAGTCGTTGAGCGATGGCCAGCACACGAGCTCCCAGGTGGAGAAGCCTTGGTCGGGTGAGTGCGGCCAAGCCCCAGCGTTGGAGGCGCGGTGTGGTGCGGCCCTGGGCTGCCAAAGTGGTCCGGGTCGCCTCGATCAGACGGCCGTAGGGCACGCCAGACGGGCACGCAGGTTCACAGCCGCGGCACTGGATGCATGCGTCGAACGCATCGAGGACCTCGGTGGTGACTGGGGCGTTGTGGTGTTGCACCTCTCGCATGAGCCTGATCCGCCCGCGTGGCGACATGGTCTCATCGCCGGTCACCCGGTAGGTCGGGCAGTGGGGAAGGCAGAGGCCGCATTGCACGCAGGTATTGAGCTCGTCCGGATCGATGTGCAGGTCCATTGTCAGATGCCTCGGGACGGGTCCATGCCGGGAACTGATCGCCCGGGGTTGAGTCGACCGGTTGGATCGAAATTCTGCTTCAGTCGGCGGGTGATGGTGGCGGCAGCGGCGTCGAGCGCTCTGTAGGGCTGTGGGTGCTCAGCGAAGACCAAGCC
>JAYPWI010000011.1:68444-86975 GCA_038135065.1 Acidimicrobiales bacterium
TTGGGGGGCTGGTTCTTTTTTTTATAAGAGACTGGCGAAGACCAAGCCCAGGCCGATCAGCGAAAGAAAGCGACCGGTGGACTGCGGAGCATCGGGGCCGAGACGGGCCGCCTGGGCGGGGGGCAACGACCAGCGGTGGCCGGTAAGGGCTGGAAGACCGTCGCACTCCACGGCGTCTCCGAGTCCGGCCAACACGCGTTGCTGCGCGTCGACGTCGCCAGCATGACCTTCGAGTTCCACCCATGACGATGTGCCGTCCCAGACGATCGCACTGGGGGCGAGAAGGTGGCGATGGAGCTCGCTGGGGTCTGCCCCTTCGACCCGGAACCACCGCTGGACGGGCGGAGCTGGGTTCGTCCTGAGGATGACCTCTGCGATCACTCCCAGGGTGCCTAGTGACCCCACCATCAGACGAGGTAGATCGAAGCCCGTGACGTTCTTGACGGTCGGACCCCCTGACGTGACGAGGCGACCCTCCGCTGAGACGTAGCGCACCTGCAACAGTGCGGTGCGGAGCATGCCACGGCCCAAGGCGCGATGATCGTTCTCGCCAACGGCCAGGGCGCCGCCGACCGTGCCGCCCCGCTCGGGCAAGGCGGTCCGCTGACCGGCTGCCCCGGTGGCCTCGTGCAGTTCCTCCACCGAGGTACCGGCCCGAACCGTGATCGTCATCTCCTCGGGGTGGTAGGCCACGATTCCCGAGGGTGCCGACAGCAGCCGTGCGGCAGGGTCGGGATGACCACCCAACGTCCAGCGCGTCCTGCCCCCCTGGGGGCACACGGGGTCCGAGGGGCCTACCTCGGAACAGAATCGCTCGAGCTCCGGGTCGGTCGAGCGCAGCGTTGGAGCGACCGTCATCCCCACACCTCCCGGGGGATGTTGCGCAGCGCCTGTATGTCGGCACAGCTGTGGCCGCGGGGTATGACCTTGCCGGGATTGGTGCGGCAGCCCGGATCGAACGCCTGGCGTAGACGATTCTGATGATCGAGATCGTCAGCGGTGAACATCCGCTCCATGTAGTCCTGCTTTTCGACACCGATACCGTGCTCGCCTGAGAGCACACCTCCCGCATCCAATGAGGCGGTGATGATTTCGGCGCCCGCTGCGTGCACACGCTCGACCATCCCCGGTGTGCGTCCGTCGAAAATCAGGAGCGGGTGGAGGTTGCCGTCGCCGGCATGGAACACGTTCATGACCAGCACGCCGTGTCGATCGGCGATCTCGTAGATCTTCTCGAGGACCTCTGACAGAGCGGAGCGAGGGACGACCGTGTCGTGGAGGTAGTAATCGGGCGCTATCTGGGCGATGGCGCCGAACGCCGTCTTGCGGCCCTTCCACAGCAGGGCTCGTTCCGCCTCGGAGCCGGCGAGACGCACGTCAGTAGCCCCGTTGGAGCGACCGATGGCGCTGATCCGTTCTGCATCTGCCTCGACCCCGTCGGTGAGGCCGTCGACCTCGGCCAAGAGAACTGCTGCGGCATCGGTCGGATAGCCCGCCCCGACGTAGTTCTCGACCGCCTCGGTGATCCGCTGGTCCATGACCTCCATCGCGGCAGGCACGATGCCAGCGGCGATGACGTCGCTCACCGTCTTCGCCGCGTCGCTGACGGTCGAGAACGACAGCAGCAGGGTTCGCACCTCGGGTCGATTGCGGGTGATGCGGACCGCGACCCGGGTCACCACACCGAGAGTCCCCTCGCTGCCCACCATCACCCCCCGCAGGTCGTAGCCCTCCGGCTCGGGATCGAGGCCGCCCAGCACCGTGACCTCACCATCGGGGAGCACCACCTCGATGGCAGCCACGTGGGCGTTGGTGACGCCGTAGGCGAGGCAGTGGGGCCCACCAGAGTTGTTCGCCACATTGCCGCCGATGGTGCACACCTGTTGTGAGGATGGGTCCGGTGCGAAGTGGTAGCCCAAGGGAGTGAGATGGCGGCTCAGATCGAGGTTGACCACGCCCGGTTCTACCCAGGCGATGCGGTTGTCCTCGTCCACCTCGAGGACTCGGTTCATCTTCGTTACCGCAATCACCACCGGTAGGCCGAGGGGAATAGCCCCGCCAGCCAGGCCGGTCCCTGCGCCCCGTGGCGTCACGTTGCGACCATGTTCGCTGGCGAGGCGAACGATGGCTTGTACATCGGCTGTCGATTCGGGATAGCAGACCGGGCCTGATGCGCCCCCGTCGAAGATCGAGGCGTCATGGCTTGTTAAGGATCGATGGGCGCCATCGAACCTCACCTTGTGATGCCCAATGGCTGAGCGGAGGGCCTCGACGAAGGGGTCGTCGGTTTGTCCTCCGGCGCGGCTTCGACGTCGGGAAAGCATGCCGAACATTGCCCAGAGGGTAGGCGCTCGCAGGGGACAGGCCATCGCCCGACGCACGGTTGGGTCCCAGGGCTGGGCGGGACGTGGTTGACGCATCCCCCCTGACGGTCCACAGTTCGGTTCGGGGCCGCCTCGGGCTTCCGCAAAGGGGGAGATGATGGCGCTCGATCCATGCGTCGAAGTGCATGACCGGAGGTTCTACGGTCTGGTGATCCACAATGCTCATCTGGATCATCTCTGGACGGGGGCGCGGTGGACGGAGGGGCCTGTGTACGTGCCGTCGGGTCGATACCTGGTGTTCTCCGATATTCCGAATGACCGCACGCTCCGATTCGACGAGCGAACAGCCGAGGTCGTGGTGTTCGAGGAACCGGCCCTCAACCAGAACGGCCATTGTCTCGACAATGAGGGGCGCATCGTCAGCTGCGAGCATCGTGGCCGGGCGGTAAGCAGGATTGGCCATGACGGTCGGCGTGAGGTCCTCGCCGACCGCTTCGAAGGTCAGCGTCTCAACTCGCCGAACGATGTGGTGGTGACATCTGACGGTGCGGTGTGGTTCACCGATCCGACCTATGGCATCGACAGTGACTACGAGGGGGATGCGGCCGAGAGCGAGATCGGGGCCAGCAACGTGTATCGGATCGATCCCGACGGCACGGTCGAGGCAGTCGTGACGGACATGGTTCGTCCGAACGGGCTCGCCTTCTCGCCGGAGGAGGATGTCCTCTACGTGGCAGACACCGGCATTTCCCATCTCGGCCGGGCGTGTCCTCCCGACATTCGTGCGTACCCGGTGCGGGGCGATCGGCGGGGGGTGACCGGTTCGTGGACAACCCTGGCCACCTGCGACAACGGGGTGTTCGACGGGTTCAGGGTGGACCGCTCGGGCAACATTTGGAGCAGTGCCGGCGATGGCGTCCATTGCTTTGCTCCCGACGGCACGTTGCTTGGCAAGCTGTTGGTTCCCGAGGTGGTGGCCAACGTGGAGTTCGGTGGGGTGAAGCGCAATCGGCTCTACATCTGTGGCACGACGAGCTTGTACGCCATGTTCCTCAACACGTCGGCCGCTCGCTGATGGTCGCCCTGGGGCTGAACCGCTGGGACTGGCGATCGGCGGAGCAGTTCGCGGCATCTGCCCGAGCGGCCGAGGAGGCCGGGGTGCAGTGGGCACTGCTTCCGGTCAACCCGCTCGCTGTGCCGGATCCTTATGTGCTGATGGCCGCAGGCCTCGAGGCTACGACGACGATGGGTTTCGGCACCCTGGTGGAGACGCCCGTCCTGCGCCCACCTGCAGTGGCCGCCGGGTCGCTGGCGACCATCGCCCGGGGCAATGAGCACCGGGTGCTCTTCAGCTACGGGATCGGTGACACCGCTGTGAGGTGGTTGGGGCTGGCCCCTGCTCGCATCGTCGAGCTCGAAGCAGCGACGCGGGATCTTCGGGCCCTCGTGTCGGGTGAGGGTTTGGACGTGGGGGCCGATCGACCAGCCTTCGTTCGGGGTGCCGTTCGGGTTCCGGTGTGGGTTGCCGCGAGCGGGCCCCGGTCACTGCGGGCCGCCGGTCGGGCCGCCGATGGCGTGTTCATGCGGGTCGGGGTGCATCCCGAGAACGTCCGGGAGGCCGTCCGCCAGGTACGAGATGGTGCCCTCGAGGCGGGACGATCCCCCGAAGACGTGGCGATCGGTTTGATCGTGCACTGCTGCCGCAGCCAGGATGCGCAGGAGATCGAGATGGTGTCCCGGGCTATGGCTGCTGGCTTCTATGAATACGCGCCAGCCCTGTTCACTCCGCCGGGGTTCGAGTGGAACGGGCCGCCGATCGAGGAACTTCGAGCACGGGTGTGGCCCGATTTCCACCATGCCCCTGACCTGGTGGCAGCGGGTGAGGCCGTGTCGTTCCTATCGGAGGAGGTTGCGGCCAGTTTCAGCCTGTTCGGGACGACCGAGGACGTTGCGGCCACCCTGCGTCGGGTGCTCGAGGAGCTCCCCCAGGTCTCGATCGTGGTGCCGCATCCCGTTCCCATGCCCGATCCAGATGAGCAAAGGACCTACGCCAGCTGGGCCGGGGAGCAGCTGGCCCCCCTGCTGGTCCCCTGAGGGGCCGTCAGGGGAGGAACCGTTCCTGCTCGTCGGGGGTGGGGAGTCGGCACGATGCTCGCCGTCCCCACCATCGGAAGCGGTTGCGTGCCACGAGTTTGTACAGCCCGTTGCGAACGGGCGGTGGCACGATCAGCCCCGCAGCAGCGGCCTTCCATGGCCACGGCAGGCCACCAGCGATGCGCAGCACAGCGGTCGAGCGGTCGTGGCGGCCGCGCTCGTCGAACAACACGATGGTGTCGGTGGCAGCGGCATCGGGGCCCAAGAGCGACAGTGCCGTTTCCCCCTGATTGGGGGTCACCCGGAACCGCCCGTTGCGGTCGTGACGAATGAGAAAGTCGACCCAGCGATTGCACAGGTTGCAGACCCCATCGAAGACCACGATCGGATGGTTCGGGTGCTCGACTCCGCCGGCCACGGGATCAGCCTAGGCGGGCAATCTGCTGATCAGCCCATGTCACCAACTAAGCGGCGGGTACCACCCGTCGGCGGCCCCGTTCAGGTGGCGGCGCAGGGACATCTGGTCGGCGTGCGTCAATCGGTATTTCCACACCCCCACGTTGGCCGCCGAGTTGCGTTCGAGTTGATGGGCAACACCACTCGGGGCCATCGTCGGGTTGGTGCTCATGGTGGTGGAGTGAAGTCGCTGCGCGATTCGTTCGCAGAAGGCCAACTCCACACGCTGACACAGAGTCCTGAACTCTTCTTGCGGCGTAGTCGAAAGGTCCTCGTGGCGGACAACCGACCATTCGGGGTGTGTGTCCCGCCACTGGTCGGTGACGCCGTATATGAGGCGCCACACGAGCGCCGATTCTTCGGGGAGGTCCACTTGGTCGGTGTTCGCGAGTCGCTCTATCTGCTCGGCCCAAGGTGACAGCAGGTCATCCATCAAGTTCGGTTGGGCAACGAGGTGGCGAAAGTTGAAGCGCCAGTTCAAACGTTGCTGGCTGTACATGATCGCTGCTGGATGACGAACCAGGATGACAACATGGAAGCCGAAGCGACCCTGAAGCCAGGGCGTGCTGAACAGCGCTAGGGGGTCTTTCACCAACGGCCTCGATCCCCGTGCCCGTCGGCCCGTGAATTCTGCTATGTCCTTGGCTGCGACGGCAATGTCCGTAGGTCTCCGAATGTCGTGTCGGATGTTCCGCCACGTGTACCGTCCAGCCAACATCCGCTCGTAGGCCACCTCGTAGTCGGCAGCGTTCGCCGAGTGGATGTAGGGATACAGAAGTGGGATGCGAGGCTCGAACAATGCCCGGCGGTGTCGGGTGTGGAGCGGCTCGCTGATGACAGATACCGATCGTGACGCCCCCAGTACCGAACCCACCCAGGTGGTTCCACTCCGGAAACAGCCGGTGACCAGGATTGGACGCGTTGCCACGAGGGGGTCTGAGGCGGTGGCAGAGGGACCCATGACTGTGTGACACTCCGCAGAGAGGGGATTAAGGGCGATCGGAGGGCGCGGCCATGGATCTTAGAGGCAAGACCTTCGTCGTTACCGGAGGCAATGGCGGCATCGGTTTGGGGATGGCGGAAGGGATCGCCGGTGCAGGAGGCTCCGTTGCCGTCTGGGGTCGTAAAGCGGACAAGAACGACGCCGCCGTGGCGTCGCTCCAATCGTTGGGTGTGGCGGCCAGTGGCCATGTGGTGGACGTCAGCGACGAGGGTCAAGTGCAGGCGGCGATGGCCGCAACCCTGGACATCCACGGCCGCCTGGACGGGCTGTTCGCCAATGCAGGTCGGGGAGGAACGGGGACCGCCTTTGTGGACACCTCCCTCGAGGCGTGGCGCCGGGTGATGGCCGTCAACCTCGACGGGGTGTTCCTGACCCTGCGGGAAGCGGCCCGGGTGCTCATCGATCAGGGGGAGGGGGGCAGCCTGGTCGCGGTCTCCTCCACGTCCGCCATTCATGGGGCCGCAGGCAACGAGGCCTATGGCACCGCCAAGACGGCCCTCAACGGGTTGGTCCGGGCGTTGGCCGTCGGCCTCGCTCGCCACCGGATCAGGGTGAACTCCTTGCTGCCCGGATGGACCATCACCGAGTTGGCTTCCGGCGGGTACGCGAACGACAAGTTCCGGCAGGTCACCATCGGCCGAACCCCGGTTCGGCGATGGGCAGATCCAGCCGAATTCCGGGAGGTCGGAGCCTTCCTAGCTGATCCCTCACTGACCTTTCACACCGGGCAGGAGGTCACTGTCGACGGGGGTTACACCGTCTTCTGAGTGGGCTGTGGGTCAGGTGGGCCGGTGGTGATCAGATCCGCTCGATGATGATGGCGGGGGCCATACCGCCCCCGGCGCACATGGTGATGAGGCCGAATTGGCCATCAGTGCGCTCCAGCTCGTCGAGGCAGGTGCCGATCAGCATGGCCCCCGTCGCCCCGATGGGGTGGCCCAGGGCCATCGCCCCACCGTTGGGGTTGACCTTGTCGCGGTCGACGTCCATCAGGCGCATGAACTTCTCCGACACCACAGCGAAGGCCTCGTTGACCTCCCAGATGTCGATGTCGTCGGGGGTCAGGCCAGCCCGTTGCAGCACCTTGCGGGCGGCGGGCACGGGGGCGTTGAGCATCAGGGTGGGGTCGTCGCCCATGTTGGCGGTGGCCACGATGCGGGCCCGAGCCTTGAGGCCATTGGCCTTCGCATAATCCCCGCTGGCCAACAGGATGGCGGCCGCGCCGTCGACCACGCCCGAGCTGTTCCCCGCGTGGTGGACGTGCTCGATCTCGAGGCCGGGGAACTTGGCGGTGATCATCTCCTTGAAGGTCCGGGTGTTGGCTGCGTGCTGGTAGTCACCCAACTGCGGGAAGCTCGGCGGGAGCTGGGCCAGGGACTCTGCCGTGGTGCCGGGCCGGGGGAACTCCTCGTGATCGAGGGCCACGGTCCCGTCGGCGTTGTACACCGTCACCAGGGACTTCTCGAAGCGGCCCTCTCGGATGGCGATATCGGCCCGGCGCTGGCTCTCGGCGGCGTGTGCGTCGAGTGCGGTCCGAGGGATGCCGTCGAGGGTGGCGATGGCATCCGCGCACAGCCCCTGATGGGACTGAGGATGCAGTTCCTCGAGGTGGTGGTTGCCAGCCCCCATGGGCATGATGCCCTTCTTGGGCAGCGACATCATCTCGCACCCACCAGAGACCACCAGGTCTTCCATCCCCGACATCACGGCCTGGGCGGCGAAGTTGGTGGCCGTGATACCCGAGCCGCAGAAGCGGTCCAGGGTGACCCCGCTGGCGGTGATGTGATAGCCCGCGTCGAGGGCCGACATACGACCGAGGTCACCCGACTGCTCCATCACCTGGCTGCTGGTGCCCCACACGACGTCGTCCACGTCTGCGGTGTCGAAGTCGTTGCGATCGCGCAGCGCTTCGAGCACGGTGCGCCCCAGGTGCTGGGGATGCAGGTGGGACAGGGCGCCCTTGCCCTGCTTGCCGACGCCTCGTGGCGTCCGACATGCGTCGATGATGAGGGCCTCGGCCATGGTGTCCTCCCTGGACTCACGAACTGACGGACGACAGCGTACTTCCCCGAGGGGGACCCGTTCCGCTGGGCTGCTGGGCCGATCAGGAGACCTGCAGGGTGGCGACCTGCGCTCCGGTCTCCTCGAGTTCGATCTCGAACACACCGCCCAGGTCGGCGACGAAACGGAATGCGGTGCTCTGGCCGGCATCGACGGGGATCAGGTGGTTGTAGCCGTGGATGTGGACCTCGGTGGCGGTCTGTGCCGTCACCACGAGCTCGACGATGTCGTTGCGCTCCACGGTCACGCGGCCCAGCGGATCAGGTACTCCCGAGGCATCGACGGCAACGGTGATGACCACATCGGGATCACCGTCGGGTGGTGTTGCCTGGTTCGACGTCTCGATTGGGTCGTGGTCGTGGTCGTGGCCGTCTGTGGGCCCGCTCTGAGGCTCGTCGGCCGAACTTGTCGAGCCGGTCGAGGAGCACGACGCCAGGGCCCCCAGCATCGCCAGTGCAGCCAGCCAGCGGTACATGTGGGACGGCCTCCAGGTCCGAGGTTGGGGCCCGTTGGGCCACAGCCGGTCGACGGTAGAGAACCCCGGGGTTGCTCCAGCAACCCCGACGGCCCGATCACGGGGAGGTGAGGCCACCTGCGCCCGACCACAATGGCACGGTGCGGATCGAAGAACAACGCCGGGTCACCAGAGAGCTGCTGGAGATGTTGCAGGGGTCTCGCCCCAACGGGGTCGGCCAGCCCTTCGAGCACGGCGTCGATGCCTATGTCAGCCGGTCCTTCGCCGAACTCGAGGAACGGCTCATCTTCGCCCAGCAGCCCCAGATGGTGGCCCTGAGTTGTGAGCTGGCCGAACCGGGGGCGGTGCTCACCGACGAAGTCGGTCCCGCTCCGGTGGTGGTGGTGCGGGGCCGGGACGGGGTGGTCCGGGCCTTCCTCAATGTTTGTCGCCACCGCAGTGCCCCTGTCGAACTGGAGCGCTGCGCCACCCGGCACTCCCTGATGTGCCCGTACCACGGCTGGACCTACGGCTTGGACGGCGAGTTGCGGGCGATCTCGGATCCCGGTGGCTTCGAGGGCTTGGAGCCCGGCGATCGGGGGTTGGTGCAGCTCCCCGTTCTGGAGGTAGGGGGCATGATCTTCGTGCACCCCCAACCCGATGGTGCCTTCGAGGAGGACGGGCGGTCGGAGTTGGCAGAGCAACTCGGGGGCTACGGACTCGAGACCCTGCACCGATGGAGGTCCGAGGAGTTCGCCTACGACTTCAACTGGAAGCTCGGGTTGGAAACCTTCCACGAGACGTACCATTTCGCCTGGCTCCACGCGACAACGGTGGGAACCCTGCTGCATGGCAACCGGAGCCACTACACGGGCTGGGGACGTCATCATCGCATGGCCATTCCCCGGCGCAGCATCGATGCCCTCGCCGAGCAACACGAGGACGACTGGGTGCCCCTCGATCACCTGGTGGTGGTCCAGCAGGTGTTCCCCAACAGCCTGGTCATCTGGCTGAAGGACCACGTCGAGACCTGGCGGGCCTATCCCGACCCCACCGATCCGGGTCGGTGTCGCATCCGCCTGACCCTGTTCACCCCGACCGTGCCCGTCGACGAGCGCGAGGAAGCCCACTGGGAGCTCAACTGGAAGTTGACCATGGACACGGTCGACAACGAGGACTTCCGGCTGGCCGCCGGAATCCAGCGCGGTATGGCGTCAGGGGCTCAGGACGCCGTCGTGTACGGCAGCAACGAACCCGCACTGCAGCACTTCGCCCGCACCATCCGCCACGCAGTGGGTCAGTCGTCGGCCTGACCCACTGCGACCGTTCAGGTCAGCACATCCTTGGCGATGATCGTCTTCATGATCTCGGAGGTACCGCCGTAGATGGTGGCGATCCGGGCATCGGCGTACGCCCGACCGATGGGGTACTCGGTCATGTACCCATAGCCCCCGAACAGCTGGAGGCACCGATCGATCGTGCGTTTCTGCAACTCGGTACCCCACAGCTTGGCCCGGGCCGCCCGATCAGGGCTCAGGCTGCTCGCGTTGAGTTGGGTGATGCAGTCCTCCATGAACGGCCTGGTCACCTCGATCTCGGTGGACATCTCGGCGAGTTCGAACTTGGTGTTCTGGAACGAGGCGATGGGGGAGCCGAAGGCGGTGCGCTCCTTGGTGTACTCCACCGTCCAGCACAGAGCGGCCTCGGCCGCGGCCAGCCCGTAGATGCCGATCGACAGACGCTCCTGGGCCAGGTTGAAGGTGAGGTACTCGAAGCCCCGGCCTTCCTCGCCCAGCAGGTTGGCCACCGGTACCCGCACGTCGGAGAAGAACAGTTCCGCCGTGTCGGCCGAGTGCTGGCCGATCTTGTCGAGGTTGCGACCCCGCTCGAAGCCGGCCATGCCCCGCTCGACGACGATCAGGGAGAAGCCCTTGTGTCCGGCGTCGGGGTCGGTCCGGCACACCACGATGACCAAGTCCGAGTTGATGCCGTTGGTGATGAACGTCTTGGCCCCGTTGATCACGTACTCGTCGCCGTCGCGCACCGCGGTGGTGGCGATGCCGGCCAAGTCCGAACCGGTGCCGGGCTCGGTCATCGCGATGGCAGTGATCAGTTCGCCTGAGGCGATGCCGGGGAGCCAACGGGCCGCCTGCTCCTCGTTGCAGTACTCGATGAAATACGGCGAGGTGATGTCGTTGTGCAACGACATGCCGAGTGCTCCGCCACCGAGGCCGGCGTAGGCCATCTCCTCGTCGAGCACGGCGTTGAAGCGGAAGTCTTTGGTGCCCCCACCCCCGAACTCCTCGGGAATGGCCATGCCCAGGAACCCGTGCTTGCCCGCTTCGACGTAGACCTGGCGGTCCATGATCCCGGCCTTCTCGAACTCCTCGACCCGAGGGCTCATCTCGTGCTCGGCGAAGGACCTGAAGCTCTCCCTGAACAGTTGGTGCTCGTCTTCGTAGATCGACATGGCTGCTCCTGCTGCGTTCGCTCCGCCAAGTGTGGCCGATGGGCACCGAATCATGCCGAACCGGTCGTGTTTCCTACAATGGCTCCACCGACGACGAAGGGGACAGCCGTGGCACTGGTCGAACCGGCAGAGATTCCAGCTCCGGACGAGAACAACGAGTGGCGGCTCGACACGCCGGGCTCGACGGGGTGGGAACGTTCGCCTCATCCCGAGGCTGCGGACAAGTACTTCATGGTGTCCACCGACGGACACGCCCAAGAGCCCCCCACCCTGTGGGCGGAACGCATCGACGAAAAGTACCGGGATCGCCTCCCGGGGGTCATCCTCGGATCGAAGGGGGAGAAGTACCAGAAGACCGAGGGGTTCCGGACCCCCCAGCGCCTGCTCGACACCAAGCTCGAGGGACAGGACGCCCTCCGCAACCGGTCGGGCCGCACCCCCGAGGAACGCTTGGCCGACCTGGCGGCGGACGGCACCGACGCCGAGGTGATCTTCCCCAACAAGGGCCTCACCATGTGGGCCACCTCGGACCCACAGTTCAGTCACGCCATGTGCAGGGTCTACAACGACTGGGCCTGGGAGACCTTCGGGGAGTTCAACGACCAGCTCGCCCCGATGGCCTGCGTGGCCCCCGCTGCTCTCGAAGAGACCATCGCCGAGATCCAACGCTGTGCCGATCTCGGCTTCCGTGGGCTGCAGCTGCCGGCCAAGCCCGAGTGGGGGGCTCCCGACGTGGACGCCCTCAACTACAACCTGAAGGAGTTCGACCCCCTCTGGGCGTGCATCACCGAGGTCGACCTCCCCGTCACCTTCCACATCTCGACTGGACGTGACCCCCGCACCTCGCGCAGCCGTGGCGGGGCGGTCATCAACTACGCCGTGCACAGCCTGTCCCAGAACATCGAGCCCATCGCCAACCTGTGCGCATCGGGGGTCTGCGAGCAGTTCCCGACCCTGCGCTTTGGCTCCGTCGAGGCCGGCATCGGCTGGGTGGCCTGGAGTCTGCAGGCCATGGACGAGGCCTACCTCAAGCACCACATGTGGGTCCGACCGAAACTGGAGATGTTGCCCAGCGAGTACTTCAAGCGGCAGGGCTTCGCCACCTTCCAGGAGGATCCCGTCGGACTGTTCCTGGCCGAGAAGTTCGAGCTGGTCGACAACATGATGTGGGCCAACGACTATCCCCACCACGAGGGCAGTTGGCCCCATTCGGCGCAGGCCATCGAGCGGCAGATGGGGGACCTGAGCGACGCAACGCGGGCCCGCATCCTGGGTCTCAATGCAGCCGAGGTGTTCAAGTTCCCGATCCCTGAGCGCTTCCAGGGGCACGACGACGCCCGGGCCGTGGCCCAGGGCAACGGCGGCTGAACGGTGAGCGACATCCGGCCGTTCACCATCGACATCGCCGACGAGCAATTGGACGACCTCTCCCGGCGTCTGTCCGGCACTCGCTGGCCCGAACGGGAGCTGGTCGACGACTGGTCGCAGGGGATTCCCCTCGCCTACACCCGAGAGGTGGCCGAGTACTGGGCAGACGGGTACGACTGGCGAGCCCGGGAAGCCCTGCTGAACCGCTTCGATCAGTTCGTGACCGAGATCGACGGGGTTGACATCCACTTCGTCCACCAGCGGTCCTCGAATCCCGATGCCTTCCCGCTCCTCATCACCCACGGCTGGCCGGGATCGATCGTCGAGTTCCAGAAGGTCATCGGCCCCCTCACCGACCCCGCTGGCGAGGGAGGCTTCGGGGGTACGGCAGCCGATGCCTTCCACGTCGTGGCGCCCTCGCTGCCCGGCTACGGGTTCAGTGGCAAGCCCCCCCATCACGGCTGGGGGGTCGAGAAGATCGCCCAGGTGTGGGCCGAGCTGATGGCCCGCCTCGGGTACGACCGCTGGGGTGCCCAGGGCGGGGACTGGGGGGCTGCGGTCACCACCCAGATCGGCCGCGACGCAGCCCAGGGCAACGGCTGTGTGGCAATCCACACCAACATGCCGCTGGGGCGGCCGACCCCCGAGGCCAAGGCCAACCCCACCCCCGAGGACCAGGACGCTTTCGCATCGGGGGCCCACTACTCGAACTGGGACTCTGGCTACTCCAAGGAACAGAGCACCCGGCCTCAGACCGTGGGGTACGGGCTCACCGACTCCCCGGTGGGGCAGATGGCCTGGATCATGGAGAAGATGTGGGCCTGGACCGACTGTGACGGGCATCCGGAGAACGCCCTGTCCCGTGACGAGATGCTCGACAACGTGATGCTGTATTGGCTGACCGCGTCGGGGGCATCGTCGGCTCGCCTGTACTGGGAGAGCTTCGGGAACATGGCCGGTCGGGGTCGGGTCGAGGTGCCCACCGGGGTCGCGTCGTTCCCCCACGAGATCATCCGGGCCCCACGCAGCTGGTGTGAGGCGGGCTACAACATCACCCACTGGACGAAGATGGAGGCCGGCGGCCACTTCGGTGCATGGGAGCAGCCCGAGGCGTTCGTGGCCGATCTGCGCACCTTCTTCGCCACCGTGCGCTGATGGAACAGGGGCCCGGCCGGGGCAGGGCGACCACACCCCTGGCCAGCGGGGTTGCGTGGGCCGATGAGCCCTACCACGTCGAAGTATCGGTCGACCGCTACCTCGATCCCGAGATCACGCAGCAAGAGCTGACTGCGATGTGGCCCCGGGTGTGGCAGGTTGCCTGCTCCTTGGACCATGTCGCTCAGCCCGGCGACGTCTACGAGCATCGCTGCGGCCCGCTGTCGGTGCTGGTCGTCCGAGGCGACGACGGAGCGCTGAGAGGCTTCCAGAACGTCTGCCGTCATCGGGGCAACCTGCTGTGTCAGGGAGCGGCTCAGGGGCTCACCGAGCTGCGGTGTGGCTTCCACAACTGGTCCTGGAACCTCAGCGGAGCGCTACGCGAGGTGCCATCGCGGCGAGCGTTCGGGGCCCTGCGCAATGACGACCTTCCCCTGATCCCGGTGGCCGTGGACACCTGGGGGCCCCTGGTATTCGTGAACCTCGACCTCGACGGGGCAGCGGCCGAGCCACTCGACGCCTGGCTGGAAGGGGTGCCTGCGGACACCGCGTGGGTGGGGATCGACGACTTTCGGTGCGGGGTGACCACCACCACACCGGTCAGCTGTAACTGGAAGGTGGTCGCCGAGGGCTTCTCGGAGACGTATCACGTCCCTGGCTTGCACCCCGAGATGGCGGTCTCGTTCGACGAGTTGCACGCCCCCCAACACCTGTGGGATCGCCACGCAGTGAGCTACCAGACCTACGGGGTTCCGAGCCCCCGCCTGGGGGGCAGGGCGGGCGGCATCAGCGATGCCGAGGTCTGGGAGTCGTTCTGCCTGACCCAGGGAGGGCGCCTGGGGCTGGATCCCGACACCACCATGCCCATGCCGGCCGCGGAGCCGGGTCAGGGTGCCTACGAACTGCTCGCGGCAGCCATCCGAGAAGACGCGGCCGGGCGGGGCGTGGACCTGTCGGCGTTCGACGACGACGACATCATGGGCCTGCGCCAGTACAACCTGTTCCCCAATGCCACGGTGCTCGTCAGCGCCGACTCGTTCAACGTGCTGGTTGCCCGACCCTCCGAGAGGGTCGATCGGGCCGAGTTGCACACGATGCACTTCCGGCGCCAGCCCACCGGTGCTCCGCACACCCCGCCACCGTCGGTGGTGAACCCCCTCGACGGTGAACGCCTCGGGGTGGTGTTCAACCAGGACGTGCGGGTCATGGCTGCCATCCAGCGGGGTATGGCCCAACCGGGGCTGACCCACACCGTGGTGTCGAGCGAGGAGCGTCGCATCCTCAACAGCCATCGGGTCATGGCCGGGTACCTGGGTACCGAACCGCCGAACTGGCCGCCACGGGGCCACACGGCCTGATCGTCGCCGTCCGGTCGGCGCAACACCTCGACTGGGCGAGCAGGGCTACCGTTCGGTCATGTCCGAGATCGACGCCACCCTCACCGACTTCCTCCATGATGTGATGCCCTTTGCCGGGGTGCTCGGTATCGAGGTCGTGTCCGCCGACAGCGAGGCGGTGATCGCAGAGGTCAGCTGGGCCGCCGATCGCTGCACCAGTGGGGGCATCCTCCACGGCGGGTACCTGATGGCGGTGGCCGACACCCTGGGCGGGGCGCTGGCCACGTACAACCTGCCCGCCGGAGCCGGGACGGCCACCATCGAATCCAAGACTAACTTCCTGCGAGCCGCTCCTGCAGGTACGTACACGGCCACCACTACGGCGGTCCACGTCGGACGGACGACCATCGTGGCCCAGACCGACATCACCCGGGCCGACGGCAAGTTGGTGACCCGCACCACCCAGACTCAGGCCGTCATCCCCGCAGGGTGAACGCCGCAGCGACCGTCGACGTTGTCACCGCACGGCAGGCTGGAACTGACCCGGGTCGAGCGGGCTGTCCCATCCGGTGGGGGAGAACAGGCTTGCGCCGAGGCGCCCGATCTCGTCGCTCGACTTGGCGGCCGATCCATTGCCCCCCACGGCAACGGCAACCGAGTCGTCCACCCAGCCGATGTAGGGGTGTCCCGTCGGGGTGGTGGTCACCACACACGGCCAGTGGATCAGGTCGTGGAGGTCATGGTCGGGGAGCAGGGCCCGCAACGAGCCGTCGAGGGCGGCGATCTCGTCTGGGTCGCCCCGGCCTCGGAACCACTCGAGCAGGTCGGATCCGTTCAGTGAACCGGCGGCCTGCAGGTGCCCGCCGATCTTGAGGCGGCTCACCCCATCGGGATAGGTCACGGGAGGCACCCAGTAGATCTCTGCAAGTCGGTCGTCGGCCGGATCTTGGGCGATCAGGCTGGGAAGCTCGGTCGGTGCAGGATCGAGCCGGGCGGCCAGGGTGGTGCGGGGGCAGCGGTCCACAACCAGGTCGACGTCGAACAGACCCTCACCGAAGGCGCCTGTGGTGAGCAGTGCCCGATCGGCGGTGAGCGAGCCCCAGTCGCCGCCGACCTCTAGGCGCCCACCCGGTCGCGACCAGTCGGTCACGGTGTGGGGAATCACCACCGTCCCGGCCCGGAGGGCCAACAGGTTCTGGGCTGCGACCAGGCGTCGAGGGTTGATGTACCCGGCCGGAGGTCCCTCGTACAGCACCGGGTGTCGCTCGCCTAGGACGATGCCATGGGTGCGACGGATCAGGGCCGGATCCACCAGGGTGGCGTCGCTGCCGTGCTCCCGGGCCCTGGTCACCCAGTGATCGGCGTCGTGATACGAGGTCACCAGGCCACAGGCCGTGTGGAAGGCGATGCCCGAGCGGGCGGCGATGTCGGGGTACCGGGCGGTGGCGGCCGCAGCCAGGGCCGTCCAGGTAGAGGTTCGTCCGGCGATGCGGGTGATCCGCCCCTCGTCGGGGTGGCTGCAGAACGGGCCCGTCCAGGTCGAGGGATCCATGGGCTCCGGCGGCCCGATCAGGGCGACCCGGTGCCCGGTCTCGGCCAGGTGCCGAGCGGCCGCGCTGCCGATCATGCCCCGGCCGATGATGGCGATCTCGACGTGCACCGACGGTTCGCTCAGCCAGCCAGGTCGGGGAACAGGCGCAGGGCCCGTCGGACCACCATCGGCCAGGCATAGGTGACGTTCGCCTCCCCGAGGCCGCCGGCACCGATGGCTGCGGTGGCCTCGACGGTGCCCATCGGGGGTTCGTTGATCTTGGCCCCGCCGGCCATGACCCTGACCTGGACCTGGCAGGCCCGTTCGAGGTAGTAGGCCCGGGTGAAGGCCTCCGCGACCGAGGTGCCAACGACCAGGGTGCCGTGGTTGCGGAGCATGAGGACGCCGTTGGTGCCGAGATCCCGAACCAGTCGCTCCCGTTCGTCGAGGTCGTTGGCTACCGATTCGTAGTCGTGGTAGCCGATACCGAACCCGTGGACGAACATGGACGTCTGGTTGATGGCCAACAGGCCGTCGGCCATGGATGCCACTGCCTGGCCGTCCGGAGTGTGGAGGTGCATGACACAGGCGGCGTCATCGCGGCCCATGTGGCACGCCGAGTGGATGACGAAGCCGGCCGGGTTCGTCGTGTGCTCGGTGGGAATGACGGCGTTGCCTTCCATGTCGACCTTCACCAGATTCTGGGGGGTGATCTCGTCGAACCCGAGGTCGAAGGGGTTGAGGAGGAAATGGTGGTCCGGCCCTGGCACCCGCGCCGACAAGTGGGTGTAGATCAAGTCGTCCCAGCCCCAGTGGTGGAACATGCGGTAGGCGATGGCCAGGTCCCGCCTGACCTCCCATTCCTCGCTGCTGATGTGGCCCAGATCACCCGTCATGACGCCAGGGTAGCTGGGCCGCCACAGTTGGATCCGGCCCCGACACCGCCAGGGTTCTAGTATTCGAACTGTTATTCGATTGTCGCCAGCACCCGGGGGGAACCATGGCCGAGACTTCGATGAGCGGGAGCATCGACCGAGAGGTCGACGTGGTGGTGATCGGCGCTGGATTCGCCGGTCTGTACGCCAACCGGCGTCTGCGTGACGAGATGGGGCTCGACGTGGTGGTCATCGAGGCGGGCACCGAGGTCGGGGGAACCTGGTACTGGAACCGGTACCCGGGGGCCCGCTGCGACTCCGAGTCCTACATGTACTGCTTCGCCTTCGACCAGGACCTGATGCAGGACTGGGAGTGGAGCGGCAAGTACCCCGAGCAGCCCGAGATCCTCCGGTACCTCAACCACGTCGCTGATCGGTTCGACCTGCGCCGCAACATCGAGTTCGAGACGAGGGTGAACGCAGCCCACTTCGACGATCGCACCGAACGCTGGGTCATCGAGACCGACCAGGGCGAACGGATCGGCTGCCAGTTCCTGGTCACCGCCATCGGCTGCCTGTCCTCCGGCCAGATCCCCAACTTCCCGGGTCGGGACCGATTCACGGGCGAAGCCCACCACACGGGGGCCTGGCCTCATGAAGGGGTCGACTTCACCGGCAAGCGGGTCGCCGTGATCGGCACCGGGTCCAGTGGTGTGCAGTCCATCCCGGTGATCGCCCAGCAGGCCGACCACCTCTACGTGTTCCAGCGCACGCCGCAGTACATGATCCCGGCCCGTCACGGCACCGTCGACAAGTCGGTGCTCGACGAGATCAAGGCCGACTACGACCGCATCTACGACAAGGCCCGTCACTCGATGGGCGGCTTCCCGTACGACGTGGTGGATCGGTCGGCGTTGTCGGTCCCCGATGAGGAACGGGATGCCATCTTCGAGGAGCAGTGGGCGGCCGGTGGTTTCAAATTCGTGTTCGCCAGCTTCAGCGACCTGCGGACCAATCTCGATGCCAGCAACCTGGCCGGTGACTTCATCCGCCGGAAGATCCGTCAGACGGTGAACGACCCCGAGGTCGCCGAGCAGTTGGTGCCCCACGACCATCCCTTCGGCTCCAAGCGGACCCTCATCGACACCAACTACTTCGAGACCTACAACCGGGACAACGTCACCCTGGTCGACATCAGGGATCGGGTCATCGACGAGATCACCGAGACGGGCGTCGTGGTGGGCGACGATCACTACGAGGTCGATGTGATCGTGTACGCCACAGGCTTTGATGCGATGACTGGTTCGTTCAACCGCATCGACATCCAGGGGCGCGGGGGCGAGCGCCTGCGCGACACCTGGGAGGCCGGGCCGCTGACCTACCTGGGGTTCATGGTGAACGGT
>JAYPWI010000011.1:86985-92984 GCA_038135065.1 Acidimicrobiales bacterium
CGGTTTCCCGAACATGTTCATGGTCACCGGCCCCGGTTCGCCGTCGGTGCTGACCAACATGCCCATCGCGATCGAGCAGCACGTCGACCTGGTGGCTGACACCATCGGCCACATGCGGGCTGAGGACTTGGCCACCATCGAAGCGCAGGCCGATGCCCAGGCCGCCTGGGTGGAGCACGTGAACGAGGTTGCCAAGCCGACGATGTTCATGCACGCCAACTCGTGGTACCTGGGAGCGAACATCCCCGGGAAGCCCCGGGTGTTCATGCCCTACAGCGGAGGCATGGGCCCCTATCGCCAGAAGTGCGAGGAGATCGTGGCCAATGGGTACGAGGGGTTCACCCTCACCCGGGCCGAGGTGCCCGTCGCCGACTAGGAGATCACCACACCCTCGAGGCGATCATCGAGGCGCCAGTCAGACAGGATCCGGAAGAACTTGATGGGCCCTGCTCCGTACGAGCCGTCGAAGAAGCCGTTGGGGTTCCCGGTCTGGCCTTCGTTGTTGTAGTAGCCGGGGGTGCACTCGGCCCGGAACCGGGCCCCGAGACGGGCCTTGGAGGCCATCTCGTCGAGCCACCCCTGCTCACCCTCGGGGGTGCATTCGATCACCGAGCCGCCGGCCTCGCGGACCTTGCCGATCATGTAGGTGATGTGATGGGCCTGCTCGTTGAGGGTCTGGGGGACCGACACGGTCACCGCGCCCTGGGTGAACCCCATGAAGAAGCAGTTCGGGAATCCGTGGGTCTGCATGCCGTGCATGGTCCGCATACCGGCTTCCCAGTGCTCGGACAGGGTCTGGCCTCCTCGGCCGACGATGTCGTAGCCGGCCCGTCGGGTGTAGGTGGTGCCGACCTCGAAGCCGGTGGCGAAGATGATGCAGTCCACCTCGTGCTCGACCCCGTTGGCTACCACGCCGGTCTCGGTGATGGCCTCCACGCCGCGGCCCTCGGTGTCGATGAGATGCACGTTGGGGCGGTTGAAGGTGGGCAGGTACTCGTCGTGGAAGCACGGCCGCTTGCAGAACTGGCGGTACCAAGGCTTGAGCCGTTCGGCGACATCGGGGTCCTCGATGATCTCGTCGACCCGGCCCCGGACGCCGTTCATCTTTGCGTAGTCAGCCATCTCGAGCAGGCGGCCGTACTCCTTCGAGGACAGGCGGCGGCCAAGCTTGCGGCCCGCTTCCTTGGCCTTGGCGCCCTGCAGGTTGCGGAAGATGTCCGTCCAACCGTCGGCAACGAGATCTTCGTCCTGATCGCCTCCGCTGGTCAGGATGTTGAAGTTGTCCATCCGCTTCTGCTGCCAGCCCGGTTCGAGCGACGCCGCCCACTCGGGATCGGTCTCTGCGTTGTTGCGCACGTCGATCGACGACGGCGTCCGCTGGAACACGAACAGTTCCTTGGCCCATTCGCCGAGGTGGGGGATGCACTGCACTGCGGTGGCCCCGGTGCCGATGATGGCCACCCGCTTGTCGGCGAGCCCGGTCAGCCCACCGCTGTTGTCTCCTCCGGTGTAGGCGTAGTCCCAGCGGCTCGTGTGGAAGGTGTGACCCTGGTAGCTGTCGATACCGGGGATGCCGGGGAGCTTGGGGCGGTTCAGGGGCCCGTTGGCCATGGCCACGAACTGAGCCCGCATGGCGTCGCCCCGGTCGGTGTGGATGGTCCACCGCTGGTCGGTGTCGGACCATTCCATTCCGGTGACCGCGGTCTGCAGGCAGGCGTTGTCGTACAGGCCGTAGTGGCGGGCGATGTTGCGGGTGTGCTCGGCGATCTCGGGGGCGAAGCTGTACTTGTGCTTGGGCATGTAGCTCAGCTCTTCGAGCATGGGCAGGTACACGTAGCTCTCGACGTCGCACATGGCCCCGGGGTAGCGGTTCCAGTACCAGGTGCCGCCGAAGTCCCCACCCTTCTCGATGACCCGGATGTCGGTGAAGCCGGCTTCCCGGAGGCGTCCGCCCATGAGCAGGCCACCGAACCCGCCACCGATGATGACCACCTCGACCTCGTCGAAGAGGGGCTCGCGCTCGGCCCGCTCGATCCAGGGATCGTCGACGTAGTTGGAGAAGTCGCCCTGCACCTCGATGTATTGCTCGTTGCCGTCAGCTCGGAGGCGCTTGTCCCGCTCGGCCAGGTAGCGGGCCTTGAGGGCGTCGGGATCGAAGTCGACGTCCCCGACGAGATCCTCCAGCAGTTCCTGGTCGTCGAACAGGCTGGTCTCGTTGCTGGTCTCGCTCATGGCGACAGGGTAGCGCGACCCCGGCGGGGCACTCCTGATCAGCCAGCGAGTCCGGCCGCCTCCGCGAAGGTGGTGAGTTCCCGTTCGATGTCGCCCATCGGCTGGAAGGCGATCTCGGTGACCCCTTGCCCGGCGAAATGGTCGATCCGGTCTGGGATCTCGGCGGCATAGCGCACGAAAGGAGCGACCCCCAACGAGCCACCGGTGATCACCTCGCGGTCGATCTCGTTGAGTTCGGTGAGGTGGCCTCTGTGAAGGTGGAGGTGACGTTCCGCCGCCGGCACCGCCTCGGCCAGTTCGACGAAGCGTTCGGCATTGGGAAGCGCGTCGAGACGGCCGTCGCCCTGCTCGAGGAAGGCGTGGTAGGCCACGCTGGCCCCGGGACCGGCGGTGTCGATGACCCTGGGCGAATCGGGGGTCTCGTCGGGCTCCATCACCGTCCCGAACGCCAGGAGCACCACCTCGGAGATGCCGTCGTAATCGGCATCGGGTCGGGGTCGGGAGGTGAACACCCCACAACCCATGTCGGCGGCCACCGACAGGCCCCGGGGCCCGTTCACCCCGAGGATCCAGGGCACCTCGATGGGGCGCTCCGGCCCCTGGCCGGGCCAGTGCAGCATCTGGGTGGCCTGGCCCTCGACCTCGACGATCTCGCCCCGCAACAGGGCCTGGACATCGTGGACCATTCCCGGGAAGTCGGCCCATTTCAGCGGCTTGCGCCCCATGGCTCGTCGGCCCGTAAAGCCCGTTCCGGCTCCCACGACCACCCGCTCGGGTCCCACCAGGCCGACCAGGGTGGCGATGGCCGAGGCAGTCACCATGGGGTGGCGGAGGGAGGGGATCAAGACACCGGGGCCCAACCGAATACCAGAGGTGCGCTCTGCGGCAAGGGCCAGGGTCATCCACACATCGAGTTGCAGGGCCGGGGTGTCGTACACCCAGGCCGTGTCGTAGCCGAGCCGTTCGGCGAGGGCGATGTGGTTCGGTGTGTCGGGAACGGGCGGGAAGGCGGCGGAGATCTTCATTACTGCATTCCACCACGGGCGAGACCGGCCGTTCTGTCAGCGGGACTCCGCGCCGTGGGCCAGACTGCAACGGGAGGTTCCGCGATGCCGACACCACTGCAGATACCGACACCGGGTGCGTTGGCCGCAGCCTGCGCCGCAGACGGTGAACTGCAGCTTGCCGTCCGCCACTGGAATGGTGGCCTGCGGCTCGAGATGGGACCGGCTGTGACCGGTCTCACGGTCGCTGAGGGGCAGATCACGGCCGGGGTGCCTGATCAGGGTCCCGGGGTGGTGACCATCTCGGGTGACGAGGGGACCTGGGAGCCGTTGACCAGGACGGTGCCGCCGAGATTCGCCAACGACATCTCGGTGGCGATCCGGCCAGGCCGGCTGGAACGCTCGGGCGACGAACTCGCGTGGTGGCAGTATCTGCCCGCCGTGCAGCGAATTGTCGAACTGTTGCGGGCTCCCGGTTCGCCGGCTCCTGCGGCGGTGCGGGAAGGGGACGGCACCCTGCCCCGGTTCGACAGCCCGGTAGGGGGCTACGTCCACCTCGAGTTGGGCGGGTTCGACCATCGGATCTACTTCGAGCGGGCGGGGTCGGGCATTCCCGTCCTGTTGCAGCACACGGCAGGATCACACGGCACCCAGTGGCGCCACCTGTTCGAGAATCCTCGCATCACCGAGCACTTCGAGCTCATTGCCTACGACCTGCCCTTCCACGGCAAGTCGGTGCCCCCGGTGGATCGTCGCTGGTGGGAGGAGCAGTACCGACTGACCGGGGATTTCCTGCGTTCGGTGCCGCTCACCCTGGCCCGTGCCCTGGGCCTGGAGCGCCCCGTGTTCATGGGTTGTTCGGTCGGCGGCCTCCTCGCCCTCGACCTCGCATTGGAGCACCCGGAGGACTTCCGGGCCGTGATCGCGGTGGAAGGGGCCCTCCACATCGGCGGGGAATGGGAGGGTCTCGTCGGCTTCTGGCACCCCCAGGTGTCCAACGACACCAAGGCCCGCATGATGGAGGGTCTGACGGCCCCCACCTCACCGGACCCGTACCGCAAAGAGACGGTGCAGGCCTACGCCAGCGGCTGGCCGCAGGCCTTCCTTGGGGACCTCTGGTACTACCTCGTCGATTACGACCTGCGTGAGCGGGCCGGCGAGATCGACACGGAACGGGTCGGTGTCCACATCATGTCGGGTGAGTACGACTACTCGGGCACCATCGAACGGGGCCGGGCTGCCCATGGCGCCATCGCTGGCTCGACGTTCACCGAGATGGCGGGCATCGGGCATTTCCCGATGTCGGAGAACCCGGCCCTGTTCATGACGTTCCTCGAGCCCATCCTCGACCGCATCCGCCGGGACTGACCAGTCCTCGACGGCTCAGGGGTCGGCTGGCTCGGGTCCCCAGAAGGCGACGCCCCCCTGGCCGAGCCGTCCAGGGGTGCCCCCGTCGAGGTCCTGGAGCCACATCACCGACCGTCCGCCGATGATGGCGGGGAAAGCGAAGCCGCTGCTGTCAGGTGCCCAGACCGTCTGGGTGCGGGCGAACTGGTCCCAGAACTGCAGGTAGTACCCGGCCAGGCTGCCTGGGGCGAGGAAGTGTTCGGGACTCTCGATGGTGGCGCTCGGGTCGTCGATGGAAATCGCTCGCCAGCTTCCCTGCCCGGTGAGGCGATCGCGTCCGAGGATCCAGCGTCCGCCGGGATCCCAGGTGGGGGAGGTGAGGGGGGTGGTGCCGAGCCGCTCGGCTGCTGCATCCTCCAACTCGACCAGCCAGACACCGGCCCTCGACGAGGCATCCTGGACGGGCACTGCGGACCCCTGCCGGGGGCTGAATGCGACCTCCTGACCGGGGACCGACGGGGCTGGTGCCTCCTGGTCGTTGCGGTCGTCGAACACCGACACCGCCATACGTCGACCGGTCGGGTCCACGGCGAACATGGCAAAGGTTCGGTAGGTGAACAACACCTCCACCTCGTCGTCGGCGAGGTGATGGCGGAGTACCTCGTAGGTCGGCCCGTCGTCATCGCGAACCCCGGTGCGGGCGTAGAAGATCGACCCTCCATCGGGGTGCCAGGAAGGCGTCTGGTACGGGGCGCCACTTCGGTCGATCAGTTGCGAGTCGGTGGTAGGAAGGCCGTCGCCGGCCCTGGTGAGAGCAAGCACCCGGGTTTCGTTGCCGATGTGGGCCACGAGGCGACCATCGGGACCCATGTCGGTGAACAGGGGTGCACCCGACTCCAGTTGCCGGGCCTCTGGCTCATCGTCGTCGAGGTCGACGTGCCACAGGCCGAATCCATTTGGGCCCGGTGTCAGGACCAAGATCTCGGCCGGCCCGGCTCCGAACGTGACGTGATCGGGGCGACCAGGTAGCGCGACCCGACTCATTGCGGTTTCGACGATGTTGCCCGTGAAGGCCAGGCGGGCGAGGACGAGCTCCCAGGAACGATCGTCGGCGGATTCGGCCCAGACCACGGCGTTACCGTCGGGTGACCAACTGGGCACCCACACCGACGCCGATCGGGCGACCGGCAGGGCGGCCAGTCGTTCTCCCGACGGCGAGAGCAGCACGAGGGGTTCGAGCTGATCCGCCGGATCCAGGATGAGCAGGGTGCCGGGGCGTGTCTGGTCGAGCACCGCAGGGTCTGGGGTGAGGAGCGGGTCGGGACCCTCGTCCTCGCCCCGAACATCCTCGTCGGGAGCGCCCTCGTCCGGAGCGTCGTTGCTGTCGATGTCGGGGGCTGCCGAAGCGCTCGGGGT
>JAYPWI010000011.1:93084-100262 GCA_038135065.1 Acidimicrobiales bacterium
CCTCGTCCGGAGCGTCGTTGCTGTCGATGTCGGGGGCTGCCGAAGCGCTCGGGGTTGTCGCGTCGGTTGTGGATGTTGCGGAGGTCGAAGCGTCGGACTCCTCGTCGGGGGGCTCACCGGGTGGTGGATCGGTGTTGGCCCCACAGCCGCCAACCCACAGGATCACTCCGACGATGACAAGGGCTGCGTAGCGGTGCGGTCGGAAGCCCTGGGTCATGGGGCGAGCCTGCCACGTCGGGTCGCCATGGGCGACACCGGCGGGGCGCTTGGGCCTCGATCTGGCACTCGACTCGCTCCCCGGGGTGCGGAGGTGCCAACCTACGGCGGTGCAACGAGTGGTGACTCTGGACATGGAAGGGGTGTTGACCCCCGAAATCTGGGTAGCCGTCGCCGATCACACGGGCGTCGACGCCCTCAGGCGCACGACCAGGGACGAGCCGGACTACCAGCGCCTGATGGACTTCCGCATCGGGGTGCTGTCCGCTCACGGCATCACCTTGGGCGACATTCAGTCGGTCATCGAGACCCTTCCCCTTCTCGATGGAGCGCGACACTTCCTCGACGCCCTGCGTAGCCGCTATCAGGTGGTGTTGCTGAGCGACACCTTCGAACAGTTCGCCGACCACTTCCGCGATCTCATGGGCTTCCCCCACCTGCTGTGTCACCGGCTGGACGTGGCCGACGGTCGGATCGTGGCCTTTCGGCCGCGTGTCCAAGAGCAGAAGTTGCGGGCCGTCGAGGCCTATCGAGCCATGAACTATCACGTCACCGCAGCGGGTGACTCCCACAACGACGTGACCATGCTGCGCTCCGCCCACGCCGGGTGCCTGTTCCGGGCGCCTGTGAACCTGCCCCCCATGTACCCCGAACTGGCAGTGGCAGAGACCTACGACGAGTTGCTGGACTGGATCGACGGGGTCGGACCAATCTGACCGACCACCCTGGCGGATGCCGTCGGGCCGACCTCGTGCCCCACCGTTGCTGGCAGCCGTTTCTTGCGGGGAGACCTAGCATCGTCGCCTATGAGCGAATCCGAACCGTCGCAGAGCACACCCTTGGTCGACGTCGACCGACAGGGCCCCATCACCGTCATCACCCTGCAACGACATGCCAAGCGCAATGCCTTCGACCCCGAGCTCAGCCACGCCCTGGACCAGGCCATCAACGACTTCGAGGATGACCCCGAGCAGTGGGTCGGCGTCCTGACCGGCGGGCCACAGATGTTCTCGGCGGGGAGCGATCTCGCTGCTGGCAGCGGCACCACCCCTCGGGGCGGGGAGTACGGCATCATCCGGCGCCGTCGGACCAAGCCGTTGGTGGCCGCAGTCGAGGGTTTGGCCTTGGGGGGTGGTCTCGAGGTCGTGTTCTGCTGTGACGTGGTGGTCGCTGCGACCAACGCCCGGTTGGGCCTGCCCGAGGTCAAGCGAGGGGTGTTGCCGACGAGTGGGGGGCTGTTCCGGGCCCTTCGATCACTGCCCCTGCACGTGGCCAAGGAGGTTGTGCTGACCGGTGAGGAACTGGATCCTCAGCGGGCGTGGCAGTACGGGCTGGTGAACCGCCTAGTGGAACCGGGGCAGGCCCTGTCGGTGGCCCTCGAGGTGGCGGCGTCCATCGTGGCCAACTCACCGACCTCGACCCGGGCGTCCCTCGGGGCCATGGAGAGCATCCTGGGATCAGGAGACGAACTTGGCTGGGCGGCGACGGATCGGGCCCGCCAGACGGTGTGGGCCAGCGAGGACCGGGCCGAGGGCATCAAGGCCTTCTTCGAGAAACGGCCCCCACGCTGGACCGGACGCTGAGTCAGCCTTGAGGACGAGGCGGGCCGTCCGGGGTCTGTAGGCGGCCAGGGGTGCCACCGAGATTCGCCCGATACCCCGTCTCGATGTGCTCACCGGGCCGAGCGGCCATGTAGCGGCAGATGTGGCGGCCATGGTCGCTCAGGGTTTCGTAGATCTCGTAGGGCATCGAGATGGGCGTGGGTTCGTAGAACCAGGGGGCGTAGAACTCGGCGTTGGGGATGGCCCGGACTTCGTCGGTGAGGTTGGGCGTACCGCCGTGCCAGGCCCTGGGGTCGCGGAGCAATACGGATCCGGCGGGCGCCGGTGAGACGGTGCTGTAGCGCATCCACGATGGTTCGTCGGCCAGGCTGGGAATGGGTTGGCGGGAGTTCTGGGTTCCCGGGATCTGACGGGTCGCCCCGCTGATCGGGGTGAGGTCATTCATCAGGAAATTGGCCGCTACGTACATGCACGGGAGGTCTCGGAGGGTGAGCAGACCGCGGTCGTCGTGGAACGATCCGAGGGTGATCTCCCCTGGTCCGTTCGGGTTGGCGGTGCGGCGCCGGTCGCCGATGTCGGAGTGGAGGGGCTGATAGCGCAGGGTGCCGGGAAGGCAGACGTCCCCGCCCCCGCCGCGGCAGAAGTAGTCGGCCGAGTCGAAGATGCCGGTCAGGATGGGGCGGATGGTGTCGAGGTCCATCAGCATCGCCCACTCCCGGTGATGCGACATGTGCCCGGTGAGGCTCGAGGAGCCATAGGAGTACCGGTGGGATCCCCGGTTGCCGCCTCGGTCGGTGTCGATGGCCAGCAATTCTTCGAGTTCACGGACGCTGGCTCGCTGCATCAGGTCGAGCTGGGTTCGGTCGAGTGCGTCACGCACCACCACGAAACCGTCCCGGCGGAAGATCCGCACCGCCCGGTCGACCTCGTTGGGGCTGCAGATCTCGAGGCCGGGAATCCCGTTGTGGCTGGCGAGCTCCGCTCGCAGGGTGGCCACCATCTCGTCGTCGGGTCCGGACTCCCCCCAGCCCAGGTCGGGCCTGAACATGACGCCGCTCATGCCCTCAGTCAACCATCGACCGCGGGGCCGGTCGATAGGCAAGCGCCGTTGTCGCCAAGATGGGAGGATGCAGCAGCGGCCCGTACGGGAGTGGGCCGCCGTGGGGGGATTCAATGGGCAACGCCGACCGGCAGTCCTTCGCTGACGGGCCACTCACCGGCATCAAGGTGGTCGATCTGTCCGCTGTCATCTCGGGCCCGTTCGCCACATCGATGCTGGCCGACCAGGGAGCGGACGTCATCCTGGTGGAACGGGCCGATTTTCCCGACATCGTGCGCGACTCCGGAGCCCTGCGACCGGGGACCGGGGTGAGCGCCCTGTTCGCCTCGATGAACCGGAACAAGCGGACCATTGCCCTCGATCTCAAGCAGGAGGCGGGCAAGGAGATCCTGCTCGACCTGGTGCGGGGGGCCGATGTCGTGGTGCAGAACTTCCGCCCAGGGGCCCTCGAACGGCTCGGGCTGGGCTGGGATGTGCTGTCCTCGGTCAACCCTGACCTGATCATGTGTTCGATCAGCGGGTTCGGCAACGATGGGCCGTATTCGCATCGACCGGCGTTCGATCCCGTGGTGCAGGGTGTTGCCGGCTACCCGTCCGTGCAGGCCGACGACGATGGTGTGCCCCACCTGGTCGCCACCGCAGTGTGTGACAAGGTCACCTCGATGCAGGCCACCCAGTCGATCCTGGCGGCCCTCGTTGCCCGCTCCAACGGGGCCGGGGGTCAGCACATCGAGCTGGCCATGGTCGACGCGGCGATCCATTTCTTGTGGCCCGAGGCCATGTGGAACGACACCTACCTCGAGTACGAGAGCGACATGCCGAACCTCAGTGAGATCTACCGGCTGTACCAGACGAGCGACGGCTGGGCGATGGTCTACTCCGTCGCCACCCAGACCCACTGGCAGAGCATGTGCACGGCGCTGGGCCGGGCCGACCTGGCCGATGACCCCCGTTTCGCCGATCTTCAGGGCCGGGTGAAGTTCGGTGCTGCGGTGAACGACGAGATCCAGGCCGAGACCTCTCGGTACACCACGGAGGAACTGGTCGACCTCATGGACGCAGCCGATGTGCCGGTGTCACCGGTGAACACCCGCCAGCAGATGATTCACGACCCCCATGTGGGTCATCGGGAACTCCTGGTCGAGACCGACCACCCAGCGGTGGGCAGGATCCGCCAAGTACGTCCACCGGCCCGGTTCTCGGCGACCCCGACGTCGATTCGTCGTCATGCCCCCTCCTTCGGTGAGCAGTCAGACGAGATCCTCAGCGACGAACTTGGGCTGAGCGCCGAGCGCATCGAGGAACTCCGGGCCCAGGGCGTCGTGTTCTGAGTGATGGGCGAGCCGGATGAGGGCGACGGGGTTGCAACGACGAGCGCCCGCGGGCGAACCGCCCTGACCCTTTTGGCTGCCGGGGTGGTGATGGTGGTGGGGACGGTGTTGGTGGCCAACCTGGTCGGGGCTCCATCGAGTACCGACCACGAGATCGTCATCCCGGCTGGCACGGCAATGCGACTGGCCGCTGGCGAGGAGGTGGTCCTCTTTCCCGCAGACCTCGACGTCAAGCTGCGGGATCGGCTGATCGTCGTCAACGACGATGACGTCGATCACCGCATCGGGCCGTTCACCATCGACGCCGGGGCTCGGCTGGTGACGAAGTTCGCCGAGGTGATGACGGTCAACGGTTTCTGCTCTCTGCACGCCGGGGGCGAGGTGAACATCACCGTGCTCGACCGTTGACATTGTCCACGTACCGCTCGCCGGAACCTTGCCGGTCGGCATCGCCGAGTCGTCGTCGCTGATCGAAGGGCCGCAGCGAGGCTACGCTTCCGCCGCTGAGCATGTGGCCGATGAAAGGGATCCGATGAGCGTCGAGGAATTCGAGGGCGAGTACGAGCCGAGCACCTGGGACTGGGTGCGTGAGCAGGCCGACCGGTTCGAGTCGTCGGGGGGTACCGAGGCCAACACCCTGCGTGACACGGGAATGCCGATCATGATGGTGACCTGTCGGGGTCACAAGTCGGGCAAGGTCCGCAAGGTTCCCCTGATGCGAGTGGAGCACGAGGGCGAGTACGCCATCATCGGCAGCAAGGGGGGAGCGCCAACTCACCCGGGCTGGTACTACAACCTGGTTGCCGATCCCCGGGTCATCGTTCAGGACGGCACTGAGCGGTTCGAGACCACCGTGCGCCTGGTGGAGGGCGAGGAGCGGGCCGGTTGGTGGGAGCGGGCCGTCGCCGCCTTCCCGCCCTACGCCGAGTACGAGGTGAAGGCCGGGGCAGCCGGCCGCACCATTCCGGTGTTCATCTCGTACCCGAAGGCCGACTGATGCGGCTCCCGCCTCCCGATGCCGATTCCCTCACTGCAGAGCAGCAGGCGTACCGCGAGGCGGTCACCGAGGGCCGCAAGGGGATGTTCGACGACATCTGGCGTCGGGGACCCTTCGGTGTCTGGCAGCACGCCCCCGAGTTCGGTCAGGCCGCTCTCCCGGTGGGCACAGCGACCCGCACGGCGAGCATCTCGGCCCAGGTGCGCGAGATCGGGATCCTTGTGGCCGGTGTGCATCACCAGGCCCGGTTCGAATTCGCGGCCCACCGTCGCATCGGCCTGGCGGCCGGGCTTACCGAGGACGAGATCGAGGCCATCCGGGTCGGGGGAGATCCCGGGTTCGATGGGGAGAACGAGATGGCGTTGCGGGTGGCCCGGTCCATGATGGACACCAGCCGAATCCCCGACGATCTGTACGCAGCGGCCGAAGCAACCTTCGGTCGAAAGGGCCTGGTGGAGCTGGTGTCCACGGTGGGTTACTACTGCATGGTCTCGTTGACCCTCAACGCGTTCGAGGTGCCGCTGGCCGAGGGGATGGACGACCCGTTCCCCGACGCCTAGCGATGGCCGCTGAGCGGCCCCTCAGGCCTCGAGGTCGATGGTCGGTGGTGCGGCGTTCAGGGTGTCGATAGCGAATCCCGCTGCGGCCTTGTACCGGGCCATGAACTCCTCGACCTCCTGCCGGGGGATCACGTCATCGATGTGGTCGAACACTCCTCCACAGCGTTCGTCGACCACCCCGAGAATGGCGACCGGCCCTGCGCCACGGTTGCGGAGGATGAGCTCGTTCACGTCGGCGCGTAGGCGCTCGTCTACGGCGTGGAGGGCGGCGGGGCCCACCCCGTGGGTCCGCATCTCGGCCCCGATGACCCGGGCATCCACGATGGCCTGACTGGCCCCGTTGGAACCAACCGGATACATCACGTGGGCGGCGTCGCCCATGAGCAGCATCCGGCCGTCGACCCAACTGGGCAGCGGGTCGCGGTCCACCATCGGGTATTCCAGCACTCGGTCCGAGCGTCGGATGAGCGCAGGCACGTCGAGCCAGTCCCAGTTCCAGTCCTCGAAGCTGTCGATGAACTTGCTGATCGGAACCTCGCGGTTCCAGTCGCTCTGCTGGAAGCGCTCGTCGGACGTGTCGTAGGTGAGCTCGGCGATCCAGTTGATGGTCGCCTCCCCCGTGATGGGATCGGGGGGACTGATCGGGTAGCAGACGAACCGGTGCTCGAGGCTGCCGACCAACACGAAGGCAGAGCCTGAGCGGATGGGCACGCCGGGTGAGGTGCCTCGCCACATGACCGGGCCGCCCCAACGAGGCGGGCCTTCGCCGGGGTACATCTGCGCTCGGCACGCGCTGTGGAGCCCATCGGCTGCAATGAGGACGGAGCCATCGACCTCGACCTGGCGGCCGTCGGATGTGGTCATGATGGCGACCACCCCGTCGTGGTGGTTGCGGTAGCCCGTGACCCGGTGGCCGGTGTGCACCCGGTCGGGCCCCAGGCGGTGGAGGGTCTCCTCGTACAACAGCATCTGTAGCTGTCCCCGGTGCACTGCGTACTGCGGCCAGTGGTAGCCGGCGAGCAGCCCTCGGGGCTCGGACCAGACATCGTTCCCGTTGCGCCCGACGAGTGCCCACTCCGTCGCCGGCAGACCGATGTCGTCGAGCCGCCCCTCGAGGCCCAGGTCGTACAGCTCGCGCACGGCATTGGGCTGGAGGTTGATGCCGACCCCGAGAGGACGCAGCTCGTCGACGGCCTCGTAGACCTCGACCTCGATACCGAGCTGGTGGCAGGTGAGGGCCATGATCAGCCCGCCGATGCCCCCGCCGGCGATGACCACGGACTCGGTGGCGGTCAGGAGGAGGTTCCTGTTCCGCGGCGACGGAGTACCACCCCGACGGCCAGGGCCAGCACGACGATCAGGATGCGCTTTCGCCATCCCGATCCCAGAGGACCGTCATCTCCTCGGTCAGCCACCCTGCGTCCTCCTCCATGCCGTGGCCGCACTGGTGCC
>JAYPWI010000012.1:0-14465 GCA_038135065.1 Acidimicrobiales bacterium
GATCCACCAGGACAACATCACCCAGGGACAGTCCGACCCGTGCAATACCTCGCAGGGGCCCCGTCTGTTCACGTGGGCTGCCTGGTACCACTGCATGTATCGGCGGACGGGAGGCTTCTACTTCAAACCCGGAACGTACTCCATCACCTTCAGCTCGCCCGGTCTCATCGACAAGACAGTCGGTGGCGTTGCCCCCCGCGCCGCAAACGCTTGCACGAGCGAATGGAATGCCGCCTATGGCAGCGGGGCGTGTCGCTACACCGTTTACGCTGCCGGGCTCGCTGTGAATGCCGAAGCGCCGACGTGGGTCCGGGTCGTGGACGATACGGGTTGGGGGGTCGGCGCATCGGACGTATGCGTGACCATCACTTCGGGAGAGACGTGCTACGTCACCGACGCGGCAGGATACGCCGAGGTCACCGTCGACAGCTCCACGGGTTCGGGGAGTACGACCACCTTCGAGATCTCCAGTCCAGAGTCGGGGTATGACGCGGTGACGACGATCACCCAGCATGTGAACGCGGCCACCTACAACGACAGCGCGTCGGCGCCCCTCGACCTGGTCCTCGCACGGGGGAACATGAAGGTCCACCACCTGATCTCGCGCCGCGAGCTCGACCACATCGACGTGCGGCTCAAATCGGGCGACAGCGGGCCGCACAGCTGGTACTCCCAAGATCTTGCGCCCTACGAGGTGGTGAACGGAGCGTCGATCACCCTGGGGGCCCGGGTGGCCGGCACCTCGATCGACGCTGCCGAGTGGTCCGACTGTTCGAGCGGCACCGACTGGTGCTGGCGGGTTGCCGTGGCCTCCTACCAGCCCGACATCCGCGTCGGGTTCTACTCGTACTGTGGTGGTCACGCCCTTCCGCTCGAAGACGGTCACGACCTCAACGAGCTCGGCACACAGCTGAGGTATCGCTGGCACCGCTGGAATCAGCTGTCGGCGACCGCGGAGAAACAGGTCGACACGAGCGCAGGGTGTGGATGATGTCACCATTCGGACACGCCGATGACGACCAGGGCTTCTCTCTCGCCGAGTTGAACGTGGCTTCGTTGGTCGGGGCGATCATCATCGCTGCGGTCATGGCGTTCCTCGTGTCGGTGACCCGCGACTCGGGTTATATCGACAACCGGGTCACCACCCAGGCCGACGTGCAATTCGCCATGGACCGCCTGGCGGTCGAGTTGCGGGAAGCCGAGCGGGTGGGATCCCAGCGAGCTGTCACGGACTTGTCGGCGACGACCATCACCTTCACCTCTGACGCCCATTCCGACACGGGCGTCGAGACCCTCACCTATGCGCTGTATCCGGCCGGCTGCACCTCTGGGTGCACCCTACGGAGGACGTTGGTGACGACCAGCGCCATCACCCAGACCATGGACATGGTCCGCGACGTCGCAGCAAACGGTGTTGGCTTCGTCGGAGTGAGCTACGACGGCACTGGTACCAGGACCGAGGTCACCGCTTGCGACGATGCCACGCCGTGCATCTTCGACGGGGTCGAGATCACCCTGACCGTCGACATCGTGAACGGCACCGCCCCCCAGCAGTACCGGGAGACGGTCAGTCTCAGGAATGGGACCTGACATGCCCATGCCGCGCCGCGACGATGCCGGAATTGCCCTCGGGGCAACGGTCATGGCCGTGCTGGTCATCAGCGTGCTGTTGAGCCTGATGCTGCGCCAGACGGAAACGCTGTACAGCGAGACGGTGTACAGGGCCGAGGACGACGAGTTGCTGGGGGCGACCGAGGCGGCGTTGGATGCCTACGTGTCGAAGTACATGATCACCTCGACGTACCCCACTGCCTACGTCGATCAGTTCGAACGCACGCGGCAATGCGCAGACGGCACTCAAGTCATAGCGGGCGCAGCTAATACCTGCGCAACGTGGACCTATGCGTCGACGTCGTCGGACGCCGACTGGTCGCCGATCAGCGAGTTGTTGACCGGGGTAGACGACTCGATCGAGGTGGCGGTCGAGGTACTGGCCGGCTCTGGGGGCCAATACGAGGTGCGCGTCACAGGTCGGGACGGTGGCGGAAGGAAGCGGACAGTGTCAGCGGTGGTGGGAGGCCGACCCCTGACCGACTTCGCTCGCTTCGTGCTGGACGGAGGACTCGACCTCGATGAGGACTATTGGGAGGGCGACATCACGGGTCACCTCTATGCCGGGGGCGGGAACATCAGCGGTGGCACCGGTGGCGACCAGGTGACGGTGACCAAGGACTTCTACGCCAACGGACAGATCACCAACGTCACAGCGGCGTCAGGGGCGCAGGGTTACAACGCTCCGGGCAACGGCGGCTACGGACAGTTCTCCGACGTCTTTCCCACCCCGATAACGGCTGCCACCCTCTGGGCAGGCATCGAGAACATCGAGGACGTCGCGTGTGATGGGACCTCCCGTGGACTGTGCCTGGACGCGACCTGGTGGCAGGGTGTCGTCGCTGACACTTCCGGGCCGTCCGTGCCGGCAGGCCAGCCGTCGTGGTCGGCAGGTATGTCATGGCAAAGTTGGCGAGCGGCGCTGGGGTTCTCAGATCTGGAGCCTGATGCGATCATGCTCACCATCGAAGATGGCGCCTTCGCCATCTCGGTCTACCAGTACCCCCTGTACCCGTCGACCCCCCAGCTACTCGACGACTGCACTCAAGCGATCACCGAGGAGTACTGGTTTCACCGAGCCGAACCCTTCTGGTTCTGGCTGCAGTGGGACAAGTGGATGAACAACGGTGGGGGCGACAGTCCAGCGAACCAATTCGGCCAGTACTGGCTGACACTCGACGACGCGGTCGACATCGACGACTTCACCGAGGGTGTCATCTGGAGCGAGTACCCCCTGATCATCTCTCATAACCTCAGCGACGAGAACAACGACCTCGTGAACTCGTCGCTGACCATCGCGGCTGGTAACCAAGCCAACCCGGTCGATGTGCACATCTGGACCGACCTGCAACCGAGGACGGGCAAGGTACTGGGCATCGTGGCCAGCGGTGACATCTTCGTGGACCGAGTCGGAATCGAATACGACGGATCCGACTTCAACGAATTCCTGGGAATGGGCACACAGGATGTCTTGTACCCAGGGAGAAACTCGACGCACTACTCATTCACCAACATCCCTGCCGCTTACAACGCGACCTGGGGCAGCGCTCAGCGGGATAACGACGAGAATTGGGACGAGGAACTCGAGATCAGGGCGGCCCTGCTGGCCATGGGCGCGGAGGGCATCAAGATCGCGAACAAATGCCCGAACTCCAACTACAACCGGAGCAGTAGCGGCGGCGGCGACGACGATGACGGCGAAGTCGAGTTCAAGGGCAGCGCGGCAACCCTCACTGACATTTTCTTCTTCGGCGGAAACGATTGGATCGACGATGGGGGTGACGAACGCGAGTACGAATACGACTCCACCCTCCAAGGAGTCCAGCCGCCCTATTTCCCCCTCCTGGGTGGTGCATCACTGGTGTCGGCGTGGTCCGAGCAGACGGTACCTGCCTGGGCTCGCTGACTGGCGCCGCAGGAGGCGGGTCGCGGCACGGTAACGTAGGTTCGTCATGACGTCGCTGTGGTCCCGGCTGGAGCCGTTGCTGCCCCGGGTGGAGAAACCGGCCCGCTATATCGGGTGTGAGGGTGGTGCGATCGTGCCCGACCACCGGGCCGACAGCACCTCGTGGCTCCTGACCTACCCCGACACCTACGAGATCGGCTTACCCAACCAGGGCTTGCAGATCCTGTACGAACTGCTCAACGAGCGCAACGACGCGGTAGCCGAGCGGTCCTACGCTCCCTGGGTCGATCTCGAACGGGAGCTCCGCAGCGCCGGACTGCCGTTGTTCTCGGTCGACACCCACCGGCCGGCCGGCGACTTCGACATCATCGCGTTCAACCTGTCGGCCGAGTTGGTGTACACCAACGTCCTCAACTGCATCGACCTCGCCGGGGTGCCCGTCCGGGCCACCGATCGGGCCGACGATGCCCCCCTCATCGGTGCGGGAGGGCACTGCGCCTACAACCCCGAACCGCTCGCTGACTTCGTCGACTTCTTCGTGATGGGCGACGGAGAAGAGGTGATCAGCGACATCACCGATGTGGTGGGAGCCTGGCGTCGGGCTGGCAAGCGGCCGGGTACCCGGGAGACGGTGCTGCGCGAGCTGTCCAAGGTGGCAGGGGTGTACGTCCCTGCGATGTACAGCGTCAGCTACGACGGGCCGCGCCTGGTATCGGTCGAACCCCGCTACAGCGACGTGCCCGCCGTGGTGCAGAAGCGCACGGTGGCCGATCTCGGGGCGTGGCCGTACCCACGAACCCCCCTGGTGCCCCTCACCGAGGTGGTCCACGACCGCCTCCAGGTCGAGGTGTTCCGCGGGTGTACCCGGGGATGTCGGTTCTGCCAGGCCGGCATGATCACCCGGCCGGTACGGGAGCGACCGGCCGAGCAGGTGCGGGAAATGATCAGCAACGGCCTCGCCCGCAGTGGGTACGACGAGGTGAGCCTCACCTCGCTCAGCACAGCCGACTTCAGCGGCATCGAGGACGTGGTGCAGGGCACCATGGACGACCCCGCCCACTGCGGCCGGGTGTCGATCGCCCTGCCCAGCCTGCGGGTTGATGCGTTCACCGTCGGCTTGGCTTCCCAAGTGTCACGGGCCCGGCGCACCGGGCTGACCTTCGCCCCCGAGGCGGGGTCGTGGCGCATGCGGCAGATCATCAACAAACTGATCACGGAGGAAGACCTCTACGGGGCTGTCCGTTCGGCGTACAGCGAAGGCTGGCACCGGATGAAGCTCTACTTCCTCACAGGGCTCCCATCGGAGATGGACGAGGACACCCTCGGGATCGCCGACCTGGCCGCCAACTGCGTGGAGATCGGCCGCGAGTTCACCCGCAAGGCATCGGTGACGGTGTCACTCGGTGGCTTCGTGCCCAAACCGCACACCCCGTTCCAGTGGTTCGGACAGAACTCGGGCGATGAGTTGATGCGCAAGGTGAACCTGGTCCGCGAGGCCACCAGGCGCAACCCGCGGGTCAACCTGAAGTGGCACGCGCCGGAGGCCACCACGGCCGAGGGCATCACGTCGCGGGGGGACCGCCGGATCGGCGGGGTGATCGAGTACGTGTGGCGGCGGGGCGGTGTGTTCCAGGAGTGGAGCGAACACTTCGACCTCGGACTGTGGGAAGAGGCCATGGCAGCCAACGGCCTGTCCATGGACTGGTACGTCTATCGCCACCGCACCGAGGACGAGGTGCTGCCGTGGGATCACATCCACGCAGGGCTCCACAAGGATTTTCTCTGGCAGGACTGGCAGGACGCGTTGGCCGGCTACGGCATCGAGGATTGCCGCTGGACGCCGTGTTACGACTGCGGCGCCTGCACCGAATATGGGATCGAGCACGTGGTCGCGTCGCCCTCCCCTCCCAATGGGGGGAGTCAGGGCACCGGCCAGAACCTGTCCACCGGGGGTTTCGTCCCGGTGGAGTTGCGGCCCCGGGCCGCAGTCGGAGGTGCGACATGAGCACCGTCCGGCAGGTTCGTCATCGGTGCGTCGTTCCCACCCGATCGGGTGGGGGCGCTGGGTGAGGGTCCGTCTCCGCTTCTCCAAGCTCGGCAAGGTTCGCTTCGTCGGCCACCGCGATGTCGCTCGGCTTTTCGAGCGCGCGCTCCGCAAGAGCGGGTTCCCTGCCGCGTACAGCGAGGGTTTCAACCCGCGCATGCGGATGTCGTTCGGCTTGGCCCTGCCCACCTGCTACGAATCCGAGGCCGAGTACCTCGACCTTCCCATTGCCCCGGGAGGCTGGGACGGTGACGAACTGCTGCTCGTCGGCACTCGTCAAGGCGAGCGAGTGAGCGTCGAGCAGGTGGCCCGACTGCTCTCGGAGGGATTGCCGAGCGGGATCGACGTGACAGCGGCCGAGCTGCAGGAACGGGGCGGCCCGTCCTTGCAGGAGGTCATCACCTCGTGCACCTGGAGTTTCGACCTGCCCGGACAGGACCCTGCGGCGATCGCGGAGCGGATCGACCGGTCGCTCGCCGCCGATGTGCTGATCGGCGAACGAACTCGTAAGGGCACCCGGGTCAGCGATGACATCAGGCCGGCGGTGCTGGGCCTGGCCCTGGAGGGTGCTTCGGAGCGCGGACCCGTCGTGGTGGCCGAGTTGTCGGCCTCGCAGCGGGTCGTGCGCCCGTCCGAGCTCCTCACCGCGCTGGCCCCTGGGGCCGAACTCGGCGTCGCTCGACGCCGACACCAATGGATCGACATCGATGGCGCGCGGCGTGAACCCATGCCGCCGTCGACCTCGATGTCCAGCCCCGCCGTGGCGGGGAAATGACAAGGACATGACATGACCGAACACGACAACCCAACCGCTACCGAGACGCCCGACGATCTCGCGTCCGACGGTGAACCAGGCCTGGTCCGCCGCCGGAGGATCGGCAGCGAAACCGCGAGCGCTCCGGAGCCTGCACCTCCGGCGGTGGCCGACGACGTCCCTGAGCCACCGTCGCCACCTCCGAGCACTTCGACGGTCACCCGGTCCCGTACCCGCTCGATGGGGCGCCCGGCGACGGCGCCCACCGCTGACGAATCGACACCGGCGACGACCCCGAAGGTCGATCGGAGTGGGGCCGGTGGTTCGACTGGCCGGCCGAGCCGACGACGCGTCGTAGGAGGCTCAGCGCCCAGCGACCCCGCATCGGATGCTCCCGCTGCGACGGTCACTACGCCGGCGTCCGATGCCGAAGCGGTCGCTGCTGCCCCCGACCTTCCACCACCGCCACCGAACCTTCCGCCACCTGCTCCCCGCCGGCCCCAGATCGGTGACAGCCGGCCCCAGATCGGTGACAGTCGACCGGCCGGAGCGCCTGAGCCGACCCCCGATGCCGAAGGCCGAGGCGGTGGCGGCCGCAAACGCCGCCGCCGCGGGGGACGGGGCAAGGGTGGTGGTGCCCAAGAAGCCTCCCGCACCCCGACGGTGAGCGAGCCGGTGGAGGCCATCATCGACGACCGACCCGTCGAACTCGACGCAGCCGCTCTCGACAAGCGTCGGGGCAAGGAACGCGACGGCCGCCCGCTCGGGCGATACCTGATGTGCGTCCATGTGCATCACGGGGTGACCCACATCGCGGTGCTCGAGGGGCGCACCCTGATCGAGCACTACGTGAGTCGGCCATCCGATGACGTGTCGGAAATCCACGGCAACATCTACCTCGGCAAGGTCCAGAACGTGCTGCCCGGCATGGAGGCCGCCTTCGTCGACATCGGCACTCCCAAGAACGCTGTGTTGTACCGGGGGGACGTCACCTACGACGCCGACGATCTCGATGGTGACCGCAGCCAGCCTCCACCCCCTCGAGCCAAGCGGGGTCGCGGTCGGCCCGTTCGGCGCCGCAACGAGCCTCGGATCGAGGACCTGTTGAAGGCGCGTCAGACCATCCTGTGCCAGGTGACGAAGAACCCGATCAGCCACAAGGGTGCCCGGTTGTCCACGGAGGTCTCGCTTCCCGGCCGGTTCGTGGTGCTCGTCCCCAACAGCCCGACCTACGGCATTTCAAAGCGCCTGCCCGATAAGGAACGCAAACGCCTACGGAACATTCTCGACAAGGTCAAGCCGGCCGAGCATGGGGTGATCGTGCGAACGGCGGCGGAGGACGTCACAGCCGAGGAGATCGAGCGCGACGTGCGCCGCCTCCTGTCGCAGTGGGAGCAGATCAACCAGCGCAGCGCTGAGAGCAAGGCCCCCAGCCTGTTGTTCCGCGAGCCCGAGTTGGCGGTTCGTATCATCCGCGAGGAGTTCAACAAGGACTATCGGGGGGTCATCATCGACGACCCGACCCTCTACGAGCAGGTCAAGGGTTACATGGAGTCGATCGCCCCGGCCCTCGCCGACCGCATCCAGTTCCATGACCCCTCGGTCGAGTCGCTGCCTCTGTTCGAGCGCTACCACGTTGCCGAGCAACTCCGGAAAGCTGTCGACCGCAAGGTCTGGCTTCCCTCCGGGGGGTCCCTCATCATCGAACACACCGAGGCCTTGACGGTCATCGACGTGAATACCGGGAAGAACGTCGGGAAGTCGAACCTCGAGGAGACGGTCTTCCGCAACAACGTCGAGGCCGCCGAGGAGATCGCCAAGCAGCTTCGGCTGCGCGACATCGGGGGCATCATCGTGATCGACTTCATCGACATGGAGGTGAAGAAGAACCGGGACGAGGTGGTGCGCGTCTTCGAAGCAGCCCTCGCCCGGGACAAGACCCGCACCCAGGTGTCGGCCATCAGCGATCTCGGCCTGGTAGAGATGACGCGTAAACGCATCGGCGAAGGGCTGCTCGAGTCGGTGTCCGAAGCGTGCGAGCACTGCGACGGGCGTGGCGTGCGACTCCGCGAGCAGGTGATCGATGTGTAAACAACGGCGCGACCGCCAAGTGGTTGTCGGCCTGTCTCCCCGGTAGGATGTCGGGCTGTATGTACGCAGTCATCGCCACCGGCGGCAAGCAGGAGAAAGTCGAGGCGGGCCAGGTGCTCGACGTCGAACTTCTCGGTGCCGCAGAAGGTGAAGAGGTCTCCTTTGCTCCCATCCTCGTCGTCGACGACGACGCTGTGATGTCCACCCCCTCCGAGCTGTCGGGCGCGTCGGTCACCGCACGCGTCGTGGGGGAGACCAAGGGGCCCAAGATCAACGGCTTCACCTACAAGAACAAAACCAACAACCGGCGTCGATGGGGCCACCGCCAGCGGTACACGACCATCGAGATCACCGGGATCGTGAGGGGCTGATCCATGTCCAAGACCAAGGGCGGGGGTTCTACCCGTAATGGGCGGGATTCCAACGCCCAGCGCCTCGGCGTGAAGGTGTTCGCCGGCCAGACCATCAACGCTGGGGGCATCATCGTTCGCCAGCGGGGTACCAAGTTCCATCCCGGGCGTAACGTGGGCATCGGCAAGGACGACACCCTGTTCGCCACCGCCGACGGTGTCGTCGAGTTCGGCTTCCGCAAGGGTCGCCGTCTCGTGGACGTCGTGCCCCAGGCCTGACCGACCGAACCTGCTCCGGTCCTTCATCGGCCCATCCGATCGCTCAATTCCGCGATCAGCTCGGTAAAGCTCCACGCCTGATCGGAGTCGATCTCGCTGGCCGCCCGTCGGGCTGCCTTGACGGTCGCCCCCAGGTCGGCGGCGTCCACGTGGTCGCTTCCCCTGAGGATCTCGGCCGTCGTCGCCACTGCCGCTGTGAAGCGGTAGTGAGCGCTGGCCCGATCGAATGAAGTGGCGAGGGCGTCGGTCGTGACAGCCCCGTCGATTTCGTCCACCTCGCCACTGGCAGGGTCGACCCAGCGCAGATGGGCAGTGGCCAGGTGCGCTCCGTCCCCGGCTCGCACCCCAGGTTCCAGTTCGAGTTCGTACAGGGCAGTGACCGTGTGGCCAGCGCCCACCTCACCGGCATCGACTCCGTCGCTGCGAAATGCCTTGTCGGCGATGTCACGGTTCTCGAACCCGATCAACCGGTAGGACCGGACGGTGTCCTCGTCGAACACCACCTGGATTCGGGCGTCTCGGGCCACAGTGGCTCGAAGCCCGTCCAGCTGGTCGCCGAAGACGTTGCGGGCCTCGCTCAACGAGTCCAGGTAGGTGTACCAACCGTCGCCACGGTCGGCCAACTGTTCCAGGAGCTGGTCGTTGAAGTTGCCGAATCCCACCCCGACGGTGATCAGGTGGATGTCCCGGGTCGTCGCTCGTTCGATCTCGGCCAGCAGGCCGTCCGGATCGGTTGTTCCGACATTGGCCACCCCGTCGGACAGCAGGATGACCCGATTGACCCGATCGGCCTGCCACATCTCGTCGACGAGGGTGTAGCCCTGCCGGAGGCCCCTCTCGGCGTTGGTCGATCCGCCGGGAACGAGATGCTCCACGGCAGCCTGGATCCGGTGCAGCTGGTCACCCCTGGTGGGAGGCAACCAGGTGGTCGCCTGGTCGTCGTAGCCGACGATGCTCACCAGATCCCGTTCGTCCAGCGCAGCAACTGTCGACGAGATGGCCTCGCGCACCAGCGCGATGCGGTTGCCGTTGGACATCGAACCCGATGTGTCGACCACGAACGACAGGTTCAACGGAAGCCTGTCTTCGTCAGCGGCCTTGGCTGCGACACCGATGCGCAGGAGGAAGCTCTCGGTGCCGGCCAGGGTGTGGGGGGCACCGTCGGCGTAGACGGCGAAGGTGCCGTTCTCCGGGGCCGGATAGTTCTGGTCGAAGTAGTTGACCCATTCCTCGACGCGGACCGAAGCGGGGTCCGGGATGAGGCCTTGCTCGATCCAGGCCCGGCCGACGGTGTACGAGGCGGTGTCCACATCGAGGGCGAAGGTCGACCGGGCATCCTGTGCGGTGACCACGACGGGGTTGACCCCGCTGTGCTGAAAGGTCACACCTCCCGGTCCCGCTTGCGGCGGCGGTGGTGGTTGGTCGATGCGAGCGGGGGGTGATCCTGCTGCGTCCTCGCGGGCGTCACCAGAGAGGCTTACCGCTGCACCCGGTTCCTCCTCGGGCATGGCGACGGCATGTTGCCCAGGGTCGGGTCGAGTTGTGTCGCTGCCGAGGGTGGCTGCCCGTTCGGTTCCGCAGGCTGTCAGCAACAGGACCCCGGTGAGGGTCGTTGCAAGTGTTCGTCGATGAAGCATCGATCGCTCCCTTCGTGATGCTGTGCGGCCTTTGACTGCCCGTGGCGGGGCCCTGGTTCCCGTTGTGTGTGACGAACTCGTTTCGGTAGGTCGGGGCTGCTTGGGTGGGCCACCAGATCGGGTGCCGACATGTCCGCGGTCCCGCCGCCCAGCCCGCCGGGAGGCCGGGGAAGGGGGTCCCCGTATCCTCAGTAGCCGTGTCCGGGTTTGTCGACGAGTGCAATCTCCACGCCAAGGGCGGGAACGGCGGCGCCGGCTGTGTGTCGTTCCGCCGGGAAGCTCATGTCTCGCGCGGCGGCCCCGATGGGGGTGACGGTGGAGACGGTGGCGACGTCTGGCTGGTTGCCGACCGCAACGTTGCATCCCTGCTTGCGTTTCGTGACTTCCCTTTCCGGCGCGGAGACGACGGCACCCATGGGCGCGGTAAGCGGCAACACGGAAAGTCGGGTGAGGACCAGATTGTGGCGGTACCCGAGGGCACGGTGGTGCGTGACTTCGACGGCGAGGTGGTGGCTGATCTGGTCAATGCGGGCGATCGCTGGATGGCGGCCCGCGGCGGTCAGGGCGGTCGGGGCAATGCCCGGTTCCTGTCCAACCGGCGTCGGGCCCCCGCATTCGCCGAACAGGGCGAGGTGGGGGAGGAGCTGTGGCTCCGACTCGAACTCAAGCTGATGGCTGACGTAGCGCTGGTCGGGTTCCCCAATGCCGGCAAGAGCACCCTCATCGGTCGTGTTTCGGCGGCCCGCCCAAAGGTGGCCGACTATCCCTTCACCACGCTCGAACCCCACCTCGGGGTGGTGCGCAGCTCCGACGACGCCGAGATGGTGGTGGCGGACATCCCGGGTCTGATCGAGGGCGCGGCCGAGGGGCGCGGATTGGGTCACCAATTCCTCCGTCATGTCGAACGGGCTCGGGTGCTGCTGGTGATGGTCGATCTGGCAGAGGTGAGCGGCCGTGATCCGCAGGAACAAGCCGACATCCTGCTCAAGGAACTGTCCGACTACGACCCCGAGCTGGCTCGACGCCCGAGCCTGGTGGTCGGTACGAAAGCTGATGTCGCGACCCTGCCGTGGGATGGCCACCGTTTGAGCGCAGTGACCGGGGAAGGGGTCGACGAGATCGTCGGCCGCCTGTTCTCCATGGTCCAGCAGGCACGGGCATCGGATCCCGAACCCACACAGTTCGTCGTGCACCGCCCGGTGCCAGAGGGGGTCAGTGTCGTACGTCACGACGACGGATCCTTCGAGGTGCTCGGGCGGCAGGCGTTGCGGGCGGTCGCTCTCAGCGATCTCACCGACGTCGAGGCGCTGGCCCATGCCCAACAGCGTTTGGATCAGCTCAGGGTGCCCCGTGCCCTTGCCCGGGCCGGCGCGAAGTCGGGCGATATCGTCGTCATCGGCGACTTCCAGTTCGAGTACGAGCCCGACCTGTGAGTCGGTGACAGGAAATCGGCGTCACATGCGGATCATCGTGAAAATCGGGACGTCGTCGGTGACGGCCGCCGACGGCCATGTAGACACCCAGGCCCTCATGAAGCTGACCAATGAGGTGGTCAACGCTCGCCGGGCAGGTCATGAGGTCGTGGTGGTCACCTCCGGTGCCATCACCGCCGGCGTGCAGCGGCTCGGCATCGATCGACCGACCGAACCCGAGATGCTGCAGGCCCTCTCTGCAGTTGGTCAGATCGACCTGATGCGGGTGTACAGCGAGTTGTTGGACCGGCACGGTCTGACCTGTGGTCAGGTGTTGCTTGCCCCTCACGATTTCAGGGACCGCAACCAGTACCTCCATGCCAAAACGACATTCGAGCACCTGCTCGGTTTGGGCGTCGTTCCCATCGTCAACGAGAACGATGCAGTGGCCGACGACGCGATCCGTTTCGGTGACAACGATCGAATCGCCGCCCTGGTGGCGAATCTGCTCGCCGCAGACCTGTTGATCCTGCTCACCGATACCGACGGAGTGCTTTCTGCAGATCCCCGTCAGGATCCCGGGGCGACCCTCATCGAGGAGATCCGGGAGTTCGACCACGAGGTCGAACAGGTCGCTGGAGCAGCAGGTCTGCGGGGGAGTGGAGGAATGGCCTCGAAGCTCGCCGCAGCCAAGATGGCGTCGTGGAGTGGGGTGCGCACGGTGATTGCTGCTGCGACCCGGCCCGGGGTGGTGCAGGACGCCGTCGAGGGCCGCTCTGGCATCGGCACCTCGGTTGCGGCGCGTAATGCGCGGATCTCGGCCCGGAAGCTGTGGATCGGCTTCGCTGTGCAGTCAGCGGGCACCGTTGTCGTCGACGACGGTGCCCGATCGGCGCTTTTGGAGCGCGGGCGTTCACTGTTGCCAGCCGGCGTGATCGGGGTCGATGGAGAGTTCGGCTCGAACGAAGCCGTCGACGTGGTCGGCCCGACTGGTGCCGTGTTCGCAAAGGGTCTCGTCGGGATGGGTTCAGCGGCCCTACGAGGAGCCATGGGGCGGCGTAGTGACGACCTGCAACCCGGGACACCCCTCCTGGTCATCCACGCCGACGACCTGGTCCTGCTGCCCTGACTGCAGTGTGCGGTTCCGAACCGTCAGCTCGTCACCGCGGGAAGTCCGAGATCTCGGAGCAGGTCGCCGATGCCGCCCTCCACGGCGGCTCGTAGCTGCTCGGCAGCGGCAGGGCTCCCGTCGGCGAATGCAAGCCTGACCTCGTACTGCCGCCCGCCGATACCGCTCGGGGAGATGTCGAGAACGGTGGCAGCTACCCGGAGCAGGGGCTCGCTGCAGGCCACCTCGATGGTGCAGCCGAGCGAGGTCGGTAGGGAGCGAAGGCGTAGGCGGGCACCCCCGACGCTGAGATCGATGACGGTCGCATCGACCGCTGGGCCGCCGTCGTCGGGAACCACCCGTGCCGGGATGATCCGATGCAAGCGGTTGTCCCGCCGCTCGTCGAAGCCGTTCTCGGAGAGAAGATCACCGGTCAGCAATAGGAGACCGACGGGGTCCGCAGACGAGTGGACGACGTCGACGGAAATCCAGTGACCTTGCTGGTTGTCCGCCCGGAGACGGACCTCGCACCCCGAGACGGGACGCTCACCGAGTTGGGCTGGGTCGCACAGGACGAGGAAGTGGCTGTCATCGCGGGCCGCTAACTGGGCTCGGATGGGTTCTGTTCGCTCGGGGTAGCCCTCGATCGAGACCCAGTCGCCGGCCGCCAGGAGAGGGGGGTTCATGCTCATGGCAATGCCACACTGGAGGCCATGCCTAGATCTTCGGCTTCTGGTCGCCGGTACTTGAGGGTTGGAGCCAGTCGGTTCCTTGTCGCCCTGAGCCTGTGCATCATCGGAACCGGGTGCGGATCTGCCGACCTCGTTGGCTCCGATGCAGCGCCGACCTCTGGCCCGGTGCAGTCCGCAAGCAGTGCTCCAGCTGGCGACGAACCGGTTGCCGACGACCCACGCGATGCTGGGGTGAAGAACGTGCCGGAGTCGACCACCACCGAGGTCGAAGCCTCCGACGACCCGACATCACGCACCGATGGGCTGGCGGTGCCGCAGGGATGCGCATGGGTTGGTCCGGGGCCGCTCGCAACCCTCACCTACGTCTCGGGTGGACAGTTGCGGGAGGTGCTGGGCGACAACGAGCAGCGATGTCTGGCCGAGGTGGGGTCCTCCGCCCTGCTCTCCTGGTCGCCACCGGGTGACAAGGTCGTGCTCGGTGACGGCACGGTGATCGACGCCTCAGGTGCCGTGACCACGGTCGGCGCCGGTGCCACGGGTGGGTGGACCTGGCCGACCGGCCGTCGCTTCGTGCGGGCCGA
>JAYPWI010000012.1:14475-60576 GCA_038135065.1 Acidimicrobiales bacterium
GGCCGACGGTGATCGCTTGACGAAGGTAGAGAGCGATGGGTCGGGGGTCATCGACATCTCGTTCCTCGATGAGCACAGGGCGGCCGTGTACCACCCTGACGGGATGCATCTCGCAGTTGCGGGTCGGGGGACGGCAACCGCGGAGTGGTGGGACGGATCCAAGCTGGTCACCGAGGAGTGGACCCAGACCGGCCTGTTCCTGGTGCGCAACGACGGCACGGGCGAACAGGTGTGGATCGATACCGGTGAGGCCACGATCGACGAAGTGCTGTTCTCCGCCGATGGCACCCGGTTGTCGTTTGTTGCCGACCACGGCGGGGTGTGGCACATCCACTCCTTCGACCTGCCCGATCTCTTGTTCGAGACCGAGGACGGACAGCGGATTCTCTCGGCTCTGCCCGAAGATCCGTCGGTGCTCGAGGCCCAGTACGAGAGTCCGGCCAGGCTCTACGGCGCCGTCATCGACCCGAACCGGCCCGAACGTCTGGCGGTGGCCGAAGGGTCCTGCGACGGTGGTTCCACCGTCGAGGTGGTCGATCTCACAGCTGGTGGGTACCCGACACCTGTCGCCTCCGATCTCAGTGCCGTCCCAGTGGGATTCGTGAGTGACTCGACCATTGCAATCCTCGAACACGGCATCGACTGTGGTGCTCCGGGTGCCCTCTGGCTCGTCGATCTCGGTACCGGGCAGCGCACCCTTGTGGCCGCCGCTGTGGAAGCTGCCTCCGTTCGCTCGGTTGCCCCCGACCTTCGCCTCACCCTGTCGGACGTCATCGTCGCCGGATTCGCCTGATAGCACCCGATCCGCCCGGTCGGGCGGTCTCAATCAGGTCGATGCCCCTCGACATCGGCGGCCGTCAGCGAGCGGAGGTCTGCATCCGAAGGGTCGCTGATCCCGACGATGCGTGCTGCATGAGCGAGCATCGCCCGCTCGAACATGGTGCGAGCCAATCGGCCGTTGCCGAAACCGCGGCCTCGTTCCACCCCGGCCAATGCTCGGCCGACAGCCTCCAGCGCTCCTGGCGTCGGGTCGTAATCGTCGATTCGGCAGCAATGCTCGAAGATGGCCACCAGCTCGGTGTCGTGGTAGTCGGGGAAGTGGATCACGGTCGGGAATCGGCTCCGCAGACCCGGGTTGGCGTCGAGGAAGTCGTCCATCTCCTCGGGGTAGCCCGCGACGATCACCACCAGGTCGTCCCGATGATCCTCCATGCGCTTGACGAGTGCGTCGAGGGCTTCCTGGCCGAAATCGCTCGGCCCTCCTCGGACCAAGCTGTATGCCTCATCGATGAGCAGGACACCGCCACGGGCTTCCTCCACCACAGCATCGACCCGGTTGGCCGTCTGGCCCACGTATCCAGCGACCAAGCCGGCCCGGTCCGTTTCTACGAGATGCCCGCTGGATACGACCCCCAGCGCCTGGTAGATGCCTGCCAGCAGACGGGCCACCGTGGTCTTGCCCGTTCCCGGATTCCCGGTGAAGACCAGATGATGTGACGAACTTGGTCGGGCCATGCCTCTCTGAGAACGCAGGCGCTGGACATTGAGCAGGTTCGTGACCTGACGGACCTGGCGCTTGACCGGCTCGAGTCCGATCATGGCCTCGAGCTCTGCGAGAAGCTCGGTGAGGTCAGGGTCTGCCGTCCGAGCAGCCGGCGGGTCGCCAACCCGATGGGCGGGAGTGGGATGCCGGCGGGTCAGCCCTGCCGCCTGGAGCTGCCCGACCAGAATTCCGCGCCATCGATCGACTGCGGTCGCCTCGGCTGGCGATCGGTAGCCGTCCAGGGCGATGACGGCCTCGGCCAACTCCAGTGCGAGGTCGTGGTACCGCCAGGCGAAATGGCTGCCCTCCCGGCTATCGAGGGTCACGAGCAGACCGAACAGTGGGCTCGGAGCATCCAGCCATGTCCGGGCTCGATGCAGCACGCCGGAGGTTCGCAAGCTGACGGGCGTTTGGGAGGCCAGCCACGGGTCGGCGATGCGATCACGGAAGTGGTCGATGAAGCTCTCGAGCTCCTCGTCGGTGTACAGACCGTCGACCTCGATGAGGGACCGAACGATCTCCACTGCATCGCGCAAGGGCTGCACGTCGTCGAGGTCGACGGCATTGTGGGATTCGATGTCGCTCCTGAGTCGGGTCAGGGCCGGGCCGATCGCTGCGACGAAGTTGTCGACGGCATCGGCGAGTCGCCGATCGCTGGGTTCGAACGCCACCCCTGTCCATCGGACACCGGCTCGCCGGATTGAATGTCGCCGCACCGGCCGACCCGTGGATCGTGAGCGGGCCTTGCCAGTTCGCTAGGCTCTCCCGAGTGCTCGAGTTCGGATCCGGGCATCCCGTGAACCCGGATATCCGGCACCTGACAAGGAGACTGCCCACATGGCGGACACCATTTTCAACGACCTTGCATCGGTGAGGCAGGGCCTGAAAGGCGTCGACTACCTCGCCGACGACGGCATCGCCAGCGTGGTGTTCCTGGCTGAGAAGTTGGGCAAGCCGATCCTGGTCGAAGGGCCGGCGGGCACCGGCAAGACCGAGTTGGCCAAGTCGGTCGCCGCCATGACAGGTAGCCGCCTGATCCGTCTGCAGTGCTATGAGGGCCTCGACGAGGCCAAGGCGTTGTACGAATGGAACTACAAGAAGCAGTTGCTGCGCATCCAGGCCGACCGGGGTAACGAGAACGCCGAGGACTGGGCGGAACTCCAGGACGACATCTTCAACGACGAGTTCCTCTTGACCCGTCCCCTCCTCGAAGCCATCACGGCCGAGGATCGGGTTGTGCTCCTCATCGACGAGGTGGACCGGGTGGAGATCGAGACCGAGGCCCTCCTCCTGGAGATCCTCTCCGACTACCAGGTGTCGATCCCCGAACTGGGCACCATCGTGGCGACCCAGGTACCCCTCGTCTTCCTGACCTCGAACAACACCCGTGAGCTGTCCGAGGCGCTGAAGCGTCGCTGCCTCTTCCTTCACATCGACTACCCACAGCTCGAGCGTGAGAAGGAGATCGTGGTCACCAAGGTCGAAGGGGTGACCGAGAACCTGGCCGAACAGATTGCGCGCATCGTACGTTCGATCCGACAGCTGGAGCTGAAGAAAAGCCCATCGGTGTCCGAGACACTGGACTGGGCCCGAACCCTCGTTCTGCTGGGGATCGAGAACATCGACATCGACACGGCCAAGCAATCTCTCCACATCCTGCTGAAGTACCAGTCGGACATCGAGAAGGCCGCCAAGGAACTGACCCTCGAGGGGTGATCCGATGCTGGATCTGATGAGCGGGTTCGTGGTGGAACTGCGCAACGCCGGGCTTCCGGTGTCGCTCACCGAGAACCTCGACGCCATGCAGGCGCTGAAACACGTGCCCATCGAGGATCGCGATGCGTTCAAGTACGCGCTCGCGGCAACGCTTGTGAAGAACGAGCAGCACTGGAAGGCCTTCGAGACCGTCTTCGAGGTGTACTTCAGTCTTCGAGGTCCTGAATACAACGTCGGTCAGGACAACGAGGACGGCGAGTTCGACGAGGATGACCTCGAGCAGTGGCTCCAGCAGATGATGCAGCAGCAGGGCCAGGGTCAAGGTCCTGGTTCCGGGGAACACATGGACCCCGAGCAGATCGCCGAGATGCTGTTCAAGGCGCTCATGGAGGCCAACGAGGCCATGATGGCTGCGATGGCCCGGGCTGCGGTCACGCAGTTCGCAGGTATGGAGCCTGGCCGTCCTGTAGGGGGTACGTACTACCTGTATCGGACCCTGCGGAACCTCGACCTCGACGGGATGCTCGAGCGCCTCATGGAGGAGGCGAACAACAAGCTCGACACCGACCCCACAGCGCTCCAGCAACGACTGCAGCGCGAGGAGTTCGAGAATCGCATCGAGCAACTCAAGCGGGAGATCGAGGCCGAGATTCGGCGCCGGCTCGTCGCCGATCGGGGGGTGGAGGCCATGGCCAAGACCCTGCGCAAGCCGCTTCCCGAAGATGTCGACTTCATGCACGCTTCGCGTGAGGAGATGGCCAACATCCGCAAGGCGATCCAGCCGCTGACACGGAAGCTGGCTGCACGTCTTGCGCGCAAGCGGCGTCACAAGCGCCGTGGCCCCCTCGACTTCCGGGCCACTGTCCGCCAGTCACTGAGCTATGGCGGTGTTCCTGCCGAGCCACGCTTCAGGAATCCCCGACCCAACAAGCCCGAACTGATGGTGGTCGCCGACATCTCCGGATCGGTGGCAGCCTTCGCTCGCTTCACCCTGCACCTCGTCTACGCCTTGCAGAATCAGTTCTCGAAGGTGCGCTCGTTCGTGTTCATCGATGGCCTCGACGAGGTCACCCACATGTTCCAGAGCGAGGAAGACATCACCAACGCCGTGCACCGGGTGAACACCGAGGCCGACGTGGTGTGGGTCGACGGTCACTCGGACTACGGCCATGCGTTCAGCGTGTTCTGGGAGAACTTCGGTCACGAGGTCAACTCCAAGTCGACGGTGATGTTCCTGGGGGATGCCCGGAACAACTACCACGCAACCAACGCGTGGATCATCAAGGAGACACAGAAGAAGGCGCGATCGGTGTTCTGGTTGAACCCCGAGCCCAAGTCCTACTGGGACACGGGCGATTCGGTGATCAGCGAGTACTCGACGTATTGCGACGGAACGTTCGAATGTCGCAATCTGCGCCAACTCGAGGGCTTCGTCGACCATCTGGCGTAACGGTCAGTTCAGCACCTGTCGCCTTGCCCAGGTGCCCGTTCGGTCGACCGGCATGGGGTGGAGGTGCGACGCCCGCTGCGCTGTCTGGTTCTCGCCATAGCGGTGGTGGGGTCAGGCTGTGTGGCAGATGAGCGGTCCGCTGCCCCGAGTCAGACGGTCGTCATGGCCAGGGCCGCCGTTGTCGAGCGGTCTCCCTCGATGGCCGTTCGGCCGGTGCGGATCACCGATGCGCCCCTGGGTTCGATCATCGTCAGCTGGCGTCACGACGCTCTGGACGGGCTTGGGTTCTCGACGGAATTGTCGGCCGAGCTGGCTTTGACCGAACTCGACCTCGCATCTGAGCCGCCCAGTGCAGACCCCGCAGCAACCCAAGCGGGCGCGGCGTATCAGGTCGCTGGAACCCTGAGGCATGTGGAGGGGGCAGCTCGCTGCGAGGCCCTGGCGATGTCGTGCCGGGTGGACATCCTGGAGGAGGCCGACCTCGTCGGTTTGGCTGTTCGGCGCGGTAATACCCTCACGGTCGACCTGCAGTGGACGGGCTTCGGTCCAGATCACCTGCCCGCCCAGCCGATCGTCCATCTACGGGTAGCAGGTCAGCGCATCAGGTACTACGGGGTGGTGGAAGGCCTCGAACAGGCGGGCCTGATCGGCAGCCCGTTCACTGTCGATCTGTCGAGCTCCACCACTCGGAGGTTCGCAGCGGACACAACGGCCGTCGCGGCTCGGGGCGTCACAACCGTGACGACCCGTTGACAGAACGGCGAAGCGGGCCTGTGGTGTCAGACGGTTCGTAAGAGCTCGGCGACGCCGAACGCAAGATCGAGCGACTGGCGACCGTTCAACCTGGGGTCGCACATCGTTTCGTAGCGGTCACCGAGCTGCTCGGTCGCAACTGCGTCACCGCCACCCACGCACTCGGTGACATCGTCGCCCGTGAGCTCGCAGTGAACTCCACCGGGCCAGGTGCCCTCAGCTCGATGCACGTCGAAGTACTGCTTCACCTCGGACATGATGTCGTCGAAGTGGCGGGTCTTGATGCCAGCGTCGGTGGCGTAGGTGTTGCCGTGCATCGGGTCGCATTCCCATACGACGGGATGTCCGGCGTCGGTGACCGCCCGAAGGATCGAGGGGAGCACGTCGGTCACCTTGTCTGCCCCCATGCGACTGATGAGGGTCAGGCGTCCCGGAATTTGCTCAGGGTTGAGGGCCTCGCAGAGTTCGAGGACGTCGCTGGGTGAGATACTCGGTCCGATCTTGCAACCAACGGGGTTGTGGACTCCTCTGAGAAACTCGACGTGCGCGCCGTTCAGTTCTCGGGTTCGCTCACCGATCCACAGCATGTGGGCCGAGCAGTCGTACCAGTCGCCGGTGATCGAGTCCTGTCGGGTGAGTGCCTCCTCGTACCCCAAGAGCAAGGCCTCGTGGCTGGTGTACAGCTCGACCTGGCGCATGGCTGCATCGTCGCTGTCCAGGCCGCACGCTGTCATGAAGCGGAGGGCCCGATCGATGCCGTCGGCCACGAGTTCGTACCGCTGGCCGATCGGGCTGGATGCGACGAACTCACGGTTCCAGTTGTGGACCTGACGCAGATCGGCGAAGCCACCCCTGGTGAAGGCGCGCAGCAGGTTCAGAGTTGCTGCAGACGTGTGGTAGGCCCGCACGAGACGGTAGGGATCAGGCTGCCGAGACGCCTCGTCGAACTCGATGTCGTTGACGATGTGACCACGGAACGAGGGCAGGGTGGTGTCGCCCCGGGTCTCCATTCCGCTGGAACGAGGTTTGGCGAACTGTCCGGCGATGCGTCCGATCTTCACGACGGGGAGGCCCGCCGAGTATTGGAGCACGACGGCCATCTGCAGGAGGATCTTCAGCTTGTCCCGAATCTGGTCGGCTGAACTCTGATCGAAGGATTCGGCACAGTCGCCGGCCTGGAGTACGACGGCCCGGCCCGCTGCGACCCGGCCCAGTTGTTCGGTCAGCCGCCGGGCCTCCCCGGCGAATACCAACGGGGGCTGGCGGCTCAGCTCACGCAGCGCGTCGTTGACCGCGTCGTGTTCGGGCCATTCGGGTTGCTGTCCGGCTTCGAAGCCGCTCCAAGAGCTTGGGCTCCAGGTCATCGTCACCCTTCAAGTGTGTCGCGCAGGGTGTCTGTGCACCAACCGCACTCAGGCGACGATGCTGAGTGCCTCGGGATCGGAGGCCAGTTCGTCCACGGCTCGCTTCACGAGGCGGCGAGCGGCCTCTGCTGTCACGCCGAGCTCCTCGCCCACCTCGCGGTAGCTGTGCATCTCACCGTCGATGAGTCCGAAGCGGCGTGCGACTGCGAGCCGAGCCCGCGGGTCGAGGCCGTCGAGCAGTCCACGGATGCGTTCGGTGCGGTCAGAGTCGATCGTCACCTGTTCGGGTCCTGGAGTGCCATCTGCAATGAGATCGACAAGGGTGCTGTCGCCGTCATCGCCGATGGTCTTGTCGAGCGAGGTCGGAGTACTCACCCGCTGCAACCAGGCGTTTTCGTCGTCGAGGGCGTCGGTGTCGCCCCCGCCGTGCCGGAGGGCGGCCCGCAGCGAGGCAGAGCGATCCGAGGGAAGGCGAATCAGGCTGGCCTTCTGGTCGAGGGCCCGGCCGATCGACTGCCGGATCCAGAACGTCGCGTAGGTGCTGAACTTGAACCCGCGGCGCCAGTCGAACTTCTCGACCGCGTGCTCGAGGCCCAGGTTGCCTTCCTGGATGAGGTCCAAGAGCTCCATGCCAGCCGGGAGGGGGTAGCGGCGGGCAATGGACACGACCAGACGGAGATTGGCCCGGATGAAGCGGTCACGAGCGGCCTCGCCTTCCGCCTCGTGTGCCTTGAGGGCTCGGCGGTCAGCGCGGGTCAGGTCGTCATCGGTGAGCAAGCGGGCAGTTGCATCCCGGCCACGCTCGATGGCCTGAGCCAAGTCTTTCTCGTCGTCGGCCGTGAGCAGGGCGACTGCCCCAATCTCGTTGAGGTACTGACCAACTGAATCGCTCATGCTGAACTCCGTCGGCGGAGGGGGCCGCCGGCCCGTGTCATCCGAGGGGGAACCACGGACGTATGCCCGATCTGGGCGTTCGATTTTTCAACGCCCAGAGGGGTTCGGACGTTTCCAATAGGGGGTGTGAAATAGGTCACAGGGGGCATCGTGTGCCATGGGTGTGACATCCTCAGCGTCCGGATTCGCCTCTGCCGAGGGCAGGTGCGGGGTAACCGAACAGACGTCATGCCTGGTACATACCACGCGGTGGAATCCGTCAAACCCTGAATTTCCGGCACGGTGAGCGCTGGAAGGCCAGGTCAGGATGCCAAACCGCATGCTGTGTTACGTCGGCAGGACCATACTAGGTCTTGAGCGAAGTGCGAGTGGTAACACTCGACTCCAAAATTTTTCACCAACCTCCAGAATCTGGATCGGACGGGGCGATGACATCACGGGTGGGCATTTTTGGTGGCTCCTTCGATCCGCCCCATGTCGGGCACCTCGCACTCGGTGTCTGGGCGCGGACGGAGCTCGGACTCGACCTGGTGCTGGTGACGGTGGCCCATGATCCGTGGCAGAAGTCCCACCGCCTGCTGACGCCGTCGCCCCACCGACTGAGAATGGTCGAACTGGCAGTCGATGGGGTTGCCGGTTTGCAGGCCAGCGACATGGAACTGCGCCGGGGTGGTCCGTCCTACTCACTCGAGACGGTTCGCGAAGTGCGCGAGCGGTATGGAGTTGCAGAGCCAGTCCTGATTCTCGGATCCGACGCAGCAGCCGGGCTCGACACCTGGCATGGTGCCGACGAGCTGAAGGGACTGGCCACCATCGCGATGGCCGGCCGCGGTGCCCAGGGTGGTCAGCCCCCACCCGGCTGGCGGTGGGAACGGTTCGAGGTCCCCCGGATCGACGTGTCGAGTTCCTCCCTGCGCGACCGTCTTCGTGCCGGCCTGCCTGTCGATGGGGTCGTGCCGCCCAGCGTGGTGGCCTACATCACAGAACACGGGCTCTACTCTTGAACCACTAGTGACGACGACCGACGTATCCGCCGATGTGGAGCCCGCAGGCGATCAGCCAGTCCCGCACTCACCGGGCGAGCGCGCCGCGAACGTCGGTGGCCGCTCCGGGCGAACGCGCCCACTTCGTCGCCGTCGCCGTGTCTGGGCCAGGTGGGGTGCTGCGGCCAGCAGGTCCGTGGCCACGGCCTCCCGAGGTCCGTTGGGGTGGATCGTCCCCCTGATCGTTCTGACCGGGTCGCTGTTCGGGCTGTATCGCCTCGTCCTCGAGCGAGTCGAACCCGAGTCCACGCCGTTGGCCGACGAGGTCGAACCAACGCAGCCCCTGCGGCCGGAGGCATCGGCCATCATCGTGGAGCTCGACGAAGCGGGAGCCGGCACGTCGTTTGCCGTTGTGGTCCTCGACTCGAGCGGTGGCGGTACCGCAGTGTTGCTTCCGGTCAACACGATGGTCGAGATCCCGGGTTTCGGACTCGACCCTCTGGCCCGGGCCATCGACGTGGGTGGCTCGCCGCTCGCCGCACTGTCCATCGCCAACCTGCTGTCGCTCGATGTCGACCACGTGGTGACCGTCGGGCCAGGGGACTGGTCGACCCTCACAGGAACCGCCGGGGCCGTCACCGTCGACAATCCGGCGCCCGTCGAAGTGGCCGATGCCAATGGCCGGATCACCGTGCTGTGGCCCGCTGGGCCTCAACGGCTCGAGCCGGCCGAGGTTCCCGCCTTCCTGGCCGCCCGTTCACTCGCCGAGACGGAGTTGGACCGACTGGTTCGCCATCAGCGGTTCTGGCTCGCCTTCCTCGAGGCGCGTCGCGCTGTGGTCGGGGTGGTGTCCGATCCGGCAGCCGACTCGGGCGCCTTCCTCGACGAAGCTGCCAGCCGGCTCGACGACCTCGACTTCCGCATCCTTCCGGTGACGGCAATGGGAAGTCGGTCCGACCTCTACAGCATCGACGCCGAAGGACTCGACGACCTGCTGGCCACCCTGGCCCTCGCCGAGGGCCGCGAGCCGCAGGAACGGCTCACCGTGCAGATCCTCAACGGTGTCGGGACCCCAGGTCTGGCTGTTGCCCTCACCGACCGCCTCGTCCCGGCTGGGGTGCTTGTCCAGCTCACCGGTAATGCCCTGGTCTTCGACCACGAGGTGACCCAGGTCGTGTACTACGACGACGGCGATCTCCGAGCGGCACTGCGGATTCGGGACCTTCTCGGAGTCGGCGAGGTGGTGAAGCAGCGCGATGCACTGGATGTCGTCGATGTGACCGTCGTGATCGGTCAGGATCTTCTGCCCGTCCTTCAGTCGCCCGTGCCGACGGGTTGAGGCCTGAAGAGCTCGGGGCCTGTCCATGCCTCCCAGACCATTGAGCGGGCGGGGCAGGGTAGGATGCCGGGGCCGATGAACAGATTGCAGGTGCCCGCCCTCGTCGAAGCCGCCGCCCGTGGTGCGGCTCGCCTGTCGGGTTCCGACATCATCGGTCTCGACGTGGGGGACGTCCTCGGCATCACCGACTGGTTCGTGTTGGTCAGCGGCTCGAACGTGCGCCAGGTGCGGCGCATTGCCGAAGAGGTCGAGGCCGAAGTCAAGGCCGCTGGCGGGGACGGACCGATCCGCATCGAAGGCCTGGAAGATGCCACCTGGGTACTGCTCGACTTCGGGCCGTTCGTGGTGCACGTCTTCCATGCCGAGACACGCCGACACTATGACCTCGAGCGCCTCTGGTCCGATGTGACCAGGGTCGTGTTCGACGACGACCCGGCGATGTCCTCGGATGCGTCGGGCGGCGAGTGAGATGCTCCCGGTTTCTTCGGCCGACCTACCTGACGAAGCCACAGTTCTCGGGTGGATGGATGAGCTCAGCAACTGGGGTCGATGGGGCGACGAGGACGAGGCCGGCACTCTGAACCACATCACGCCGTCTGTCGTCGCGGCGGCCGCCGCCCTGGTCGAGGACGGTCACGTGGTGAGTTGTGGATGGGACATCGACGATCTGCCCAGACCCGACCGGCCATTCGGAGGCGTGCAGCGCCACATGATCGGAACCGGTGAAGGGCTCGGCGATCCCGAGCGTCCCGGGGCGGCCGCCGACCCCGAACCGCGGACCGGAGGGGCAGCCGAGTGGTTCGGTCTGGTCTTCCACGGGTATTCGGTCACCCACCTCGACAGCCTCGCCCACATGTTCTTCGACGGCCGCATGTACAACGACCGCCCGGCGGCCTGGGTCACCTCCCGACAGGGGGCAACGGCTAACGACGTGCGGCCGGCCGGGCGTGGGGTCGTCACCCGTGGCGTCCTCGTCGACGTGGCCCGACACCTTGGCGTGGACTGGCTGGATGCAGGCGACCCAGTGCTCCCGGACCTGGTGGCTGCGACCCTCGAAGCCCAGGCGATCGATGTGCAGCCGGGCGACGCATTGTTGCTCCGCACCGGGTACGGGGCGCGCCTGCGGCAGCAGGGTCCCGACCAGATGGGGCAGGGCGGCTCCTCCCGCGCCGGCTGGCACGCAGCGAACCTCCCATGGCTCCATGCCAATGACGTCGCCATGATCGGTGCCGACACGGCGCAGGACGTGGTTCCTTCGGGGTATGCGTTCAGCCACAACCCGGTGCACACCGTGGGCATCGTGGCCATGGGCCTGTGGTTGCTGGACAACTGTGACCTCGAGCCATTGGCGGTCGAGTGCGCTCGGCGCGAAAGGTGGGAGTTCATGTTCACCCTGGCGCCCTTGCGCATCGTCGGAGCGACCGGGTCGCCGGCGAATCCGTTGGCGACCTTCTGAGGCTCTCGTGTCAGATTTTCCAGCCCTGCCAGCCAAGTACTCGTCTGTCGAGGTCGTCAGCGCCCGTCATGCCGTAGAGGAATGGAGAGAGCTGAGGGTCGGAGCAGCAGATCTCGAAGCGACGGGTGCGGTAATGGTCTACGACAATGCCCTGTACCGGCATCTCCTCGATCGGGAGGCGTGCGAGCGTGTCGTGTTCCGGGGCCCTGGCCGGCACCACCGGCTGGCTCGCGGGGGTGGTCAGGTGGTCTTGGTGGGGGACTTCGGATTCGGTGCCCCGGTCGCAGCTGCGGTGCTCGAAGTGCTGATCGCCGCCGGCGTGGAGCGCATCATCTCGATCGGCACGGCCGGAGCCCTGCAGCCCGCCCTTCGGCCCGGTGACATCATCGGGGTGACCGGCGCGGTTCGTGACGATGGGACCAGCTGGCACTATCTGCCGGGTGATCGCCCGGTCAGGCCCCACGCAGAACTCTCGGCCGCGCTGTTCGAACGGCTCGGTAGCGACCTCGTCACCACCGGCACGGTGTGGACGAACGATGCGGTGTACCGGGAGACGGTCGCCGAACTCGTGCACCACCGGGCACACGGGGTGCAGGCTGTCGAGATGGAGGCCGCTGCCCTGATGGCGGTGAGCGAGGTGCGAGGAGCTGCGGTAGCCAGCGCGGTGTGCGTGTCGGACCTCTTGACCGAGCAAGGATGGCAGGCGATGTTCTCAGCTCCAGTGGTTCGGCAGGCTCTGGTGACCCTCTTCGATGCCGCAGTCGACACCCTGGTCGAGGAGGTGGGCCCATGAAGATTCGGTTCGGTTTCACTTGTCGGGGTACCGCCGACCTTCCCCTCGAGAAGTACACGGCCCTGGTACAGGACCTCGACCGGCTGGGGTTCGACTCCATCTGGCTGCCCGAGACCATGCTGACCGGCGGTTTCGACCCGATCGTCGGCCTCACCCACGCTGCTGCAGTGACCCAGCGTCTCAAGATCGGAAGCCATCTCGTGCTGCCAGGACGGAGTCCCGTTCGTCTGGCCCGGGAGCTTGCACAGCTGGATCGCCTGTCCGGAGGGAGGCTCCTGCTCACCGCTGTGCTCGGGCTTCCCGACGACGACGAGATCACCGCGCAGGGGGTGCGGCGCAACGAGCGGGGTTCGATGCTGGAGGAGCTGCTGGCCCTCCTGCGACGGTTGTGGGCGGGCGAGACGGTCACCCATCAGGGCGACTACTACGAGCTGTCCAACGCGTGTCTCGATCCCCTGCCACTGCAGAATCCGCTGGAGGTGTGGCTGGGTGGACAGCTGCCTGGGGCGCTGCGGCGGGTCGGGCAGCTCGGTGACGGCTACCTGCCGGGCCTGTGCACCCCCGAGGAAGGGGCGGCCAACCGTGAAGCCGTCGAACAGGCGGCGCACGCAGCCGGTCGAACGATGGATCCCGAGCACTACGGGGTAAATCTCAGCTACCACCGCGGGCCGTTGCCGGCGGATGCGGTGGCCGCCCTTCGCCGCCGGCGGGCCGACCTGGACCCGGCGGCCGTGGTGCCGACATCGGCCGGTGCCCTGGCCGAGATCGTGGATCGGTGGGTCGACGCCGGGTACAGCAAGTTCCTGTTGCGGCCGCTCGCCGCCCCACCGGACTGGACCGCTGAGCTCGAACAGTTGGCCGAGGACATCCTGTGGCGTCAGACATGATCGATGCGCGGCAGATGTGGGAGAGCGTCGAGCGCTATCACCAGCTCACGTACTGGGCCCCCGAAGTTCGAGACACGGCGACCGACATCGGGTTGCGGGGGTTCTGGATGAACTATTTCGCAACGAGGGCGGCCCCGCTGGGGGCCGTGCCGCCGTCGGTCGTGGCGTCGGCGTTTTTCTATTTCGCCCCCCGGCGCGTCGAGCGAGCGATTCCTGACGCCTGGACCTTCGCCCGGCCGGCAGACATTCTCGAAGCTCGCTACGAGGGCATCGACCGGGCCCTCCGGCGGGAGCTCGGCCCGCTGTGCGAGGGCCCAGAGGTTCGCACTGCCGTGGAGGTGGTCCGACGGGCAGTGGCTGAGGCAAACCTGATGGGACGCACCCTGGCCGCTGGCTGGGCGGGGCTTCCATGGCCGGATTCGCCCCACGTCGCGCTGTGGCACGGGTGCACGGTGTTGCGTGAGCTGCGTAGCGGCTCTCACCTCATCGCCCTCGCTGCGGCGGGACTCGACGGGTGCGAAGCCGTCGTGTCTCAGGTCGCCGTCGACGAGGCACCTTATGAGTGGATCGAGCACGAAGCCGGATGGTCGGCCGATGAGGCTGACGCAGCCAGGGACCGGCTCCGTCGTCGGGGATGGGTCGACACTCGAGGTTGGGCAACCGACATCGGACGCCGTGAGCGCCAGGGGATCGAGGAACTCACGGATCGGCTCGACCTGCAGCACTGGTTGGCGGTCGGCGAGGATGGGTGTTCGTCCCTCCGGCGTGCCTTGGCCCCCCTCAACGAGGTGTTGCCGCGCGACGACCAAATCGACTGGCGACAGCTCTACGAACCGAACGACATCGGTTCGTAGAGCGCCGTCCTCACTGCCCCAGGAGGAAGCCTGTTCCTGGTCGGGGTAGGGCTACCCAGGTGCGACCGGGGGTGAGGGCGATCTCGTTGCCGTCGGCATCGCGGTACTCGGTGATGGCCTCGACGGTCGGGCGATTCCACTCGGCCCGGATCAGTTGGCCCGCCGTCAGCACCCAAGCCTCGCCTGTGCCGATCAACTGGACCTCGGGGGAACCGGCAAATGCGACGCTCGTCCCATAGGGGGTGAACTGCACGATCACGTTCTCGAAGGCGATCCGCACGCCGTCACTGTCGCGATGGGCAGATCCTTGCTGGGTGCGGGCCCAGCCCTCGAGGTCGGGATCCCAGGCGAAGTCGACCCGGTAGCCGCCGTAGTCGATGCGCACGGTGCCGACGTCTTCGGCAGTCGGCGGCAGTTCTTCGCCCTCCGCCCGGTAGCGGAACAGGCTGGGTGGCGGTCCACCTCGATCACCGGCCGCTTCCCGGATGGACACGGTGTCGGTGAGAAGGTTGTGGGGGGCCGACTTGCCTCCGCCCCGGTAGTACACGGGGGCACCGACGTTGGCATCGCTGACCAGCACCATGTCGACCCCGGCCAGCAGGTCCAACACGGTCGGGTTGCCCCCGGAGTTGGCGAAGATGGGTGTGTTGAGGTTGGAGAGAAGGTCGAAGTCTCCCGTCCGAGCAGAACGCACCGGGCCGAGCGGATCGACCTCCTGGCTGTGGTACAGAGCGGCAAAGCGGGTGATGTTGCCCTCGACCAACTCTTCGAAGACCACGTCGGCCTCGTTGATACCGCGCTGTGGCCGGGCTGACTGATGGTTGTCGATCTTGATGACGATGGCCGGCTGTTCGAGTGGCTCGTCGATCACGATGCCCGTCAAGGCTGCCGTGGGGAGCGGCGGAATGGTGGTGGTCGTCGTCGGCGGGGCGGTGGTGGTGGTCGTCGTCGGTGGGACGGTGGTGGTCGTCGGTGGGACGGTGGTGGTCGTCGACTCGATGCTCGGCAAGGTGGTCGGTCCCGAAGCAGTACTGCCACCGCTGCACGCAGCGATGACGGCGACGAGGGACAGAGCGCTCACGAGGTGAATGAGACGGGCAGGCACGGGTGCTCCGGTGTGGGGGTCAAGCAGCACGACATGGTACGCGCTCGTTCTACGTCAACCATCGCGCCTCGGCGATGAGCGGCGTCGGTCCGTCGGTTCGCTACCGTCCACGTTGTGCGTACCGGGTTCGTCAGAGGGGTGTTCACGTCGTTGATGGCGGCGGGTGACCTCGATGCCTCACACACGGTGCTGGCAGTGGCTGGTGGAACCGCCGAGTCGGCCCTGTTCGCCGAGCTGGGGATCAGTCGGGCCACCATCACGAACCTCGATGACGTCGAGGCGGCCAGTCACCTGGCTCCCTTCGACTGGGACCACCAGGACGCGCAGCACCTCAGCTATGCCGACCGCTCGTTCGACTGGGTGGTCGTGGTGGATGGGTTGCACCACTGCACCTCGCCCCACCGGGCGTTGACCGAGATGTACCGGGTATGCCGGGTCGGGGTGGTCGCCATCGAAGCTCGGGACAGCGCCCTGATGCGCCTCGCCATTCGCCTGGGATTGAGCTCCGCCTACGAACTCGAAGCCGTCCTCCACCAAGGGGGTCGATCGGGTGGTCTCGAGAACGGCCCGATTCCCAATCACGTCTACCGTTGGACGGAGGCCGAGTTCCGCAAGACGATCCGTAGCTGCGACCCGACGGGGGAGCACGACTTCAGCTTTCACCACGGGCTGAACCTGCCCTACGAGACGGCCGATCTTCGGGGCTGGGGTCGCAGGGCAGTGCTGCTCCGAATCGTCGAACCGCTCCTGCGCGTGGTGACTGCCATACTGCCGAGGCAGCGAAACTCCTTGGCCATGATCGCTCGACGGCCCGCCGTGCACTGGCCTTGGCTACTCGAAGCCGGTGGAGAACTCACCTTCGATCCCCACGGGCGGCCCTGACCGGGGTCTTGCGGTGCCCGAAGCGGGGGTCGTGGCAGGTGGGTACAGTTCTTCGCGGGGATGACCGCAAGGGGGTTGACCGATGTTGACGGGCGAGCAGTACAAGAAGTCGCTGGACGATGGGCGACGGACCTACTTCGAGGGCGAGCGGGTCGACGACCTGGTGAACCACCCCTTGTTGGGGCAGACGGCCAGCGCTACGGCGAAGGGCTATGACGCGTATTACGACCCTGATCCCGATGCCCGGTCGCCCCTGTTGATGGTTCCCTCCTCGGCCGACGAGCTGCGCGAGATGATCCCGATGCTCCATCACGCCGGGATGATGGCCCACGTCACCTCGACCTCTATTCAGACCCTCAAGACGGCGGCCGGTCGGATGGTGGGTGTGAAGCCCGAATACATCGAACGCATGGACGCCTTCATCGAGGAGGCACAGCGCAATGATGTGCGGATCACCCAATGCATCACCGACGCCAAGGGCGACCGGTCCCGGCCTCCGGCCAAGCAGGATGACCTGGACAGCTACGTGCGGGTCGTGGACCGCCAGCGGGACGGGGTGGTGATCAGGGGAGCCAAGCTCCACATCACCGGGGCATCGTTCGGACACGAGCTGTTGACTATTCCCACCAAGGCCATGAAGCCGGGCGAAGAGGATTGGTCGATCGGCTGCATGGTGCCTGTCAACGCCGACGGGGTGAAGATCATCAACACCACCTACGCCCCGCGCCACGAGGACGTGCGGGCCTTCCCCGTCTCGGGTACCAACCACTACCCCGAGGGCTTCGTCATCTTCGACGATGTCTTCGTCCCCCATGAGCGGGTGTTCCTCGACGGTGAGACGTCATTTGCTGCGGTCTTTGCGCACAGCCTCGGCCTGTGGGAGCGACTCGGTGGTCTGTCGGCCTTCGTCGAGGAGGCCGATCAGCTCGTCGGTCTGGCCCAGTTGGTGGCAGAGGCCAACGGCACGGCGGGGATCGGTCATGTGAAGGAGAAGATCTCCGAGATGATCATCCATGCCACCCTGATCCGAGCCACCCTCGAGGCAGCTGTTCAGCAATGCAACATCGGCCCGGAAGGGGCGGCCTTTCCCAACGAGCTGTACACCAATGCCGGCAAGTTCCATGCGGCTGCCAACTACAACCAGATGGTGCGGCATCTCCATGACATTGCGGGAGGGGCGGTGCTGACTGCTCCGGCTCCCGCCGATTTCGAGAATGCCGAAGTGGGTTCCCTTGCCGCCAAGTACATGTCGACCGGTCATGGGGTCGACGGTGAGTACCGGGCCCGACTCATGCACGCCATTCGGGACCTGACCGCCGACGCGTACGGAGGATGGAAGTTCGTGACGAACATCCAGGCCGGCGGCGGCCTGTACGCCCAGCGCATCGTGACGCGGAAGCACTACGACCTCGATGGGGCCAAGGCGAAGGCATTGTCGGTCGCCGGGCTCGGTCCATCGGACCATTGATCCACCCCTGATCGGTCGGGCCGGCGCCCGACCGATGACCCATTGATGCACAGGGTGAGCCGTCACTACCCTGGGTGATATGACCAGGTGGATGGCTGCCCTCGTTGGGGCCGTGGTGTTGGCGAGCGCTCTCGCTGCGCCGGTCGGGGCAGCGCGGTTCGACACCACCTCTGAGGTTTCCTGGCGCCTCGGGGGGTACGGACGGGCGAACTCCGTCGTGTCGAACGCCCAACGGGTCTTCGTTGGGGGAGACTTCACCTCGATCGACGATCCTGCCGGTGGAACTGTCCCGCAGGCCCGCCTAGCTGCCTTCGACGCAGTGACCGGGGAGCCCGATCGCGGGTTCGCGCCCACCCTCAACGGCACGGTTCGGGCGCTGGCCCTCAGCCCCGACGGGTCCCGACTCTTCGTAGGTGGCGAGTTCACCGCGGTGAACGGGTCGACGGCCCGAGGGCTCGTCGAACTCGATCCTCGAACCGGGGCAACCGTCCCCGGAGTCGGCCAGGGGACCCAGGGGCGGGTCTACGACATGGTGGTGGTCGGCGATGTCCTGTACGCCGTGGGCTACCTGTCGCGGTTGGGCACCGTCTCGGTGCAAGGAGCGGGGCGGATCCGGCTGGCCACGGGTCTGGCTGACCCCTCGTGGACGCCGTCCCTGGTCGATGGTTCTGCTCAGGCGGTGGCCGTGCACCCTTCGTCGGGCTATGTCGTGGTCGGTGGTTTCTTCAACGCCGTGAACGGCGACTGGTCGAGGTCGAAGCTGGCCATGCTGTCGGGGGCCGACGGTTCGACGGTCAGCGCATTCGCCCCCGGACGCGTCGAAGAGGTCTTCGATCTCGCCGCAACGGACGACAAGCTGTACATCGCCCACGGCGGACCAGGCGGCCGGGCCGATGTCCGGGACCCGCGGACTGGTGTGCTCCTTCGGACCCACCAGACCGATGGCGACGTGCAGGCCGTCGAGGTCAGCGGTGATCGGGTCTATTTCGGTCATCACGGCGAAGTGGTGAACGGTGTCTCGTCAGCGTGGCTCTTTGCGGTCGACCGGGCGACAGATGACGTGGTGTCCTCCTTCGATCCGCGCCTGTGGTGCCGGGCCGGTGTCGGGGTGTGGGCCGTACACGACAGCGGCCGGCACCTATGGGTGGGCGGTGCCATCACGGGGGCAGCGCCCGTGGACGGTCGCGGTGTCGTGAGGTACCCGGTGGTCGCGGACCAGGTTGTCGATGTCACTCCTCCCAGCACACCGTCGGGTCTACGAGCCACCCTGGTCGGCGACGACGAGGTGCGGCTGGCCTGGGAACCTGCGGTCGACAGCCAGGGCGGGGTGTACTACCGGGTGCGTCGCGATGGCCGGGTTGTCGGCACTGCGTCCTCGGCGTTCTACACCGACGCGTCGGCCGTGCCCGGCACCGTCTCCTCGTACCGGGTCGAAGCCGTCGACGGGTGGGGGAACAACACCACGTCCGATCCGCTGGAGGTCGCCACACTCGCTTCCCTGGTCGATGTCGAGGCCTTCGGTCTCGGGGCTACATGGCACTACCTGGACTCTGGCATCCCGACTCCGGGGTGGGGTGCGCCCGGCTACGACGCTGTCGGATGGGAGGTTGGCCGCGGGCAGTTCGGTCGGGGTGACGGCGACGAGCGCACCCTGCTCGACGAGCCGCCTGGCGACAGCGTGACGGTCTACTTCAGGTCGGAGTTCGATCTCGCGCCTGGGTCGACGGTCGCGGTTGCTCGCCTCGACATCCTGCGAGACGACGGAGTGCTGGTGCGGATCAACGGCACGGAGGTGCTCAGGGACAATCTGCCCCCCGGTTCGATCGATGCGACCACCAGGGCGCTCACGTGGGAAAGCGCCAACGAGGACACTGTCTTCAGCCATCACATCGACCCGACGGTCTTCACCTCCGGCACCAATGTGGTGACCGCTGAGGTGCACAACGTCAGCCGGACGGGTGACCTCAGCTTCGACGCAGGGCTCGAGCTCGGGATCGCCCTCGACGACCAGCCCCCGAGCCAACCGGTCGGGCTGATGACCACAGCGGTCTCGTCGTCGGCGGTGTCGTTGGCCTGGCAGCCCTCGACTGATGACGGCCCGGTCCTGCACTACGAGGTTCGGGCCGACGGGGTGGTTGTGGGCCAGACAGCCTCTACCGCCTTCGTCGACCGAACGGTCGCCCCTGGCTCGACGTACACCTACGACGTGCGGGCCATCGACGGGGCCGGAAACCGATCCGACCCCTCGGCCGGTCTGGTGGTGACGACCCCTGCCGCTCCGGTCGACGTGACCCCACCCTCGCCACCCACGAGCCTGAGGACGCTGGCGGTCACCGACAGCACGGTGGAACTCGCCTGGGCTCCATCGGACGATGACGTTGCCGTCGTCGAATACCAGGTGTGGCGAGACGGGGTGCAGGTCGCGACGGCCGAGAGCACCTCATTGATCGACCGCGGACGTCAGCCATCGACGACCTATGGCTATCGGGTGGCCGCCGTGGATGCCGCAGGCAACCGCTCCGACTGGTCGAGCAGGGTCGAAGTCACGACCGATCCTGTCGCCCCAGCCGAGGTTGTGGCTATCCCGTTCCGCAGTCGCTGGTCCTACAACGACAGTGGCGTCTACCCGGGGTCCGGCTGGGTGCTCTCCGCCTTCGACGACGCAGCATGGCCGGAGGGTACGGGGGAGTTCGGGGCCGGTGACGGTGACGAAGTGACCGTGGTGGTGAACCGGCCGACCCTCTGGCTGCGGTCGACCATGGAGGTCAGCGACCCGGACCTCGTCGACGATGTGCGCTTCGATGTGGTGGCTGACGACGGCGTGGTCGTGTTCGTCAACGGGATAGAGGTGATCCGTGACAATGTCGGTCCCGGTGACGTCGATGGCTCCGCCAGTGCGCCGACCTATCGCTGGGGAGCAGCCGAGCAGATGGTCAGAAGCTTTTCCGTTCCCCCCGGGGTCTTGACCGCTGGTACCAACGTTGTCGCGGTGGCCGTAGTGAACGCTCCGGGCAGTTCGGACCTCTCCTTCGACCTCGAGGCCGTGGTGCGCATGGGCGAGGGAGGCGACCCCGATGTGACCCCGCCCAGTCGCCCGACTGGCCTGACGGCCGATCAGGTCACCGACCGGTCGGCAAGGTTGACCTGGACGTCGTCCGTGGATGACGTCGGGGTCGCCTCCTACGACGTGACCCGGGACGGCCAGGTCGTGGCCCAGGTCGCAGGCACCGAGTTCGTCGACATCGCTCTGGCGCCTCTGAGCGACTACCGGTACACAGTGCTGGCCGTCGATGGCTCAGGTAACCGATCTCCCGCATCTGCCGAACTCAGCGTGAGGACCACGGGGGAGCCTGCTCAGGACATCGTGCTGTTGGGCTCGGGATCGGTATGGCAGTACCTCGACACGGGGGTCTGGGTACCCGGCTGGGAGGCGCCGGGCTTCGATTCCGGCGGATGGTCCACGGGGCGAGCCCCTCTCGCTGCAGTGGACCCGGGTACAACGATGGTCAGCAACCGGCCGACCATCTGGCTGCGGCACATCCTGAGCGTCCCGGATCGAACAGCCGTCGCTGACCTCGAACTAGTGATGGCGGCCGATGACGGGGCGGTGGTGTACCTCAACGGCGTCGAGGTGGTGCGAGACAACGTGCCGGCAGGTGTCCCCGACGGCACGACGAGTGCCGCTACCTATCGGTGGGGTGCTGCCGAGCAGGAGTACCGCCGCTTCGTGCTCCCGGTCGACGTGCTGGTGGATGGCACCAACACGATCGCTGTGGCACTCCTCAACGCGCGGGACAGCGGCGACATGTGGTTCGACCTCGAGCTGCGTGCTGCGATCGCGCCCTAAGGGCTTGGCGGCCGACGTTCCATCTCGCGAGCGACGCTGGTCTCGCGTTCGTCGGTCGATATCGAAAGGGCCTGCAGCACATTGTCCCGGTTGCCCTCCGGTTGGTTCTGGCTCAGCTTGAACGAGCCTTCGAGGCGATCGACTCGGAACCGCAGTCCGACGATCACGGCGAGGCGCTGCTTGAGCCAGTCAGCTGGGGCATCGTCGACGGCCCACGGTCGGTCCGAGCGGCGCTGTTCGTGGTGGTCGGTCAGGGCGGTGACGATGGCCAACTTCTCGTCGGTGTCGGTGACCCATTCGACCATTCCGTGGGCCTGGACGTGGACGTAGTTCCAGGTGGGAACGACCTGTCCGTCGATCTGCTTCGAGGGGTACCAGCCGGGACTGATGTAGGTATTGGGTCCACTGGCCACCATCAGGGCACGTTGTGAGCGATCTGCGTCGCGCCACTGGGGGTTCGCTCGGGCCACGTGGGCCAGCAACACGGGGGCGTCGGCCGTCCCGGTGACCAGGATCGGGAGGAATGTGGCAGCCAGGTCTTCCCTGGTCGGGGTGATGAGGGTGGCGGCCCCGAGCGACGTCAGCACGTCGAGGAGCACGGCCGGGCGGTCTTCCCTGAAGTGAGGGGGTGCGTACACGATGAAAAAGCTAACGATCTATGCGGGTGTGTGTCAGGCCCCACACGCCGTGTCGAGGCTCGCAGAGGGAGCGACGTCGGTGGCGAGTGCCCGAGTGACCGCGGCCCGGACATCGGCGACGGGGGCTGCGCCGCGTGGCCAGTCGGGCGGGATGAAGTTGACGGTGACGATGCGATCGAGGTCGAGCCGGTCTGCGATCTCGAGCAATTCGGGCAGTCGGTCGAGTGGGATGTCGGTGGTGAGGTGGGTTTCGATGATGTCGGTCAGCTCGGTGTAGTTGGTGAGCACGGGGCCGACACCGACCTGGTCGATGAGTGCCCCCACCACACACCGCTGACGGCTCATTCGGTGATAGTCGCTGCTCGTCCGGCGAGCTCGCATGTAGGCCAAGGCGGTGAGACCGTCGAAGTGGTACTCGCCTGGCCGGGTCGAGATCACCAGTGATGGGCCCCCCGGCGTGATGGGTTTGATGCTGTCGTCGATCCACTCGGTGACGGTGACGTCGACCCCGCCGAAGAGGTCGATGGTCTCGGCCACTCCGACCATGTCCACCAGGGCGTAGTAGTGCACGGGAAGACCCAGAAGTTGGGCCACCGACGACTTGATCGCCATGCCGCCGGGGTCGTCGGTACCGGGGAACAGCAGGGGGTTGCCCACCCCTGCGCCGTAGATCTCGTTGGCGATGCTCGGGTAACCGTCGGGCCACTGCCGTTCGGCCGGGGTGCCCCCGGGGAATGGCATCCGCTGCCAGTTGCGGGGGATCGAGAAGAGGACGGCGTCGCCGCTGGCCACCTCGATGGACAGGGCCATGATGGTGTCGGTGCGAACTCCCCGCCGGTCGAAGCCGCCGTCGCCACCCAGGAGGAGGATGGTCAGGCGCTCGTCGCCGTCCCAGGTTGCGCTCGCGGTCGCCGGAGCTGTGAGGTCCGGAAAGGGTGGGGGAGGGGCGGACGGCGAAATCGGTGGGGTGTCGAGTGCGGCATCGGGCGTCGGCTCGTCGGTGGAGGCGGGCTGCGCCGTGTCCGGGGTGGTGGTGGACATGGGGAGGGCGGTCGGTCGCGCCGTCTGTGTGCTCTGGGCGTCGAACACCTCGTCGAGGAGTTCGAGTTGTGCCGCTGCATAGCGGGCAACGACCAGGTGGGGAACCGAGGCAGCGATGGTGATCACCGTGAGCATCGCGAGGTGTGCCAGGGGCGGGCGACCCTGGTAGCCGCGCCTGCGGCGCTGACCCCGAAAGGCGTCGTAGGCGACCCACCCCCGGTAACCCAGGGTCAGGCCGCTGGCGACGATGGCCGCGGTCAGCCATGACGGGGTGACGGACCAGGCCAACAGGTCCGAGCGGCGACGTCCGAGTAGCCATCCAGCGCCGACCAGAGCGAGGAGCAGGGTGAACAGCCCGAGGATGACCCCTCGCCGCCGCCGCCCTGCTGCCCAATGTCCAAGACCCGGCCAGATGAATGAGAGGGTGGCAACGGTGACCGATCCGAGATCCTCGGTCACTCGCCGCACGGCCGGCCTCTCATCGGGCTCTCGATCCATCCCTGTACTAGACGACCGGGACACCCCATCGGTTCACCATTTCGCCCGTTTTGTCGCCGTGGGGCCGTTCCGCAGGAACGCACGGCGATCACCCTGGCAGCTCGACCAGTTCGATGACCGTTCCGTCGGGGTCGGTGAAACAGGCGATCCGGGTAGTTGGCTGGCCCTCCCAGGGCACGTCGGCCGGCGGGCCGATCAGCTCGACTCCCTGCTCTGCGAGTTCGGCCAGGTCGGCGTCGAGGTCCGTGGTTCGCAGGGCGATACGGGCCAGACCGAGGTGGTACAGGTGCGGGTAGGGGGCCGCATCGTCTCGGGGGTCGATCCACTCGAGCAGGTCGATGAAGGTGGACTCCCCAGGTAGATGGAGAATGCCCCCCCGGACCCGATAGGGGGGCATGCCCACGGCGGCAGCGACGGCAGGGGTGTTAGTGCTGGGCACCTCGGCAAGGAGACGGAAGCCGAGTCGCTCGTAAAAGGCCAGTGAACGGTCGAAGTCCGAGCAGTTGACGTTGACGTGGACCATGCCCGTGACGTGCATGAAATCGAAGGTACCGCGCCCGCCTGGACGGGCCCAGGGGTCCGGTGGTCGGCGAACAGGTGCCGATACGGTTGTCTTCTGCCGATGAGGAGCTATCGGTGCTGTGAGGCTTCGATGATCGAACAGGTGACAGAACTGGGCCGTCGGGTGATTGGGGCTGCTCGTCGCAGGACAGGTGATCGGGTCGTGTGGCTTCTGCCCCGACGGTCATTCGTGCGTTTCGCGTATCGGGCCGTGCTCGGTAGGGCGCCCGACCGTGACGGGCTCGATCACCATGTCGGGCTTCTGTCATCGGGCACCACTCGTCAGGCTCTGCTTGCCCAACTGCGTGACAGTGACGAGGCGGCCGCCCGCCCGGCGGCCAGTGAGGTGATGGCCCTGCATCGATCTCGGCAGGCGTTCGTCCGTTCACTGCCCGCGGCTCGACGCATTCTCGACCTCGGTGGCACTTCCCTCACCGATGAGCGGGGTGCCCTGGTCGGATTGGGGTACCCGTATCCGTTCGAGCAGGTGACCATCGTGGACCTGCCCAACGAGGCCCGCCACGAGGGCTATGTGAGCGAGCTGGTGACCGACGAGGTGATGACCGCCCAGGGTCCCGTTCGGTACCGCTACCACTCGATGGACGACCTCTCGGGTATCGAGGACGGCTCTGTCGACCTCGTCTACAGCGGGCAGTCCTTCGAGCACGTGACGGCCGAAGCCGGTCATCGGGTGTTGGCAGAGGCTCATCGAGTGCTTGGCCCCGGTGGCTATCTGTGTCTGGACACCCCGAACCGACTCCTCACCGAGCGCCAGTTGCGAGGGTCTGGGGCCGATGTCATCGATCCCGATCATTGCATCGAGTACACCCACGCCCAGATGCTGGAACTGTTCGCCGAGCACGGGTTCGAGGTGTGCCGGGCCCACGGGTTGGGCCTGATGCGTAGCTCTGCCGCCGAAGACCGTTTCGACCCCGATGAGCTGCGCCGAGGGGCGGGCATGTACGACGACGTCGACTCGTCGTACCTCCTGGCCTACGTCTGTCGGGCGGTGTGACGACAGCGTCGGGGGTCGAGCCGCTGAATGCGACGAGCCCCGCCGTGGCGGGGCTCGGGAGTGGAGCTAAGGGGAATTGAACCCCTGACCTCTTCCATGCCATGGAAGCGCTCTACCAACTGAGCTATAGCCCCGAGGGAGCTTCAAGTTACCACCGAGCGGTCGCGGTGCAACTCCGGTTCGGGTCCCTGCGGAACCTCCTAGGCTGGCGGTCATGAGCATTCCCGTCGATGTCGCGCAGCTTGGAGACGAGCTCGAACGGTTCGGTCCCTCGGCCTACGTGCTGACGGTCAGGGACGACGCCACGCCCCACGTTGCCCACGTCACCTTCAGCTTGGTTGACGGCGAGCTCCGCTGCCCGGCCAGTCGCACGGCGGCCCGCAATGTGGCGGACCGACCGATCATGTCGGTCCTGTGGCCGCCCTACGAGGATGGGGGCTACTCGATGATCATCGACGGCGAAGCCCGCACCGACGGTGACGAGCTGGTCGTGCGACCCACCTCGGGTGTCCTGCACCGACCTGCCCCTGCCCCCGACGGTGGGGTGGGGGCGTGTGGGTCCGATTGCGCCCCGCTGGGTTCATCCTGACGTGGCCGGTCCCCTCGACGGCATCAGGGTCCTCGAACTGGGCAGCTTCATCGCCGGACCCTTCGCCGGGCAATTGCTCGGTGACTACGGAGCCGAGGTCATCAAGGTGGAGGCTCCGAAGATCGGTGATCCCATGCGGAAGTGGGGTCAATGCGACCCGGCCGGTCACAGCTACTGGTGGCCGGCGATCGCCCGCAACAAGAAGTCGGTGGCCATCGACCTGCGCGGCGACGAGGGGCGAGACGTCGTGCGACGGCTGGCCCTCAGCAGCGATGTGGTGCTCGAGAACTTCACTCCAGGACGGCTCGCCGAGTGGGGTCTCGGTTATCAGGATCTGGCTGCCGACCACCCGGGACTGATCATGACCCACGTGTCGGGGTTCGGGCAGACGGGCCCCCGGGCCACCGATCCGGGGTTCGGGTCCATCGGCGAGGCCATGGGGGGCATCCGCCACACCACCGGCTGGCCGGACCGTCAGTCCACTCGAGCAGGGATCAGCCTCGGCGACGCCATGGCCTCGCTCTTCGCGGTGATCGGCACCATGGCCGCCCTCCACGAACGGAACGTCAGCGGGACCGGTCAAGAGGTCGACGTCGCCATCTACGAGGCCGTGTTCGCCCTCATGGAGTCGACGGTGGTCGACTACGAACGCACCGGGTCGATCCGGGGCCGGTCAGGCTCGGTGTTGCCCGGCGTTGCGCCGTCGAACGTCTACCCGACCAGTGATGGTGCCGATGTGCTGATCGCAGCGAACGCCGATCAGATCTATCGGCGGCTGTGCGATGCCATGGGGCGCCCAGAGTTGGCCACCGATCCGCGTTATGCCGAGCACATCGAACGGGGGGCCCACCAGGACGAGCTCGACGAGATCATCGAGGGGTGGACGGGATCGCTGACCGTGTCCCAACTCGAGGCCGCGCTCGACGAGCACGCCGTGCCCTACGGCCGGATCTTCACTGCGCCCGACATGCTGGCCGACCCTCAGTTCGCAGCGAGAAACATGATCCGCCGCTTCGAGGACGAGGTCCTGGGTGGGTCCATACCGATGGCCGCCCCGGTACCGAGGTTCTCTCGGACGCCGGGGCGGATCGATGCGGTGGGTCCCCGCTTGGGGGAGCACACCGAATGGGCTCTGGGTTCGGTGGGGGGCTACACCCCGACGGAGATCGCTCGCTTGGCCGACTCGGGGGTCATCGCGATGGGGGCCCGCTCAGGAACCACGTCGAATACGTAGGGGCGGCGGTCGATGCGGCTGAGCCGGATCCGGGCCCGCACCCCGATGAGGGCACTGAGCGCGATGCCGAGGGCCAACGGAATGGCCCAGAGGGTGACGGCGGCCATCGGATTCCCGCCGCTGGCCACCACCATGGCGACTGGCAGCACGAGCGTGGCCAGCAGGGACGTCGTCGTGCCGGGACCTTCGACCCAGGCCCGGTAGCCCAACATTCGACTCCAGGTTGCGTCGGCGGCCAGGCCGGCGTCGGCCCGGCGGCTGAGCGCCCAGGTCGACCCATCGGCCCGGCGAGCCCGGTGGCGGTCTTCCCGGTGGCGGGGTGCGAACGCCCCGTAGGGAAGGGCGACGAGCGACCCGAGCGCGGCACCGACGAGGTGGTTGGCCTTGTCGGAAGGCAGGAGCCGTTCCATGGCGGCCCGTCGGGTGAGGATCGAGGCGACCAGCATGGTGAGGGTCAGCCCTGCGATAGCTGCCGCATCGATCCACCGGGCCGCTGCGGCGCGCTGGAGGAGGAACAGGTCGATCCACAGGAGGGGGACGAAGGCGACGGACAGAGCCGACCAGCCCCAGTTGACGCTCCGCCGTTCACGGACGACGAAAGCCGCCGGCTCGTGGCCGACGTCGAAAGTCCCGAAACGTGCAGCAGCAGCGCCCGGCGTTCTGACCAGAGTGGTGTCCACGTGACCTCCACCCCAGCTCTACCCGCTTCGCACGGTACCGAAGGGTTCGGCAAAGGTGGGGGATACCGGCTGCGCAGGGAGAAGTGATCAGGCCGGGACGGTGCGGGTGCGAGGTCCGGCTCGCAGCACGGCGGATGGGAGCTGGCGGCCAACCAACTCTTCGGCCAGATGTCCGGCCGTCATCAGGGTGTCGAGGTCGATGCCTGTGTCGTAGCCGAGGTCCTCGACCAGGTGCACGACGTCTTCGGTCGAGACATTGCCCGTCGCACCAGGTGAGTACGGGCAGCCACCCAAACCGCCGATAGACGCGTCGAAGCGTCGTACCCCACGCTCCAGACCCACGAGGACATTCGCCAGCCCCAGGTTGCGGGTGTCGTGGAAGTGCAGCCCGATCAGGGAAAGGTCGACGTCGACCGCCTCCAGGGCATCGAGCAGTGCGTTGACGATCCGGGGTGATGCCATCCCGGAGGTGTCGCCGAACGACACTGCGTCGACCCCGGCCTCGTCGAGTACCCGGCGCGTGTAGTGGGCCACTCGGGCAGGGTCGACCTCGCCTTCATACGCGCACCCGAATGCGGTGGAGAGGATGGCCTCCACAGGGGTGCCGTGGGCATGGGAGAGTTCGGTGAGGGCAACTACCTGACCGACGCTGTCATCGGGGGTCATCTTGATGTTCTTCAAGTTGTGGGTCTCCGAGATCGACATGACGACCTCGATCTCGTCCACCCGGCTGGCCAGCGCGTCGTGCGCGCCCCGCTCGTTGGGGACGAGGGCCCGGTAGCGCACGCCCTCGGCCCGCTCGATGCCGGCCATGACCTGATCGGACCCAGCCATCGGAGGGATGGCCTTGGGGTGAACGAACGATGCTGCTTCGATGGCGCGTAGCCCGGTGCCCGACAGGGCATCGATGAGAGCCACCCTCTGCTCGACGGGGATGGTGTCCTCGTTCTGCAAGCCGTCGCGGGGTCCGACCTCTCGGATCTCGACGAACTCCCGAGTCGACATGTCAGGCCTTCAGTTCCTCGAAGACGGGCCGCCAACGCTCGGCATCGGACTTGTACGGGGCGTAGAAGCTGATCCGGTCCACGATGTCGTCGTAGCGACGCTTCAGCTCCGCTGCGACGCCCTCGGGCTCGGACACCACGGCGAATGCATCGAGCACTTCGTCGTCGATGAGGTTGCCCATCTCCACCCAGCGGCCCTGCTTGGACAGGCCGTTCAGCTCGGTCTGCAGGTCACCCCATCCGTGGCAGTCGAGCACGGGCCGGTAGGCGGGGGTCGAGCCGTAGAACGCGATCTGCTGCTTGACCCCGGTCCGGGCTGCCGCCATCTGCTCCTCGGAGTTGCCCGTCACGATGAACGAGGGGCCCGAGATGGTGATGTCGTCCATCGAACGACCGGCCCGGGCGGCGCCGCGTTCGAGGGCGGGGATCGTTTGCTCGCGTAGGTACTTCTCGGTGGTGAACCCGTGGCAGAGGAACATGTCCGCGGCCGCGCCCGCCACCTCGGTCATCAGCGGGCCGACTCCGGCCAGGGCGATCCGAGGCGTGCCGTAGGGGTTGGGGCCCGGGTCGAAGAACGGGGTCATCAGGGTGTGGCTGTAGAAGTCGCCCCGGAAGTTGAGCTTCTCGCCGGTCTCCCACGTGTTCCAGATAGCCCTGATGGCGAGGATCATCTCCTCCATTCGGGCTGCTGGGCGTGACCACTCCATCGAGAACCGCTTGGTGATGTGGGGCTTGATCTGGCTGCCCAGGCCCAGGATGAACCGGCCCTTGGTCTGCAGCTGGATGTCGTTGGCGCTGGTGGCCAGGGACATGGGATTGCGGGCGAAGGCCACGACGATGTTGGTGCCGAGGTCGACCGACTCGGTGGCGTGGGCCATCAGGGGCAGCAGGGTGAACGGGTCGTGCTTGGTCTCGGGGACCCACAGGCCGTCGTAGCCCACCGCTTCCTGCTCACGGCACTTGTCCATGAGCCCTTCGAATCCGTCGTCTACACCTGCACCGCCGTCAACCTTCATGGGGCCACGCTACCCCGTCGGGTGGTCCCTGGTCGTCGGGTTCAGGCTTCGTCTAGAAGCTTGTCGGCCAAGCCGACCAGGTCGACCACGCTGCGGGCGAATACCTCGACTTCGGCCGGAACCTCCGGCGAGGCGCCACCGATGTAACGGCTGTAGACACCCTCGAGGATGCAGGCCAGACGCCAGCATGCGAACGCGTGGAAGTAGGGCACATCGCTCGTGTCGCGGCCGGTGACCCGCCCGTAGGCGTCGACCAGATCGGCCCGGCTGGCCATACCAGGGGCCACGGTCGCCGAGTCACCCAGCGGCATGAAGGCATCGCCAGGTTCGGACCAGTACGCCAAGGTGATGCCCAGGTCGGCCATGGGGTCACCGAGGGTGGCGATCTCCCAGTCCAGGACGGCTGCAACGGCTCCGTCGTCGGCCACCAAGCAGTTGTCGAGCCGGAAGTCTCCGTGGACCAGTGTTGCCTCCCGTTGCGGGGGGATCGCAGCGGCCAGACGGTCGTGGACTTCGGCGACACCCGGGATATGGCGACTGGTCATCGCCTCGAACGCCCGCTTCCACGTGCGGAGTTGGCGTGCCACGTAGTCCTCGCGGCGTCCGAGGTCGGCCAACCCTGTCGCGTCGAGATCCACTGCGTGGATCGCGGCGAGGTTGCCCACGAGTTCGTCACCCAGACGTCCGAGGCCCTCGGCGGTGAGGGCCTCGGATTCGGCCGGCGTCCGCAGTACCCGGCCCTCGACGAAGTCGGTCACGTAGAAGTCGGCCCCCGTGACGGCTGCGTCGGTGCACAAGCCCACTACTGCGGGCACCGGCACCCCGGTCGGGCCCAGGGCGTCGAGAAGGCGGTGCTCGCGGACCATGTCGTGGGCCCCTTCCAGCACATGGGCCAGCGGTGGACGTCGGAGGACCCAACGTGTGCCAGCTGCATCGGTCACCCGGTAGGTCAGGTTGGAGTGTCCACCCGTGATGAGGTCGAAGGTCAGGGGTGGGGCCACTACCGGTCGACGCTCGGCCAGCCAGTCGGTGACGTTCGAAACGTCGATTCCGTCGACCTGGTCGTTAGTCTCGTTCACAGCGGTTCCTCACCCGATGGGCCCTTGTCTCCTCCACGGAGGCGATGCCCGACGCTAGCGCCGGAGGCGGTGCGAGGATGGACGGGGTCGAATCGCTGCTGAACCGCAGCACCAGGCAGCCAACCCAATCACGGAGAGCGGGCACATGATCGACGTCACCGACCAGGACTTCAACGAGAAGGTGGTGGAAGCGAGCCATCAGGTCCCCGTGGTCGTCGACCTGTGGGCCCCATGGTGCGGACCGTGCAAGACCCTCGGCCCCATCCTCGACAAGGTGATCGACGAACAGGCGGGCAAGGTCGCTGGGGTGAAGATCAACGTCGACGAGAACCCGGCCATCAGCCAGGCGTTCGGTGTGCAGTCGATCCCCATGGTGGTCGCATTCAAGGACGGTCAGGCCGTCGACGGCTTCATGGGTGCGCAGGGCGAGCCGATGGTCAGGGACTTCATCGAGCGCCTGCTGCCCACCGAAGAGGAGAACGAAGTCGAGGCGTTGGTGGCCGCTGGCGACGAAGCGTCACTGCGGGCCGCCCTCGAGCTCGACAACGATCACGAGGAGGCCATCACCACCCTTGCGGAGCTTCTGGTTGGCGATGGGCGGGCCGAGGAGGGGCTGGCCCTGCTCGAACGGATTCCCGAGACGCCGACCACCCGGCACATCGCTGCGCTGGCCCGGGCTGCCGACGTTGCAGAAGCAACGAGCGACGACATGGAGATCGAACTCGAAGGCCTGCTCACCCGGGTGAAAGGGGACGACGAAGCCCGTCAACGGTTCGTCGACCTGCTGGAGCTCATGGGTCCCGACGACCCCCGCACTGCGCAGTGGCGGCGGCGTCTGTCCACCGCCCTGTTCTGATTGGACCTGACCAGCCGCCATCTGGCTCGATCTGGGTCACGAGCGTTCACTCGGGGTCGCCGGCCCCCGACCACACCTCGGCGGTGTCCGGTTCGGCGGGGTCGTACCCGCAGAGCATGTCGGCCGCTTTCTCGGCGATCATCATGGTCGGCGCGTACAGATTGCCCGTGGTGATCGAGGGCAGCACCGAGGCATCGACCACGTAGAGACCGTCTACCCCGTGCACGGCCATGCTGTCGGGATGCACGACGCTGTCGGCGTCGAGTCCCATCCGGGCGGTACCGCACGGATGGAGGGCCGTTTCGGCGTCTCGAGCCACCCAGTCCAGCACCTCTTCGTCGGACTGCACCCCGGGCCCAGGTGACCGCTCGCCACCATCGAAGGCAGTGAAGGCCGGCTGGGCGAGAATGTGACGAGCCGTGGCGATGGCCTCGAGCCACTCGCGGCGGTCTTGGTCGGTCGATAGGTAGTTGAACCGTACGGCGGGATGCACACGTGGGTCGGTGCTGGTGATGCGCACGGTCCCCCGCGCGTCGGACCGCATCGGGCCGATGTGGACCTGGTAGCCGTGGGGGTCGCGTTGGGGAGTGCCGTCGTAGCGAACGGCCAGTGGGAGGAAGTGGAACATGAGGTTCGGATAGGCCTCATCGGGGTTGCTTCGGACGAAGGCACCCGCCTCGAAGTGATTGGTGGCTCCCGGGCCCCGGCGAGCCAGCCACTGCAGCCCGATCCACGGCGCCCGCCACCACGCCAGGTTGGGTTGCATCGACACGGGCTGGGTGCACGCGTGCTGGATGTACACCTCGAGATGATCCTGCAGGTTGGCCCCCACGCCGGGAAGGGCGGTGACAATGTCGATGCCCAGGCGTCGCAGGTGCGCGGGTTCCCCGATTCCCGACAGTTGGAGGAGTTGGGGGGTGTTGAATGCGCCGCCGCACAGGACCACGGTGGGTGCAGCGACATGGCGACGTCGACCGGCGTGTCGGAACTCCACCCCGGTCACCGCGTTCCCGTCGAAGGTGACCCGGTGGGCCATTGCCCGGGTCACTAGTTGCAGATTGGGTCGGCCGAGTACGGGGTGGAGGTACGCGCGAGCCGCCGAGAGCCGGCGACCTCGGTGCACGTTTTTGTCGAAAGCGGCAAACCCTTCCTGGCGGAAGCCGTTGACATCGGCGGTTCGAGTGAATCCGGCCTGTTCGCCGGCGGTGAGCCAGGCATCGAACAGCGGGTTGTCTGCCGGACCCCGCTCGAGGACCAGCGGCCCCTCGCCGCCCCGCCAGGGGTCGGCCCCGGCCAAGCACGTTTCCATTCGTTTGAAGTAGGGCAGGCAGTGGGCATAGCTCCACCGCTCCAGGCCGGGCAGCCCGGCCCAGGCCTCGTAGTCGGCGGGGTTGCCTCGCTGGAAGATCATGCCGTTGATCGAGCTCGACCCACCGAGCACTTTGCCGCGTGCATGGTGCACCCGTCGTCCTCCCATGTGCGGTTCGGGCTCGGTGACGTAGCGCCAGTCGTAGAACCGGTTGCCGATGGGGCGGGCCAGAGCAGCGGGCATGTGGATGAACACGTCCCACCGGCGATCCGGTCGTCCAGCCTCGAGGACGGTCACCCGACGGTCCGGGTCGGCGCTCAGACGGTTGGCCAGCGCACAGCCCGCCGAGCCGCCGCCGACGATGACGACGTCGGCATTCATCGTCCGTGGTGCGGGGGAGTGGCTCGGGTCATCAGGACAGACGTCGGCGTCGACGGCTGGGCAGCCTGACCACCTGGTCGTCGCCTTCGCCGTGCACCTCGACGAGGCCTCGGGCCTCGGCTGCCCGTACGAAGCTGCCGAAGTTCCGGAATCCGAGGTTGCGCTCGGAGAAGTCGGCGTCCGCCTTGCGTAGCGCGGTCTTCAGTCCGCTGAGGGCGATGTCGGGTTGTTCGCCGACCACTGTTGTCAGCAGAGCATCAGCCTGGGCTGCTGCGTTGGCCCCTGCCATTGACACGATGGGATCACCACCCCCCTCGAGGCTGACCAGACCGCCTTCCTCGAGGTTGCGCAGCAAGGCACCGAACCCCCGGAATCCGAGGTCGGCTTCGTTGAATGTCGGGTCCTTGCGGAGGATGGCCCGCTTGAGGGCCGACCCCCGTACGGACCCCGACGCTGCCTCGAGGCCGGCCAGGGTCGTGAGCACGATGGAGGAGTCGGACGATGGTGCCGCAGGTGCGGCGTCCTCATCGGCACCGGTTTGCTCTTCCTGGGACGACACGAGGTTGTCGTAGAAGAGGAACTCGTCACAGGCCGGCGGCAGAAGACGCGACGTAGATCCGCGGACGCCGACACCGATGACTTCTCGATCGAGTTCACGCAGTTTCTGGACGAGGGGGCTGAGGTCGCTGTCACCCGTGCAGATCACGAACGTGCCGATGTATGAGCGGTCGAGGGCGAGCTCGACCGCATCGATGGCCATCTTGATGTCGGCGGCGTTCTTCCGGCTGCCTCCCATCTTCTGTGGGATGTCGATGAGCTCGACCTGATGGCGGGTCAACATGCGCCGGTCGGTGTCGAAGTAGGACCAGTCGGCGTACGCCCTCCGGGCGATCACCCGGCCTCGTTCGGCGAGGGCGTCGGCCACGGGCGCGAAGTCGAAACCGGCGCCGAGGTTGTCGCGGGCTCCGATGGCCAGGTTCTCGTAATCCAGGAAGACGGCGATCCTGGCCTCGGACTCGTGAGCGTGCATACCTGAGCCTCCCACGCTGGCGCCCTCGGGCCGTTGATGCTCGCCTCGGTCGGGTTCGGCGGGTTCGGCGGGCGGCAGCTCCGGGCCACCGATACGCTGCGGAGCAAGGTTGTCGCGCAGACCGAGGGGGAGCGATGCCGGTGCTCACCATGTCCATGGCTGGCCAGCTAACCGAGGCAGAGGTCACTGCCTACGAGCGGGATGGGTTCCTGGTTCGTCGGGGAGTGTTGACCGATGACGAGATCTCGAGGGCCGAGGCGGGCCTGGCCGCCAATCCGCCCCTCGACGGCACCCTGTACGACGTCCGGCAACTGACCTATCCCGAGCCCGGTCGGTACACCCTGGCTCGGAACAGCCTCAAGGATCCCGACCTCGGGTTCATCGTGGAGCACCCTGCCGTGGTCGGGCCGGCGGCCCAACTGCTGGGGGACGAGCCGCGCCTGACTGCCTTCGTGGTGTACGACCGGACGCCCGGTGGGAGTTCGATCGCCTCGCACAACGACTACAAGCGTTGGCGCCCCGTCGGCTCGTCGATGAACTGGTTGTTCACCATCGTTCCCTTCACCGACTTCGATGCCGATGCCGGGCCGTTGTACGTCGCCCCAGGGTCGCATCATCCCGAACGGGTCCGCCCGGGACCAGAGCGTCCCCTCGAGGTCGGCCCTCCGATCGTGCCCGACGGATCCGACTTCGTGGACCCCGAGCTGCGACGCGGCGATGTGCTGTTCATGAACATGCACCTGTGGCATCGGGCCGATGGCAACAACAGCACTCGCCACCGAGCCGGGTACTTCAACAAGTACTGCGGGGCGTCCAGTCCGCCCGCTACCGGGTACCTCGTCTACGACGAGGACGTGGTGTCCATGCTGAGCCCGGAGCACCGCGACCTCATCGCCGTGCACAGTGACCGGGCGATCGACACCACGCAGGTCGTGCTGACCCGACACCATCGGGGCGAGGAACAGATCCTGGTCACCGAGCGGAACGGCCGATTCGACCTGCCGGGCGGGCCGGTGTTCGTCGAGCAGGCCATTCCCGATTGGGATCACGGTAACTACATCGCGGCCGCTCAGGCTGCCTTGCGCGACGAGTTGCGGGTCGAGACGCCGTGGCTGTCGTGGGTGGCCGATCACGATCGAGGCGAGGGCCGTAGCCGGGTCTATGGCTACCACCTGACGGGGCGAGGTTTCCCTGTCGCCTACGAGGGAGAATGGGTTACCCGGCACGCGCTCGAGACCCGGCGGGGTGACCTCGCCGCTGGATGGATTCCAGACGTGGTCGACGCCTGGCTCGATCCGGCGCCCGTGCGAGGCAAGGGATTGACCCAGGCCCAGTCGCGTATCGACCAGTACTCCTACTGACCTCCCCGCTCGGTGATCGCCGATCGTTAGGGGCCACTACGGTCGTCCCATGCGCCACCGGTACCTGTACGCGGTCATGCTCCTCATGACCGCCGGCAACGGAGCGGTGTCCCTCGTTCTGGCCGACCTCGAGGACGCATTCGATGTGTCGTCGACAGGGGTGGGGTTGGTGGCTGCTACAGGGTTCCTGGCCGCGTTGGTCGGCCACGTCGGTCTGGCACCGGTGGTCGATCGAGGCAACAGCGGAACCGTCGCCTTCGCAGCCGTTGCGATGGCGGTGGCTGGGTCGTTGCTGTTCGGGCTCGGTGGCGGCCTGTGGTTCTTCGTCGCCGGTCGGGCCATGGCGGGAGCCGGTCTCGGGATCTTTGGGGTCACTGCCCACAAGGCGTTGGTCGGGCCCGATGGTGAGGGAGGGGGAGCGCGCCTGGGCCTCTTGCTGTCGGCTGCAGTGGCGGGTTTCATCTCTGGCCCCGTCATCGGTGCTGTCTTCGGTGGGTTGTCCTTCGCTGCTCCGTTCGTCGTGCTCGCAGCCGGTCTGGCCCTCGCAGGGGTTCCCGCCGTGCGATTTGTCGCACAGGCAGAGGTGGCCGCAGCTCCGGTGAGATTCCGTGAGTTGGCCGCAGTGACGAGACACGCAGGAGTGCAGGCTGCGCTGTTGACGCAGGTGACCGTGTATGGGTTGATCGGGCTCTTCAACGGCACGGTGGACCGCTACCTCACCGACCTCGGCGTCAGCACGACCGCCATTGCGGTCTCGCTGATGATCATCGGCATCCCGCTCTTGGCGTTGCCCCGCTGGACGGGAGCCCTCTCCGAACGAAACGGTGGGGGGGCTGTGATGGTTCCCGCCCTGGTTGTGGCCGTGCCCGTCGCTGCGGCCTACGGCGTCATCTCGGGCGTAGTGACGTTCGTGTTGGTCGGTCTGGCCCATGCCGCGGTCGAGTCGTTCGCGAGTATGGGCGCCCAATTGTTGGTGCTCGAGACGGTTGGGCCGCAGCGGGCCGCAGTGGGCAACGGAGCCCAGTACTTGGCGTCGATGTCCACCGCGGCGGTCACCGCCGGACTGGGCCCTGTCGTCTACGCCCGCTTCGGCGAGGTCGTCCTGTTCGGGGGCTGGGCAGTGATCACGGTGATCATCCTTGCGGCGGTGATGCTCCTGCTGAGAACCGGTCAGGGCAGCGAGGGAGAACGGTCGAGCGCCCGTTAGGGTTGCAGGGCGCCTTCCCCGGCATCGAGAGCGGGGAAGAGGCAGATGGTGGCACCGGCAGGCGGCGAGGCAAGCCCGACGAGATCGGTCACCGACCCGGGCCGCGTCGACTGCGCATGCGGCGAGGCGGCGGCCCAGGCCGGGTCGCTGGGCCCACTCCCGAGCAACAGCTGGTGGGGTCTTGGGCGCTGGTGGCTCCGGCTGAGGGTGCAGCAGGTCGTCACAGCTGCGGTCGGCGTCGTTCTGGCGATCGGGATCGGGGGGTTCCTGATTGGGGCCAGGGTGGCCGCTCCCCCCGACATCGATCTTCCGAGCGTCGGGGCGACACCGTCGCTCCCCGTGCTGCCTACGACAACGGCGGCCACTCTCCATGTCCACGTTGCAGGCGCCGTCGTGCAACCCGGCCTGTACCGGGTGGTCGCCCCTTCCCGGGTGGCCGAGGTCGTCGAAGCGGCGGGAGGCCCCACTGCGGGGGCTGATCTGGACCGGTTGAATCTTGCTGCGCTGGTGGTTGACGGAGATCGGGTCGAGGTGCCCCTGGCCGGTCAACCCCTGGTGGGCCCGACGCTGCCGTCTGCGCCAACGGGGAGCGACCTGGTCGATGTGAACCAGGCCGGGTTGGCCGAACTGCAGCAGCTTCCCGGGATCGGCCCCGGCCTCGCAGCAGCCATCATCTCCGATCGTCAAGAGCATGGGCCATACGTCGGCGTGGATGATCTCGACCGGGTGCCCGGGATCGGACCAGCCACCCTCGAGCGACTGCGGCCCCAGGCCCGTGTCTGAACCCCGTGCGCCGGACCGCTGGGCGCCGATGCGAGTGCGGTCGCCCTCGGATGGGTGGATGGTCGCCGCCACGGCAGCCTTGTGGCTGGGTGCTTGGCTGGAGCCCGTTACCTCAGTCCCGGTGGGTGCCGCCGTGGTGTGCGTCACCCTGCTGGTCCGTCGCCCGGTCATGTTCGTCGCAGCGGTGGCCGCAATGGGGTCCCTGCTGGGGCATCGGGCGACGAGCAACCTGGCCGAGCAGACGGGTGGCGTCGTCGACGGACCGGTCCGTGTGGTCGCCGATCCCGAGTGGCACCTCGGGGCGCTGCGACTGGATATCGACGTAGGCGGCGTCCGTTGGGAGGTCTCGGCACGCGGGCAGCCGGCGTGGGCGCTGGAAGACGCTCGCTACGGGGAGCGGTGGTGGATGGCCGTGACGGTTGAAGGAGCGAGCATGCAGGCCCGACGGTGGCTGTGGCCGAGGGGAGTGGCCGGTCGAGGCGAGGTGGTGTCGGCTCGGCGACTCGATCACGGTCGCTGGTTCCATCGGGTGGCGAACGGGATCCGCGATCTGCTGGCAACGGGGGCCGCTGAACTGCCACGAAGGGATCGTGTCCTGATCACGGGCTTCGTATACGGCGACGATCGCGGTCAGCTCCCCGAGGTGGTAGATGATTTCAGGGCGACGGGGCTCACCCATCTCATGGCCGTGTCAGGCAGCAATATCGCTGTTGTCCTGGCCCTGTTCGCCCCGTTGGTACGCAGCCTGCCACCGCCAGCGGGGGCCGTCGTGGTGGCCGTTGTGGTGGGTCAGTTCGTCGTGCTCACCCGGGCAGAGCCATCGGTGCTGAGGGCCGGGGTGCTCGCCGTGGTGGGCGTTGTGTCGATGTTGCTGGGCGGAGGGGCCTCGCGTCTTCGGCTCCTTGCCGTCGCCGTCGGGCTGTTGGTCGCGGCCGATCCCCTGCTGGCGCGCTCGGTGGGGTTTCAGTTGTCCGTCGGTGCGTCGTTGGGCATCGTGCTGTTCGGACGCCAGGTCGTCGATCGACTTGTCGGGCCACAGTGGTGTCGCGAGGTTCTGGGTATGACGGTGGCCGCCCAATGCGGGGTGTTGCCCGTGCAACTGGTCACCTTCGGTGGGTTGCCCCTGGCTTCGGTCCCGGCGAATGTCCTGGTCGGGCCCGTCGCCGGCCTGGTGATGGTGTGGGGCCTGCTCGGCGGTATCACAGGCGGGTTGGCGGGCAGCGCAGCAGGGGCGTGGCTGTTGCTTCCCGCGCGGATGCTGGTCGGGTGGGTCGCCGGGGTGGCCCGGGTGGTGGGGTCGCTCGGTCTGCCTGAGCTCGAGGCCGGCGAGCTTCCCCTGGCTGTCATTGCCGTCATCGGCGCGGTGTGGTCGACCACGCGTGCACCACCGGTGATGCGACTTGTCCTGTGCGGTCTCCTGGTGTCGCTCGTCTGCTGGAGGGATGCGGGGGTCGCGAGCTCTGACCACCTCTGGTTGTCACACCAAGGTGACATCGTCGTGCTGGTCGTCGACCGTCCCGATCCGGCTTCTGCGGTGGGGTGGGTACGGCGTGCAGCTGTGCGCCGAGTTGATCTGGTGATCGCTCGGAGCTCGAGCAGACAGACGTCCGAGGCTGTTCGGGCAATTGCGTCAAGGGTGGAGGTCGGAGCCGTCAAGGCCCCTGCTCCCCTGGTCGGTGTGCCGTCGCATGTGGTGACTGGTCGAGTGCGTGTCGGCGCTCTGGTCATCGAGCCGATCGGAGGCCGCTTGAACGTCGAGGCCGATGTGCGGGCACCACCCGTCCTCGGATGACCGGGGACCGTTCGTGGGGTCGCCCAAGGGCGGTAGATTCGCCAGGTGTCCAACTCGACCGTGCATTTGGTGACCGGCGCCGACGTAGCGCTGGTGTTGGACGCGGTGGCGGCCTGCATCGACCGACTGATCGGCGACGGCGAGCGAGGTTTGATGCTGCACGAACTCAGTGGGGAGGACTACCTGGTCGACGAGGTAGTCGACGCTGCACAGACCCCACCCTTCCTCACCGAGCGCCGGGTGGTCGTCGCCCGTGGACTGAACCGATTCAACGCAGAGGCCCTCCGGCCACTGGTGGCGTATCTGGCCGATCCGTTACCGACGACGGACCTGGTCCTGGAATGGGGTGGAGGACGAATTCCGAAGTCACTCACCGATGCGGTTGCCGAAGGAGGAGGTGAACGGACCGCGGTGGGCGTACCGTCGGGCCAGCGCGGCCGTCAGGACTGGTTGGGTGAGCAGGTGGCAGGGGGTCCCGTCGACCTCGACGCTGGAGCTCGGAAGGCCATCCTCGACCACCTCGGCGAAGATCTCAGCCGCCTCCGAGGTGTCCTGTCGGCGCTTGCCGCTGCCTTCGGCCCGGGATCTCGGCTGTCAGCCGCAGACGTGATCCCGTTTCTGGGCGGCCAGGGTGCTGTTCCCCCGTGGGAACTGACCGATGCAATCGACGAGGGGTCGATCGAAGGAGCGCTTCGGGCGCTGGAGCGAATGCTGGATGCCGGTGGGCGTCATCCGTTGCAGATCATGGCGTCGCTTCACGGACACTACGAGCGCATGCTGCGCTTGGACGGCACTGGGGTGCGCGGTGAGAAGGAAGCGGCCGCCGTGCTGGGGATGAAGGGATCCACCTTCCCGGCGCGAAAGGCGATGGTGCAGCAGCAGCGACTCGGCACGGATGGTGTGGCGCGGGCGTTCGACCTGCTGGTTGGCGCGGATCTCGACCTTCGCGGGGGAAGCGGGCTCGACGGGGACGCCGTGCTCGAAGTGCTCGTCGCTCGCTTGGCTCGCTTGCCGTGATCAGCTGGCGGTGCCAGCCCGACCAACCCGGGCAGTAAGGCGGGACTTGCGCCGAGCGGCCTCGTTCTTGTGGATCACGCCCTTCTGGGCGGCCATGTCGAGGCGCTTCTGAGCCGTGCGCACGAGTTCTTCAGCATCTTCTCCGGCTGCGGCTGCAGCTACCGCTGCCTTCTCGCGGGTCTTGAGCTCGGACCGAACGGCCTTGTTTCGCTCGCGACGGACGATGGTCTGGCGGTTGCGCTTGATCTGGCTCTTGATGTTGGCCATGGAAATCTCAACTCTCGAGGGTCGCTGCAGGAGGGGGCGACGCGGGAACACTTGAGGTTAGCAACTCGTCACGGCCCAACGACAAGGTGACAGGTGGTTGTTGGCGCCGGGGTCGAGGGGCGAGGCTGCGCAACAACGCCGTCGAAGAGGAGGGCGCAGCGATCCGAAGCAGTACCGTTACGGGCTGACATGGACCTGTCCCTCATCCGCAACTTCTCGATCATCGCCCACATCGATCACGGGAAATCGACCCTCTCCGACCGGATTCTGGAAGCCACGGGCGCCGTCGACGCGCGAGCGATGCGTGCCCAGTATCTCGACTCGATGGACCTCGAGCGAGAGCGTGGGATCACCATCAAAGCGCAGAACGTTCGGGTCGGATGGAAGGGGCACACCCTGCACCTGATCGATACCCCAGGGCACGTCGACTTCGGCTACGAGGTGAGCCGGTCCCTCGCTGCGTGCGAGGGGGTGGTGCTGTTGGTCGATGCCGCGCAGGGCATCGAGGCCCAGACCCTGGCCAACTGCTACCTGGCCTTGGAGCACGACCTGGAGATCGTGGCCGTGCTGAACAAGATCGACCTGCCGGCGGCCGATCCGGACCTGTACGCATCCGAGATCGAGAACGTCCTCGGCATTGCCGCCGAGGACGTGTTGCGAATCTCGGCCAAGACCGGGGAAGGGGTGCCCGAACTCCTCGATGCCGTGGTCACTCGTATCCCCGCCCCGGTCGGCGATCCCGAGGCTCCCCTGCAGGCGCTCATCTTCGACTCCCACTTCGACCAGTACCGGGGCGTTGTGTCGTCGCTGCGAGTCGTCAACGGCCGGATCAATGCCCACGACAAAGTGCGCTTCATGCAGGCCGGGGGCAATTACGAAGCCGAGGAGATCGGTATTCGGACACCCGCCCCAACGGCCGTCGCTTCGCTGGGTCCCGGTGAGGTCGGCTACTTGATTGCCGGCATCAAGGATGTCGGGCAGGCCAAGTCGGGCGAGACGGTCACCTTGTTGAGCAAGGCGGCAGATGCTCCCCTGAGCGGCTACCAGGACCCCAAGCCCATGGTGTTCTGTGGCCTGTACCCCGTCGAGGGAGACGAGTATCCCGATCTACGAGAGGCGTTGGACAAACTCAAGCTCAACGACGCGTCGATCACCTTCGAACCGGAGACCTCTGGCGCGCTGGGGTTCGGCTTTCGTTGCGGGTTTCTGGGGCTATTGCACATGGAGATCGTCCGAGAGCGGCTCGAACGTGAATTCGACCTCTCGCTGATCGCCACAGCACCATCAGTCTCGTTCCAGGTCGCGACGGACAGCGGTGAGGTCCTGGAGGTGCACAATCCGTCGGAGTTGCCCGATCCGGGCACCATCTCCGCGATCGAGGAGCCCATGCTGCGGATTGGCATCCTCACCCCCACCGCGTACACCGGGGCCATCATGGAGTTGTGCCAGGGCCGTCGGGGCAGCATGACCAAGATGGAGTACCTCTCGCCCGAACGGGTCGAGATCCACTACGAGATCCCACTCGCTGAAGTGGTTACCGATTTCTTCGACCAGCTGAAGAGTCGGACGCAGGGTTATGCCAGCCTGGACTACGAGCCAGCTGGCTATCGCCCAGAGAAGCTGGTCAAGGTCGACATCCTGCTCAACGGTGAACCGGTCGACGCCTTTTCGACCATCGTTCATCGGGACCGGGCGTACGACTACGGCAGACGTATGGCCGAGAAGCTCCGAGAGCTGATTCCCCGGCAGATGTTCGACGTGCCGATCCAGGCCGCAGTGGGTGGTCGGATCATCGCCCGCGAAACGGTGCGGGCCAAGCGCAAGGACGTCCTGGCCAAGTGTTACGGCGGCGACATCACCCGGAAGCGCAAGCTCCTCGAGCAGCAGAAAAAGGGCAAGAAGAAGATGAAGGCCATCGGTCGGGTCGAGGTGCCCAACGAAGCCTTCGTCAGCGCGCTGCGGCTCGACGACTAGGCCCGCCCGAACCCGTGCCGGCGGCCACCGGCTCCTCTGTAGGCCGGTGACCGCCGGGTTGGGTGGGGGCGGGCGTATCGGAGTCAGTCGACCATCAGGTCGCCTGCTTTACCGATTGCGCCCACCTCTGTGGTGGAGGGATCTGTGGGAACCGGCCGAACCTCGACCGGTCGCGGTGTGCCGGGCTCGATGATGTCTGCTGGCACGGTTGTCACCGGGCCGGACCTGACAGCATCCTCGGCGAGGTCGTCGTCGTGGATGGCTCGTCGGCATTCGGTGGGGGTGAGTCCGGCGGCCCGGCAGCGGGTGGCGAGGTCGTGGTCGTCGTCGTGGATGGCTCGTCGGCATTCGGTGGGGGTGAGTCCGGCGGCCCGGCAGCGGGTGGCGAGGTCGTGGTCGTCGTCGTCGTGGATGGCTCGTCGGCATTCGTCCACCGAGTACCCGGCAGCGCGACAGCGGCGAAGCACGTCGAGGGTGTCCCGCGGGTCCTCGGCCAGGGGCCGCGTCTCGTGGAACCAGACGTCGGTGACACCGTCACCTGACAGCTCGACGGTGACACCGGGGGCGATGATGTCCGCAGCCATGGGCCATGGCGGCCGTTCCGGCCGTTCGGCTGCACCGGCCGCGCCGGCACTGATCAAGATGGTGAGGAGGACGAGGACTCCAACCACGAGCGGGTGGGCAAGTCCGAGGGTCGGGCGGTGGTGCATGGGTGCTCCTGTTCACTCTGTGCGGTCGCCATGTCGCTCTGCGCCTGGGATGTGCACGGTGAGTGTGCATTCGTCATGTGTTCGTAATATTTGGGTCGTGGCGTGCCGATGCAGTCGAAAAATGTCGAAAGGACCGTGCACTTTCGGCGCGAGGGGGCGACTAGAAGGGTGTGCGCCGTGAGCCCGCCGTTCTGACTGGCAACCACATCGATGCCTCGCCCGACGACGCCTCCCTCGTTCGGCGGGCCCAGCAGGGTGATACCGCTGCCTTCGCTTCGCTGTACGAGCGGCACGCCACAGCGGTCCACCGCTACAGCCTGGCGAGCGTGCACCGCTCGCTGGCCGAGGATGTCACCGCCGACGTCTTCGCTCGAGCCTGGAGCAGTATCGGAAAATTCCGGGGTGACGGCGTGCCCTTCCGCGGTTGGTTGTTCGGGATTGCCCGCCTTGTGGTCGCAGCTGCGCACGGGCGGCGGTCCCGACGCCCAACGACGGCGTTGGCCCCCGAGCACGAGGCGATGGTCGACGACCCAGTGGTCGAACGACTTCAGCGCCTTCACATCGAAGGAGTGCTCGGCAAGCTTCACCGTCGCCATCGGCGGGTGATCGAACTCAAGTACTTCGCCGGTCTGTCCAACGAAGAAGTCGCCGCCGCTTTGGGCATCAGTTCGGGCGCGGTGAACACCCTCCAGTGGCGAGCGTTGCAGCAACTCCGCCGCCACTTCGCGCAAGAGGAGATGTCTCAGTGACCCCCCACGACGTCCCGAGTGACGTAGCCGAAGTCGATGAACAACTGCGAGTGCTGACATCATCGGAGGTGACGCCGCCCCCGTGGGCGGCCGTCGTCGACCGGATTGCGGTACCGCCTTCGCGTTCCCTAGGGCGCCCGAGGTTGGTGCAGGTGGCCATGGTGGTCGCAGGGCTCCTGGCCCTGGTGGCGTCGCTCGGTGCGGTCAGCCCCCCCGTGCGCCGGGTGGTCATCGAGCCGGTGGCCAATCTCCTGCCGTGGGTCGACGACGACCCGATAGCTCCCTCCCAGCAATCTCCCGGCCAGGCCGTGGTTCCCGACAACGAGGGTCAGCAGGAGGCTGATCCGCAGGAAGGTGAGTCTGATTCGGTGACCCGACCGACATCAGCACCGGAGACCACGGCACCGACGCCTAGCCGAGACGGCACCGATGACGTCCGCCGTGATGAGTCACCCGATGATGCGACGCGAGTCGAGCGGAACATCGCCGACGATCGGGCAGACGGGGACGATGGGGCAGACGGGGACGATGGAGACCCAGCAGACCGGACGCTGGACTCGACCACAGCGCCCATCAGGGAGGATGACGGGCTCGACGACAGAACCCGTCCACCCTCTCGGGATGATGCCGAGACGCCGGAACAGGACGAGTCGCCGGAACGGGTCGAGGTACCCGGGCGCTGACCGCTAGCCCCGCCAGCGGCGAGGATCGATGCCGACTGCCCGTACTTCGTCGAAGCGGTCAGGGCCCCGTCCCATGCCGACGATGAGGAGAAATCCCTCGTCCCATACGAGGGGAACGACATAGCCGATATCGGCCGCCTCAGCGGCGGGATCACCGGTCATCTCTGCGGCGCTGAGGGTCGACCACGGACTGCCCGGCCAGCCGACGTTGACGGACCACCGGCCCACCTCGTCGACGAAGACGAGGATGGCGGCCTCGCCGATTGCCGCCATGGCATGCAGGGTCTGCCCCTCGTTGCCCGCGAGGTCGATCTGCCACCACGACGCTCCGAGGTCGGTCGACACCGAGACACCCTCGCTGCCATACGCGGTTGCAAAGCGACCTCCTCGGTCCAGGATCACGGCGCCGGTTCCCTTCGGTACCCGAACGGGTTCCCAGGTGCGGCCGCCGTCGGTGCTGCGGTACACCTCCGGTGAGGTCGCCGGGGCATCATGGAGTAGCCACCAGCCGCCGAGCCCATGGGCCACGTGTGCGGTGCCCGACCCTGAGAAGACGAGTTCCGGTGAGCTGTCGCCGGTCATCCTGAAGACGTCGGTCCCCGACCCACGGCCAGCAAGCTGGTCGACGTCGAGGCCCAGCATTGCCAGGGTCGCCGTCGAGGTCTCGCCCTTGGAATTGATGAAGGTCACCGTGGCCGGCTCCGACTCGTCCAGCCACCACTGCGGCTGGGCGGTGTCGTCGATCAGGCCAGCTCTGATCAGCGCACAGCCAACGCGAACGCCCGCTTGGCGGCTCACGGCTACGAGTGCCACGGAACCATCCATGGCAGCGGACGAGATCAACGTCTCGTCGGCGACGGGCGCGGCGCTCAGCGAGGTGGACAGGTCGAAGGTTCGGGACACATCGTCGACGAGGAGGCCGACGTCTAAACCCACCGTCTGTCCGCACATCTCGGGATCACTGTCGTACAGGGTCGACGCAGCCACTGCGTTGCTGCCCGACACGGCAGCCGACGGAAGGTCGTAGGTGCTTCTTCCGTCGATGTCGTCGGGGGTCCATGGGAGGTAGCGCCACGACACGAGGTCGTCCGTTGTGGCCAGACGCCGATCGGCTGCCCAGGTGTAGAGCGCCTGACCGTCCGACCACATCTCCATCCAGAGCGGTTCGCCTACGATCTCGGCTGGCAGTCGGGTGTGCGAGGGCTCGGTAATCGTCGGTTCCACGGCCGCCGCGGACGCCGGGTCAGCGTCACCGGTCGCCGTGCCTGCTGATCGCCACCAGGCCACCAGGCC
>JAYPWI010000012.1:60676-83695 GCA_038135065.1 Acidimicrobiales bacterium
CCAGGCCGCCGACGCCCAGCACTATTGCGGCGAGGACGACGATCCAGCGCAGGCCTGGTCGCCGTCCCAACCGGCCAGCTCCGTCACCCTCCCCGATGGTGCCCCGCACGTCGCTGAGTTCGACGAAGGTCGGCAGGGTCTCTGCCAACTCGGCGAGGGTGACGTCTCGATCCAGATGGGTCGACAGCGACGTCGTGGCGTCGTTCAGACGGCTCTCGATGGTGCCCCGAGAGACGCCGAGGGCGTCTGCCGTCTCGAGGGGCTCGTAGCCGAGCACCAGATGGGCGACGAGGGTGCCCCGCACGATCGGGGACATGGCTCGAAGCGCTTGCCGGAGGTCGGATGTCGGTCCTGCAGCGGGGGTCGCCCGGCGGAGGCGCCGTCCTCGGCTGCCGCTGGTGGCCCACCGAAGACCGGTCCGGTACACCCAGCCGGCCGGATCTCGACCGCTGCCAACGTCGGGCCACCGACTGGCGGCCTCTGTCCACGCTTCGTTGGCAGCCGCCTGGCCCAGACTGCTGCTACTCAAGGCAAGGGCGAGAGCCTGCACCAGGCGACCCTCGTGAGCGTCCCGGAACTCTTCGAACGAGAGCGGAGCGTCGAGGTCAGGGCCGGTCATGGGCGCCGCCCCCGAGTCGATCGCCGTGACGGCGAAGACGGTGCCCTGCCCTCCAGCGCGTCGAGGGCGTCGCGAAGCCAGGCGAGCGTATCGGTGTCGGGTGGTCGGATCCTGTGATCTTGCACGCGCTGGGCCCTGGCCAGTTGGGCGATGAGCGGCCACAACCTGTGGGTTGTGAGATTACGACTCATCGCAGCGTCGGCTATGAGTTGTTCGGTCATGGCCAGGCTGGGTGGGGGAGGCACGTCGCGATCGGGGGGCGGGCGCTGGATGACCGGGCCTGTCGGCGTGGTGTCGGTGGGGAAGGCGCGCAGCCCGTCGGCCAGTCGGTGCAGGCCGAAGCCAGCGACGACCAGGGAGGACACGACGGCAATGATCAGCCACAAGCTCACGAGGGTCGCTCCACGATGTCGCCCGTACGCAGCAGTTCGGCCCGGACTGCGTCGAGGGCGTTGATGGCCTCGGATCGCATGGTGTCGTCGATCGGGTGGGAACTGAATCGTGCCAACTCGAAGAGGGTGGTCAACTGGCTCATCGAGGATCCAGAGACCCCTAGCTGAGGCAGCAGTCGGTTGAGGTACTCCGACTCTGACTCTGCATCGCGTCGCTGTGCGCCCAGCGCGCCGAATCCGCTCTCTACGAGTGAATAGGCGAGCCGGACGGCCTGGCCCGGATCATCTACCTGCTCGAGGGGGACCAAGGCCTGCTCCATCAACCCGGCTGCCTGCTCGGCCCATGCGTCGAGTTCAGGGTCGGCCACCGTCAGGTCGGTGATGGTGCCGCCTCCGTCACCTGGTGTTGCTTCCGCTGGTTTGAATTCGATCGGTTGGTCGCGGAGCAGGTTCGTCGCGAGGAGGGCGACAACGGCCAATCCAAGGAACAGGATGCCCAGAGCGGCCAGCCACTCGCCGGTGGGCGGGGGGTCATCGGTGTCGTCGAGGGCGTCACCGGGGAACGGGTTGAGCGCAGTGGGTGTCGGTTCGGTTTCTGCCTCGGCGACTGGTTGCTCCCCTCGTGCCCGGTCGTCGAATCCGTGGACTGCCATGGCAACCGAGCCGGTCACCACGACGACGGCCACCAACGCGCCCACCGAGCCAGCAAGGGCGATGCGCAGTCGCACATCGCTGATCGGCGATCCTCGTCCCGCTGTGGCGAGGAGGAAGAGGGGAACCGTCGACCCCAGCAGTGCGCCCACCACCCACAGGCGACCGGCCGAAGTGATGGTCGCGGCGCTCACGACTGCCGCGCCGAGGGCACAGCCTACGACCAGGTTGCCGGCGAGCATCGACCGCAGCGTGCCTACCGCCAGCCGAGCGGGTCGTCGCGTGTCGAACCCCAGGTGGAGGCCGGCCAGAGCGACCACTACGGCCCCTGCTCCCCAGCCCGACTCGGTGATCCCGGCCAGGCCGCCGAAGCCCCAACCGACGCCGGCCACCGCAGCTGCCACTCCGAGGAGGGCTTCGGATCCGAGAGAGAAGGCTCCAGCGACGATGAGGCCCACGCCGAGCGCGACCAGGCCGCCGACCTCAGGATCGGCGATCGTGGTGGCCACTCCGAGCGCCGAGAACACCACGGCAACGATGCCGCCGAGGACGGCCGTCCGAGACCAGTTCATCGCCCAACCCCGATCCGTCGCCTGAGGTCCAAGAGGGCGAGGACCTCGTCCAGGCTGCCGTCACCGTCCCAGGTGCCCAGGGGAATCCCCGTCGAGACCAACCGTGCTTGCCACATCTCTTGTTCGAAGGTCCACAGGCGTCGGGCCAATGCTGCTTCGCGGCTCGTCGGTTGACGAATAGAGGAGGTGTCAGGCTTGCACCAGACGACTACGACGTCGTAGCCGGCGCTGCGCAGCTCGAGCAGCAGTTCGGCCGGTCGCGGGTCGAGCAGTGGAGTAAGGGCGACGATGGTGACCCCGGAGCCGAGACTGGACAGCGGAAGGTCGCCGATCGACCGGGCAGCCAGGCCGGGTTCTGGGGTGACGTCGAGCAGGGCGTCGATCAGGCGTCGACGCTGTAGCCGCCCCATGCGGGGGGTGAACCAGCGGACTTGCCTCCCGACGTCGAGCACCCCGACGCGGTCGTGGGTGGACAGGTGGCCCTCGGTCAGCGCGATAGCGGCCCGAACCGCCGCATGGATGGTCGAATGGGTTCCCCGGCCCAGGGCCTGGCTGCTGTCGACGAGCAGTACGACATCGCTTGCCTGGTCGGGGTGGCGGTCGCTGACCCAGTACTCACCTCGTCGGAGCGACACCCGCCAGTTGACCGAGCGCAACCGGTCCCCGGGCCCGGCAGGGCGGAGGTCGGCGTATTCGCACCCCTCGCCACGCTGGCGGGCGAGGTGGTGGCCGACTCGGGCCCGCGTTCTGGTCGAGTGAACCATGGCGTCGAGCCGTTGGTCGGAAGGATGCACCCTGAGGGGGAGGTCGAGGGTGACCACCGAGCGACTGGCGAAGAGACCGAGTCGGTCACGGGCGGTCAGGCGGAGGCGCTTGGGGCCGGTGAGTCCCCAGGTTCCTGCATCGAGCTCGAAACGCAGCATGGTGCGGCGCCGTGCCGGCAGGCTGAGAACCTGGGTCCTGATGCCTCCGAGCACGGGTAGGTCGTCCGGGCACTCCACCTCCACGGCCAACCATGGAATGTCGACGTCGGTGTCGACGGTGACCAGCAGGTCGACGGTGTCGCCTTCGACCACCCGGTCCCGAGCCAGTCGAGCATCAACGTTGGGGGCTGGCCAGCGGTGCAGCAGTACTCCGCTGATCGGCCAGGCGAGCATGGTCGCACCGAACACGGCCGCGACTGGCTGCCCGGTGAGAACAGCCACCATGCACCCGGCGGACGACAGGAGGGCCAGGGCGAGGCCCCGGTAGGTGGTGAACCGACGAATCGTCGGGTCAGTCCCGCCTGAGAGCGGCATGGTCGTCTTCGGTGAGAGCGGCGGGTACCGGGACCGTCTCGAGGCAACGCTCGACGACCTGCTGCGAGGAGATGCCGCGCACCCAAGCCTCCGTGCTGAGGACGAGGCGATGTCCGAACACTGCTGGGGCGAGTGACTTCACGTCGTCGGGAAGGGCAAAGTCTCGGTTGCGCACCACAGCACGGGCCCTGGCTGCTCGAAGGAGGGCCACGACGCCGCGGGTGCTCACCCCGACCTCCACGTCGGGATCGGAGCGAGTGGCTCCCGCAAGGGCAGTTGCGTAGCGCAGGAGATCGTCGTCGACCCGGACGCGTTCGGCCGCAGCGCGTGCCGACTCGACCGCGTGACCGCTCAAGACGACCCGGAGGTCGATGCGCTCGGTCCCTCGGTCGATCCGCTGCCGCAGGACTGCGAGTTCGTCGGCATCGGACAGCGGGCCGACTGCCAGCTTGAACATGAAGCGGTCGAGCTGGGCATGTGGCAGGGGATAGGTCCCGTCCGACTCGATCGGGTTCTGAGTGGCGATCACCATGAACGGAGCCGGCAACGGGTGGGTCGTCCCGTCCACGGTGACTTGAGACTCCTCCATGGCCTCGAGAAGTGCGGCCTGCGTCTTGGGTGGGGCTCGGTTGATCTCGTCACCGAGCACCAGGTTCGCGAAGACGGGTCCGGGCTCGAAGACAAGCCGGTTGTCCTCGGGCGAGGGAAGTGCAGAGCCGGTGATGTCCGAGGGAACCAGGTCCGGGGTGAACTGCACGCGGCCGAAGTGGAGGTCGGTCGCCGCAGCCAGGCTGCGGGCCATCAAGGTCTTTGCCACCCCGGGTACGTCTTCGATGAGGACATGGCCGCCCGCGACGAGGGCGACCAGGAGTGATTCGAGAACATCGCGTTTCCCCAGGACGGCGCGCTCGACCTCGTCGAGTACTGCGGACAACTGTGTGTTCGACCCCGCCATCGCTCGCAGGCTAGGCGCGAAGCCCGCGGCGAACCGTGTCAGCGGCTGTGGGAGGCCTAACGCGCTGTTCGGGTCGTAGTATCGGGTCTTGGAGGCGTGATGGACGAGCGCAAGGCAACGGTGTTGCGTGCGGTGGTGGAGAGTTTCATCGACACCGCCCTGCCCGTCGGGTCTCGAGCGGTCTCCGAGTTGGCCGATCTCGATGTCTCGGCAGCCACGATTCGCAACGACATGGCCGCCCTCGAACACGACGGGTTCCTGATGCAGCCCCACACGTCGGCAGGTCGGGTACCGACCGAGGCGGGCTACCGCTACTTCGTGGATTCGCTCGGGCCGGGCCGCCTCGACGTCACGGAGACCAGGTTGGTCCGCGCCTTTTTCGAGCACGCGCAGGGCCAACTCGAGCGCCGTTTGGTCGACACCAGTCGACTGCTGTCCCAACTCACGACCTATGCGGCCGTGGTGGTGGGTCCCTCCCACGACCCGGCCAAGATCCGTTCTGCCCAGATCGTCGATCTCGGCGATGGTCGCGCCCTGGTCGTGGTGATCACATCGAGCGGGTCGGTCGAGCGCTCCATGTTCACCCTGCCAACCGACGCTGACGGGGACGCCGTGGCGAGGGCATCCGCTGCGGTCAATGATGCGCTAGTCGGTAGGTCCCTCACTGACGGCCTGGCGGTTCCGTCGACTGGCGACGATGTCGTCGACAGACTCGTCGCCGCTGGTCTGGCATCGGTTGAACCAGCCGATGTCGGAGGTGGAGACGTCTACGTCGGGGGAGCGGCGAAGGTGGCCGGGCAGTTCGAGGCCATCGAAACGGTGTCGTCTGTCCTTGCTCTTCTCGAAGAGCAGCTGATGGTGGTGAGCCTGCTTGGTGGGCTCGTCCAGCGGGGCATCAGCGTTGCCATTGGTACCGAGACCGGGCTGGAGTCGCTCTCGGAATGCTCGGTGGTTGTGGCGCCGTATGCGGTAGATGGTGAGCAGGTCGGTACCATCGGGCTGTTGGGACCAACCCGAATGGATTACCCCCGGGCCCTTGCTGCGGTGCAGGTCGTCAGCAGTCGTTTGGGGGAGTCGTTGGGACTGACCCACGAGGACTGACCCACTGACGATGGCTAGCGACTACTACGAACTGCTCGGTGTTGAGAAGGACGTCTCCAACGACGAGCTCAAGAAGGCGTACCGGCGTCTCGCCCGGCAGTACCACCCCGATGCCAACCCCGACGACCCGGGGGCCGAGGCGAAGTTCAAGGAGGTGAGCGAGGCCTACGCCGTGCTGTCCGATGCCGACGCGCGCGCTCGATACGACCGGTTCGGTCCTGACGGCCTCAAGGGTGGTCACGGTGGTGATGCCTTCAACTTCGATCTCTCGGACATCTTCGAAAGTTTTTTCGGCGGCAATCCGTTTGGTGGGGGTCGGTCGAGGGGGCCGTCCGGACCGCCTCGGGGTGAGGACATCGAGGCGATCCTCGATCTGTCGTTCGAGGAGGCCGTGTTCGGCGCTGACCGGCGAGTCGAGGTCCGCACTGCTCTGGTCTGTGAGGGATGTGACGGGTCAGGGGCTGCACCGGGATCCACCGTTCGAACCTGTGGGACCTGTCAGGGAATGGGTCAGGTTCGTCAGGTGCGGCAGAGTCTGCTGGGCCAGATGGTCACCTCCGCTGCATGCCCGACCTGCCGAGGTATGGGCGAAGAGATTCCCGAGCCTTGTGGCGAATGTCGGGGTGACGGCCGAGTCATCGATATGGCGAACTACGAGGTCCGAGTGCCTGCAGGCGTCGATGCCGGGTCGACCCTTCGTCTCAACGGGCGAGGCGCTGCTGGGGTGCGCGGTGGTGTTGCCGGCGATCTCTATGTCGCTGTGCGGGTGGCCCCTTCGGACACCTTCGTGCGCGAGGGGGACCACCTCATCGCCGAGCAAGCCGTCACCATGCTGCAGGCTGCCCTGGGCGCCCGTATCGAGTTCGAGACCCTGGACGGTCCCGAGGAACTAGCCATTCCTCCTGGTACCCAACCCGGCGAGGTGGTCCGCCTGCGAGGCCGAGGTGTGCCTCGGCTCGAGGGTCGGGGGCGGGGTCGCGGTGATCTGCTCATCCACCTGCGGGTCGACATTCCGACCAAGCTCTCGAAAGAAGACGAGGCAGCGCTCCGTGAGGTTGCCCAGCGGCGTGGCGAGGCGGTGGCTGACCCGAGCGATCAAGGCCTGCTTGGCAAGATCCGCTCAGCCTTCCAATAAGCGGCGTCGGTTGGGGGCGGGGTCGATGGTCGGACAGCTGCCGAACCCTCCCGATGGCGACGGTGGGCCGCACTTCTTTGTCGATTCGCTCGAGGACCCTCGACTCGGCGAGGACGACGCGCACCACCTCAGGAAGGTGCTTCGGGTGAAGACCGGCGATGCGGTCACCATCTCGGACGGTCGAGGTCGATGGTGCCCTGCGATGTTGGCCGGTCGGACGGAGTTGGAGCGGACGGGCGAAATCGTCGAAGTGCCCGTTGCTGTTCCAGAGGTCACGGTTGGCTTCGTGGTCACCAAGGGCGACAGGCCTGGTTGGGTGGTGCAGAAGCTCACCGAGTTGGGCGTCGATCGAATCCATCTGCTGTCGTCGGCCCGGTCCGTCGTGCGTTGGGACCAAGCCAAGGCAGCGGCCCAACTCGAGCGACTACGCACTGTGGCAAGGAGCGCTGCGATGCAGAGCCGACAGGTCCGCCTGCCGACCCTCGAAGGCGTCGATCCCGTCGATGTTGCCCTCGAGGCACACGGTGGGGTCCTCGCCCATCGCGATGGTGTGCCCCCGTCGCTGGCCACCCCCCGTGTCTACATTGGTCCGGAGGGTGGTTGGGAGCCGCGCGAAGTGTCACTGAGTCCGCGCAGAGTGAACCTGGCTTCCTCGGTGCTACGGGCCGACACAGCGGCTGTCGTTGCCGGGACGGTCCTGACCATGTTGCGGAATAAATTGGCATTCGAACACTCTGGGTGAGCTAGAGTCTCGGTCCTGGCGATCCACTCGTATGCGACAGAGTGGGGGTGATGCGAATGTCCAACATGGAAACGGCCGACGAGGCCCAGGCTGATGCGGCCTACGGCAAGAGGGTCGGTGAGCGCCTGCGGGCCATTCGTCGGCAGAAGCGCATGTCCCTCCAGGACGTCGAGGCCGAGTCGGATCATGAGTTCAAAGCGTCGGTACTTGGCGCCTACGAGCGTGGTGAGCGGGCCATCTCGGTACCCCGGTTGTCGCGTTTGGCCGCCTTCTACCACGTGCCGGTAGCCCAGCTGCTGCCCCGGAGTGATGACGAGCTCGAGTACGAGGCGGCGCAGGCACGGGAAGAGGGCAACATCACCCTCGATCTCACCCGGCTCGAGACCCTGACGGGGCCCGAGTCGACCATGCTCACCCGCTACCTCACGATGATCCAGATGCAACGTCAGGATTTCAACGGCCGCATGCTGACCATCCGCAAGGACGATCTGCGTGCCATCGCCTGCATCTTGGACACCAGCCTCGAGACCACGACGGGTCGGCTGGTTGACCTGGGTCTACGCTTGGGCGCCTGAGTTCTGGACATCACCCCCACGAAGTTCCCTCCCAGGGCCGCGTCCATCTGTTGGGCATGCGGTGGGCACAAGGTGCCGCCCACCTTCGGGTGGCGACAGAGTCTGAGGACGAACCCACCGACATCCCCGTCCTCGGTCTCCGGTTGTGTTTCGAGGTCCCCGAGCGGGCGAGCCGCCGCTGCGTCGGTTACGTAGACCGCGACGGAGATGGCTCGCGGACGGTGATGTGCCGGCGAGTTCCGAAGGCGGGCCGTCGGTGTGCGTCCTGCCAGCGAGCGGACACGGCGGCATCGGTGAATATGAATCAGTCACATCGCCGAGGCCGCGGTGCGATCGACGGCCGGATGGTTGCCTACCTCGAGCAGCCTCATCGCCTCTATGTCGCGGGATTCCGCGACGGCTCGTTGAAGGTGGGAACTGCCGCGGGAACATCCGAGGATCGACGCCTCCTCGAACAGGGCGCATGGCTCGCCCGCTACGTGGGTGAGGCGCCGGATGGCTTCGTGGTGCGCCAGGCCGAGGACATGGTCACCAGCCGAACCGGTCTGGCCCAGGGGGTGACCGTCGCCCGCAAGCTGCGCGGTCTCACCCGGCCGGTCGACGACGACGTGCTCGCCGGCCAACTCGACGAGGCGACGCAGGGTGCCGCCGAGGTTGCCAGGTCGAGCGGCATCGAGGTCACTGTCGTCCCGTGGAGCAACCCAGCTCGCAGCGCCGCCATATGGTCAGGGATTCTGTCGTATCCCGCGGCTGTTGACGCGGGCAGCCATGACCTCACCTTCCTGGGAGCGGTTGGTCGACTGCTTGCTGCGGTTCGGCCGGGCTTCGACGAGGTGTTCGTCGTTGACCCCGCCCCACTCTTCGGCCGGGCGATCGACCTGGGCGAACACCGTCCCGACGAGGTGGCGCTGCAGGCGGCCCTGTTCTGATGCGACCGTTCGGCGTCTACCTCCACGTTCCCTTCTGCACCACCAGGTGCGATTACTGCGCGTTTGCCACCTGGACCGATCGCCATCACCTCATGGAGCCCTATCTCGAGGCGTGTCGGGTTCAGGCCCGCCTGGCTGCGGCGACGTTGCCCGAGGTCACGTCGGTGTTCGTCGGCGGTGGCACCCCGAATCTGGTCCCGGCCAGTTCTCTGATGGGGGTCCTCGACGAGCTCCCGCTGGCGTCGGGGGCCGAGGTGACGGTGGAGTGCAATCCCGATGTGGTGAGCATCGAGCAGATGTCCTGTTACCGAGATCATGGCGTCAACCGGATCAGCCTGGGCGTGCAGTCAATGGTGTCCTCGGTGTTGTCGGTGCTGGGCCGTCACCACGATCCCGACAATGTGCGTTCCGCAGTCGAGGCGGTTCGTGAGGCAGGTATCCAACGGATCAACCTCGACCTCATCTACGGGGCAGTGGGTGAGACCATCGACGAATGGAGCACATCGGTGCGCGAGGCGGTCGCCCTCGGGCCCGACCATGTGTCGGCCTATGCCCTCACCGTCGAGCCGGGCACCCCGTTGGCCGACGACCCGTCTCGACACCCCGATGACGACGTCCAGGCCGATAAGTACCTGGTGGCCGACGAGCTGCTGACGGGAGCTGGCCTTGCGAACTACGAGATCAGCAACTGGTCGGTGCCGGGCGCCGAATGTGCTCACAACCTTCTGTACTGGCGACAGGGCGAGTACCTGGGCCTGGGGGTCGCCGCCCACAGCCACGTGGCAGGTCGCCGGTTTTGGAGTGTTCGTACCCCGGATCGTTTCATCGCCGCGATGGCGAACGGAACGTCCGTCGAGGCCGGGTCGGAGGAACTGGATCTGAACGAACGGGTCATCGAGGGGCTGCAGTTGGCCATCCGGACCCGAGACGGGGTGCCCGCCGATGCCGTGCCGGAAGCGGTGCGCCATCTCGTGGCGATCGACACCGATGGTCGCGCCCGCCTCACCAGGGACGGTCGGTTGCTGGCCAACGAGGTCGCTCTTCGCCTCGAGCCTCCTGGTGGGTCACCGACCGGGCAGGCGTAGCACCATGCCGGGAACGATCAGGTCAGGGTTGCCGGGATCGGGGAGCCGGTCACGGTTGAGCTCGATCAGGGCAAGCCAGTGGGCGCTGAGACCTGGTCGGGGGTCGATGTCGTCGATGGTCTGCCGGGCGATCGCCCAGAAGTTGTCGCCGGGCCGGACCAGCCAGTAGTGCCTGGCCTCCCTGGGTGAATGGTCACCGGTCGGGGTCTCGCCGATCATCGGGCCGCTGCGTGCCCCGAAGGAGGGAATCCACTGCAGTGTGGCCGTGGGCGCGGGATCCAAGAGCTCGAGGGTTGCCGTCGGTTCGGGCTGCTCGAGGGGTTCGTTCGGCGTGAGGTGTAGATCGGCGATGGGTGGCACGGAGACGACGGCGCCAAGCCCCAAGATCGGCCCCACCATGGCGCGGGTCCGGGTGGGGAGGGCTGCCGCGGCGCACGCCAGCCGACCAGCGAGGTGCGCATCGGCGAAGAGCAGCACCACCCCGCTCAGTATGAGGTAGGTGGTCGCTGCGGCAGCAGCCCACCACAACAGTGACATCGCAGCGCCCACCGGAAGCGACTGCAGTGGGTCCCCATGCTGGTGTGGGGCAGGGTTGTCGGGTGCCCACGCCAGCGAACGGTTGGTCCACAGCCACACCTGTGCACCTACCACTGCGCTCAATTTCCAGAGGTGCGCTGTTCGCGCCCAGGCGACTCGGGTGCTCATGCCGCCAGCCGATCGGGGGCGACAATGGCGGCGCGCCCCGACTCGTCCACGACTGACAGGACGTCGCAGTCCCCGATGGTCACGACATCGACGGCAGTCGGATTCGGCACCACGGTGGTGGCGGTGACGGTGACGCGGGGATTGGCGGCATCGGCCCAGGAGGGGAAGACGAATACCTCGCCTTCCGGGTTCCGGACGAGGCTCGGAGTTCGCTCCCCGGTGCAGCGCCAGTCCCCGATCACGATCAGGTCGTCGTGGTCGCCGAGGGCCCAGCGCTCGTTCCCGAGCGCGATGATGCCACCCCTGATCTGTGGTTCGGGCCGCAGGGAGGGCAATGGGGCAGCACGGAGGAGGGTCGGGTCGGGTTGTCCCTGGCCGGCGGGCGGCTGATTTTCCGGAGGCCCATCGGGTGCGTCCGCTGGTGTCTGTGGTTCGGCATCGATTGACAATGCGACGGTGCGTGGCCCGGGGATGATGTCCGTCGGTCGGGTCCTGTCGCCCCGGCTGAGCGCCAGCAACACGAGGGTCATCAGGCCGACGGCGAGCAGGGCAAGGCGCCGATCGGCACGCCACAGCCGTTGTCCGCGAACGGCGTGTGCGGTAGCTGGCCCGCCTTCGGCCAGGCGGCCGAATCGCTCAGCGATGTCGAGCATGGTGCTCGGGTGGTCCTCACTGGAGGTGGCGGCCTGTTGGGCGATCGCCTGGATCGCCCAACCGAACTGATCGTGGTCGGCGATCGCCCCGCTATCGAGCGACCGCTCGACTTCGGCGACCACCATGCGGCCGAGCGCCCCTACGTCGTCGACCTCGGTCGGTACCTGAGGCTCGCCGACCCGTGCAGCGCTGCCGAACCCGCACAGCACGGTTCGACCTGCAGCCTCGACTATCACATGGTCGGACCTGATCCCGCCGTGGCGAATGCCGCGGCGGTGTAACTCGACCATGGTTGTCGCCACATCGAGAGCGATTGCGATGAGGTCTGGGGCGGTGCGAGGGCTCAGGTCGGCCAAACAGGTCCCCTCGACCCGGAGCAGGCTGATCGACATCGCGTCGTCCTGATCATCGACGTCCACGATCTCGACGACGCCGGGATGGGTCGCATCGAACAACACGGAAGCTTCGCGTCGGAGTGCTTCAGCGCTCTCGCCCCGTGCTGACTTGGTGATGACGTCTGCCCTTCCAATCATGAATGAAATATATCGAAATACTATGAAAAGACAACTAGCGCTGGTCGTGCGTCTGATTGTCGGGTCAATTCTGTTGACCGCTGTCGATGCGCCCGATTGCCGACGCCTTGACGATCGAGGGTCCGACATCTGCTGCCGGTAGCACCACACGTGTAGGGCGGGCGGTCACCTCGAGGAGCACCTCGGTGGGGCTCAGCAGGGTGGCCTGGATACGGAGTGAGTCGGGGTGAACTGCACCCGACATGCGCTGTTCCATTTCGCGACGGATGTAGGGCATCGCATCCGCCATCCGGACGGGGTCGAGTTCGACACGCCCGTCGCGGTGGAGTACCTCGGGGTCCAGGGCCAGGGCTGCCAGGTCATTCGCCGCGCTGGAGGCAACGCTGCTCACCTCTCGCTGAGCCAGGTAGGCGACCGCTCCGTCGAGAACGAGTGCAGAGAGCAGAAGCAGTACGAGAAGTCCCGAGGGCACGAGCAGCAACGCTGATCCTCCGTCCCTGGGCAGATCGACGCTCCTCGTCATGCTGGACAAGCGCTGCGGCGCGGTTGACCGTCGCGGTACGGGTCGAGCAACTCGCTGTAAGTGGACCGCACCGTCTGCCGCCCAGGAAGGTCGAGGAACGGCAACGGCGGAAGTTCGAGGGTCCGGGTCGCAGTGACGGTGACCCGGACGCACGTCGAGGGATCAGGGCGGGTCACCACGACCTCGATCGCGATGTCGTGTTGGTCGCCCGTGGCCGCACGCCCATGTAGGAGCGCGATGTGGAGTGCCTGATCGGGAGGTGTGCCGACCGGCATTTCGACGAGTGCCCTTGTTGTCTCCCGCGCGGCAGCGTTGGCGGCCAACTTGGCGTCGATGACTGCCCAACCGTGGAGGAGGGCAAGGGGTCCGATCACGAAGAGCAGGGTCAGGAAGGGCAGCACCTCGAACCCGACCGAGCCCTGCGAGTCCCGGCAGAGCGGACCGGTCATGGCAGCCCTGTCTCGCTGTGCACGGTGAATCGTCGGGTGCTCGTGGCTGGCCAGCGGACCAAAGAGGCCGGCAAGACGGTCGGTGGTCGGATGACGACCTCCAACACAACGGAATCGCCAGCGCGTGACCACCGTCGTTCAGTCACGAGGTCGCCGGCACGGTCTTCGAGCCAGCGGTCTGCCGCTGCGATGGCCTGTGGCGTTCCACCGCCCAGAGCAGCCTGCCGTGTTGCCTCGTACCCCAAGCCCGTGGTCGTTGTCCGGGTGTGGACCACCATCGCCAACTGCACCGCGAGGAGCAGGAACATCCAGAACGCGAGGACCCCCCACGCGAGCCCGATGAGGCCCGCCCCGCTGTCGTCACGCCAGCGCCGGATCATCCGCCGATCTGTGAGATCTGGTTGTTGGTCGCCGTCTCCGCGGTCTGCCAGATCGCTCGGAAGCCCACCCACATGAGTGCGCCGAGGGCGGCCACGATGAGCACGGCGATTGCTGCCGAGATGACCCCTTCGCCTCGATCATCTCGCGCCGGGAACTGGTGGACCAGACGAATCCACATGGATGTCAGATGTTGGTGTGTTGCGACGGTCATGTCGCCTCCTTCGTTTGGGCGTCGGGGGCCGTGGTGCTTGGCCAGGTCGGCCGGGCAGAACAGGAGAGGGGGAACTTGGTGATGCGCATCACAGGTCTGCGAAGGATCCGAGGGCATCGACGAAGGGGATGGCCAGGAACGTGAGGCCGGGGACGAGGGTGGCCACGGTGACGGGAATCCACACTTGCTCGTTGCGCCGCTCGATGCGGGCCAACAACTGGCGGTGGCTCTCCCGGCGCATCGATCGAGCCTCGTCGCTGATCAAGGCTCCGATATCCGTCGTGTCCTGGTGGAGGTCGAGGATCGCAACGAGGCGGCTCAGGGCAGGGAGATCCATCAGGGCCGCCCAATCGTGCAACGCATGGCCGGGGGCGACACCGGAGTGGATCCGGCGCACCACGCCCCCCAGGTCGCGGGCGATTGCGCCCGTGCCTCGGGTGGCGGTGCGCTCGAGGGCGATGGTCAAAGGCAGGCCGGCGCCGAGCAACATCCCCAGGTGCTCGGAGACCGTTGGGAGTTCCCGCATGAGACGCTGGCGGTGGTGCTCCGAACGGCGCGTGAGTCGGTGTTCGTGGGCGAAGAATGCACCGACTGGGGCACACACGACGAGGGCTACTGCCAATGGCGGCGGGGGAGCGACCAGCAGGCTCGTGGCGGTGGCTGCTACAAGGGCGCCTCCGGCTGTTCCGATCTGCCGCGACCGGAACTGCACGGCGTCGTACGTCGTTCCACTTCGGCGGAGACGGGTGTCGGGCTCGTCGTGCATGCCGAGCAGCCGCGCCAGGTCGCGACCGACGCGAGTGGCGAACGGCCCGAGGGTCTCGTGGAAGGTGCGCTGGAACACCCGTTGCGAGGTGGCGTGACGGGACCCGCCCGGGACGAAGGGGGCAGCCCGATCCAGCAAGGTGATGCGCCGGAACCAGCGGAGATCTGAGAGGGCCAATGCGCAGCCGACCCACATGGTCAGCGTGCTCAGGGCAGCCAAGCGGTTCATTCGGCGAACACCCGCTGTTCGGAAGGAGTAGCCATCAGATGGCTGGCCCACACCCAGCAGCCTCCGATGATGGCCAGTCCGGTCAGCACCAGCACCTGAGCGGGTGTAGTCGAGTAGGCGGTACGGCCCCGGCCGATGCTGAGGCCCACCAGTGCCATACCGATCGGTACCAGGAGGACGAAGGAGCGAGCGAAGCGGGCACCCGCTTGACGGGCTCGGGCGTCTTGTCGCGCCTGGGCGTCGTCGAGTCGGTTGCCCGCAAGGTCGCGTAACCGTCGATCCAGGTCGACGCCACCTACTTCGTGCGCCACGGTCAGGGTCTCGCACACCAGATCGGCGGTCGGGTGCGCGATGTCGGACTTGAGTGCCAGCAATGCTCGGCTGAAATCGGTGGTGAGAAGCCACTCCCGTCTGGCTCGCACAAAGCCGGAGGCCAGTGCCTCCGGCGCTCGCTCGGCCGCGGAGAACAGGGCATCGGGGAGTGATTTCCCCATTCCTCCCGACATCACCCGAATGTCGTCGATGATGCGCGGCCAGGCGTGTTGCGCCTCGGAGAGGTGACGACGTCTGCGACTCCGTTTCGCAAGGACGGGAGCGCACGAACCGCCCAATGCAGCGAAGACGGTGATCATCACACCGCCGAAGATGATCCAGGCGCCCAGGCCGACGCCGAAGCCGACGGCCACCGAGGTTCCGAGGATGTCGCGTTCTCGCATGGCTGCGAGCCCTGTCCGGGCCATCCATGACCTTTGGGTTTGCCGAGCGCCCTGCATGGGCGAGTGACCGAAACCGGGGTGTCCCATGGCCAAGGCGCTCCAGAGCAGGTGAATTCCAAGGGCTCCGGACGTGATGGTCAGCAACTCGATCACGGCACCTCCTGCGAACTCCTCGAGGCCGCCAGCACTGCGGGGAGGTCGATGCCCCGTTCAGCGCTCTTACGGGCGGCCCGTATGGGTAGGGCACCGGACCATTCGACATCAGGTCCGTCCGCTGCAGTGCAGAAGAGCTCTGACACGGCGAAGGTGGTGGTGTCGCCCCCGGCGCAGTCCTCGACGGCGAGGACCGATCCGACGCGTACCCGGCCGTCGATCCGGGTCAGGTGAACGACGATGTCGATCGCATCGGCCACCAGGTGGCCCAGCGCTGTGGTGGACATGGTGCTGGCTGCGTCCGACAGCTGACAGATGAAGCGAAGGCGGGAGAGCGCCTGCTGCGCTGATCCGGCGTGGATCGTCGCGTAGCCCGTGACCCCGCTGGAGAGGGTAAGCAGGAGGGGGAGGGCTTCGCTGTCGCGGACCTCGCCGACGATGGCGACATCGGGCGCCATGCGAAGGAAACCCGCCACGAGACGTCGCAGGTTCACCTCTGCGCGTTCTGCCCGGGCTGGCCTGGTCTGCATGGCTGCCACGTTGGGGAGGGGGACGTCGACTTCGAAGACCTCCTCGGCGGTCACGACTCGGAGTGCGGGGTCGAGTTGTGCTGCGCAGCACGAGAGGAGGGTCGTCTTGCCTGTACCGGGGGCGCCGGCGATCAGGATGGACAGCCGCGACCGGACGGCTGCGCTGAGGAACGCGGCGAGGTGAGCGCTGAGGGTCCCACAGCTGACCAGTTCGTCGAGCGAGCGGTAGGCCACTCCCGTGAACTTTCTGATGTTGAACATCAGATGCCCGCCGCGGCTGAGGTCGCTGTGGACGATGTGCAGGCGCGAGCCATCACTCAGCTGCGCATCCTGGAGGCCAGTGGTCGCGTCGAGTACCCGATGGGAGCCCAGGGCCTGGTCGAGGATGCGGGTGAGGGTGCGCCGCACGTGCTCCTCGTCGTTGAACACCTCGTGGTGGTAGCCGGACGGACCCGTGTGTCGCTTTGCGAAGATTTCGTCGGGTGCGTTGACCATGATCTCCCAGACGTCGTCGTCTGCGAGGAGGGGTTCGAGGGGTCCGTAGCCGAGGAGATTTCGTTCGAGCTGGCTCGCTGTGCGTGCCGGATCGGCCAGCAGAACCGAACGGTCGCCGCGCTTGACGTCGTCGTTCCAGCGGGCGACCTCCGCTGCGATGATGGTCTTGATGTCCTCTGCCGCTCGTTTCGTGTCGGTCGGGAGAGCGGCGGCCTGGCGCTGGACGGATGCCTCGAGTTCCTGGAGCGGATTTCCGGCGCTTGTCATCAGCTTGGCTCAGCAGTAGGCGGGTCGACGCCCAGCGTCCCCAAGGAGCCGGGTGACACGGGGGTCGGAAGGGACTCGTGGTCGTGTGTCGGCTGGCGGAGTGCGCTGTGCAGGACGCTGCTCAGGCAGTGGACGATGCTGGCGGGAAGTGGGGTCCCGTTGTGGTGGGCATCTTCGACCGCTGGTCGGTCCGGAAGGTGGAGGGGTGGCGGGATGCTGGCGGAACCCGGTCCGCTGACGAGGTCGGTCAGCGCCCGGTCGAGCTCCCGACGACGGGAGCGGCGAGCATCGGAGCGAATGACCGGCTGGATCCGAGCGGGTTCGATCTCGTGTTCCAGAAGGTGGTCGACCAGGTTGACCAACCCTCGGAGTCCGACCAGTGAACCGGTGCCGAGTGCGAGAACGAGATCGGCTGCCGTCGTCGTGGTGCGGGCGACGAGATTTCGTTCCTCTACATCGAGACTGCCTCCGTGTTCGTGCCCCTCGAGGTCATCGTGGCAGTCTGCTACGACGACTCGGTAGGCCCGGCGGAGGGACTCGAGGGCTGCATCGAACGAACGAGATGTCAGGCTCGGCCAGTCACGGGACTGCCGAAGGCCGAGCAGGAGGTCGTATCCGCGGGTCGGTACCGGGAAGGTCATGCTGCGGACCTGCTGGCCCGACAGGCTGCCGTGGCGGTGGTGCTCGACGAGCTCTTGGAGTCCGGGGACGATGTCGGGGGCATCGTGCAGCAGGGCCAGATCGGCCTGACGATCCAGGTCTGCCAGCAGCACGCGTCCGCGGGGCTGACGCTGAGCTATCGCCTGGGCGCAGGCGATAGCCGTCGTCGAGACTCCCGAACCAGTTCTTCCGATGACGGCGATCACGTGGCCCGACGGGGGTTCCGTTGCCCGTCCCGAGGATTCTTCCAGCAGGCTGGTGCTGATGGGCGCCGCCGACGTACGCAGTGCGTCGATGAGTTCGCTGAGTGAGAAATCCGGCTGGAGAACGACTCGGGCGCCCAACTCGCTCCAGGCGATCGGAGTGCGGGGAGGCGACACCACGAAGGTCGCAGTATCAGCCTGTTCGGCCAGCCCGAGAAGCTCGCGATCGACACCGACCGTGGTCGCGTCCACGATGATGGCCGAATGGCGTCTGCCAGACGCCAGCCGGGCCCGGACTTCCTCTGGGGAAAGGCATTTGACCAGGTCCATGGCGACGACGCCGGAGGTGGCCCAGCCGGTGACCTGTTGCGACCACGGTGATCGCACAGGAGCGAGGCACAGCACCAGCCAGCGATGGTGAGTCACGGCCCGGCCCGCTCGAGGGTGATGTCCCCTTGGTCCAATGCTGCAACGAGGGCCACTGCCTGGTCTGCGCCATCGAGGGTCACAGTCACCACGAGTTGGTCGCTCACTGCCAGACCGTTGGTGTCACTGCGGATGGCCACAACGCGCACCCCAGAGAGAATCTGCTCGGTGAACGCCGCAGTCCCCGCCCCCCGCGTTGCGACGATGTCGACCCCATCACCCGGGCGGAGGCGGTTGTCGAGCGCGCGGGCCGAGTCGATGCGGAAGGCGATCTGGCGACTCGTCGACGGCCGTTCAGGCGAGAGAGGGGCACCGACGGCGCTGCGCTGGATCAGTTCGCCGGCGGCGATCGAGGCGCGAGAAACCGCACCGACCACGGCGTCCTGCTCGTCGGGTCGAAAGGCCCGTTCGGCCACCGACGGTGGTAGGTCGATTGACGCGATAGCCAGGTGTTCCTGCGAGACGAGGGTTTCGGGACCTATGTCGTTCTTGGCCACGAGATAGAGCTGCGGCTCGGTGGCTCGACGGTCCGAGAGGGCGCTGAACATGCCGAGGCAGGCGAGGGCAACGAGGAGGCCTCCGGTCAGGGCTCGACGTCCTGGCCAGGCTCGGCGTGGGGTGATGGCTGGTTGGGTCTCTGCTGTCGGACGTGAATCGGTCCTCGATGTTCCACCGAACATGAACGAACGTTAAGGAGGTAGTGCCTAAGGGGAGCCTAAGGTTGAGTGGAATATAAGTAAAATAACTGAAATAACCTCAAATATGTGGTCATGCCATCACTGTCAGTGGCAGCTGCGGCGTTGGCTCAGATCTAGGCCCTGGGCACTCGGCCAGGTGTCAGACTGACGGTCAGGGACCAGCGAGCGGGGGGCTGAGATGACCGACATCGAGCGGATGCGGGTGTTCACGGCAGCCCAGATCCACACCATGGATCCAGGGCGGCCGACAGGCACAGCGATTGCGGTAGCCGACGGCCGCATCGTGTCGGTGGGCGACCTCGAACGAATGGAGCCCTGGCTGCGACGGGTGCCGCACGACATCGATGACCGCTATCGCGACAAGGTGCTGCTGCCCGGGTTCGTGGACCCCCATACCCATCTTCGGTACTCGGGCACCTTCATGGGCCTCAACTACATCGGTCCCATCGACTCGCCATCGCCCCATGGTGTCCGACCCGGCCTGGCCGACGTGCCGGCCGTGGTCGCCGAACTGCGGCGCCTCGTCGAGGAAGTCGTTGACCCGACTTTCCCGATCACCGCCTGGGGGTTCGACCCGGCGACCCAGCAGGGCCACCTGGACCGGGACATGCTCGACGCCGTGTCGGACACCGTGCCCCTTTGGGTGATCTCCTACGCCCCACACATCGTGTACGTGAACAGCCCCATGCTGCGCCTCATCGGGGTCGACGACGACAGCACCGGGCACGGACTCGGCCGGTACCCCGACGGGCGACTCAACGGCTGGTTCGTCGAGACGGCCGCGGTGGGACGAGCCACCGTCCCCGTTGCCGCAGCAGTGTTCGGCCCGACCTCGGGCCGGGAGGCCATCGACCGCATGGGGGCCGTTGCTGCCGCGGCCGGGGTCACCACCACGGCCGACCTGGGCTGGGGGTTCGAAGACTTCGAAGGCGAATGGGACGGTCATCGAGCCGCCATCGACGAGGGCACCTTCCCCCTTCGCATCTCGATGATCCCCTTCGAGCCCCGCCTTCGCCGCAAATACGGCGACGACATGCTCGAGTTCCTCGCCGCCAAGAAGGCGCAGGGAGACGATCGTCTCACCACCCACGGTGTGAAGTACGTCAACGACGGCAGTTACCCGTCGATGACCCTCATCATGAACCCACCCGGATACCTCGATGCCGACACGGGTCACACCGGGGAGGTGCCCTGGGAGGACATGGTCGAACGAATGCGTCCCTTCTGGAAGGCCGGGGTACAGATCCACTCTCATGCCAACGGCGACCGGACCATCGACATGACCCTCGACACCCTGGCCGCCCTGCAGGCCGAGCATCCTCGCTTCGACCACCGCTTCACCATCGAGCACTACTGCATCTCCAGCACCGCCCAAGCTCGCCGACTGGCCGCCCTCGGTGGCTTGGCCAGCGTCAATGCCTACTTCGTGCACTACCGGGCCCAGATGCACGCCGATGCAGGCTTCGGTCCCGACCGCGCCGAGGCCACGGCCCGCCTCGGTTCGCTTGCCCGCGAGGGCGTCACCTTCGGACTCCACTCCGACTTCAACCTCGTCATCGGTCCCATGCAACCCCTCACTGCAGCCTGGGTGGCTGTGAACCGATTGGGTCTCGACGGGGTCACCGTGCAGGCGCCGGGGGAGCGGATCAGTGTGGACCGGGCACTGCGGGCCGTCACTGTCGATGCCGCATTCCTGCTGCGCAGGGACCACGAACTGGGATCGCTCGAGGTGGGCAAGCTGGCCGACCTCGCAGTGCTCGACGACGACCCTTTCGAGGTCGACCCGGCAGAGCTTCACCGGGTAGGGGTGCATGGCACGGTGCTGGGCGGCGAGCCGCAGCAGGGTTGATCGCCGCTATGGAGCCTGATCTGGTGGAGCAGTGGGAACGAGTGGTGGTCACGGTCAGCGCGGCCCGGCAGTCCGAGGGCGGGTCGAGCCCCGAAGGACGTGCTGCCGTTCCGGTGACCGTCCTGACAGGCGTACTCGGGGCAGGCAAGACCACGCTGCTTCGGCGCCTGCTGGCAGGTGACCACGGGCTGAGGATCTCCGCCGTGGTCAACGACGTGGCAGATCTCGGCCTCGACGCGTCGCTCATCGAAGGGGTGACCGATGACGTCGTGGCCCTCACCAACGGTTGTTCGTGCTGCACCCTGGCCGGCGACCTGGCAGCAGCACTCCGGGATCTTGCCGCTCCCGGCACGGGTCCGGCCCCCGACGCAGTGATCATCGAGTTGAGTGGGGCCAGCGACCCGGTCAGTGTGGCGCAGGTCGTGCAGGGTGCACCCGGGGTCTGTCTCGATGGGGTGGTGGCCGTGGTCGATGCCGAGCAGGGACGAAGCCAGCTCGCCGATCACCGACTCGGTCCGGTGATGCACCGCCAACTCGCAGCCGCTCACCTCGTGGTGATCAGCAAAGCGGATCTCGTCGATGGCGCCGCTGAGGATGCCCTGGTGGCCGCAGTCGGTGCGGTGGCGCCGGGCCGGCCCGTGGTGGTGCTCCGGGCAACCCATGAGGACGTCGGTCTGCTGTTGGGCGCTGGGCTGAAGGGAGCGAGACCAACTCCGCCCGATGAAGGTGACCACGGTGGTGTCGCCGAGGTAGTCACCCGCATTGTGGCTGTGCCGCCGAAGCTGCCACGCGCCGCCGCGAGCGCATGGCTCGACCGGGCTCCGCAGTCCGTTGTGCGAGCCAAGGGTTGGGTCAGTCTGGTCGGCCCAAACGGCGCGATCGAGGTGCTGGACCTGCAGTTGGTAGGCCGCCGTTGGGCGCTGGAGGGCGGTACGGCTCCTGTGGATGTCCCGCTCGGGACGGTCGCCGTGATTGCGTTCGACGAAACCGGGATGCAGGAGTGGCTGTCAGACCTGTCGGCGCTGTCCGAAGTGTGGTGAAGTTGCATCAGGTTGACTGAAAGCACATGAACCGTAGGATGTCGCCATGGTGTCGGACGCCAGCGCCCCCGAGAACATCGTCTGGTTGTCCACCAAAGAAGCCGCGGAACGGTTGGGTGTGACGCCACGGACGCTGTACCGGTTCATCGACTCGGGCGATCTGGCCGCCTTCCGTATGGGCAGGGTGATCCGCCTGAAGTTGGCCGATGTCGACGCCTACATCGAGAGCTGCCGGGTTGAACCGGGGACCCTCGAGCATCTCTATCCCGACGGGCCGGGGTGAGCGACCCCTCCGACACTCCGAGCGGCCGACCAAGGCTGGTCCGCTACGCCCTCGACCCTGACTGGGAGGTCGGGCCTGCGCCGCGTCGAGCCTTCGTCGGTCTTCTGCTGTTGTGGGCGGGTGGACTTCTCGGCGCCTACCTCTTGTCGATCTTCAGTCTCCCGATCGCTGAGAGGGCGGGGTTCCGGAGCATCCTCGGCGAACAGCTCGACGAGTTGACGGTCGTGGACCAGCTCATTTTCGTGGTGGTCGCTGCGCCACTGCTGGAGGAGACGATCTACCGGCTGGCGCTTGCCCGGCAGTTGCGGCTTCCGGTGCTGACCCTGGCTGGATTGCTCGCTGGCACCCTGTTCTGGGGTTCCCATCCGCTGGCGTTGGGCATCGGCCCCGCCATCGGGTTGATCGCTTTGGCGGCCTGGGCCCACCGGCCCACAGGCTCCGCCGTCACGCGATGGTGGGCCGACAACCCACGCTGGCCGGTGTGGGCCAGCGTCCTCTTGTTCGGTATGTCACACCTCGTCGGGTTCGACGTCGATGTGTCACCGCTCGTCGTGCTTGCCCCGCTCGCCGTGCTGCCCCAGATCTGGCTTGGCCTGGTGTTCACGGTTGCCCGAGTCCGCTTCGGCTTCTGGGCAGCCATCGTGGTGCACGCTCTTCACAACCTGTCGGTCTGGTCGCTGGCCACTGCGATCAACTGAGCGCGGGGAGTACCTCCTCGACCAGGGCCCGGAACTGGGTGTCCTGATCGAACGAGGTCAAGCGCAGCGTGATGTGGGTGGCCCCCTGGCCGATGAGATCGCGCAGGTGCTCGATCACCTGGTCGACGGTGCCGGCCGACACCCACGACGCAACCTGTTCGGAGGAGAACACGGGTCCGTAATAGGCGTCGAGGAATCGCTGGGACTCCTCGAGGCAGGCGTCACGGTCGGTTCCGATGTTGACGTTGTGGTAGGCGCTGACCGGGAACGTCGAAGGGTCCTTGCCGGCCTCTGTCAACAGGGGTGCGAGGCTCGACGTGATCATGCCCACATAGCCGGGGGCCAGGGCACAGGTCTGGATGCCATCGGCCAACCGAGCCACCCGCCGCATCGAACGATCCCAGTAGCGGCCGGGGGCCGGGTTTGCTGCGATCCAGATGGGGCACGGCTGTTGCACCGTCGCCGGCTGGATCTGCAGGTCCTCGTAGGAGTAGAAG
>JAYPWI010000012.1:83705-98194 GCA_038135065.1 Acidimicrobiales bacterium
GGGGGCACCCGTCCACAGCAAGCGGCACAACTCGATGGCTTCCTCGAGCCGGGCTGGGCGGTCGATGTCGGTGATGCCCCCGAAGTGTGATCCTTCGCGCCGTGAGGCCCCATCGGCAGCAACGATGCCGGTACAGGCCGCCAATAGGGCCCGTCCCTGGGACACCAGGTCCAGCGTCGCCCACTGGTAGGCGAACACCACTGGGTCGCGCACCGGCATCGACGCCATGCAGCCGACACCGAGCTTCAACGTCTCGGTGCTGCCGGCGAGCGCCCCGAGCAGGGTGATGGCCTCGGGGCGTGGCTTGGCCGTGATCGAGTCGCCCACAAAGACGGAGTCGAACAGACCCGTGGCTTCGGCCCGCGGCGCGTAGTCGAGCAGTTCGGGCATGGAGCCCACCCCGATGAAGGCTCCCCGTTGCGGGATGGTCAGTCCAAACGTCGCCATCATGTCCCCCTGCGCGTCGTTGCGGTGAGTCTTGCAGAACGGTGGGCGAGTGCCGGCCCTCAGTCGCCGGTCATGGCCGGTTCGGATGCCGCCGATGCAGGCTCAGTCGATGAAGTGGTCTGCCGGAACTCGCGGGGCGGCAGTTCGGCCTCCCCCTCGATGTCGAGCCTGGGTAGCCATTCCATCCAGCGGGGGAACCACCAGTTGGCGTCGCCGAGCAGCTTCATCGAGGCCGGTACCAGCACCACACGCACGATGGTCGCATCGACGAAGATCGCGGTGGCCAAACCCAGGCCCATCATCTTGAGCATCGGGTCTGCGTTGGCCACGAAGCCCAGGAAGACCGAGATCATGATCAGGGCCGCCGAGGTGATCACCCGAGCCGTGTGGCTGATCCCGAAGATGACGCTCTGGGCGTTGTCGCGTCGCAGCAGGTACTCCTCTTTGACCCTCGAGAGGAGGAACACCTCGTAGTCCATGGACAACCCGAACAGGATTGCGAACATGAACATGGGGATGAACGACACGATGGGGATCGTCTCCTCCAGCCCGATCAGATCCTTGCCCCAGCCCCACTGGAACACTGCGACCAGCACCCCGTAGGCGGCCCCGATGGAGAGCAGGTTGAGCAGGGCAGCCTTGATGGGAACCAGCACCGACCGGAACACCATCATCAACAGGATGAAGCTGAGGCCGATCACCGCAGTGATGAAGTAGGGCAGGCGTTGCTGGATCCGGTCTGCCACATCGCTGAAGGCCGCAGTGACCCCACCCACGTGGGCCACGTCGGCCCGACCCAGCACCTCGGGGAACAGCTCGGTGCGCAGCCGGTTGACGGTGGCCACCGTGGCCTGGTCCTGGGGTGAGGTAGTGGGGTAGGCGATGAGGGCCGCGGCCTCGCTTCCCCGGGGCAGGGGCTGCACGGTCTCGATGCCGGGGTCGGCACTCACCGCAGCCACCAGGGCGTCGAACGACGACTCGTCCACCTCCGTGAGATCCACGGCAACGACGAGTGGTCCGTTGAACCCGGGCCCGAAGGCTTCGGCAGACAGGTCGTAGGCCGCGCGCTGGGTCGAGCCCTCGGGCTGGTTCCCTGCGTCGGGGAAGCCGAGTTCGAGGGCCAGGATGGGCGCGGTGAGGGTGAGCAGCAGGGCCAGGGTGCTCACCGTGTAGGCCACTGCGTGGCGGGCGACGTGGTCGCCCCATCGTTGCCAGATCCCGGCGTCGTCCTGCTGTGTTGTTGCCTGAGCCAGGCGGGCGCGCACCCGACGAGAGTTCACCCGGTCGCCGGCCACCCCCAGCAGGGCGGGAAGGATCGTGATCGAGCTGATCACCATCACCGCCACCGTTACCGATGTCGCCACTGCGGCCGCGGTCATGAACGGCACCCCTGCGAGGGCCAAGCCGAGAATGGCGATCACCACCGTTCCTCCGGCGAAGATCACCGACAGGCCCGCGGTTGCGTTTGCCCGACCGGCCGCGTCCTCGATGGTCAGCCCGTCGGCGAGCCCCTCGCGGTGACGGGTAACGACGAACAGGGCGTAGTCGATGCCCACCCCGAGTCCGATCATCCCGATCATCGACGGCGCCCACGACGGCACGTCCAGAACGAGCGCAACCAGGCCCATGCCACCGCCGATGCCCAGGGCGAGGCCGAACAGGGCGGTGCCGATGGGCAAGCCCATGGCCACCACCGATCCGAAGGCGACCAGCAGGATGATGACCGCCATGAACAGCCCGACTGCTTCTCCGATCCCGGTCTCGGGCTCGGCGGCCGCCGACATGAGATCGCCCCCGAACTCGATGCGCAGCTCGCCGGCCGCCGCCGCGGTGCCCGCCTCGATCAGGTGCTCGGCCAGGTCGGGGGTCGGATCGACATCGGGGCGAAACCTCACCTGCAGGAGCCCGATGTCGCCCTGTTCGGACAGGGTCAGACCGGGGATGGGGGGGATGACCATCGTCACCTCGTCGAGGTCACCCAGCTCGTTCCTCAACCGGGTCACGACGGTGGCTGTCGCAGGGTCGGCGAGGGTGGTTCCGTCGGGGGCGACCATGACCACGTTGGCCGATACACCTGCGGCACCGGGGAGGGTTTGTTCGAGGAGCCGGAAGGCCTCGGTGCTGTCGAGGCCGGGGACCTCGACCGAGTTGCCGAGTTCTCCCCCGACGGTGGAGCTCACCCCGATCAGGGCGACTGCGCTGGCCAGCCAGATGGCGATGGTCCGCCACCGGTGGCGCACGCAGGCACGGCCGAGACGGTAGAGAAAACGAGACATAGGGGGATCCGTGGGTTGCGGCCCGACGTGAGCATCGGACCAGCGGCGAAGTGTAGGAGCCCTCAGGGTACGGGCCGTTGACCGTGGTCCGACCCGCTGGCCCCGCGGGTACCCTGACCGACGCGGCCGACGATCAGCGACGAGCAAGGACGGATCCGTGCCCCTGCAGATCTTCGACACCATGCAGCGACGCAAGGTCGAGTTCACGCCCCGTGAGGCAGGGCGGGTGTCGATGTACGTGTGCGGCCCCACCGTGTACGACGTGCCTCACATCGGTCACGGACGCACCGCGCTGACCTACGACGTGATCCGTCGCTATCTCTCGTGGTCGGGGTACGAGGTCACCGTTGCCTCGAACGTCACCGACATCGACGACAAGATCATCGCCCGAGCCAACTCCGAGGGGCGCACCGAACCCGACGTGTCGGCCGAGTTCACCGCCGCCTATGACGAGCAGATGGACCGTCTCGGCATCGTGGCTCCAGAGAGCCGGCCCCACGCAACACAGTTCATCGCCGGCATGGTGGGGGTGATCGAGGGTCTCGTCGAACGAGGCGCTGCGTACGTGGTCCCCGACAAGGGCGTCTATTTCTCGGTCGCCTCGGTCGGCGACTACGGCAGGCTGGCCGGCCGCAGCCTCGACCAACTGAACGAGGACGCAGGCAGCAGGGTCGGCGTCGACGACGACAAGCAATCCCCCCTCGATTTTGCGCTGTGGAAGGCGGCCAAGCCGGGGGAGCCCACCTGGGACACCCCGTGGGGCCCGGGCCGTCCGGGCTGGCACACCGAGTGCGTTGCGATGTCACTGGCCGCCCTTGGGGCCGGGTTCGACATCCACGGCGGCGGCGACGATCTGACGTTCCCTCACCACCAGAACGAATGGGCCCAAGCCGAGGCGTTGGGGGAGTCCTTCGCCCGGCACTGGGTTCACAGCGCCATGGTCAACGTCGGTGGCGAGAAGATGTCGAAGTCGCTGGGCAACTTCACCAACCTGGCCGAAGCCATCGACTGGGCCGGTCCGCGGGCCCTGCGGTTGCTTGCCCTTCAGACCCACTACCGGCGGACTATGGAGGTGGGTCACGCCTCGGTGACCGCAGCCGGGGAGGCCGTGAAGCGGCTCGATGCCTTCCATCGCCGCATGGTGGCAGCGGGGGTCGAGTTGTCCGATGGCGACGTCGACGGGGAGGCGCTGGACGCCTTCCGGCTCGCCATGGACGACGACTTCGGCACACCGGGTGCCGTGGACGGTGCCTTCACCCTCGTCCGCCGGGCCAACGCAGCGCTCGACGAAGGCGACATCGAGACGGCGGGCCGGCTGGGACGAAGCGCCATGGCCACCCTGGCCGTCCTAGGGATCGAGATCGGCGAGGCGGAGCCCGCTGCGGCGGCTGGCGGGCTCAGCGACGAGGAGGTCGACGCCCTCGTGGCCCAGCGATCCGAGGCTCGTGCCACGAAGGACTTCGCGGCCGCTGACCGGATCCGCGACGAGTTGGCGGCCGGCGGCATCGTCATCGAGGACACGGCCGGCGGCGCCGTGTGGCATCGGGGATGACCTACCGGGATCTGCTCTCCCTCGAACTCCATGGGGCCGACACCTATGTGGGGGAGAGCCCCCCTTACGAGTGGGGCCGGATCTACGGCGGCCTGGTCATTGCCCAGGCCCTGCGGGCGGCCATGCACACGGTCGACGTCGAGGGACACGTCGTGCACTCGCTGCACGCGTATTTCATCCTGGGGGGCGATCCCTCCGAGCCGGTTCGCTACGAGGTCGACCGTCTGCGCAACGGCCGGAGCTTCTCCACCCGTGGGGTGGTGGCCCGCCAATCGGGTGGGGCGATCTTGAACCTCTCCTGCTCCTTCCAGCGCCCCGAGGAAGGCCCTGACGTGTCGTCGTCGGTCGTCCCGGGCAACGTGCGGCGCCCCGACGAACTCGACCGGTTGGACTGGGGGATGGCCATCGACGCCCGTATGGAGCTCGAGTCGGTCGACCCGCCCCGCAGCCGCATGTGGGCTCGCTACACCGATCCCATCGGTGATGATCCCGACGATCATTTCGCCGCCCTTGCGTACCTCAGCGACGTCAACGCCATGGACGCGGTGATCACTGCCCATCCCGTCCAGCGTGGCGACCGCGACTGGAACGACGTCTACATGTCGGCGTCGCTCGATCATGCGGTGTGGTTCCACCGCCCTTTGCGGGCCGACGACTGGTTGCTGTTCGACATGCGTCCCCGCCAGCTCATCGGCTCACGGGGCCTGGCTACCGGTGACGTGTTCACCGCCTCGGGGGAGTTGGTGGCCACCGTCGCGCAGCAGGGTTTGGTCCGCCTTCGCCCTGACGGCTGATTCGGGGCACGAGGTCGATGGTCGCGGCCTCGGTCCGGCGGACCGGGCCTGGCACGACAACGATCAGCTGATCCCTTGGCGGCGCAGCCAGTCCTCGATCAGCCAGCCGGCGATGCTCATGCCACCGACCGGGGTCGGCGGGAGGTCGTGGGCGTCGAACCATCCGGCCTCGACGATCTCTTCTTCCTGAATGACGATCTCGCCGGAGGAGTAATCGCACTGGAAGCCACACATCAGCGAGTGGGGGAAGGGCCAGGGCTGCGACCCGAAATAGCGGATGTTCGTGACCTCGATGCCGACCTCCTCCCGCACCTCGCGCTCGACCGCCTGCTCGAGGCTCTCGCCCGGCTCGACGAACCCCGCCAGGGTGCTGAAGAACCGGCCAGGGAACTGCCGTCCCCAGGCCAGTAGGGCCTGATCCCCGCGCTCGACCAACACGATCATGGCCGGCGACAACCGGGGGAAGGCCATGTGGGAACACTCGGGGCACACCCGGCCCCGGTCAGAGGGGCTGGAGGTGGTGGGGCTGCCGCATCGGCCGCAGAACCGGTGAGTGCGTTCGTAGTTGACGATCTGCTCTGCCCGGCCAGCCACGATCCATTCCTGCTCGGGAATGCGGCCGTACAGCTTGCGGAGGTGGACGGGTTCGAGGTCGCCCTCCTCGTTGCTGTCGTGCATGTCCACCGCCCACACCGGCGTACCAGCCATGTCACCCAAGAAGTGATGTGCCCCGTCACCGGCTCCCGGTTCGGTGCCGGTGATCAGGCCCCCGCCGGGCTCGACGAAGATGTTGCCGGAGCGGACCGGGATCCAGATGGCTTCGGCGTCGTGGTGGTGGTCGTCTGGCTGGCTGAGTGGGGTGAACACCCTTGTAGTTGAGCACATCGGGCCCGTTCGCTGGTGGCCGATGTGCTCTGGAACGCTTAGAGGCGCCGCAGGACGGTGACCACCCGGCCGTAGACGGACACCTCGTCGGAGGAGAAGACCATCGGCTCGAGTTGGCTGTTCGAGGGGAGGAGCGTGATCGTGTGACCCTGGCGGGTGTAGGTCTTCACCGTCGCCTCGTCGCCGGGAATACCCGCCACCACGATGTCACCGTTGGACGCTGTCGCCTGTCGGCGGACGACCACGAAGTCGCCGTCGAGAATGCCGGCGTCGATCATCGACTCGCCTCGCACCCGCAACATGAACAGCTCGCCGTCCCCAGTGAAGTCGGCGGGCAGGGGCATCAGTTCTTCGATGTTCTCGTTGGCGAGCACGTCGGTACCGGCGGCTACGTCGCCGACCAAGGGAACATGTCGGGTCGGGCGCCGTTCGGCGATGGCCCCCGAGGAGGCATCGAAGCGGACCTCGATGGCTCGTGGCTTCGCCGGGTCGCGGCGCAGGTAACCGGCGACCTCGAGCTGACTCAGGTGGCTGTGCACGGTAGAGGGTGAGTTGAGGCCGACGGCCTGCCCGATCTCTCGCACCGAGGGGGGATAGCCCCGCTCCTGCATGGTCGACTCGATGAATTCGAGGATGGCCTGTTGGCGGGTGGTGATGTTGTGGAGTGACACGGGGCACCTTCCGGGGGCGGACGAACACACGTTCTGAAGGTGACGGTAGCAGCGCCACCCGGGGTGGGCAAACATCTGTTCGATTTCGGCTTGACACCGAACGAGTGTTCTGGTCATCTGGCGAACATGTGTTCTCCAAACAGGTGTTCGCCAGCCAATGACCGGCAGTGGACCACGTCGACCCGAGAGCACGATGCGTCGCTGTCCCACCAGCCGATCAAGCTGGTCGAGCGAGCTCACTGAGGAGGAGCAATGGCCGCCGTCGTCACCATCCGTCACGAGTCCCACCTGCGTGTCGTACCCGATCTGCCGTCGGATTCCGCCGCCCTTCCCGGCCTGGGGCAACGGCCGCACCTTCGTCTGGTTGCCGACCTGCCCGTCCGGCCCTCGAGGGTGCGGTACATGGTGCGCCGAATGGTCGCTGCCTCGGTCCTGGTTGCCGTTCTCGCTGGCTCCTGGGCTGCTCTGTCGGCCATGGCGTCGATGGAGCTGCCCCCCGGTGCGACCGCCAGCGGCGCGATGCCCCAGATCGTGTCGGGTGAGAGCGTCTACGTGGCCGGTCCCGGCGACACCCTGTGGACGATCGCTCGGGCCCTGCAGCCCATCGGCGACGTGCGACCGCTGGTGCGTGAGCTGTCCGAGCTGAACGGTGGGTCCGGCCTCGAGGTGGGGCAGCCCGTCCGCCTGCCCTGAGTCAAACGCTTCGGTCAGTGCGAACGTAACGGAGGAAGAGGTAGTGGTCCTCGGTCAGGACATGCGCCAGGTCGAACTCCCGGACCCCATCGATCTGCTGGGACCCGAGCAACCCCAAGGCATCGCCGGCGACCGCCATGGGGGCCAGGGTCAGGCACAACTCGTCGATGAGATCGTGGCTCGCCAGATGACCATTGAGGGCGGGCCCCCCTTCGCTCAACACGACGCGGGCTCCGAGGTCGCCGAGCTGGGCAAGGGCAGCCCCGAGATCCAGCGTGTGATGCCCGCTCTGGATCACATCGGCTCGGTGAGCGACCTGTTCGAGGCGTGTGGGGTCAGCGTCGGCGGTGGTGATCACAAGGGGACGCTGGTCCTGTCTCGTGAACATTGGCAGGTCGAGGTCGACGCTGAGCGAGCCCGAAACGACGGCGATGCGGGGCACCGGCCATGCGCCGGCGGCGAGACGTCGAGCTCGACTACTCACGCTGGTGGACGGGGGCTGGTAGCCCTCGGCTCGAGCCGTCCCGGCACCCACCAAAATGACGTCGGCGAGGCTTCGGATCGTGGAGAAGACCTCTTTGTCGGATGGCCCGCCCAGGGGGCCCGACACGCCATCGACCGCGATCGCTCCATCGACCGAGCTGATCATGTTGCACATCACCCATGGGCGGGTACCCACCATGGGGCGACTGGCCCGGTACGCATCGTCGGTTGGGACCTCGGCGAAGGGCGGGGGAGCGAGGCGGTACATGACGGTGACATCGTACGGGCCGCGGGTGGGACCGACGAGGCCCCCATGTTTCCCACAGGTTGGGTTACACACGTGCGCTGCAGCGCAGCGTGCTGTGGACGACATGTGGAGGAGAGCATTCTGCTGCCAGGTAAAATCGCCTGGTCAGAGGGGTGGAGGTATTCATGGGCCTGCCACATCCACATGACTGTGGAAACGCCACAACTCGGTCTGCGCCGGTCAATGAGCTTCGCAGGCCCAGCGCTGTGGGAAACCTGCCCAACGATCCACAGGTTTTCCAACGAAATTCCCTTGATTTCCCTCTTTCGATCCACAGGCCGCGTTCTCTAGGTTGCCTGCGGCGGCGAGTTGGGCAACCAACGGGCGGACGGCGTGTGAACCCGTTCTCTTTTGTCCTCGGACATGAGCGGACCAGTGAGTGCGTTGGCGACTTGGGCTTCGGTCATTGGGCGGAGCTGGGCCACACCCACCCGGAGGGAACCCGACTCGCCGCCCCCATCGTCCCCGGGACCCCAGCGTGGGTGCCCCAGACCGAGGTTGGCTGATGGCCCTCGCTTCCGACACGTCCACCCTGGGTCTTCGCCGCCGGTTCACCAACCGGGGTCAGGACGTCCACGAGACGGTGCAGTGGGAGCGGCGCGAGGCCCGCCTGACCAACTCCCTCGACGGGACCGTGTCGTTTCTGCAGGAGGGGGTCGAGTTTCCCTCCGACTGGAGTGCCACGGCTGCGAACATCGTCGCTCAGAAGTACTTCCGCGGCACGGTGGGTCACCCCGATCGGGAGTGGTCGCTGCGCCAGGTGGTCGGCCGGGTGGCTGGCACGATCCGAGCCTGGGGTGAACAGGACGGGTACTTCGCCGACCGTGAGGAAGCTGACACCTTCGAGGCCGAGCTGACGTGGCTGCTCCTCCACCAACGTGCGGCCTTCAACAGCCCCGTGTGGTTCAACATCGGGGTGGCAGGAGTGCCCCAGCAAGCGTCGGCCTGCTTCATCCTGTCGGTCGACGACGACATGGAGTCGATTCTCAACTGGTACGTGGAGGAAGGGCGGATCTTCAAAGGTGGCTCGGGTTCGGGGGTGAACCTTTCCCGCATCAGGGGCTCGAAAGAGCTGTTGCGCGGTGGCGGTGAAGCCTCAGGTCCGGTCAGTTTCATGCGGGGAGCTGATGCGTCCGCTGGCACGATCAAGAGCGGAGGCAAGACTCGGCGGGCTGCGAAGATGGTCCTGCTGGACGACGACCACCCCGACCTCGAGCAGTTCATCTGGTGCAAGGCCGTCGAGGAACGCAAGGCTCGGGTGCTCGGTGCGGCGGGATTCGACATGGGCCTCGACGGGGCGGATGCCTTCTCGATCCAGTACCAGAACGCCAACAACTCCGTGCGCCTCTCCGACCGGTTCATGCAGGCTGTGGCCAGCGACGACGACTGGCACCTGCTGGCCCGCATCGACGGGGAAGTGCTCGAGACGCGCGCCGCGCGTGATCTGCTGACCCAGATCGCCACTGCGGCCTGGGAGTGCGCCGACCCAGGGGTCCAATTCAGCTCCACCATCGATCGTTGGCACACATGCTCGGTCACCGGACCGATCACCGCCAGCAACCCGTGTAGCGAGTACCTCCACCTCGACAACTCCGCATGCAACCTGGCCAGCCTGAACCTGCGGAGCTTCCACGACGGCACCTCGTTCGACGTCGACGGGTTCCGGCACGCCGTGCGGGTCGTCTTCATCGCCCAGGACATCCTGGTGGGCAACGCCGACTACCCGACAGACGCCATCGGCGACACCTCGCAACGGTTCAGGCAACTTGGTCTGGGCTTCACCAATCTGGGGGCCCTGCTGATGTCGTTGGGTCTGGCCTACGACTCCGACCAGGCTCGGGCCTGGGCGGGCGCGCTCACCGCCTTGATGACCGGGGAGGCGTACGCGACCTCGGCCGACATGGCCGCCAGGCTCGGCGCGTTCGAGGGATTCGCCGAGAACCGGACGCCGATGCTGCGGGTCCTCGACATGCATCGGGCGGCCGTCGATGGCGTCGCCGACGGCGCGCCTGCCGAAGTGGTGACTGCGGCCCGGCAACGCTGGGACCACGCCATCGAGGGAGCGGCCCAGGGTGGGGTTCGCAACAGCCAGGCAACCGTCATCGCCCCGACCGGGACCATCTCGTTCATGATGGACTGCGACACCACGGGTATCGAACCCGAGCTGGGCCTGGTCAAGTTCAAGAAACTGGTTGGTGGCGGGGATCTGACACTGGTCAACGCGACCATGTCCCTCGCGCTGGAACGACTCGGCTACGGCCACCAGGAAATCGCCGAGATCGAGGCCCACGTGATGGCCACCGGCTCGGTCATCAGCGCTCCCCACCTCGCCGACGAGCATCTCGACGTGTTCGCCTGTTCGATGGGCGACAACGTCATCCATCACCTCGGGCACATCCGGATGATGGCGGCCGTGCAGCCATTCGTGTCCGGCGCCATCTCCAAGACGGTGAACCTGCCCGAGACGGCGACCATTGGCGATATCGAGGAACTCATCCGCATCGCCTGGGACTTGGGTCTCAAGGCGGTTGCCGTCTACCGCGACAACTGCAAGCTCGGTCAACCGTTGGAGACCGCCAGCCGGGAGACGCCAGCCCATGACCAGTCCAGCGACATCGCACGGGCGGTCGACGAGGCAATCGCCGAGATGCACCTCACACCGGTGCGCGAGAAGTTGCCGCGGACTCGATCCTCGACGACGTACTCCTTCCGGGTCGCGGACTGCCACGGGTACATGACGGTCGGCGAATACGACGACGGTCGCCCGGGCGAGATCTTCCTCACCGTGGCCAAGCAGGGCTCGACCCTTGCTGGGATCATGGACGCGTTCGCCATCTCGGTGAGCCACGGGTTGCAGTACGGGGTGCCGCTGCGTTCCTACGTCGAGGCCTTCGTCAATCTCCGGTTCGAACCGGCGGGCATCACCGACGACCCCGACCTGCGGATCGCCAGCAGCCTCGTGGATTACATCTTCCGTCGTCTGGCCCTGGAATACCTGAGCCCACAGGAACGGTCGGAGCTCGGTATCCAGTCAACGGCCGAGCGCATGGACCCGCCGTTGCCGGGAATGGAGGCCGCGGCGGTTCCCACCTCGACCGGTAGCGATCTTGCCCAGCCTGCCCCGCCGGTACCGAGCCCATCGCGCTCAGACGCTCCGCTGTGCTTTGCCTGTGGCGATCAGATGATCCGGGCCGGTGCGTGCTACAGCTGCCGGTCCTGCGGCAGTACCAGCGGCTGCGGTTGAGTCCGGGAATGACACGGGTGTAGTTTCGGCCCATGGGACGGTTGAGGTACTCCTACGGCACGATGGGCTCCGGCAAGTCCACCATGGCGCTGCAGATCCATCACAACCTGGCGGCCACCGGCACCGGCTTGCTGTGCAGCATGCATGACCGCGAGGGGGCCAGGGTATCGAGCGCGCTGGGAGTCTCGGCTCCAGCGATCCAGGTGGAGCCGACCCTCGACCTCTACGAGGTGGCCACGGCGCACCGGCAGGCCCACGGGGCGCTCGACTTCATGGTGTGCGACGAGGCCCAGTTCTACACGGAGGAGCAGGTGGAGCAGCTCGCCGCCGTCGCCGACGACCTGGGGGCCGATGTCTGGGCCTTCGGCTTGCTCACCGATTTTCGTGGGCGTCTGTTCCCCGGCACCGTGCGATTCCTCGAACTCGCAGACGAACGTGTCGAGCTCCAGGTGCAGGCTCGTTGCTGGTGTGGCGAGGCGGCCACCCACAATGCTCGACTGGTCGATGGTCAGCAGGTCTACGACGGCGATGTCGTGCTCATCGACGACGGACGGGTCGCCCAGATCTCCTACGAGCTCCGTTGCCGATCCCACTGGCTCAGCGGAGAGGCCGGACCTCTCACCGAGCGGCTCCGGGCCGCCGGATGACGGGGGCTGGGCAGCAGTCGGCCCGACACTGATCAGGCCTCGGTCCGCTGTCCCCGAGGGCTGGACGGTCCGACCGCAGTCCTGCCGCTTCCTCCATCAGGTCGACCAGCATCGAGACGAAGCGTGGCCGGGTTCCCGCTGTGGGAGCGCGCCGCATCTCGATCCCCAGCACTCTGGCTCGCTCGGCCGCCTGGGTATCGAGGTCGAACACGACCTCCATGTGATCCGAGACGAAACCCAGGGGCACGACCAGCACGCGGTCGGTGCCCTCGCCTGCCAATCGTTCGAGGACGTCGCCGATGTCGGGTTCGAGCCACGGGATGACAGGCGGGCCACTCCTGCTCTGGTAGGCCAGTTCGGTCGGGCCCTCTAGGCCGGCCAGGCGACCGATCTGCTCCACTGCGGCCGCAAGTTGGTCGGCGTAGTCGCAGGTCTCGGCCTGGCTCACAGGAATGGAATGAGCGGTGAACACGCAGTGCGTGTCGAGCGACCAGCCTGCATCCCGGAGGGATTCCTCGACGATGTCGGCGACCGTTCCCAGGAAGTCGGGATGATTCCAAAAGACGCGAACCCGACGAATCTCCGGCGCGCCTTCACCTGCAGAGGTGGCCCGGGCAATGTCCTCGTGATACTGCCGGCAGCCTGAATACGAACTGAACGCTGAGGTGACAACACAGACGGTGGAGCGCCGACCCGCGGCCGAGAGGCCAGCCACCACATCCTCGACGTACGGGGCCCAGTTCCGGTTGCCCCAGGCGCCGGGCAGGTCGTGGCCGCGGCGTTCGAGTTCTTGGTCGATGGCCGCCATCAGAGCGAGGTTCTGACCGTTGATGGGGCTGCGCCCACCGAAGAGGTGGTATTGCTCGGCGACTTCGGCCAAGCGCTCCTGGGGAACGTTTCGACCCCGCGTCACGTTCTCGAGGAAGGGGATGACATCGTCGGGTCCATCCGGACCACCGAAGGACAGCAGCATCCAACTGTCGAAGGGACCAAGGGGCATGCCTGCAGTGTGGTCCCAAGCCGGCCGTGTGCCAACACGGCCCGTCGCTGTGCCTACCCTGGGCGGGTGCGCAACGACCCCGAGTCCGATCCAGACGAGGACCCCGGCGCGGACGATGTGCCAGTGGCGGGGGCTTCGGCCGATGGGGACGAGGCCGATGGGGCCGCAGGAGCCATCGAGGAGGTTCCCGAGCAGGTGCTTCGGCTGGAGGCGGCTGGTCTGCTGTCCGACGACCTCACGGTTGCCGAGGTGGCCGCCACGGACGGTCCGACCTATGCACTCGATGACCTGGATCCTGCGGTCGTGGCGAACCTGGTCGGGCGTCTGCAGTCCGCTGGTATCCAGTGGGCCATTGATGGTGCCGGCAGCTTGATCGTTCACGTCAACGACGAACGGCGGGCCGACGAGGTGTTCGACGAAGTGTTCGGCCCGGACGGAGAGGAAGCCTCCCTCGGGGACGATCGGGCACCCCGCTCTGATCGAGCGGGCACTGCGCCCCTGCCTGACCCAGCCGTGGAGGTGGCCCGGGTGCCCCGACTCCTTGTCCTGTTGGCGCTGGTGGCCGTCGTCGTCCTGGCCGCGGTGCTCTTGGGCTGAGGGTCAGTCGGACGACGCCGACGAACGGGCCACCACCCACAACACGGGGACGGCAGTCAACCCGATGACCACTGCGGTGAGGATGGTCGCCGGGTAGCCGATGATGCCCTCCAGGCGGCCGGCTGCCGGGGGACCGACCAGGCCCCCGATACCGGCCGAGGTGTAGAGCAGGCCCAGCACCCCGCCGAGGCCGTCGGGTCCGAAGACGCCAGCGGTCACCGCCGGAGCGAGAGCGATGAAGCCGCCGTAGCTGACGCCCATGAGGGCTGCGAATCCCATCAGGGCGCCCAGATTGGTCCCTGCTGCCAGCCACAGAAGAAAGGTCAGGGGGACCATCGCGCAGCTCGACAGGTACAACACGCTGAGCGGCACTCGGCTGGCCAGCGCCCCGATACCCAGGCGTCCGATGACCGACATGGCCCCGATCACCCCGATGAGCAGGGGTCCGTGGGGGCTGCCTTGCGAGGTCAGCTGGTCGTCGAGGAAGACGAAGGGAAGGAACAGGATGACGCTGGTCAGGAACATGCCCAGGTACAGGAGGCGGAACTGACGGTTGCCGGCAAGGGTTCGGACGGGTAGGGCGACCGAGCCCGTCCCGGATCCGGGGGGCCGACGAGCCAAGAGGGCGGCGATGAGCAACAGGACGCCAGCCCCGATCCCGATGGCTTGGAACGCGCTTCGCCACCCGTAAAGTTCCGCCAACCGGTCGGTCAGTCGGGCCCCGACCAGGGTTCCCATGCCGATACCGGCCACCGCCAGTCCCAAGGCTGTCGTGCGTCGCCGGTCGAACCATCCCCCCACTGCAGCCACCATGGGTACGTAGCCCGCTGCGACACCGAACCCCACCCCGAGGCTGTAGGTCACGCAGGCGAGCAGCGGATCGTCGACCGATG
>JAYPWI010000013.1:0-11301 GCA_038135065.1 Acidimicrobiales bacterium
CCTCGCAGAACCCCTCCGTGCCCAGGGTGTCGGGGATGCGGGCTCCACCGGTCTGGCCGAAGTGGACCAGGGGGTTGCCTGCCCGGTAGGCCGCCTCGACGAGCCGTTCGAGCTTGCGGCTGGCCACCTTGGCGCTCGACCCACGCTTCACCGTGATGTCGTCACCCCACACGGTCACGGGCCGTCCGCCGACCGTTGCGTGACCGCCGATCTTCCCGTCGCCGGGCGTGGTTTCCCGGTCGAGGGGGTTCATGGAACGACTGAACGTGCCCACCTCGGTGAAGGACCCGGGGTCGACGAAGCGTTCGATGTGCTCGCGCACCGTGCGCTCGCCCCGGGCCGCCATCGCAGCGACCCGCTGGGGGCCGCCCATGTCGCGGCGGATGGTGTCCCGTTTGGCCCGTAACTCGACGACGGGGTCGGGGGTCTCCTCGACATAGGAGCTCATCGGAACTCGAACCCCCGGTAGCCGTCGGCCACCACCTCGGCACAGACGTCCTGGTAGCGGCCGACCCCGCCGACATAGGGCATGAACTGCCGGGTCTTGCCCTCGATGTTCGAGCCGAGGTACCAACTGGCGCAGGTCGGCGCGGTGTACATCGTGCCCTCGGCCACCTCGTTGACGTGCTCGCCCCATTGCTGCTGGGCCTCGGCCGTCGTCTCCACCGTCGAGTGGCCGTTGGCCTGCATGTGGGAGATGCAGGCGTCGATCCACTCGACGTGGTGCTCGATCGAAACGATCACGTTGCTCAGCACTGAGGGTGAGCCCGGCCCGGTCACGGTGAACAGGTTCGGGAAGCCGGCCATCTGTAAACCCAGGTAGGCCCGGGGGCCATCGGCCCAGTCGTCGCGGAGTCGCCGCCCCTGGCGGCCTCGGATGTCGATCCGATCGAGGGCGCCCGTCATGGCATCGAAGCCGGTGGCCAGCACGAGCACGTCGACCTCGACGTGGCCCGATTCGGTGCGGACCCCGGTGGAGGTGATCTCGACCAGCGGATCGTCGCGCAGATCGACAAGATCGACGTTTGGACGGTTGAACGTCTCGTAGTAGCCCGTGTCGAGCACCTGGCGCTTGCACCCCAGTGGGTAGTCCCTGGGCATCAGTTTCTCGGCCGTCGCCGGATCTGCGACGACCGACGCAACGTGCTCTCGATACAACTCGACGGCCAGTTCGTTCGCATCGAGGTCTTTGTAGATGTCCCGGTAGGTGTCGAAGGTTCGGAAGCCCCGCTCCTGCCACATGGCCCGGCGTTCGTCGGTCGTCGTGTCGAGGATTTCCGGTCGAGGCGGACGCGGCCCAGTTCGCGTGGCCGCCGGTTGCGGTCGCAGGGGCTGGAACCCCGAGAAGCCCGTCACCGACCGTCGCTGTCGCTCACGCACCTCGCCGTAGTGCTCCTTGTACGAAGCCTGGACGTCATCGCGCAGGGGGCGGTTGTTGGCGGGGAAGGTGAAGGTCGGGGTGCGCTGGAACACGGTGAGGTGGCCGGCTTGCTCGGCGATCACCGGGATGGACTGCACCCCCGAGGAGCCTGTGCCGATCACGGCGACCCGCTGGCCGTCCATGTCGACTCCCTCGTGGGGCCAGGCCCCCGTGTGGATGAGACGCCCCTCGAAGCGGTCGAGGCCGGCCAGGTCGGGGACGTTGGTGGCCGACAGGCAGCCCGTGGCCATGACGCACCAGCGGCAGGTCAACGTCTCGCCGTCGGTGGTGGTGATCTGCCACTGGGCCTCGGTGTCGTCGAAGTGGGCGGCTGCCACCCGGGTCGAGAACGCGATGTCCTTGCGGAGGTCGAACCGGTCGGCCACGTGGCGGGCGTAGTCGAGGATCTCGGGCTGGGCGGACATGACCTCCGACCATGCCCATTCCTGCTGGAGGTCCTCGTCGAAGGCGTAGCTGTACTCCATGCTCGGCACGTCGCAGCGGGCCCCTGGGTAGCGGTTCCAATACCAGGTGCCGCCCACGTCGGTGCCCGCCTCGAGGACCTTGACCGTCAGGCCTCGGTCCCGGAGTCGCTTCAGTTGGTACATGCCGGCGAAGCCGGCCCCGACGACGATCACGTCGTAGTCGTTCACGTGGTTCCTCCGACTCGGCGACGGCTGGTCAGCGTAGTGGCCGCCGGGACCGGCGGCCGTGGGCCACTACGGTGGCCGCTATGGGATCAGGACGCCTCGCAGGGAAACGGGTGCTCGTCACCTCAGCCGACTCGTTCATGGGGCCACCCATCGTCGAGCTGTTCGAGGAGGAAGGGGCCGAGGTGGTGGCCGACCCGTCCCCCTTGCTCGACCCTGACGAACCTGCGGCCTTGGTGGAGCGGTGCGGGCCCCTCGACGTGCTGGTGGCCAACCTCGACCTTCCCGCCTACGGGGCTCGGGTGTCCGACATCGAAGACGACCGGTTCATCGAAGGGTTCGACGCGATGGTCCACCCCCTCATGCGGCTGGTGCGGGCGGTGGCCCCCCAGATGACGAGCCGGGGCGCAGGGAGCATCATCAACATGGGGTCCTCGTCACCCCTGCGGCGCATGCGCCCCAATGCCACCAGCTACGTGGCGGCCCGGGCAGCCCAGAACGCGTTCATCCGATCGGCCGGACACGAACTGGCCCGGGCGGGGGTCCGGTGTAACGGCATCGCCCAGAACTACGTGGCGAACCCGGTGTACTACCCGCCCGAGGTGCTGGCGAACCCGACGTTCCAGGAGCGTCTGGCCGTCGACGTTCCGGCTGGTCGGGTCGGTGACCCGGTCGAGACTGCGGAATTGGCCCTCTTCCTGGCCGGGGACAACGCAGGGTTCATCTTCGGGCAGATCATCAGCAACGACGGTGGGTGGTCCTGACGGGCAACCCTGGTGTCCTCGCTCAGGGCGTGATGCCGTACAGGGCGGCTGCGTTGTCACGCAGCAGGCGGCGACGGATGTGGGGGTCGAGCTCGCTGGTCAGGCGCTCGATGACCTCCCGTGAGTGGGGAAAGGTGCTGTCGGGGTGGGGGTAGTCGCAGGCCCACATCACCTTGTCGGGGCCGAAGTGGCGAAGCAGGTCGAGGCCGATCACGTCGTCCTGGAAGGTCAGCCAGACCTGGTCGCGGAAGGTCTCGCTGGGCGGTCGCTGCAACCCGATACCGCCGCGGCTGGCCCAGTGGTCGGACATGGCCACCAACCGCTCGTAGCGATAATCCATGTCCTGCACCACCCACGGTGGCCAGCCCAACCCGCTCTCTGCGAGCACGAGGCGCACACCGGGTCGGCGTTCCAGCACCCCGTTGCCCAGGACCCCCACGAAGGGATGCAAGAACTGTTCGATGAAGGTGCTGGAGAATCGGTAGATGTTGGCTGCGGCCTCGTTGGCCCCTGCCAGCAGTTCTCTGGTGACCACCAGGTGGAACGAGGCGATCAGGCCGCTGGCTTCGATGGCATCCCAGAACGGTTCCCAGGCCGGTCCTTCGATCGGTTCGTGTGTCCGGGCGATGTGCATCGACACCTGGCGGGTCGCCCCCCGTTCGGCCAGGCGCTCCACTTCGGCGACACATGCCGCAGGATCTTCGGCGGGCACCATGGCGACCCCGATCAACCGGCCGGCTGCCTGTGCGCAGAACTCGGTCAACCAGTCGTTGTAGGCCCGGTACACGGCGGCCCGTAGCGCTGGGTCCTCGATCTCGAGGGCGGCCACTGGGCCGTACATGACGGTGGCCTCGATCCCGTCCCGGTCCATATCGGCCAGACGGAGCCCTGCCGTGGTCGGCCGAAGGACACCCTCCTCGTCGAGTCCCGCCCGTTCGATCGCGGTTTCGTATGAGCGACGGTGGCGATCCGACCGGCCCCCGGCCCAGCGGCCGAGTATCCGACCCTCGCATTCCCAGGTTCCGTACCCCTCGTTGTCGAACACGACGCGGGGTGCCCGCTCGCGCATGGCCGTGGGAAGGCGGGCCGTGAACAGGTCCGGCGGGAGGTACTGGATGTCGATGTGATCGTCGACGGAGATGAGTGGGTAGTCCATGGCCGTGTCGAACAGGTTTGCACAGCGGCTCACCGGGCGAGGGCAGGACGTTACAGAGACGTCACATCGACGACACTCCTCGGCAACCTCGGCCTGGTGTGCTGAAGCCCATGTTGGACTACGGGTACGCGATCGAGACGGGCTCGAAGGGGTGGGCCAGCCATCTGGGTTGGTTGGTGGCGAGTGCCCTCATCGTGATCGTCGGTCTGCTCTGACCGTCGGGTCATGGCCCGCGTTCGGGCCGGCCAATGACGGCCACCGCTTCGGCAACCCTGACGGGAAGGTCGGTCGACCGAACGATGGGGTCCAGGACGCCGCCGGCTCCGGTCGTGGCTGACCAGGTCACCTCCCACACGGTCTCGAGTCGGGCAGGCCAGCGCCCGCTCGGATGGTGGGCAGAGGTCCATACATAGTGGTGGCTGCACGTGCTGGTGGCTCCGAGGGCCCACGGGATCCCTGGACCAGCACAGTCGATGGGAAGTGAGCCGTCACCAGGGTCGAAGCGAAGCAGCGCGGGTCGAGCCGATGCAGTGACCGACACGGCTCCGGCGGTGACGGTGGCTGACCGGGCGGTCCACTGCTCGGCGGGGACCCAGAACCAGGTCGCCACCCCGACAAGGGTCGAGGTTCTCTCTGCTGGAGGAGACAGGTTGGGCACCGGCGCCGGTAGCAGGAGCATGTCGCGTGCTGCGACGATCAGCGGGGCCAGTCCGTCGGTCTCGTCGAAGAAGCGGTACTCCCAGGGAACGGTTCCCCCTGGGCACAGGCGAACGTGAAGGATGGCGGTGACCCCCGACAGCCCGGTGTGTCGGATGAGTCCGGTTGCGGGGTCGAGTCCGACCAGCATGGAGGGAGGAACCCCCCAGAGTTGATGGGCTCGGGCCGGTTCCCACAGGCCACACCCGCTCCCTGGGCCCGGAGGCTGTCCCCCGATGGCGTCGATGGCCCAGAGGTCGACGCCATCACCTTCCTCGTTGGTCTCGGCGCCACCATCGGGGATCTGTTGGGCGGCAGCGGGGTCCGGGAACAAGGCCAGGAACACCATGAGGGTGAGGAGGCCGACAACCCTCCTCCACGGTCGTGCAGGCTTGGCGATGGTTGGCATGGTCCCCTCGGGGTGTCGGCGCACGGGCGGGCGAGAACGAGCGTCGCTGTAGCGGGCTGTCCGGTGCGCACCGGAGGGGGAGTGAGGCACCTGCGGTGCCGGGGCGGCGACCACCGGGTCCCACAGGACACCGGGGTGTGTCATCACCCGACCATTGTCGATCGGTGCCCTGCGGTCAACCCGTTTCGGTGCGTTGGGTGGCCGGTGTTGCAGGTCGCAACCCCGCAGCGATGAGTTCGTCGACCCATTCGCCCAGCTGCTCGCCGGCCATGGCCCGGGCCATCATCCCCTCGTCCACATAGTCCCGCCATCGTGAGATCAGGTCGCCCTCGAACTCGTAGGCCCCCATGTACGGCACCCGGACACGGTTGCCGTCGGGCCCGGTGAAGTCGTCGACCCCTTCCACCAGGAGGCCTCGCTCGGTTTCTGCGTGGTTGGTCACCCGCCATGTGCCGTCCCGCTGCACCGCGGTCAGCCGCCGCAAGAGGTTGCGCATGTGCTCGATTCCCCGGACGGGTCGCGCTCCGACGAGGTAGTGCCACTCGACATCCTCGGTGACGTTGGCCAGCACGGTGTCGATGTCGTGCCGGCCCCACGCCTCCATCACCTCGGCCACCACATCGATCCGCGCTCGTCCCATGTCGCCCTCCTGCCGGTCACGCTAGCGTCGGCACACCGAGGGGGTCCCGCTGCCCGCTCGGTGGGGAGGGGTCATGGCCATCCAAGGGTGTTCCCATGTCGCTGTCGGGGTCACCGACATGGATCGTTCGCTCGTGTTCTACCGGGACGTGCTCGGGCTCCGGGTCGACCTCGACGTGGAGGAAGGGGCCTTCGATCCCGCAGCGGGCTCGTTCCGACGGCGGGCCGTGTACCTCCGAGCGCCCGACAGCACCGGTGATCCCCATGACTTCTTCATGGTCCTCGACCAGCAACTCGACGACGAGCCCTTCGGTCGCCCGCCCCGCATCTTCCAGGTGGGCACCCACCATTTCTCCCTGTGGGTCGACGACCTGACCGAGGTGTTCGAGCGGGCGGTGAGCACGGGTCACCGGGCCATCCTCCGCCCCACCGAGGCGGGTCCGGCCGCCTATGGGGAACAGCCCGGCTCGGCGGGGGTGCTGACCGCGATCCTCAAGGATCCCGACGGCAATCCGGTGCAACTCGATCAGCGGCTCTGATCAGCGGGCAGCGTCATCTCCCCGATGAACTGCTCGTCCCGTCGCACGATGCGATCGGTCCGGTACCCCATCGTGTCGGGAGTGCCCGGGCCCCACGGGCCTTGGACTCCTCCGAGGGTCCGCCACACCCGGGTCCCCAGCAGCTGGGCCAGTTCGGGTGGCGCGTCGTCGAGCACTTCGGGAACGGTCGACAGGGTGAAGTTCTCCTGCGGGCGCACCCATGGACGGCAGAAGTAGGTGAGGACGCCCCACCGATAGTCGTCGTGGGTGGTGTTCGCCCCCGTCCCGTGCCAGATGCGGCCGTCGAACACCAGCACCGAACCCGCCGGCCCGGTGGCAGGCACCGAGGCGTCGAAGTCCCCGGCGGTCGGCTCGCGCTGGACCCGGTGACTGCCCGGTACCACGCGGGTGGCGCCGTTGTACTCGGTGAAGTCGCTGATCATCCACATGAAGTTGACGGCCAGGGCGAAGGGCACCGTGCGTGGCGCATAGCCCTGATCGGAGTGCAATGCCATGGGTTCCCCGCCGGGGCCGGTGATGTTGGCCGTGTGGCTGGAGAGGGCGTAGTCCCCCTCGAGTACGTGACGGGCGAGGGTGGTGACGATCTCGTGCTGGAGGAGGTCACGGAAGCCCTGTCCCTTCGAGACAAGGTTCCACACCCGCTGATTCGACCCTCCTGCATCGCGGAAGGACAGGCCGGCGGCATCCTCGGCCCGGGCCTGTTCCTCGATTCGCTGACGGAGTGAGGTCAACGTTGCCTGGTCGAGGACGTCGCCGATCCGGGTCAGGCCGACCTGGTCGAGGTCCTCGACGGCTTCGGCGAGGCTCGAGCGGATCGGAGGCAGTGCTGCTCCCACCTCGGCAGCTGCGGAGTGGCCCACGTCAGCACACCACCCCGCGGCTCCGCAGGTCGGCGATCTGGTCGCCGGCGTAGCCGAAGTCGGCGAGCACGTCGTCGGTGTGACGGCCAGGTCCCGTCGGAGGCCCAGCCACCGTGCCAGGGGTTGCGCTGAAGCGCGGGGTCGGGGCGGGCTGGACGACGCCGTCGACGTCCACGAAGGCCTCTCGGGCCACGTTGTGAGGGTGCTGCGGCGCTTCCACCAGGTCGAGGACGGGGGCGTAACAGATGTCGCTGCCATTGAGGATGTCGTCCCACTCGTCCCTCGTCCGGGTCGCGAAGATGGCGGCCAGTCGCTGCCGCTTGTCGTCCCAGTGGACCCGGTCGAACCGGTCGGAAGTGGGGGCGTCGTCGAGGCCGGTCAGCTCCAGCAACTCGTCGTGGAACTTCCCCTCGATCGAGCCCACGGAGACGAACTTGCCGTCGGCGCACTCGTAGACCCCGTAGAAGTAGGCCCCGCCGTCGGTCATGTTCGACTGGCGCTCGTTGAGGATCCGCCCCGATGCGAAACCGCCGTAGGTGGCTGCCATCAGCGAGGCCGCCCCCTCGGTCATCGCGGTGTCCACCACCTGCCCCTCCCCGGTCCGTAGGGCATGGACGAGGGCGGCGCACACCCCGAAGGCCAGGAACACACCCCCGCCCCCGAAGTCGCCCACCAGGTTCAGGGGCGGAACGGGACGCTCGGGCCCTCCGATGGCGTTGAGGGCGCCGGTGAGGGCGATGTAGTTGATGTCGTGTCCGGCCGTATGGCTCATCGGTCCGTCCTGACCCCAGCCGGTCATCCGGCCGTAGACCAGGGCAGGGTTGGCGGCCAGGCAGATGTCGGGTCCCAGCCCGAGACGCTCGGTCACCCCGGGCCGGAATCCTTCGATCAAGGCATGGGATCGAGCGGTCATGTCGAGCACCAGGTCGACGGCTTCGGGCTGCTTGAGGTCCACGGCGATCGATCGGCGGCTTCGCTGCAGTACGGCGAACCGGTTGTTGGGGTTGTCGCGGGCCGCTTCGGTCGCCGGGCGGTCGATACGGATGACATCGGCCCCGAGGTCGGCCAGCAGCATGGCGCAGTACGGCCCGGGTCCGATCCCGGCCAGTTCGATGACCCGGGTGCCGGCCAGGGGCCCGGACAGGCCCGGCAAGCCGCTGTTCGTCGTGTCGGTCATCTGTGCCCCCCGTGGTGTCGTCTCGGTGCTCCACGCTGCCACACGACGGAGGCGCTCGCCTGCGGCGCGGGCCTCGATCCGCGAGACTGACCCGAACAACCGAGGGAGGGGGAGTGATGCGACTCGAAGGAAAGGTGGCGGCCATCACGGGCGGAGCCAGCGGGATCGGAGCAGGCACCGTTCGTCGCTTCGTCGAGGAAGGGGCACGAGTGCTCGTCGCCGACCTCGATGAGGAGCGGGGCAACGCCCTCGTCGACGAATTGGGGGACGCCACGGCCTTCCTGCGGACCGACGTCAGCCAGGAGGAGCAGGTGGCGGCGATGATCGCAGAGACCACCGATCGATTCGGCCGCATCGACTGCTTGTTCAACAACGCGGGGTTCGGCGGCGCGCTGGGTCCGATCGAGAACACCTCGGTCGAGGACTACGACCTCACCATGGACGTGTTGCTCAAGAGCGTGTTCCTCGGCATGAAGCACGTGGCCCCCGTGATGAAGGCGCAGGGTTCGGGATCCATCATCTCCACAGCCAGCGTGGCAGGCCTGCGGCCGGGCTACTCCCCACACCTGTACAGCGTGGCCAAGTGCGCGGTCATCCACCTCACCAAGTCCGTCGCCCTGGAGTTGGGAGAGCATGACGTCAGGGTGAACTGCATCTGTCCGGGGTTCATCGCCACCCCCCTCGCTGCAGGGCGCCCTGATGCCGACGACTCCATGATCCAGCAGATGCGCGACGCAGGCCAGGGCAGCCAGGTGTTGGGCCGGGTAGGCGAGCCTCGCGACATCGCGAACGCGGCGCTGTGGCTGGCCAGCGACGACTCCGAGTGGGTCACCGGTCGAGAGTTCGTCATCGACGGTGGCTTCGAGGCCGGGCGACCCTGGTCGAAGTGGCCAGCGTTCGCCCGGATGGAGCGGCCCATCCGCCACCACCGACCTCCTGGGCGATGAGCGCCTAATCTCGACCCATGCGTTGTCCACAGCGAAACGGTCGGCAGGTGGTTCGATGAGCGCCGGAGCGCGTCTCCCCGAGGCACCGGAGCCCATGCAGTACTGGGAGGGCGTTGGCGGGGTGACCATCGCCGGCGACTGGTGGGGTGATCCCGAGGGTCCGCTGGTCATCCTTCAGCACGGCGGCGGCCAGACCCGGCACGCATGGAAGGGAGCCGGGGAAGCACTCGGGGCAGCCGGCTACCACGCGGTGGCCCTCGACGCCCGAGGCCATGGCGACTCGAGCTGGGCCCCAGACGGCCAGTACGGCCAAGACATCATGGTCGAGGACCTCGCTGCGGTGGTGGCCCAGCTCGGTGGGCGGCGGCCTGTGTTGGTCGGGGCGTCGATGGGCGGCGGGGTGAGCCTGGTGGCCATCGGTGAGGACCACATCGACTGCACGGCGTTGGTGCTGGTGGACATCGCCCATCGGATCGAGCCGGAGGGTACGGCCAAGATCCAGGCCTTCATGAGTCAGGCCCCCGACGGGTTCGAGAGCCTCGAAGCGGTGGCCGAGGCGATCGCCAACTATCAGCCGCACCGGAGCCGACCGCGCAAGCTCGACGGCTTGGCCAAGAACATTCGACTCGGTGACGACGGCCGCTATCACTGGCATTGGGACCCCAAATTCCGGGCAGGTCGGCGCGACCTGGCAGCCCGGGAGGCCCGGCTGAGCGCATGTGCCCGCAACCTGGACCTGCCGACCCTGCTGGTTCGGGGTGGCCTGTCCGACGTGCTGAGCGAGGAAGGCGCCGCGGCCTTCCTCGAGCTCGCCCCCCACACCGAATACGTCAACGTCACCGGGGCCGCGCACATGGTGGCAGGTGACCGGAACGACATCTTCGCCACCTCGGTGATCGACTTCCTGGCCCGCACGGTGCCCGTCGGCGGAGAGCCCGTCCGGGCACCGCACGAGATTCACCCCCACCACGAGGGGCCTGCGGGCGACGTCAACGACGTGCCCTGATCGGCTGACCCGGGGCGATGGCCCCGGTTGGCGCCGGGCTACAGGCCGAAGGCCGAGGCGACAGTGGGTTCGAGGACGAACACCTGCCGGTTGTCGGGAATGGCCGCGCCGCCCCACAGCGCCTCGACCGCAGACCCGTACTTCTGGCGGAACCGCTCGCCCCAGGCAACCCGCTCCTCGCCTGCGAGAAACCTGACCGCACCGGTGAGCACGAGGGCCCTGCTGTCGCCTCGCCCACCATCCTCAGCCACGACGCTCACCCGCGGGTCGGCCTGGAGGTGACGGATCTTGGCGAGGCCGTCGACGCTCACCATGCCCAAGGACGTCTCGTCGTGAACGAACCACATGGGGGTGGCCAGGGGAGACCCCGTCGGGGTGACCATGGCCAGGACCACCACGTCGTGCCCGGCGAGATAGGCCTGGACGGTGGGGGAGGCGAAAGACGGTCGGGGGCTCGATGCCATGGGCGCACCGTAGCCCGACGGGACCTCCCGAGGAGCTCTAGGGTGCGGCCATGGCCTCACCGAGAATGAGCGACGACGAGATCTGGTCCTTCGTGCGGGACGGGCACACGGGGATCTTCACCACCCTGCGTCGGGACGGGATGCCCATCGCCATGCCCATGTGGTACTGCTGCCTGGGTCAGGAGATCTTCATGCAGACCCGGGGTCGGAAGCTGCAGCGGATCGCCCACGATCCCCGGGCTTCCTTCCTTGTCGAGACAGGGATCCGGTGGGGGGATCTGGTGGCCGTGCACATGACGGGTACTGCCCACGCCGTCGACCCCGACGAGGAGCTGTCGTCGGCCTTCGCCGCCGAGATGGACCGCAAGTACCGCCAATTCCGGGCCGACGACCGCGAGATGTCGACCGAGACGGCCGAGTACTACCAGCGGGTGATGCGCGGGCTGGTCCGCTTCGTCCCTGAGGGGCGCATCCTCAACTGGGACAATTCCAAAATGCGGCCCGGGGCCTAGGACGCCTGGCCCGGCGGACGCCGGGGGGTGGCCTGTACCCG
>JAYPWI010000013.1:11401-80927 GCA_038135065.1 Acidimicrobiales bacterium
GGCCCGGGGCCTAGGACGCCTGGCCCGGCGGACGCCGGGGGGTGGCCTGTACCCGGGGAATGACCTCCTCGGTCAACATTTCCAGGCACCTCATCACCCGTTCGTGGGCCATCCCCGGATGGGCGATGCGCAGCACCAGGTCGGTGAGGCCCAGTTCGTCACGGAACCTGACCAACTCCCCGACACACCAGTCGGGGTCGCCGATGATGAAGCGGTCGCGCCAGAACGACTCGGAGTGGAAGAAGGGGTCGTCCGGGTCGGTGACCTGGCGCCGGGACCCGTCCGGCATGGTTTCGACCATCGACACCGCCGGGGGGGCGTACACGCTCTGATAGGTGTGGCGCAGGTGGGGGCCGACCTGCGCCCATGCAGCCTCCGTCGACTCGGCAACCCAGAACTCCCTGATCAGGGCGATGGGGGTGTCGGCCGGATCGCGCCCCGCGTCGATCAGGGCGGCCCGGTACTGGTTGAACTGCGACCGGGTGTGCCCCAGGTCGGTGAGCAGCGAGATGAGCATGTTCTGCCCCCGCGCTGCGGCCCGGGCCCGGACGGTGGGGGTGGCCGCACCGATCCACAGGGGTGGGAAGGGCTGTTGGACAGGCGGTGGGGTGATGCGGGTGCCCTGGAGCTGCCAGTGGGTGCCCTGGTGATCGAGTTCCTCCCCGGCCAGCAACCGTTCGACGATGTCGATCGACTCCAGATAGCGGCTGCGCCGCTCGCTGTAGGGAATACCCATCCCGAGGTACTCGGCCTCCCGGTACCCCTGCCCGACCCCCACTTCGACCCGGCCCCCCGAGAGCTGGTCCAGCACGGCGATATCCTCCGCGAACCGCACCGGATTGCCGTACAGGGGCAGCAGGGTGATCCCGAAGCAGATGCGGATCCGCTCGGTGGCCGCGGCGATGGCGGCGGCCACCATGAGCGGCGAGGGGCAATAGGCGTCCTCGAAGAAGTGGTGCTCGGTCAACCAGATGTGGTCGAGGCCGGCCCGGTCGGCGGCCACCACCTGGGCGAGACCGTCCGCGTAGACCTGGGTCGGCTGGGCTCCGAAGCGGGTGGCCACCTCGAAGCTGTGCATCAGCCCGAAGCGGAGCGGTTGAGAACCGAGCCCCTCGCCGCTCATCGGGCCAGGCTCGGGGGGTCGAAGTCGTCGCTGAGGACCAGGAACGCCATCGTGGCGTTCGCTGGACGGAAGATCGACGTGTGTCCCCGGCCGGTCAGGTCGTCGGCGAGGAGTGCTTCGCCCGGGCCGATGTGGCGCTCGGTGCCGTCGCCGGACGCCACAGTCACCTCGCCGGTCAGCGGCATGACGATCTGCCGACGCGGTGCGTTGTGGAAGCCGAGATCCAATTCGGGCTGCCCGGTGCGAAAGATCACCCCGGCGATGGGGAGTACCGGGGTCTCGAAGCCCCGCTCCCCGGCCACGCTGTCGAACTCCAAGTCCTCGAAGACGGTTTCCCCGTCCTCGGTACGCATCCACACGACCTTCACGCTCGTTCCTCCCATTCCCCGGTTTCGGACACGCTACGCGCCGTAGGATGGGTTCATCTCGATGCAGGGGGCGACGATGCACGATCTGGTGATTCGCAACGGCACGGTGGTCGACGGAACCGGGGCTCCCGCTCGCCGGGCCGATGTGGCCATCGACGGCGACCGGGTGACCCTGGTCGGGGAGGTGACGGATACCGGGCGAGAGGAAATCGATGCAACCGGTCTGCTGGTCACTCCCGGATTCGTCGACATCCACACCCACTACGACGGCCAGGTGGTGTGGGATCCCCACATGACCCCCTCGTCGTGGCACGGGGTCACTTCGATCGTCATGGGCAACTGCGGGGTGGGGTTCGCTCCGGTTCGCCCCCACCACCACGAGCTGCTGATCAGCGTCATGGAGGGGGTGGAAGACATCCCGGGAGCCGCCCTGTCAGAAGGGGTCGACTTCGAATGGGAGTCCTTCCCCGAGTACCTCGATGCCATCGAGCGGATTCCCCATGTCATCGACATCGGAGCCCAGATGCCCCATAGCGCCCTGCGGGTCTACGTGATGGGCGACCGGGGACGTGATCACGAGGAAGCGGCCACCGAGGAGGAGATCGCCGAGATGCGGCGCCTCACCGAAGAGGCGCTCGAGGCTGGCGCGATGGGGTTCACCACCTCGCGGACCATCAACCACCGCGACCGCGAGGGGAACCAGATCCCCACCCTCACCAACGCCCCCGCTGAACTGTGGGGGGTGTCCCAGGCCCTGGCAGCCAAGGGATTCGGCCACCTCGAGATCGTGTCGGACTTCGTCGACCTCGATGCCGAGTTCGAGATCTTCGAGGGAATGGCCGACAACGCAGGAGCCCCCCTGTCGATTCTGGTGGTCCAGAACGATGTCATGCCCGACCGCTGGCGGGAGGTGCTGGACCGCATCGCGGACGCCCGTTCTCGCGGCGTCAACCTCACCGGACAGGTGGCCATCCGCCCGGTCAGCCTGCTGCTCGGCCTGCAGTCGTCGATGCACCCGTTCATCACCTGCCGGACCTACCGGTCCGAGCTGGCCGACCTGGAGCTCGACGAGCGGGTGGCCAGGATGCGCGACCCTGAGATCCGGGCCCGGCTGATCGAGGAGCACGCTGGCCGGACCCGGGGCTTTACCGGCATGATCGCCCAGGGCTTCCACAAGATGTTCCCCCTCGGCGATCCACCTGACTACGAGCCAGCACCCGAGCACAGCATTGCGGCCCGGGCTGCTGCTGCAGGAGTGGCGCCGGTCGAGCTGGTGTACGACACCATGCTGGAACGCGACGGCCGTGAGCTGATGCTGTTCCCCCTCGCCAACTTCACCGAGGGCAACCACGACGTGGTCCGGGAGATGAACCTGGCCGAGGGCACGGTGCCGGGCCTCTCCGACGGCGGGGCGCACTGCGGCATCATCTGCGACGCGAGCTTCCCCACCTACATGCTCACCCACTGGGCGCGCGACCGGTCTCGGGGTGAGGGCCTGCCGCTCGAGTACGTGGTGCAACGGCAGTGCCGGGACGCAGCACGCCAGGTCGGCCTCGAGGACCGAGGCACCCTGGAGCCGGGAATGTTGGCCGATGTGAACGTCATCGACTTCGACGCCCTCACCCTGCGGGCACCCGAGATGACCTACGACCTCCCGGCCGGGGGCAAGCGGCTCGTGCAGCGAGCCGAGGGCTACCGGGCCACCCTCAAGCGCGGAGAGATCATCTACCGCGACGGTGAACCGACCGGGGTCATGCCGGGCCAACTCATCCGCGGGCCGCAGCGAGTCTGATTGCCCCGCTAGCGGGTCAGCCAGCCGTGGGCCTGCGGTTTGCGGCCCGCCTTGGGGTCGAGCCGAGCGTGGACGATGGCCGGGCCGCCGAGGGCGGCCGCTGCGTCGAGGGCTGACCGCAGGTCGGCCGGATCCTCGACGTAGAAGGCGCCGGCCCCGAAGGCTTCAGCGATCTTTTCGTAGCGCGCCGTTGGCAGGTACACGTTGGGCGGAATGGCTCCCTCGACGGGGAGCTCGGAGATGCCACCACCGATGCCGTTGTTGTTCAGGATGACCACGATGACGGGAAGGTTGTACCGGCAGATGGTCTCCATCTCCATCCCGCTGAACCCGAATGCCGAGTCGCCCTGTACGACGACCACCCGCTGGCCCGGATTGCACACCGCGGCGGCCACTGCGAAGCCCAGACCGATTCCCATCGTTCCGTAGCTGCCTGCGTCGAGCCGGTGCCGGGGGAGGGCATTGGGCATCTGGGTGCGCCCGATGTCCATGGTGTTGGCCCCTTCACCGACGATGATGTCGGTCGGTTCGAGCCAGTCGGTGATGTCTCGGAAGGCACGGTAGTAGTTCATGGGCGCCGAATCGTCGGCCCGCATCCCGGCCACTGCGTCCTCGTTCGCCGCGATCTTCTCCGCGATCGAGTCCCGCCATGGGCTCTGGGCGGGATAGGTCCACGGGTCGTCGGCCAACTCGGCGTTGAACTGGCCCATCACGGCTCGGCCGTCCCCGACCAGGGCCACCTCGGCCGGCACGTTGTGCCCCATCTGCTCGGGGTGGGAGTCCAGTTGGAGCACCTTGACCCCGGGGTTGAACCGGGGGGTCTGGCCGAAGTGCATGATCCAGTTCAGGCGGGCGCCGGCCAGCAGGATGACGTCGGCTTCTTCGAGGGCGTGGGAGCGGGCCGCCCCCACCGACAGAGGGTGCTCGTCGGGAACCACACCCTTGCCCATGGGGGAGGCCAGGAAGGGCACTTGGGTCCGGTCGATGAACTGGCGGACCTCGTCTTCGGCTCGGGCCCAGGCCATGCCCTTGCCCACGATGACCAGGGGGCGCTCCGCAGTTTTGAGGGTGGCGATAGCCGAGCGCACGGCATCGGGTTCGGCGTGGGTGCGCGGGGGTTCGCCCACCGTGGAGGCCGTACCGATGGTCTCCTCGTCGACCTTGCCGTCGATGATGTCGGCCGGCATGTCGAGGTACACGGGACCTGGGCGCCCGAACAGTGAGGTTCGGATGGCTTGTTCGACGTAGTAGGGGATCCGGTCGTGGGACTCAACCCGATGGGCGTACTTGCAGTAGGGGGCTGCTGCTGCGACCTGGTCCTCTTCCTGGAACGCGCCCTTGCCGTTCTGGTCGGTGGGCGAGGCGCCCCCGATCAGGATCATGGGCCACAGGTTCTCCTTGGCATTGGCCAACCCGGCCAGGGCGTGGATCACCCCGGGGCCCGAGACGACAAGGCAGCCCTGGGGCCGCCCGGTCAGGTAACCGGCCGCCTGTGCGGCATAGCTGGCCGACTGCTCGTTGCGCATCCCGATGAAGGTGATGCCCTCCCGCTGGCAGGCGAAGGCGATGGGCACCACGGGAAAGCCCACGATGCCGAAGACGTAGTCCACGCCCTGCTGTTTGAGGTTGCGGGCCAGGATGCGAGCCCCGGATATGTCAGCCATGGATCCCCCTCGTCGCGGTGTCGTCCGCTCGTGCGACCCCCGGGAGGATATTCGATCCCCGGAGCCTTGATCCGGAGTTCCTCACAACCGATAGTTGCCCAGCCGTCCGGAGGTTCTCATCCATGCCGTCGTCCCGTCGTTTCCTGGTCACCCTGGTCTTCGCCCTGAGCGCAGTGCTTGCCGCATGTGGCGGGGGAGGTGACGGCGCCTCTGACGGAGGCGCATCGTCCGCTAGCTCGGACCTGCCGGCCGGGTGCGACAACGCAGCACCGCTCGAGGTCTCGGTGCCCGGGATCCCCGAGTTGTCGGGCCCGATGACGGTGGCCGGTGGGGTGGCGCTTCCCTTCGCATTGCTTCCCGACGTCGAAGGGAGCCTCATCGATCTGTCGGAGGGCGAGCTCGAGGACGCTGTTGCTGCATCGGATCTCGTTGCCTACGGCATTGCGGTGACCGACTTCCCCTTCGGTCCCGATGACGCTGGGTCGTTCTACAGCCTGTTCTCCATGCCGTCGCTGCCCGAGGAGGGAGGGACGGCGCTGATCCTCACCGTTCTTCCCCCCGATGGCGCCCTGGCGGCCGGTTCGGTGGTGGAGGTGGGAACCGAGCTGTCCTATGCGGAGGACCTGCAGACCACGGCGGTGTCGACGAGCGTCTGGATCGAGAGCAACCGGGCAGACGCTCCGTTGTTGGGTGGCATCGACGAGGACTTCACGGGCTCCGTCGAGGTGCTGGCGTTGACGGAGGACACCATCTGTGTCCGGTGGTCGACCAGTAGCCCGATCCTGGCCGAGGACGGGTTCGTCACCGTCGAAGGTGTCGTCGCTGCACCCTTGCTGCCCCTGAACGCCCGCAACTCGATGGGTTGAGGCCCCGTCGGTCGGGTCCGGCGTCCGCTGCGCGCGTCCCGCCTAGGGGATCTCTCCCCGGTCGAATGCCTGCAGGGTGTGATGCAGCCCGTGTTCCCGAATGTGGGCGTTGATGGCCCGGACTGCCGGTGATGCGTGGGCGATGGCGTCCACCTCGACCGCCTGCAGCATCGCCTCCCGAAAACCCTGGATCTCCTGGATGCGGTTGGCCGACTGCTTCTGGAGGGCCAGGATCTCCTTGGGGGTGCGGGCCACCCGTGCTGCGTAGTCGGCCACCACGGCATCGAGCTCGTCAGCGGGCACGGCCCGGTTGAACAAGCCCCACTCGGCGGCCTCGGCCCCACTGATCATCTCGCCGGTGGGGAAGAAGAGTTCCTTCGCCTTCTTCGGCCCGACCAGCCAGGTCCAGATGGACGCCACATAGCCCGCTCCGAGGGGCAGCTGAGGGGTACCGACCCGGGTGTTCTCGGCCACGAACGACACATCGCAGATCGCGGCCAGCTGGGTACCGCCGGCCAGGCAATAGCCATGGATCTTGGCGATGACCGGCATGGGGAGATCCCAGATACGCAGCCAGTTCCGCATGATGCGTTCGAGGCCGGCCCGGTCGCCAGTCACCCCACCCCCACCAGTTCCCCCTGCCGTGATGTCGTAGCCGGTGGAGAAGGCGCGGCCTTCGCCTTGGACGATGGCGCAGTGGATGGCGGGGTCGCCGGCCAGTGCTTCCAAGCTGGTCACGAGGTCGTGCTGGAGTTGCGCCGAGATGGCGTTCATCTTCTCGGGCCGGTGCAGGACCACCGTGGCCACCCGACCGTCGGTGGTGACCTTGACGGTGGACGCCGGTTCCTCGGCGGCAGTGTTCATGACTTCCCCCTCGCGGTGGCGACGCTAGTGCCCGGCGCTACCGTCAGCAGGGTGGAACACGAGCCCGACGGCATGCGGCGCATCTTCGCCAACCGCACCCTGAACCTGAGATCGGTGCAGGCCATCGGCTACGACATGGACTACACCCTGATCCACTATCGGGTCGAAGAGTGGGAGCGCGCGGCCTTCGACCATGCCCGGCGCCGCTTGGCAGACCGAGGCTGGCCGGTCGATGGGCTGGTGTTCGATGCCGACGCGTTCACCCTCGGGCTGGTGTTCGACCTCGAACTGGGCAACCTGGTCAAGGCGACCCGCTTCGGTTACGTCGTGCACGCCCATCACGGTTCCACCCCGCTTACCTTCGATGAGATGCGCGCCGACTACGCGGAAACCGTTGTCGAACTCTCCACGGACCGCTTCGACTTCATGAACACCATGTTCGAGCTGAGCCGGGCCGCCCTGTTCGCCCAGTGCGTCGATCTCCTCGACGCGGCACGGCTCCCCGCTGTGCGCTCGTACCAGGACCTCTACCGCCAGATCGACGAGGCCCTGGGCTGGGCCCATGTGGAGGGCGAACTCAAGGCGGAGATCCTCGCTGACCCTGCTCGCTTCGTCGAACCCGATCCCGATCTGGTGCCCACCCTGGTCGACCAACGTCTCGCCGGCCGGCAGCTGATGTTGATCACCAATTCGGACTGGTCGTACACCCAGCGGATCATGGGCACGGTGGTGCAGCCCATGTGTCCTCCCGGCACCGAGTGGCGCGATCTGTTCGACCTGGTGATCGTGTCCGCCGACAAGCCCCGCTTCTTCTCCGAGCCCAAGGCCCTGTACCGGGTAGTGGACGAGGAGGAGTCACTTCTGTTGCCCCACCACGGTCCGCTCGAATCGGGCTCCGTCTACTTCGGTGGCAACGCCCGAGCCGTCGAGCAGAGCCTGGGACTTTCCAGCGCCCAGATCCTCTACGTCGGGGATCACCTCTTCGGCGATGTTCATGTGTCCAAGGACCTGCTGCGGTGGCGTACTGCCCTGGTGGTGCGGGAGTTGGAGGGGGAGATCGAAGCGGCTGCTGACTTCGCAGCAGACCAGGACGCGCTGACCGAGTTGATGCGGGACAAGGAGCGTCTCGATCACGACAGCGCCCTGTTGCGCATGGAGCGCACCCGCATCCGGCGAACGGGAGCCGGTGGCTCGGTCGAGTCGGTGAGCAAGCGACTCGATGGTCTGAGTGCGCAGTCGAGGGCTCTCGACGAACAGATTGCGCCGCTGGCCCGGCGGGCCAGCTCGCTGGGCAACCCGATCTGGGGGCCGCTGATGCGGGCTGGGAACGACAAGAGCCTCTTCGCCCGGCAGGTCGAGCGGTATGCCGATGTCTACATGTCGCGGGTGTCGAACCTGGGCCGGGTCACTCCCTACGCCTACCTGCGAGCCGCCCGCGGATCGCTGCCTCACGACCAGGGGTGATGATCATCGGCTGACGGGCTACTGACCAGGAGTGCGGTGGAACTCGATGAGTTCGATGATGGTGCCGTCGGGGTCCTTGCAGCACACGAACTTGGTGTGCCCGCCCATGAACAGCGGCTCGGAGAGGAACTCCACCCCGTCGCTCCGCAGGCGTTCGTACTCCTCGTCCAGCCCGATGGTCCACAGGGCGATCCGGTTGATGCCGAGGCGGGCCAGGTGCTCGTACGGGGGCCGGGGATCGAGCGGCTCCACCCACTCGATGAGGTCGAGGCGGGCCTGACGGGTCTCGGTCGGGTCGAGCATCATGATGGCCGCCCGGCCCTGACAGCCGGGCATCCCCAGCCCTTCGGCCAGCTTCGCGTCGCCGCCGGTCGGGAGGTCGAGCACGGTCTGGAAGCCGAGGTTCTCGTAGAAGGGGCGGGACACATCGAGATCGGAGCAGTTGACGTTGACGTGGAAGATGGCCTTGATCGTCATCTCAGCCCTCCAGGGTGGGGATGCGGTACGCAGTAGCCGCTGTGTCGTGGAACAGCCATCGCTTCTCATCAGCGCTGTAGTCCGCAGCGATGCGCTTGAACGCATTCCACAGGGCGACGTAGCCGGCCCCCCGCTTGTCGACGGGGAAGTTGGACTCGAACATGCACCGCTGCGGCCCGAAGGCATCGATCACCCATCTGATGGGATCAGCCCACGCCTCCACCAACTGGTCGGAGGTTGCGGGCTGGTCCTGGTGATCCCAACGGAAGCCCATCATGGGCATGCCGATGCCGCCGACCTTCAGGTACGTGTTGGGGCAGGCGGCCAGGGCGGCCATGGCGCCACGCCAGAACGCCAGGATCTCGTCGCGGCGGTCCTTGTAGGGGCCCGTACCCAGCACCCCTCCCAGGTGGTCGATCACGATCGGGGTGTCGGGGCACTCTTGGGCAACGCCGACCAGTTCGGGAAGTTGAGGGTGGTACACCATCGCGTCGTAGGTGAAACCCATGCGGCCCACCGTCCGTACCCCTTCGAGGTAGGCGGGGTCGTCCATGGCAGCGCTGGTCCCCATCGCCAGGGGTGGGTGGGGGTCCTGGGCGGTGATGTAGCGAACGCCCCGGAATCGGCCCCGCCCCGCCTCGTCATGGGCGGCCAGGACTTCCTCGACCGCGGCACCGAGTGACACGTCGGCGTTGCCCATGATGGCTGCGATCTCCGCTCCGCCCGAGGCGGCCGACTGTTCGGCGAGCTCGACGACGAACTCGGTTTCCCCCACCGGGCGGAGGTGGCGCGGGCCCTCGGTCCGGTATTCGGCATGGCACTCGAGGAACACGGTGCGCACCACCCGGTGGCCCGCCCCGGTGTCGCGGTGCAGATCGTCGAGGGTGTACGGCCAGCCGGTGTGACCCTCGTCGAGCCACAGATGGTGGTGTGGATCACAGATCGGCAGGTCTGGATCGATCGGATCCTCGGCCACCTTGTCGATCCATGCCTGATGGGCGGCGCCTGCGTCCTGGTCGCTCATTGGTCCCCCTGGGTCGTCCCGAGGGGCAGTCTTGCACCGGACCAGCCCCGCCGTCGGCGAATCAGCTGGAACGGGGTCAGCGTGGCGGTCGAGGAACCAGGAGCGGTGTGCGATCCCGGTACGCCTGGTACGCGGCTTCCTCCCCCCAACGCCGATTGGCCGAACGTTCGAGCAGGGGGATGCCGCTGATCCGGGTGAGCAGCACCGTGACGAATACCGGCGAGACCAGGGCCACCCAGCGCCATCCCGACAGGGTCGGCACCGCGATGATGGTGACACCGATCCACAGGACGATCTCGCCGAAGTAGTTGGGGTGGCGGCTCCACGCCCACAACCCGGTGGTGATGTACCGGCCCTTGTTGTCCGGGTGGGACCGGAAGACCGACTTCTGCCGGTCGGCCACCGCCTCGAAGCCGAAGCCGGCGACCCAGACGACGGCCCCGACCACGGCCCAGGCGTCGATGTCTGCCACGGTGCCGGAGGATCCCAGGGCGACCGTGCCGGCGGCCAGGGTCAGGACCACCCACAGGGCCTGGGTGGTCCACCACCCGAGAAAGGCGAGGGGGTCGTGGACCACCGAGGTGAAGCGCCGGTCGCCTCCGGCCTTGCGAACCCGGCCGAAGAGGAAGGACCCCAGGCGAAGGGTCCAGACCCCGACCAGCAGGGCGACCAGCCATGCTCGGGGCCCCGGTGAAGGGTTCACGACGAGGGCGACCACGACGACGGCCAGGTAGGACACGGTTCCGGTGAGGTCGTAGAAGTGCTCGGTGTGGCGGAGCCACGAGGGAACGAATGCCAACCAGTTCACCGCCAGGGCGATGCCGGCAACCCACCAGGCCAGGGGCAGGCCTCCGCTGGTCGGGCCGTCGACGGCAATGGCTGCGGTGACGAGGGCGCCGACCAGCACGGGAACGCCGATGCGTACGAGGGCACTGGCCGGTGATACCCGAGACTGGCTCATTGGGGCTCCACTGTGACTTGGGGCGAGTGGTGTCGGACCCTGATGCTACTCATCGAGTACGGCAGCCCGGCCCGGTCAACGCAGTCGCTTCGCAAAGCTCAGATCGTGACCCGAGGGATCGAAGATCGGGAACATGCGCTCGCCCCACGGGGCGTCCCTCGGCGGGGCCGTCGGGGTCAGGCCACCGGCGACGGCCCGGGCATGGAGGGCATCGACGTCGTCCACGTGGAAGATGACCCTCCCCCACGAGGCCGAACTCGGAGGAGCCTCGTCGACCGATGTGAGGTTCACGAAGCAGTCCCCCGACGCGAGCGTCGTGAAGGGGGCCGCAGGGCCGCCGTAGGTCACTTCGAAGCCCAACACTTCGTAGAACCTGACCGATTCGCCCATGTCGATGGTGGCCAGGGTGATGGCGTTGATGGTCCGCACGCCCGTCATGGTTCGATTCTGGCTCATGGGAGCAGGGGAGGAGGCCTATCGTCCGTGAGCGTGATCTCCGACCGCGTGGCTGGCCTCACCACCGACCGATCCAGGGTGTCGGCAGCCGTGCTGCTGTTGGTCGTCACCGTTGCGGTTGCCGTGGTCGCCGGGGGCGTCCCTCTCACCCTCGGTCTGGGTGTGGTGGCCGGGGCAATTGCCATTGCCCTGCCTCCTGCCGCCCGGCGGTACCTGGCCCGCCGCATCATCGGCATCGCCGGTTCTCTCCTCATCGCCATGTGGCTGGTGTGGCTCCTCGCTCACAACCTGCCCGACCGGTCTCGCCAGGACGCAACGGGCGTGGTCGCCTCGACGAAGCGGTTCGTCGCCTGGTTGGGTGATCTGGTCGGGGGCGACCTGGGCCGAGCTCAGTACAGCGAGAGCGTCTGGGAGGGGATCTCCCGCACCCTTCCCCTGTCGCTGCAGCTGCTGCTGTACAGCCAGGTCCTGGCCTTCGCCATCGCGGTACCCGGTGCTCTGGTCGCGGCGCGCTACCGGGGTCGGCTGAGTGACATCGGCATCCGTACCATCGGATTGCTGGGCCTAGCAGCGCCCATCATCATCGTCGGCCCCATCCTCGTGTTCACCCTCGCAGTCGGCGAGCTCGGTCTGTTCGGTATCGAGGTCGGATGGAAGATCCTGCCCGCCGGCCGGTACGTGCCCGTCGGGGACGGGGTGTGGGAGCACGCAAGATCGATGTTCCTGCCATCGGTGACCCTTGCCGTCACCACTCTCGCCACCTACCTGGTCCTGCTCCGCACGGAGATCATCCACCAACTGCAGCAGGATCATGCCCTCCTTGCCCTGGCCAAGGGAATCGGGCCCCGCCACCTGGTGCGACGGCACGGCCTGCGCCCCGCCATGCCAGCCGTCGTCGCCCTCAGCGCCGCCCAGACAGGGGCCATCATCGGCAACATGATCCTGGTGGAGCGGATCTTCACCCTCCCCGGATTCGGTGACTACGTGGTGGTGGCCATCGGCCGCCGGGACATCGTTGCGGTGGCCGGTGCCATCTTCGTGGCGGCGCTGGTTGTCGCCGTCATCAACGTGGTCGCCGAGGCCGTCTTGCTGGTGGTCGACCCCCGCATCGCAGACCGGGAGAACCAGTAGCGTCATGGCCATGCCCGAGTTCACCTTCAGCGATCTCCTCCCCCTGGGCGACGCCGATGTCACCTACCGCAAGCTCACCAGTGACCACGTGTCGACCTTCGAGGCCGGAGGCCGAACGTTCCTCCATGTCGAGCCCGAGGGCCTGCGGCTCCTCACCGCCGAGGCCATGCGGGACATCTCGCACCTGTTGCGCACCGATCACCTGACCCAGCTGGCCTCCATCCTCGACGACCCCGAGGCCTCGGCCAACGATCGGTTCGTGGCCCTCGAGCTCCTGCGCAACGCCAACATCGCGGCCGGTGGTGTGCTGCCGAGTTGTCAGGACACCGGTACGGCGATCGTGTGGGGCTACAAGGGTGAGCGGGTCATCACCGACGCAGACGACGTCGAGGCGATCAGTCGCGGGGTGTTCGACACCTACCAGACGTCCAACCTGCGCTACTCGCAGCTGGCGCCGTTGTCGATGTTCGAGGAGAAGAACACGGGCAACAACCTGCCGGCCCAGATCGAGCTGTACGCAGCGCCGGGTGACGCCTACAAGCTGGTGTTCATGGCCAAGGGGGGTGGGTCGGCCAACAAGAGCTTCCTGTATCAGGAGACCAAGGCGGTGCTCAACGAGGCCAGTCTCCTGCGGTTCCTCGACGAGAAACTCCGCACCCTGGGTACTGCGGCCTGCCCGCCGTACCACCTCGCGGTGGTGATCGGCGGCACCTCGGGTGAGTTCGCTCTCAAGACGGCCAAGTACGCCTCTGCCCATTATCTCGACACCCTGCCCACCTCGGGTTCGGACACGGGGCACGGGTTCCGCGATCTGGAATGGGAAGCCCGCATCCTCGACCTCACCCGCCAGTTCGGCATCGGGGCCCAGTTCGGCGGCAAGTACTTCTGCCACGACATCCGGGTCATCCGCCTTCCCCGCCACGGCGCGTCCTGTCCGGTGGCTGTTGCCGTGTCGTGCTCGGCGGACCGCCAGGCGCTGGCCAAGATCACGGCCGACGGCATCTTCCTCGAGCAACTCGAGGAAGACCCGGCCCGCTTCCTGCCCGAGACGACCGAGGACGAACTGTCCGATGACGTTGTCCCCATCGACCTGAACCGTCCAATGGACGAGATCCGGGCAGAGCTGTCGCGTTACCCGGTCAAGACCAGGCTCTCTCTGTCGGGCACCCTGGTCGTAGCTCGTGACATCGCTCACGCCAAGATCCAGGAACGGCTCGACGCCGGTGAGGGCATGCCCGAGTACATGCGCCGCTACCCCGTGTACTACGCCGGTCCGGCCAAGACCCCCGAGGGCTACGCATCGGGCTCGTTCGGGCCGACCACGGCTGGTCGTATGGACAGCTACGTCGAGTCGTTCCAGGCGGCCGGCGGAAGCCTGGTGATGCTGGCCAAGGGCAACCGCTCACGCCAGGTCACCGAGGCCTGTGCCGCCCACGGCGGGTTCTATCTGGGCTCCATCGGTGGGCCGGCGGCTCGGTTGGCCAAGGACTCGATCCGCCACGTCGAGGTGCTCGAGTATCCCGAGCTCGGCATGGAAGCGGTGTGGCGCATCGAGGTGGAGGACTTCCCAGCCTTCATCGTGGTCGACGACAAGGGTCACGATTTTTTCAGCGAGGTGAGCACCCCGGTCACCATCCGGTGAGGGCTGGGGTCCCGGCCGCTCAGACCCCGGCGAGGGAGATGGGGGCGGGGGACAGCTTGCGGACCTCGGGCATCACCTGGTCTGCGAACAGCTCCACGTTGCGCATGGCCTCGTCCTTGCCCATCCCGCCGTAGCGGAAGATGCACATGATCTCCGACGTACCGAACTGGTTGGCCAGCTCGGACATCTTCTCGGTGACCATCTCGGGTGTCCCCCAGGGGTGTCGTGCGAAGAAGCCGTCGAGGAAGGGCGATGGGTCGGCTCGGAGGGCGGCCGCCCGCTCGGCGTACCCCTCGTATCCCTTGAGGCCATCGAAATGGGTGCCCATCATCTCGTAGTGACGCAACGCACTGTCCGCGTATTCGACGGTGCAGCGTCGGGCTCCTTCGCGGGCCTCGGCTTCGGTCTCGGCGCAGTACACCCACAGCGCCAGCTTGGTGTCGGTCGGTTGCAGGCCGGCGTCCTGGCGGAGCTTCATGTAGTGACGGGCCCCGGCCAGGGTGAGGTCGAGCGAGGTGGTGGGGATCATCAGGGGCTTGATGTCCTCCTCGGCGATCACGGCCATGGTCTCCGGGGAGCCCGCCGCGCAGTACAGCGAGCCTGACAGGTCGCTCAGTGGCTGGGGTCGGAGGCGGACGTTGTCGAGCTGGAAGTGCTCACCGTGGAAGGTGCACTCCCCGGTCTGCAGCAGCTGACGGACCACCTTGACGCTCTCGTCGAACCGACCACGGGCCTCGTTCTGGTCGATGCTGAGGCCCCCGTACTCCCGACGGCCGAGACCTCGCCCCACACCGGCCAGGACCTGACGATCACCCAGCAGGGCATCCAGCATCACGATGTCCTCTGCCACCCTGACGGGGTTGTGCCAGGGCAGCACGATCACCATGGTGCCCAGATCGACGTTCTCGGTGATCCCGGCGAAGTAGGTGAGCAGCTGCAGGGGGTTGGTCACCATGGTGTACGGGGTGAAGTGGTGCTCGATGGTCCACAGGCTGTCGAAGCCGAGTTGATCGACCCGACGGGCCAACTCGATCTCCTCCATGAAGATCGTTCGGTCATCGGTGTGAGGGCGCGGGGGGACGTGCTCGCCGCGCTCCTCGGCCTCGTAGCGGTCCCAGTCCGCATAGTTCTGACAGAAGATCGTTGCCCCGATGCGCATCCGTGCCCCCTCGCCGTTGCGTGACTCCACGCTAGCCGTCGACCCGCGCCCGAGCGGAGCCATGCCAGGATGGGCGACCGACCAGCGAAGGGCACAGGGGAGGGTCGACATGGATCTGGCAGGGCGACGAGCAGTGGTCACCGGGGGGTCGGGCGACATCGGGGGGGCGATCGCTCGAGCGCTGGCCGAGGCGGGGTGTGACGTGGCGGTCACCTACGTCGGCAACAAGGAGGGCGCCGACGCCGTGGTGGGTGAGCTCGAGGGCGCCGGTCGGCGAGCGGTGGCCCTTCCCCTCGACCAGCGGGACCCCGATGGGGTCGACGCCTTGGCCGCCACCGCCGTCGACGCCCTCGGTGGCTGCGACGTGCTGGTCAACAACGCAGCCTGGAACATCGGGATCCCGTTTCCCGACCTCGACGCCCTCGATCCGGCGACCTGGGACCGGGTACTCGAGACCAACCTCCGGGGCCCCTATCTCCTCAGCCGAGTACTGGCCCCCCATTTGGCCGAGGGCGACGGTGGACGGATCGTGAACATCGCGTCGGTCGGCGGCCTGGTACCGGGGTCGTCGTCGATCGCCTACAGCTGCTCCAAGGCCGGGCTCATCCACCTCACTCACTGCCTGGCCGTGGCGATGGCCCCGGCGGTTGCCGTCAACTGTGTTGCCCCTGGCTTGGTGGAGGGCACCAGGATGGCCAATCGCTTGCCTGATGCCGTCGCCGATGGGGCCCGGCGGGGCGCCGTGCTGGGCCGGGTGGGAAGTGCTGAGGACGTTGCCGCGGCCACGGTCATGTTGTGCCGGGCTGACACGGTGACGGGGCAGACAGTCGTGGTCGACGGCGGGATGCCCCAGGCCATGAACTTCGGTTGAACCGCCCCGATGGCCGGGCGCGACGTAGCCTGGGGGCCCGCAGCGAGGGGGAGCGAGATGACGACGTGGCAGATCGGTGACGTGTCGGTGACCAAGGTGACCGAGATGGAGAAGTTCTGGCCGTTCTCGGCCCTGCTTCCGGGTGGCGAGGACCTGGCCGATGCCCACCCCTGGCTGAAGCCGGATTTCCTGAGCGATGACGGGCGGATGATCCTGTCCATCCACGCCCTCGTCGTTCGCTCCGAGGGCATGACCATCGTCGTCGACACCTGCTGTGGTAACAGCAAGGAGCGGCCGGGAGCACCCGCCTTCGACAATCTGGACACCGAGTTCCTGGCCCGCATGAGTGATGCCGGGGTCCACCCCGACGAGGTGGACGTGGTCGTGTGCACCCACCTCCACGTCGACCATGTCGGTTGGAACACCACGCTCGTGGACGGGGCATGGGTACCCACCTTCCCCAACGCCCGCTACCTGTTCGTGGAGGCCGAATACGAGTTCTGGCGCGCCGAACCCCAGAAGTACGGACCCGTCTTCGAAGACTCGGTGGCCCCGATCATGGATGCGGGCCTGGCCGACATCGTCGGTTCCGACCACCGCATTACGGGGGAGGTGAGGCTGGAGTCGACACCGGGCCACACCCCGGGTCACGCCAGCGTCGTGATCGAATCGGGTGGGTCCACGGCGGTGATCACCGGCGACATGACCCACCATCCCGTCCAGTTCGCCCATCCCGAGTTGGCGTCCTCGGCGGACTGGGACCAGTCCATGTCGACGGCGACCCGCCACGAGGCATACGGCCGGTGGGCTGATGGGCGGTTGGTCATCGGCACCCATTTCGGCGGCCGGACCGCTGGCGTGCTGACGTCACAGGGCGACGCCTATCGATTCGATCCCCCATCCTGATCCGGCTGTGGGCGGCTCGCCGGAGTCAGGAGTGCCACGACCCCTGAAGCCAGGACGGCAATGGCCACGGCGATGTGTACCTTCGGCTCGAGGGCCAGGGTGAGGATTGCGGTCGCGAGGGCCACCGCTCCCTGTGTGGGGGAGGACCGCAGAAGCTGCCAGACCCCGGGGATGTCGATGAGTCGATACACCGCCACGACCACGGTCGCCGCGAGCGCGGCCCGGGGAATCATCGACAACAGGGGCGCCGCAGGCAGGAGCGCCAGCACGATCAACCCGGCACCGATACCGCTCCAACGGGTACGGCCACCGGCGAGGCGGTTGAGTGATGTCCGGGAGAACGAGCCACCGACCGGGAAACCGCCAACGAGACCTGATGCCAGGTTGGCGATGCCCTGACCGCCGAGTTCTCTCGACGCATCCCACTGCACCCCGTCCGTGGTTGCGTTCCGTCGGGCAATGGCTGCCGGCTCGGCGAAGTCGATGATGCTGACGACCAAGGCAATGAACAAGAGGCTCGGTGCCTGATCCCAGGGGAGTGCGCCAATGTCGGGTACCGGCAGCACCCTAGGAACCTCACCGACCATGTCGATGGTGGCGCTCCCCAGCTTCGCAAGCAGGGCGGACGCGCCGAGGGCAATCAACACGCCTGGGAAGCGCCGACCGGCGACGCGCCTCCCGCCGACGATGACGACTGCGACGAGTGCGGCCAGTCCGATGCTGGGAGCCGACCACAGGTGGGGTTTCACGAGGGCGTCGATGCCCCCGAGGAGCACGTCGTCTCCTCCGGGTCGCCCGAGCATGGCGGGGAGCTGTGAAGAAGTGATGACCAGCGCTGCCCCGGTGGTGAATCCCAGAACGACTGCCGGTGTCATGAGGTAGGCCGCTCGACCCAGGCGCAGGGCGGCCAGCACGATGCGGATCGCCCCGACCATCACGGCGAGGAGTGCGGCGAGTGCGATGTAGTCGTCGGTGCCAGGTTCAGCGCGGGTTGAGACGATGCCGAAGGTGACCAGCGCCGTGAGGGCCACGGGTCCCGTTTGGAGGTGGGCAGACGATCCGAAGGCGCCGGAGACGATGGGCGGAATCGATGCTGCGACCAGTCCCACATGGGCAGGCACACCGGCGAGTTCTGCGTAGGCCAGGCACTGGGGGATGAGCAGCAGGGCCACGGACAGAGCGGCAGCAGTGTCGCTCTTGGTCAGACGCGGTAGGTGAGGAATCAGCGGCCCTGGGGTCGGGCCCGTTCGGGGAGCCATCGGTTCGGATCCAGTCGGCAATTCCTAGGGCAGGGACAGGGATTCGGATCACACGACGAGGTGTGCCTGCAGGGCCTCCAGGCCGTCGGGGCCGAGGCCGAGGGTGTCGGCGATGTACCCCCGCGCCCCGCCGTGCTCTGCGTCGAGGTACGACAACGCCTGGGCCATGGCCGGTCGTGGGGCGGACAGGGCTGGTCGGACTGCCTCGACGTCGACTCCTGCTGCCTCGAGGTTGGGTCGCAGGTCCTCGATGCGCCGATTCGAGCGCAGGGTGTTGGTCAACTCGTAGTCGTCGAGCACCACCTGCCGCTCGACTCCGCAGGCTTCGAGCACCAGAGCTGCTGCCAGGCCGGTCCGGTCCTTGCCAGCCGTGCAGTGGAAGAGCAAGGGCAGGTGCTCGTGGTCTGCCAACAGGGTCATGAAGGCAGCGAACCGATGACCGTGGGCGTCGAGCATGTCCACATACGACGCCCCCACGTCGTCGACCGAGACGGCAGTGATGTCGCCACGCCGCAGACGTTCGACGAACTCGTGCTGCTGGGCGATTTCGTCGCCGATGGGGAGAGGGGCCAGGGTCGTGACCGACGGCCAGAGCCGGCTGACGTCGCGGTCCATCTCAGCCTGGGTCCGGAAGTCGACCACGGTACGAATGCCGTAGCTGGCCAGCTCCTCGAGGTCGTCGTCGCTGAGGGTGGAGAGACGATCGGATCGGAAGAGTGCGCCGGTCCGCACGGTTCGGCCGGCCATGGTTCGGTAGCCACCGACGTCTCGGCAGTTCATGGCTCCTGTGAGGGCGACGACGGCTCCGCTGCGGGTCAACGGATCGGTCATTCGGACGGGCGTGGTTCTCGGGGGAGGCCCAGAATCCGCTCCCCGATGATGTTGCGGAGGATCTGCGTGGTGCCCCCCATGATCGTGTAAGCGGGGGCGTAGACGACGTTGCGCGAGACCCGGTTCCACAGCATGGTGTCCGCTCCTGCGACGTCACCCACGAAGCTGGCCACCTCCTGTTCGAACTCGGTGCACCAGGTCTTCGTGATCGCCGAGTACTGGGCAAACGGGGTCTGCCGCAGCACATTGCGAAGCACCATGTCGCGCCCGATCCGGTAGCCCGTCTCGATACGGGCCATGCGTTGGCGCACCAGAGGGTTGCTCGTGTCAGCGAGCGGTTTGGTGTCGAGGTACAGGCGTTGGTTGGAGGCCAGTCGATCGATGCCGCCCCGCTCGTGCTCGAGCTGACGCATGGTTTGTCCGAAGCTGTTGTTCAGTTCACCGACCAGGCGGTCTGCGGGTACCTCGACGTTGTCGAAGAAGACTTCGTTGAAGTGCGCGTCTCCCGAGTTGTCCTTGATCGGGTTGACGGTGATGCCCGGCGTCGTCATGTCGACGATCAGCTCGCTCATTCCCTTGTGCGGGGGAGCGTCTGGGTCGGTGCGGCAGATCAGGTAGCAGTAGTTGGCTTCCTTGGCGCCGCTGGTCCAGATCTTCTGCCCGTTGACGATGAAACGGTCCCCGTCACGAACTGCCGTTGTGCGGATGCCCGCGACGTTGGACCCCGCATCCGGCTCGGACATGCCGATGCACCATTGAGCCTCCCCGGCTCGCATCTCGGGCAGGAACCGACGTTGCTGTTCCTCGGTCCCGTAGGTCAGCAGGACAGGCCCGATCTGCCGATCGGGGAAGAACGACCCCGCCATCGGGGCGCCCCCGAGCAGCAGCTGTTCGGTGACCACGAATCGCTCGACTTCCGGCCGTCCTGCACCCCCGGCTTCGACAGGCCAGGTCATGCCGATCCAGCCCCGTTCGGCCAGCCGCTTGGTGAACTCCCGCGAGTAGCCCACCAGCCAACCGTCGTCGGTGGTGAACAGGTCCGACGTCGCTTCCGCGACCCACTGGGCGGCCTCGGCCGCTAACTCGTCAAGATCGCTCGGCCAGGAGTACTCCATGGCCTTGGACTGTAGCGAGCAGCCGCTGAAGGTGCCCCTCCGGGAAATTCTTCAAAATCTTTCTCAAGGTCGCGAAGTGCGATGCCGAAAGCCCCAAGGACACACAGGTCGCGCCACGCATCTGGGGGCGGACGCGGACCGACCTGATGGTCGGGGCGGCGGTTGCCCCGCCCCCCCGACCGCGTGTGTCCAGCGGGGACCGGTGGAGGCCCCGCGAGGGGTTTGCCCACGCGCGGGGTGGGGGTTCCCGAGTACGGCGATGTGGACGTGCTCGAAGTCCGAGAAATCCCTGACCCCGAGCCTGGCCCAGACGAGGTCGTCGTCGCCGTCCGGTCGACGGCGATGAATCGGGCTGACCTGCTACAACGAGCGGGCTTGTACCCGGCCCCTGGCCCTGCCCCCGAGTACGAGGTGCCCGGCCTCGAATTCGCTGGGGTGGTCGCTGCTGTTGGGCGGCAGGTGACAGCGTGGTCCGAGGGGGATGCCGTCATGGGCATCGTCAGCGGAGGTGGGCATGCCGAGCTGGTCGTGACCCATGAGCGGATGTTGCAGCGTCTTCCGGCCTCGGTAGCGGTGGAGGACGGGGCGGCGATTCCCGAGGTGTTCATGACCGCTCATGACGCCCTGGTCACCCAGGGAGGCCTGACGAGTGGTGGGCGGGCCCTCGTTCACGCTGGGGCTTCGGGTGTGGGGACCGCAGCCATCCAGATTGTTGGGGCCCTTGGGGCCCGTATCGCTGTCACCTGTAGTGCGGGCAAGGTTGACGCTTGCCGTGACCTGGGCGCCGATCTGGTCATCGACTACACCACGACCGACTTTGCAGAGGCCATCGCCTCATGGACGGGCGGCGCAGGTGTTGACGTCGTACTCGACGTGATCGGCGGGGAGTACCTGACCCGCAACATCCAGAGCCTGCGGGTGCAGGGGCGCATTATCCAGGTGGGTGTCATGGGGGAGGGGGTGGCCAACCTCCCCATCGGCCTGCTCCTGCCCAAGCGGGCCTCACTCATCGGTACGGTCTTGCGTTCACGACCGCTGGAGCAGAAGATCGAGGCGAACCAGCGATTTGTGCGAGAGCTGCTGCCCCGATTCGACGACGGATCCCTTCGGCCGGTCATCGATGCTCGGTTCCCCCTCGAGGAGATCGCAGCCGCCCACAGCTATATGGCCACCAACGCCAACGTGGGGAAGATCCTGATCGACGTCTGACGGTTCGGCCGCTCAGATGTGCAGGGTGCCGTCTACCACCGTCACTGCGCGACCGGTGAGGACGGTCCTGTCCCCCCTGACATCGACGGTCATCCGTCCGCCGCGGGCTGACACCTGGTGAGCTCTCAGGCTCGTTGTGCCCAGCCGTTGAGCCCACCAGGGTCCGAGCACGGTGTGGGCCGAGCCGGTCACGGGGTCCTCGGCGACGCCGACCCTTGGCGCAAAGACCCGGGATACGAAATGAGCATCGCCGCCATCGAGGTCGCCGGCCGCGGTGACGATCACGGCCCGGGTATCGATGCCGGCAAGGGTGGGCAGGTCTGGCCGTAGGTTGCTGACCGTCTGGGGGTCATCGACCTGGGCAAGCAGGTCGAAGGAGCGGGCCTGGGCCACCACGGGTGTGCCAAGAGCCTGCGCGAGGGTGGCGTCGGGTTCGCATTCCTCGACGTCGGCGGTGGGGAAGTCCATGGCGATACCTCCCTCGACCCTGCTGCAGGTCAGGGGGCCGCTTCGGGTGTGAAAGGTGATGTCGCCGGCATCGACGATGGAGGTCTCGAACAACACGTGAGCCGTCGCCAGTGTTGCGTGGCCGCACAGATCCACCTCTGTGGTCGGGGTGAACCAGCGCAGGTCCCATCCACCGTCGCTCCGAGGCATCGGGAACGCCGTCTCGCTGAGGTTCATCTCGCAGGCGATGGCCTGCATCGCAGCGGCGTCGAGGATGCCGTCGAGGAGGACCACGGCCGCCGGGTTGCCGGCCAGGGCCTGATCCGTGAACGCGTCTACCTGGTAGAGCGGCGCTTTCATGGGGTTACTTCGACCACCTTGGGCCGCCCGAGCACGGCGGACGGTGGTGTGGTCCTAGCGATCGCCGAGGCCGACGTACGGCCGCTCACCTGGTCCCGTGTACTTCTGGCGGGGGCGATAGATCTTCTGCTCCGGGTCGTCGAGCATCTCCTGCCAGTGGGCCAGCCACCCCGGGGTACGGCCGATGGCGAACAGCACGGTGAACATGTCCATCGGGAAGCCCATGGCCTCGTAGATGAGCCCGGAGTAGAAGTCCACGTTGGGGTACAACCGACGGTCGATGAAGTACGGATCGCTGAGCGCGACTTCTTCGAGCTTCATCGCGATGTCGAGCAGGGGATTCATGCCGGTGACCGAGAAGACGTTGTCGGCCTGCTCCTTGATGATCTTCGCTCGGGGGTCGTAGTTCTTGTAGACCCGGTGTCCGAAGCCCTGCAGCAGGGTTTCCCCGGCCTTGACCTTCTCCACGTAGCCAGCGACGTTGTCGAAGCTGCCGATCTCGTGGAGCATGTGGATCACGGCCTCGTTCGCTCCGCCGTGCAGTGGTCCGTACAGGCCGCAGGTGGCGGCAGCAACACAGGAATACGGGTCGGGCCGCGACGATCCGACGGTCCGCATGGTCGTTGTCGAGCAGTTCTGCTCGTGGTCGGCGTGGAGGATCAGGAGTACGTCGAGCGCCTTGGTCAGCACCGGGTCAGGCACGTAGTTGGGGTCGGCCACGTTCCACATCATGCGGAGGAAGTTGCCTGTGTAGCCAAGGTGATTCACCGGGTACTCGTAGGGCAGACCCAGCCGGTTCTTGTAGGCGAATGCAGCCATGGTGGGCATCTTGGCGATCAGTCGCTGAATCTGGATCGACCGGTTGACTGGGTCGTCGATGTCCTTGGCCTCGGGGTAGAAGGTCGACAGGGCGGCCACTGTGGACACCAGGGTGCCCATGGGGTGGGCGTCGTAGCGGAACCCCTTCATGAACTGGGTGATGTTCTCGTGCACATAGGTGTGCATCGTGATGTCATCGGTCCACTGCTCGGACTGCGCTGCATTGGGTAGTTCGCCGTTGAGGAGCAGATAGCAGACTTCGAGGAAGGTCGACTCCTCGGCCAACTGTTCGATCGGGTACCCCCGGTAGCGAAGGATCCCGACATCACCGTCGATGAACGTGATCTTGCTGTTGCAGTTGGCGGTCGACAGGTAGGCAGGGTCGTAGAACCACATGCCCTTGTCCAGCTCGCGCAGGGCGGCCGATGAGATGGTGCCGTCGACGATGGGCACGGTCACTGATTGTCCGGATCGGTTGTCGGTGATCGTGAAGCTCTCTTCGGGCACGCGGACTCCTTCGGTGGTTGTGACGTCTAGGACGGTCCAGTCCCTATCGGCCCATAGAGGCCGCTTCGTAAAGGTCTGGCAGTGGTGTCCCCCAGAGAAAACTACCCGCTTTCCGGGCATGGTGTGGCATTCCCCCACGAGCGAGGGTGCCGTGGTGCAAGGGGCGGGCGCCCAACCGGCGTCGGGTTACAGGGGCGAGTTGTCGTGGCGGCGATCTGGCAGCAGTTCGCGTTTGCTGGCCAGCAACCCGACGAGGTCGACGAGTTGGCGTCTGGTGTCAGAAGGCTCGACCACGGCGTCGACGAATCCACGTTCCGCGCCCACGTAGGGATTGAGGTAGGTGGCCTCGTAGTCCGTCACGTAGGCGGCGATCTCGGTGTCGGTGGCGCCTCGCCGGAGGATCTGGGCGGCTTGTTGGGCACCCATCACTGCAATCTCTGCCGAGGGCCAGGCGAGGTAGGCGTCGTTGCCCATGGTCTTGGAATCCATCACGATGAACGCCCCGCCGTAGCTCTTTCTCAGAACGACTGCTACCCGGGGGACCGTTGCCCGGGCGTAGGCAAAGGCCAGTTGGGCGCCGTGTCGGATCATTCCTCGCCACTCGAGGTCCTTGCCCGGATAGAAACCTGGGGTGTCGACCAGGGTCACGATGGGGACGTTGAAGGCATCGCACAGGGCGACGAAACGACCCCCCTTCTGGCTCGCCGGGATGTCCAAGGTGCCGGCGATGGCCAGAGGCTGGTTGGCAACGACGCCGACCGGGTAGCCCCCTAGCGCTCCGAAGCCGGTCACCATGTTGGGTGCCCAGCCAGCCCTGAGTTCCAGGAACTCCTCGTCGTCCACGAGGCAGCGGATCACATCACGCACGTCGTAGCTGCCCGTCGGGACATCGGGGAGGAGGTCCCCCGCCTCTGGGGTGTTGCGGTCACCCGGATCGGCCGTGGGCCGGTGTGGGGGGAGCTCGCCGTTGTGGTCTGGCAGGTAGCCGAGTATCTCGGCGATCGTCGGCAGCACCTCGTCGGCTTCGACGACGAGGTGGGCGGCTCCGGTCGAACGCTCATGGATTCGGGCTCCGCCGAGTTCTTCCAGCCCGACGGTCACCCCGGTCATCTCGCGGACGGGGATAGGTCCCGACACGAAGGCATAGGCATCGGAAGCCATGACGACAACGTCGGCCATGCCGATCAGCAGGGCAGTTCCCGAAACCGCTGGGCCGGTCACTCCAGCGATCACCGGCACCACCCCAGAGCAACGGGCCAGTACTCGGGCTGCGCGACCCCACCCATCGAGCGCGGCGACACCGTGATTGGCGTCGGCCCCACTCGAGGCGAGCATCAGGATCACCGGCAGTCGCTTGTCGAGGGCCATTTCGAGCGCCCGGGTGATGGTGTCGCCGTCCTCGGGCGTCAACGCTCCCTTGCGGGCGGGACTGTCGGCTCGGATCAGGATGACGCGACGGCCCTCCACACGAGCCATGCCGGCCTCGACCTCACCAGGTGTGCCCGCCCGCAGGCGGGGACTCAGCGACAGCGCTTCGGTCACATCCGCACCCTAGGCGGCCGAGGGGCCTGGGGTGGTGCGGATCCTCAGATGATGGCCAAGCCGTGGATGGTCGGCACGGTTTCCCGTACGGCGGCCCGAATGAGTTCCCGTCCTGCGGTTGCGGCGGCCGACAGCATCCCTCGGCGGCGCATGACGAGCCCCACGGTGCGGCGCGGCATCTCGGGGAGGGTCAGGACGTTCCAGTCGCCTCGGGCTGCCCATGCCGGGATGGCCGTGACGGGAACGATGGCCGGACCGTAGCCCTGGAATGCGAGCGTTGCGGTGAGACGGATGCCGTCGAGTTCGGCCAGGCTGCGCAATCGCACGCGGTGCTGCCCGGCAGCGTCGTCGATGTGATCGCGGAGGTTCGACCCGACCGGTCCGAGGAGGAGCCGATGTGGCTCGAGGTCGGCGAAGCTCACCGAGCGGTCGCCACCGGCGGCCAATGGATGATGGCCAGGGGTCACCACGACGAGATCTTCAGCGAAGAGGGGGCTGGTCACCATCTCCTCGTGCTGTTGCGGGATATTGATGACGGCGAGGTCCAACTCGCCGCTTTCGAGCAAGGGGATCAGGGCGCTGGTGGTGGAGTCGACGACCCTGGCCTCGACATCAGGATGGGATTTCCCGAGCTCGTCGAGCCACGGTGGTAGCAGCCATCGTCCGGTGGTTCCGATCACACCCAGCCGCACGGTGCCCGTGACATGGGAGGTCATGGAGGCAACGTCCGCTTTCAACGCCGCCAGTTCGGCGTTCACCCGTCGTGACCTGGCCAGGACCACTTCGCCTTCCGGGGTGAGGCGGCCTGCGCTGCGATCCACCAGGATCGCCCCCAACTCCTCCTCGAGGCGGGCGACGTGGGTGGAGATGTTGGACTGGACCGTATGGAGGGCACGTGCCGCAGCCGAGAAGCGACCATGTTCTGCTACCGCGGTGAGGGCCTCGAGTTGACGGAGATCCATGCACTCATCCTAGGACGCCAGCCCCTGATATCTAAAAAAGTGATGGTAAGTATCTCTGGTGACTACTTGAACGATGACCTCAGGGTAAGTAAGGTTGCACATGTCGAGATCAACGACTTCCCCCGAGTCGCTCGGCACAACAACACCGCACCAAGGTGTCCCCCCACCGAGCGGTGACAACCGCCGAGACGGAATCCCCCTTCCGATCGGCAGAGGTCGCAAGCGTCCCCCCGCTTAGCGAGACCTCCGAAACCGGCCCTTCCCCCAGGGCCGGTTTCCTCTTTTTCTCCCGGTCACCAGCCGACCCTGCCCCGACCGGGTGGCCGGGGCAGGGAAAGCACTCGGTCAGAGCGACGCCTTGATGATGTTCAGCGCACTTCCGGCCTTGAACCACTCGATCGTCCATGAGGTGCCGCCCGGGGGCGAGACCTCGACGGTCACCGTCTGGTCGGGTGCCAGGTCGCTCAGGCCGCGCACCGCGATGCGGTCGTCCTCGCTGATGCGGTCGTAGTCCGCTGGGTCAGCGAAGGTCAGGGGCAACATGCCCTGCTTTTTGAGGTTCGTCTCGTGAATCCGGGCAAAGGACCGAGCGATGGCAACCAGACCGCCCCGGAAGCGGGGCTCCATCGCAGCGTGTTCCCGGCTCGAGCCCTCGCCCATGTTCTCGTCACCAATGACCACCCAGCCCTGGCCGACCTCGTGATAGTGCTTTGCGATGTCCGGGAAGCTCTGGACCTCGCCACTCAACTGGTTCTTGCCGTGGCCAGCCTCGTACGCCGATCCATCGGCCGTCTGATAGGCGTTGATGGCGCCGAGATAGAGGTTCCCCGAGATGTTCTCGAGGTGGCCTCGGTAGCGCAGCCAGGGGCCAGCCATCGAGATGTGGTCGGTGGTGAACTTTCCGGCCGCCTTGACCAGGATGGGCAGACCCTCGTAATCGTTGCCGTCCCAGGCGGGGAAGGCGTCGAGAAGTTGGAGGCGATCCGAGGTGGGGGACACGGCTACGGTCACCGCGGACGGGTCTGCAGGTGGGGCGATGAACCCGCTCTCACCGGGCGTGAAGCCGGCCGGCGGCAGCTCGACACCCACGGGTACCGACAGCCGTACCTCGTCGCCCGCTTCGTTGGTGAGGGTGTCGGTAGCGGGGTCGAAGTCGACGGATCCTGCCAGGGCCAGGGCCATCACGGTCTCGGGAGAGGTGACGAAGGCCAGGGTTGCCGCATCGCCGTCGTTCCGCTTGGGGAAGTTCCGGTTGTAGGAGGTCACGATGACGTTGGGTTCGCCGGCCGAGTGCTCGGTCTCGGCCGAACGGTCCCACTGCCCAATGCACGGCCCGCAGGCGTTGGCCAGCACAGTGGCGCCAAGCGCCTCGAAGTCGGCCAGCAGGCCGTCGCGTTCGATCGTGGCACGGACCTGCTCGGAACCTGGGGTGATCATCAGCTTGGACCGCACCGTGAGGCCCTTGGCCGCAGCTTCCCGGGCGATGGATGCAGCCCGGGTGATGTCCTCGTAAGAGCTGTTCGTGCAACTACCGATGAGGGCGGCGCTGATCTCGAGCGGCCAGCCGTTGGCCCGCGCTTCGGCTCCCAACGCGCCGACTTCCCTTGCCAGATCTGGGGTGTGGGGCCCGTTGATGTGCGGGCCGAGCGTCGAGAGATCGATCTCGATCACCTGGTCGTAGAGGGCATCGGGGTCGGGTCGCAGGTGCTCTGCCACAGCAGCAGCCGCTGCTGCAACGTCGGCTCGACCGGTCGACACCAGGTAGCGGCCCACGGCGTCGTCGTAACCGAAGAGCGACGTCGTGGGGCCGATCTCGGCGCCCATGTTGCAGATGGTGGCCTTGCCGGTGCAGCTGAGTGACTCGGCACCGGGGCCGAAGTACTCAACGATGGCTCCCGTACCCCCCTTGACGGTGAGGATCTCGGCAACCTTGAGGATGACGTCCTTCGGCGCGCTCCAGCCGGACAGTTCGCCGGTGAGATGCACCCCGATGGCCTTGGGCCAGCGCACGTTCCACGGGAAGCCCGTCATGACGTCGACTGCATCCGCGCCGCCGACCCCAACGGCCAGCATCCCGATACCGCCGGCGTTGGGGGTGTGGCTGTCGGTGCCGATCATCATGCCGCCCGGGAAGGCGTACTGCTCGAGCACGACCTGGTGGATGATGCCGCTGCCCGGCTTCCAGAAGCCAGCCCCGTACTTGGCGCATACCGACTCGAGGAAGGCGTAGACCTCCTCGTTGGTTTCGTTGGCGGCCAACAGGTCTCGGCGACCGTCGTCCCGTGCCTGGATCAGGTGGTCGCAATGGGTGGTGGTGGGGACTGCCACCTCATCGAGCCCGGCGGTCATGAACTGCAGCCAGGCCATCTGCGCCGTGGCGTCCTGCATGGCAACCCGGTCGGGCCGCAGATCGACGTAGCTCTCGCCGCGCTCGAGTTCTTGGTCGCGCGACGCAAGGTGGTTGATCAGGATCTTTTCGGCAAGGGTCAACGGGCGCCCCAACGTCTGCCGCCCCCAGGCAACCGCATCGGCCAGGTTGCCGTAAACGGCGTCGATGAGTTCGATCGGGGTGTTGGCATACACGGCCATGTGGTGTCCTCGGATGGTTGGTGCTGACGTTGGCGGGTGCCGTAGGCCCGGGCCGACACGCCTGTGTCCCCACACCGACCGGTAGCCGGAACCGTTGGCAGACAACTACGGTACAAGTATTCGACCCGTCCGTACCATCCGCTATCGACAGATCGCCGACGATCTGGTGGCGCGCCTCGACCAAGGTGAGTTCGCGGCGGGCGGCCTGCTTCCCAGCGAAGCGATCCTCTCGGCTCATTACCAAGCCAGCCGGGTCACCGTTCGGAAGGCCTTGGAGGTCCTGCGGGTGGCCGGCCGGGTGGATTCCCGGCAGGGCTATGGCTGGTTCGTGGCAGCCGATCCACTCCAGCAGTCCTTGACCCGCCTGGGCACCTTGGACGAGCAGTTGGCGGCCGAGGGGGCGGTGTCGAGCAGAGAGGTCCTCGGCTTCGCCTTCGTGGAACCACCAGCGTGGGTCCGCGCGCGGTTCGGCGATGCGCTGGCCCCGGGTGAACAGGTGCTGGAGGTGTCACGGCGCAACCTGGCCGACGGACAACCGTTCGCCCGGGTGACTGTCTGGTGTCCGGGATCGCTCGCCGCCGACCTGTCGCGATCAGACGTCGAGCGCGCCCCGTTCGCTCGACTTCTCGGCCTGTCGCTGGGAGGGGCTCGCCAGACCATCGGGGCCGACGCGGTCAGCCGGCCCGATGCCGCCGTGCTGGGAATTCCCGAGGGATCCCCGGTGCTGCGGGCCGAGCGGGTCACCCGCACGACCTCCGGCGTCGTGGTGTTGGTCTCGGAACACGTCTACCCGGCCCATCGAACCGAGTTCGTGGTCGACCTGCCAGCCGAGGCGGCTGACGGTGCGCCCGCAGGTCTGCGCCTCGTCAACTGAAGGGCAGACCGGACCGTTCAACTCATGGTGTCGAAGCTGACCAACGAGGCGGTGTCGAGCCGGGGCGCGCGCTTGAAGTCCGTCCCGATCGTGTAGGCCACGGGGAACAGCCCGACCTGGGTCCACGAGGCGTGGTCGATGCCGAGCAGTTCGGCAGCTTCCTTCTCGAACGGTAGGTGGAGGGTCGTCCACGCAGTACCCAGGCCACGCTCGCGAGCTGCCAGCATGAAGCTCCACACGGCAGGAATCACAGAACCCCACATCGATGCCTGACCGAACGCATCGACTCCCTCGGGGCGGCCCGCCATGAGGGGAACCAGCAGGACGGGGACCTCGTGGAAGACCTCCCTGAGGTGCACGGCCGAGCCCCGCACGAACGCCTGCCGTTCACCCCTGGTGTCACCCGGGGGGTACTCGACCGCTGGCTGATTGACATAGGGATCGAATCCTCGTCCGTACAGGTCGGCTAGGGCCCGCTTCTTGGCTGCGTCTTCGACGAACAGGAAGTGCCAGCCCTGACGGTTCGACCCGGTCGGTGCCTGGAAGGCCAGGTCGGCGCATTCGAGGAGCACCTCGCGTTCGACAGGACGGTTGAGGTCGAGTCGCTTGCGCACGGCTCTGGTGGTGGCAAGAACGTCATCGGCGGACAGCCCGAGCTGCATGGTGAGACCTCCGGTCGGGGTGCGTGATGCTCCAGAATGGCACCTGTGTCGCCGCAGCATCGTACGCAGGAGGATGCCGACGACCTCGGAGGGCTGGCTGGTTGGTTGGTGGCCATCCTGCTCTTCGTCGGTTTTTCAGCTCTCGGGTTCGCCCTGATCGGGCCCCATGTCCCCGCTCGGCCCGATGTGCCGCTTCCCGCGACGGCAGCCGTGCCCGGGGCCGTGCCAGCTGATCGGTCAGGTGGCACAGCGACAGCGGCTCGGCCGGACGACACCCCGCGTGCTGTCGAGCCCGACGCCGTGCCCGTCCTGCAACTGGACATGTCCGACGGGCGCATCACCGTCACGTCATCAGCTGCCGTCGCGTCCGTAGGGCAGGAGGTCGGCGATCTGCTGACCATGACAACGGGTCAGCGGGTGGAGCACCTGCGGGCGGCAGGTGGGCCTGCGACTGGTCCCATACTGCTGACTGGGTCGTGGCCGCAGGGGTATCGGCGTGGCCTGCAGGCCGCACGGGAGTTGCTCGAGCAACGCACCGCAGGCCCCATCGACGACCGGTCCCACAGCATCGGCCCGACACCGTTGGCCCGAGCCCTGCAGGCAGAACTCGATGCGCTGGCTACCGAGATCACGCTCGTGTTCGACCCGGACACCGGGCAGCTCGTGCCCGAGGGAACTCCGGGACTGATCTCCGCCGTAGTGGCCCTTTCCGACGCAACCGACGTGGTGGTGCTCCTGTCGGTGTCGACTGATAACGACGAGGGCGATGGTGACGATGACCGGGCGCTCCAGCAGGCCCGCCACGTCGTGGACTATCTCGAGCATCGTGGGGTCCGACAGGGACTCGTGCGCGCGGTTATCGGTTTCCGGTCCGGCACGGCCGGCTCGCACAGGGCAGACTTCACGGTGGTGAACCAATGAGCTACACAGAAATCGACTACGCAACCGACGGTGAGGTGGGAGTGATCACCCTCAACCGACCCGAGGCCCACAACGCTCTGACCTGGACGACCTACGGCGAACTGGAGGACGCAGTGCGGTCGACCTCGGCCCGTTGCCTCGTGATCACAGGGGCGGGCCGGTCGTTCTGCAGCGGTGACGATGTCAAGCAATTGATGTCGACCTTCGCAGATCGCGAACCCGACACCACACGGGTGCCCCGCCTGACTCCGGCCGCCGAGGCCCTCCTCTACAGCAATGTGCCCCTCGTCGCGGCAGTCAACGGGGCCGCCGTGGGTTGGGGGATGGAGCTGGCCCTGATGTGTGACCTCCGGGTGGCATCGACGGCGGCCCGGTTCGGGGAACTCTTCGTGAAACGCGGCCTGGTGACCGACGTGCCGGGAATCGGCCGCCTCGCTCAACTTGTCGGTCGGGAGAAGGCCGCTGAGTTGGTGTTCACCGGGGAGATCATCGACGCGGCCGAGGCGCAGCGCATCGGCCTGGTCGGCCGGGTGGTCGAACCGGACGACCTGATGTCGGTGGCCATGGAGCGGGCCCAGACCATTGCGGCCAACCCGCCCCTGGCCATCGCTCGGATGAAGGCGGCAATGCGTGACACTCTCGACCCTGACTGGACTGCGTTGGGGGAATGGGTGAGCCGGAACCTTGGAGAGCTCTTCCGGACCGAGGATCACAAGGAAGGGGTCGCATCCTTCCTCGAGAAGCGGCCTCCCCGCTTCGTGGGGCGATGAGGTGACCGGCGCACCGCAGTGGGCCTGTCACCCCATGGTGGAGGCCGTTCGCAGTCTTGGACCGACGATCCTCGCCGCGGCCGACGACATCGAGGCGAACCGGCGCCTGCCTGCTTCCCTGGTGGCCGCCCTCGATGACGCCGGGGCCTATGCAATGTACGTGCCGGCGTCAGTCGGGGGAGCCGAGGTCCACCCGCTGACTGCGATGCTGGTCACCGAGGAGCTGGCCCGCCATGATCCGTCGACGGGTTGGTGCGTGCAGGTGTCGGCTGCGGTGACGTCGTTCCTGGCCTGGATCGACCCGACCGGTCTGGCCCAGCTCGTCGATGCGGTTCCCGCTGTCCGCCTGGCCGGATCGGCCCGCCCCCTGGGGACTGCGCGTGAAGTGGAGGGGGGTTTCGAAGTCAGCGGTCACTGGAATTACGTGAGCGGGGTACGCGATGCGACGCTCGTGCTGGCGTCGGCCGTTCTCGAGCCCCGTCAGGGCGACCCTCCGTTGGCTCGATCGATGTTCCTGCCGGTCACCGATGGCACGGTGGTCGCCAACTGGGATGTGATGGGCATGTGCGGGACGGGGTCGGACGACTTCGTGCTGGACGGGGTGTTCGTGCCCGACGAGCGGGTCGGTTACAAGCGGTGGATCGATCAGCGTGACGAGCCTCTCTACGACCCACGACTGGCCATGGTCGCGGCCTGGGCACCCACGGTCGGCGTTGCGTGCGGCACGGCCCGAGGGGCCATCGAAGAACTCGTTGCGCTCGGCGGGAACAGCACCACCATGTCGACCGATGCCCTGCGGGATCGGCCAGCCGTGCAGGACGCAATTGGGGAGGCGCAGGCCCTGGCCGCATCGGCCCGGGCGTTCGTGGTGGACGCCATCGGCGCAGCGTGGGATGCCCTGGAGCTCGGGGCTGGGGACCTTGGACGGCGCACAGCCGAGGCCCAACTGGCCATCACCCATGCGCTTCGCACCGCCGTGACGGTGGCCGATTTGTGCTTCCACGCCGCAGGGACGAGCGCCATCAGCACCGGGTATCGACTGCAGCGCTTCCTGCGGGACGCCCATACTGCGGTGCAGCACGCGGCGGGTCACCGGGACCACTTCCGTACGGGTGGGCGGTCCGTGCTGGGCCTCGACGCCGGCGCGATGAACCTCCGGGTGGGGGATCGTCCGGGTGCGCGCTGAGTCCATGAGGACTCAGGGGCGGACCTCGTAGTAGAGGTTGGCTGCGTCGTCGAAGTCGTGTTGTTCGAAGCGGCTGAAGCCGGCGTCAGTCGTCAGCTCCTTGGCTTTCGCCGGGTGCAGACCGAGGGTGCCGAGTCCGAGTCCGCCTGGTTCGCTGACTGCCGACTGCAGGCACGAGGTGACGGAGAAGCTGTAGAAGAGGGCGAGCAGGGGGTTGCGGCGGTCCTTGGCGAACTCGCCGGAACTACGAATGTCCTTGATCAACAGGGTGCCGTCGTCGGCCATGGCCCCCCGGATCGCAGCGAGGGCCAGGTCCGGCCGGGCCATGTCGTGGAGGCAGTCGAAGGTGAGGGCGAGGTCGATGTCGCCGCTCGGGGGGATATCGGCCGCCCCGGCACAGACGAAGCTCACGTTGGTCAGGCCCTCGGCTGCCGCGTGGTCGACCGCGTTGGCCACCGCGATGGCCGACGGGTCGTAACCGATGATCGTGCTGGCGGGATAGGCGGCTGCGATCAAGCAGGCAGACACCCCGCTGCCACATCCCACGTCGAGCACTCGCGCACCTGCCTGCAGCTTGGCATCGACCCCGTCGAGTCCGGGGAGGATGCGCGACGTCAGGGCCTTGCGAGAGAACGGACCCGTCATGCGCGCCAGGCCAGCTGCTGCCTTTGGTCCCTGCTGTTCGTAGGTGATGCCGATCCCGGTCCGGAACGAGTCGATGACCAGGTCCAGGACGGCTGGTTCGATGCCTCCCCGGAAGGCCCCCAGAGCGAATGCCGTCGAATGCTGTTCGTCGGCCAGCACGGCGGCCCCCTCGTCGGAGAGTTCGAAGGCCATCGAATCGTGCACCTCGACAAGGCGGGCCGCCCCCATGGCCAGGAGCCACTCGTGCAGAAGTCGTTCGTCGAGACCAGTCGTCGCTGCTAGCTCGGCGCTGGTTACCGGGCCTGCGCCTGCCAGCGAGGTGAACAATCCCAAGCGGTCGCCGATGTGGATGAGGACGGAGATCATCTCGCCCTGCTTGTAGGACCACACAGTGAAGCTGTAGGCGGCCAGGGCGTCGGGATCGAGGGGTGTCGTGTCGGCCATGAGCGGACCCTAGTGCCCGCATGAACCCCGCCGGATCGGAATCAGACGTAGGGCCAGCGTCGCTTGGACGTGCCCGAACTCTCCCTGGGGGCGGTGAGGGCCCAGCGGCGACGCCAGGCCGCGCCGTCCGGTCCGGCGATGCCCGGACTCACCTGGGCATGAGCTCGCTGGCGCGCGGCGAACCAATTCCCCGTGGCCGTCTCGTCGGCCAGTGACTCGACGGCCTGCTGCAACCTGCGGGTGAACGTTCGGTTGTTGTCGTCTTCCGTGAAGTGGATGGGGCGGCCGAAATTGACGACTGACGCAGATCGGGTCGGCCAGTTCCGGCCCTTGCGGAGGATGTTGAACGTGCCCCGGATGTGTACGGGGACCACGGGTACCCCCGCCTGTTTGGCAAGGAAGGCAGCACCAGGACGGAACTCCTGCCCCCACCCGTCGGGCGAACGGCCACCTTCGGGGTAGATCACCATGCTCCAGCCCCCGCGCAACAGGTTCACCGCCTTCTCGATGGTGTTGCGGTTGATCGAGGTCCGCTCGATTGGGATAGCGCCGATGAACAGGGCTGACAGGGCAGCCGAGTACTGATTGCCGAAGAAGTAGTCGGCAGCCGCTCCGACGACCAGCTTGCTCCGCCAGGGTTCGGGAACCGAGGTGATGATCACCGGTGTGTCGGCGTGGCTCTGGTGGTTGGCTGCGAAGATCGCCGCCCCCTCGAGGTCGTGGAGACGGTCCAAGCCCCTGATGTCGGGTCGTGCGTAATAGCGCACGATGCCCTTGCCGATGGTGGCCAGGGCGACCTTGCGGGCCATCCGGGCCGGATAGCGCCTGGCCCAATCGGTGTCGTAATTGGCGCCGACACGACTGGGCAACGGAGACAGCCCCTTGGGTGTCGGAGCCGCTCGCAGTGGGAACTCGGCCCGCCGGACCACCTTGGTCACCGACGCCTTGGCCCGCTTCGGGCCGAGGTGCCGAATGGCCGGACGACGGTTGGGGTCGTTCACGTGACGTCCGCCATCAGGACCGGCGGGTTGTGGATGTGGGTGATCGTCGGCTGGGTGCCGACAACGTCGACTGCGATTTCCAGGGCGTCGTTCAGGGTCGATGCGGAGCGGAAGCCGAGGCGCTTCACGGAGCGTGGATCTCCACCCACCACGATCACCTGGCCGAGATGCTCGAGGGCATGGGCGCACCAGTACCACATGTAGAACGGATGCACGCCGTGGTACGCGTACGACGTGCGATAGAGGTGCCGGTACCACTCGTCTTCGGCGTAGCGGCGCTCATAGGTCCGTTCGATGACCTCAGGATCGGTGGTATCGGCCAGCACCTCCTCGAAGAAGTCGATGTAGCTGGGGTGATGGACCGGGTGGAACTCCCACGGGGTGGGGTGGGTCATGATCAACACGCCGCCCTCGCGTACGAGAGGCTTACCGCGGTAGAGGTTGAAGAAGTAGCCCAGGCCGAGGCAGGCCACCAGGATCGGGTTCATGATCGAGTTGACGTTGTAGGGGCCCAGGTAGGGCAAGCCCATGGTCAGTACGTCGGTCTGTCCCTGGACGGGGACGAGATGCTGGCGGTAGACGTTCTCGGTGGTGACCTTGTGAACGGCTTCGACCTCGCCTGCCTGGATCGAGGTGAGGCCGTAGGGCGCCCGGATGTTCTGCATCAGGGTGCGTGCCGTGCGGCGGGGCACGCGATCGAGGAACTTGGTGGTGCCGAGGAGCAACGCCCGGTCGCGGGGCGTCATCTCCCACTCCCGCTTCTGCAGGAAATGCCAGGGTCGGGGGAAGGTGTCGTTGTTGAGGGTGGTCTCGATCTGGAACACCTTCAGGCCTGCGTCGCGGATCAGCCGACCCTGGCGCCAGTTCTTGGTGTGGAGTTCGCTCTTCTCCTGGTCCATGAACGAGCGGGAGTGGCGCATCGTGTGCACGTTGTGGTGATGGCGCAGCGCCGTGTAGCCCGACAGGCCGGTGGCCACACTCTTGTGGCCGCCGTCCATCGACACGAGGTTGATGTTCACGTAGACGACCAAGTCCGACTCCACCGCCCGGGTAGAGATCACCACCTCCTCACCATGATCGGTGGTGCCCAGATGGGTCAGCCCCTCAGGGTCCTCTGCGTCGAAGTTGTAGAGCTGTCCGTGGGGGGCGAACGCGTCGTACACCCGGTCACCCACCGCATGCCGGAGCTCGTCTTCGGTCATCCGCCGGTGTAGGGCCAGGGCTGCGATGAGATGGACGTCGTCGACCCCGGCGGCCGCCGCGATGTCGAGGACCTGCTCGATGATCCGTCCCCGGATGTCGGGTGCCTGCATCTGCGGAAGGGGCAGAGAGATGTCGTCGAATGCGATGGTGAGCTTCATGCCCGGCTTCATCAGGGCGGGCAGGGGTTCAGAGTCGCCCAGTGGGTTGTGGAGCGCCTCGTGGATCGCTCGGTCGACGTCGGCGATGGCGTCGAGGGGTTCGTTCGGGTACACGACCCGGCTTCCCACCGGCAGCTTCTCGAAACGGAAACCCTCCCCGTGGTGGAACAGGATCGGTGGGGTGGAGCGCTCGACGTCGAGGACGAGACCTCTGCGGGTACTCATGAATGCATGGCCTTCCGGAGGGGAGGAGCGAGGGGGAGCCGTGGACGTGGCCCGCCGGGCGAGGTGGGCCAGTCTTCTGTGAGCCACCCCCGCTTGTCGGCGATGGTCACCAGTCTGGTCTCTGGGTTCACGGCGACGGGGTAACCCACGGCCTCGAACATGGGGAGGTCGGAGGCAGAATCGGCGTAGGCCACGCCCTGGGCTGGGTCGAGCCCGTTGGCGGCTGCCCAGTCGAGCATCAGCTGGGCCCGCACTTCGCCGGTTGGTGGGACGTCGACCATCTCACCGGTCAGTCGCCCGTTGCGACGGTCGATGCGTGCTGCCACGATGTCGTCGAAGAGGGGACGGAGGGGATGCACGGCGACATCGAGGGCGCCGGTGATCAGCACCGTCTTGTGACCTGCGGCCCGGTGGGCACGCACCCGGCGTAGCCCGGCGGGGAACGACTTGGTGAGGATCATATGGCTCAGCATCTCGGCGGCGTCTGCCTCGAGTTGGTCGATCGGTGCACCCTTATAGCGCTGATAGAAGTAGCGCAGGAAGTCGGTCCTGTCCCGTCGGTCGCGGCGCCACAGTCCGGGGGCTTCGGTCAGGGTTCGGGCGGCGAAGCGCAGGCGTTGCCCGGTGTCGAGGTGGCGGGTGGCCAGCCAGGCGTAGCTCTCCACGACGTTGGAGGCGATCAGGGTGTTCTCCAGATCGAAGGCTGCGAAGTGACGCTCGGGATCGAGGACTTGGGCTCGCAGCCGCTCCTGGCGGGTTGGGCCGGTGCGCCGCTCGGGGGTTGTTTTGACTCGGGCCTGTACGACAACGGTTGGCAGATGGACCTCGGTGATGTAGTGGTGCCAGTCGATCACCCGGGGGTCGAAGCCGAATGCGTCCTGGTCGTCGGCAGGTAGGGCGTCCCATAGTTCGAGCGTTCGATGTACGCCATAGACGGCCTCGCACTTGCCGTAGGCCCCGTAGATCTGCACATATCCCTGGATCTGTTCGAGGCTGCGGCGCCGCTCGGCGAGGCGGAGCGTGAAGCTGTTGCGTCCACGGAGGGGAAGCCGATTCACCACCTTGTCGGCCACGTCGAACACCTTGGCGACTCGATCGAGCTGCTCTTCGAGTCCGACCGAGCCGGCGTACTTCCATTCGGTCGATGCGGTCGGGTGACCGTTGGCGTCGTACACGGGGTGTTCTTCGAACCAGGCCATTGCAGTGTCGAGCAGCTGTTTGAACTGCAGGGGGTTCACCGAGCCCGACGCGATCTGGAATACCTCGGGCCGGGGCTGCGGACCTCGAGCCGCGGCCGCAATGATCGAGGCGGCCACCATGTCCACGGGGATCACATCGATGATGCCCTCGGGGTAGCCGGGGAAGGTGTTGAGCTCCCCTTTCGCAAACGAGACGATCAGGGGTTCTGCCATGCGGAAGCCCCGGATCCAGCCGGGCGATGGCTCGGCCCAGGCTGACTCGATGATCGAGGGACGAACGACGGTCAGTGGGACGTCACCGTGGAGCTCCACGAGGGCGGTTTCGCCGAGGGCCTTGGAGTAGGTGTACACGTCTGGCCAACCCAGCGAACCGGCCCGCGACCGCCCTGCTTCGACCATCTGCTGATCGACCCAGGACTGTCGGAGTTGTTCGGTCTTGGCTGCGAGCATGGGGAGGCCGGCAGCACCGAGCTCTTCCCTGGCTCCTTTCCGGAAGACGTCGAGCTGCTCGGGTGTTCGGCTACGAGCATCGAGATCACCTCGCGTTCGACGAGCCGCCGCCACCTCGGCCCGCCAGTCGACCTGCACTTGGAATGGGGTACCGGCGAGGAACTCCTCATCGGCCGAGCCGCGTCGGTTTCCGGCCACGTAACAGGTGGATACCGCGACCAGATGGGGGGTGGTGCCCGCCGCATGCAGTAACTCGAGGATGCGGTTCGGGCCGAGCAGGTTGATTTCGATCGAGGTGTCGAGTGGGCTGTCGAAGCTCACCGTCGCAGCGCTGTGGATGATGGTGTCGCAGGTAGCGAACGTTGTGGCGTCCTCGGCACTCAGGCCGAGACCATCACGCGACACGTCGCCATCCACGACGGTGATGCGTCGCTCGCAGATCTCGTCGAACCGGTCACCCCACTCGGAGCGAAGGCGATCGAAGGCATCGTTGCGCAGGATCTCCCGCTGCACTCTTCGGCGGCCATCGGAACGCCGCCCGGGACGCACGAGCAGCACGAGTTCGCAGTCGGGAACAGATCGAAGCAGTCGCTCTACCAGGGCGGTGCCCAGAAAGCCGGTACTGCCGGTGACACCTATGCGGTGCCCGGCAAGAGCGTCTGCGATCACCTCTTCTGTCTACCACGATCTCCTTACCATCTGGTAAGTATTCCCGTTGCAGCGAGTACCCTGCGCGTCATGGCCGCTCCCAAGACCCGAGACCGTGTTGTCGACGCTGCCTTGTGGGCGTTCGGCACCCGGGGGTACGACGGCACCTCTCTCGATGACGTGGCAGGCGAGGTCGGCATCACCAAGCAGGCTGTCCTCTACCACTTCCCGACCAAGGAAGAATTGCTGCGCTCGAGCATCGAGGTGGCGGCCGAGGAGGTTGGTGCTGCCCTGGCGCAGGCACTCCGGTCCGTGCCGCCCGGGTTCGGGCGAGTGGAAGCCATCGTCAAGGCGACCTTCTCCCTCGCTGCCCGGCGCCCAGAGGTGCTCGGTTTGGTGCGGTCGGTCACCCGCCAGGGCGGGGCGCCCGCTGGTGAGCTGGCGGGCCGGTTGTCGGCCCTGCTCGACGATGCCGTTGCCTTCATGGCGGCAGAGATGGAGGCTGGTCGCTTCCGGAGTCTGGAACCTCGCATGGTGGTGTTGGCCATCTACTCGTCAGTGATCGGCGTGGCCACCGAGCCCGAGGTCATGAGGGTGCTCGGCGTCGAACCCGACCTGCGATCCCTGGTCCAGGCCCGGCGCCAGATGATCGAGTTTCTGCGGGCGGCATTGTGTCCGTGAACCCAGCCGACTGCGGTCGCTAGCCCGCTGTGCCGCCCTCGGCACGGTCGGCTCGTTCGTTCAGAAAGTAGATCTCGCAATTGGCGACTGCTCGGCCTCCACAGGAGGCCCCGTAGCGTTCGTAGATGCTCCCCCGTGGAGCGAAGGCGTAGAGGTCATCGCAGGCCTGAGGGTTGCGCAGCCCGCAGGCCGCCCACAGCTGGTCCAGCAAGTCGTCATCTCCCGGTGGCGGGTCCTCTGCCCGGATCTCCTCGAGGATGGGCGGTGTGCCGTCATCGCCGAGAAGCTGGCGGCAGTAGGTCGTGGCGCGTCCGCCGCATGTCAGCCCGAACTGGTAGTAGTCGGAGTTGCCCGGGGCCGTGAGGAGGAGTTGGTCACACGCTTGTGCACTTCCCGCCGCGCAGCGCTCCCACCACGGATCGAGAACGGAATCCTCGCCCGGCGCCGGAGAATCCGGGGTCAGGGCCTCGGGCACGACCGTCTCACCGAGCAGGCTGGAACAGCGCAGGTTGAGGCGTCCTCCGCAGCTGAAGGCGAACGCTTCGTAGTCCGAGCCGGGGGTCGACACGATCAGCAGCTCGTCGCAGGCCTGTGCCTCCCCGGCGCCGCAGGCCAGCCACAGCGCATCGAGATCATCGTCGAGTCCCGGAGGTCGGTCGTCGGGGTCGAAGCGGTCCGGCGCGTCGGCCAGCGTTGCCGGCACCCCCGATGTGTCGATCTCCTCGGATTCTCCATCCCCGTCATCGGCAGGCTCGAGCAGGCAGATGTCGCGGGCGATGGCAATGTTCTGCGTCTGTTCGGCCGACAGCTCTTCGTCGAGTTCGTCGACGACTACCTGATAGTCGCGTGCCAGGCGTTCCTCGATGCATGCGGCTTGGGCAGTCGTGAGCTCGTCGTCGCCCGTGGCCCGGCGAACTGCGCCGTCCGTGTCGATTCCGCTGCACGCGGCTCCGAGGCCGAACAAGGCGATCGCCATTGCCGTCCGCCGCAGCTCGGCGGCTGCGGTTCGCGTCCTCACGCCAGCTTGCTCGCAATGGCGCCGACGGAACGTAGAGCGGTGCCGTCGGCGCCGTCGGTCCTGAAGCGCCGGGTGGGACCCTGAGCTGCCTCGGCGAGCATGTCCGTCAACAGGCGTTCGAAGGGGATTCCCTGTTCGGACCAGAAGTACCAGCTCAGCGAGCCGGGAATGGTGTTGATCTCGTTGACCCACAGGTCGTTGCCCGACCACAGGAAGTCGATGCGGGCCACCGACCTGACCATGGCCAGGTCGGCCACCGATGCAGCCATCGACGTCAGCCTGTTCGCCAGTTCACCGGGAAGATCGGCCGGTAGCTCGCGGGGGGCGCTGGCCATGCCCTGCTCACCGCCGAGGTACTTCTCGGCATAGGTGTAGATGTGGTCACCGCCACCACGCAGCGGCCGCTCGATGGCGCTGAACGACAGCTCGGGCCAGGTGCGGACCGAGATGTTCAGATCGACCGCATCCTCGAGGAAGCGCTGGACCACGGCTCCCTCCCGCAGGAGGGGTTGCGTCCTGGCCAGGGCCTTGGCCGTTTCGAGGTCGTCCACCACCTCGATGCCGATGGACGAGCCGCCGAACCTGGGCTTGACGATGAGTGGTCCACCAGCGTCGAGTTCGAGGTCGTCGGTCAGAAGCCACAGGTCGAGGCAGGGCACCCCGGCCCCGTGCATCGTGCCGCTGAACGCCAACTTGTCCATACCGATGGCGGCGCCCCACTGGCTCGGTCCCGTGTAGCGCAGCCCGGCCAGGTCGAACATGGCCTGCAAGGTGCCGTCCTCCCCGGGTACGCCGTGGCAGCAGTTCACGATCCCGCCGATGTCGAGCGGCGCGCGACGCCCGCGGCGGCCCTCGGTGGCGAACCCGCCATCGCCTCCGGTGAGCAGTAGCACGGGGGTCGCCGATCCGGGGACCCCGTTGGCGAAGTCTCCGGCCTCGACATCGGCAGGCACCTGGTACCAGTCACCGGCCTTCGACCAGTAGAGGGCGATGACCTGCTGTCCGGACGCACGCAGCGCGTGGACGGCCTGCAGGCCCGTCAGGACCGAAATGTCGTGTTCGGGGGAGGGGCTGCCGAAGCAGACGGCGGGCGAACTCATGCCTCGCTATGAAAGCGCAGAATGCCCCATCGTGGGTGGCAGAGGAGGTTTCATGGGTAATGGTCGGGCAGATCGTTCTCGTAGAGCACGGCGTCCCCCGCCCTGAGGTTCGCCCGCACCCAGGCCACCGCCGCATCTCGATCGGGCAGCAGGGTGACCCGGGCGCGCTGGTCCCGAGCCCCGAAGAGGAGCGCCTGGCGGTTGGTGAGCCCCACGATCAGCAGGTCGTCGGCCACCTGGGCGGCAGCTTCGGCGAACCGCTCGTTCTCCGGTCGCTGACGCCGGCCGAGCTCGACCATGCCGGGTGTCACGACAACCCGGCGATTGGCGTCGAGTCGTTCCAGGGTGGCGACCGCGGCTGCCGCTCCGGCTGGGTTGCTGTTGTAGGTGTCGTCGACGACGGTGACACCGTTGGGGCTGACGGCAACTTGACGCCGATGCTCGGCCGCAGGCACCGACGGAAGCCGCGCTGCGATGTCCTCATCGCGAATCCCGAGGGCGGCCGCCGCAGCGACGGCGCATGCCAGGTTGGTGGGAGCCGCATCGATGTCGAGCCCGCTGATGACCACCCGGCCCTCGCGGATGATCTCGATGCCGTCGTCCCGTCGGATGGCCGCCACGTCAGCGGTGGGGTCGCTGGCCGAGCAACGGATGACCCGGATGCCGGACGCGTCGAGCCGATCTGCCTCTGCGGCGAGCCCATGAGCGTCCACATTGAGAATGGCAGTGCGGCTGGTTGCGAAGATCTCGCTCTTGGCGGCCACGATGCGGTCGAGAGAGCCGAACCGTTCGAGGTGCACGGGCCCAATGGCGCACAGCATCGAGATCGACGGTCGGATCCACGAGACCATGGAGGCGATCTCGCCCGGTCCGTAGGTGCCCATTTCGGCTACGAAGACCTCGGTGTCGAGCGTCAGGTGTTCGTTGATGGCCCGTGACAGGCCAGCGGTGTTGTTGAACGACGCAGGGCTTGCCACAACCGATCGTGACCCGGCAACCAGGTGTCGGATGTAGCCCTTGATAGTGGTCTTCCCGTACGACCCTGTGAGGGCGACGCGCACGGGGTCGATCCGGTCAAGGGTGGCTGCTGCTGCACGCACGTAGCGTTGGGCCACTCGGCGCTCGATGGGGGCCAGGAGGGCGAGTGCCCCGTCGACGGCCAGCGGCACGCAGCACGCCAGGGCGGCGCTGATCACGACGGTCGAGTCGGTCAGCACCCCGACCCCGATGGCGATTGCGCCGATCACCAGGGTGGCCAGGGCCACCGTGCGAAGGCGGCGTGTCCAGGCAAGCGGACTCGTCCGACCTCGCAGGCCGAGTCCCCGCGGGGCGACCACCACGATGAGCGCGACCACGACGGCGAGGGGTGGTAGCCAGATCGAGCCAACAGTTGCGGCAACGGCTGCAAGGGCCGAGGTCCGGTTGAGCCATCCTCGGGTCCACCATCGGAGGGCGAAGGTCGTGGTCGAGGGACTGAGGTAGTGCTCGCGCTGCGCCACCCTGAGCCACCGAAGGGTCGAGATCCCGCTGCCGATGAGGGTGACGGCAACGTACAGCGCTGACAGGGTGTTCACATTGCTCCTTCGAGCAGGCGATCGATTGCGCGGCGGACCTCGTCCGGTGCCTCGGTCGGTGTGAAGTGACCGACGCCCTCGAGCACGGTGAGCCGGGCGTTCACCAAGGCGGCTTCTGCACGAGTCGCGATCTCGGGAGGCGCGGCGTCGTCGAGTTCGCCCCAGAGCAGTTCGACGGGTGCCGAGATGGCGTTGAGCTGCCGCTCGTAGGACTCGTTGACGGTGGTGACCAGTACATCGCGCATCACGCCCTCTGCCGCTCGGTAGTCAGCGCTGCCGTATCGATCTCGCAGCCCCTCGAGGCGGTGATCGGGGAGGATGCCCATCCGATGCAGACGCCGTCCGATCCGGTAGCGGAGCGCTGGTCGGCCGCGGCGCTCGGCGCGGTGCAGCAGGGGCGCGCCGGTGAGGACGAGACCGGCGACCGCGCCAGGTCGACGGCAGGCGAGATGTACGGCGACGCGCCCTCCGAAGCTGTGTCCGACGATGACGACGGGAAGTTGGCACGCTTCGAGCACGGGCTCGATCAACTCGGCGTACATCTCGGCCCCACCCCCGTCAGGTGGTGGGGGGCTGGCCCCGAATCCAGGGAGGTCGAGGGCCAGTGCGTCGAGTCCGTCGAGGGCCTCAGCAAAGTCGCGATGACTCCGACCCCAGCCGTGAAGGGCCAGCACACGGGCTTGTCCGGACCCCGATCGGGAACCGAAAAGAGAACCGTCGCCGAACGCGCTGAGGGGCATCACGACAACGCTACGCCCCGTCGTGGCGTCTCCGGTCCATTTCCCCGTGACTCCTCTCGCCTCGCAATCGCCGCTGGGCCGACAGTGGGAGGGATCGCTGGGGATGTCCTGCATCCTGAGTTCCACGTCCACCGAGGGCGGCCCGGGCGCTCCACAGCACCTGATCGGTGTGGGAGATCCGGAAGAGGTTCGCAATGAACCACATCCGGTCGTCGGGGTCTGACCAGTCGTGGACCTCGGTTCCGGCGAGATCGCTTCCGTCCGTGGACCCCGTATGTCCGATCTCGACGGGGCCCTGACGGGTGATGACCCTGGTCGGCTCCGCCCCGTTGGTGAACCAGCGTGCGGGGTCGGTGGGAAGCCCGCCGTCGGCTGCCGTTGTGGGCGGTCCGCCCCAGCCGGCCAGAGGGGGTAGGCCGACGTGAGCCTGGCCGCCGTGCCGCGTGACGAGGACATCTCCGACCGCGATCGGGTCGGTCGGTCGTGGGTCGAGTTCGTCGAGCAGGTCGTCCCCGGCGATGAGGTTCGGGCCCACAGGGGTGTCGGTGGGGAGGCCCTGAGACGGGCGAATGACCGGGGCGTCGGGTCCGGTGCCGAGTCGGATCTCGATGGCCGACGTTGCCGCAACCGCCGCATCGATGCCCACCACTCGGCCTGCCAGGCTCGCTGCCCAGCGCAGCCCGTCGGTCGACGGCTGTTGGTGGATGACCTCCTCCAAGGCGTGCTGTGCCCCCGCCTGCTCGTGCACGGCCAATAGGAGATTTGCCTGCATGGTCAATCGCTGGCGGGTCAGGTCGTCGGCTTGGTGGGCCGCTGCGAGATAGAGCAGCAGGGCGTCGCGAAGCTCCGCGTGTCCAGGGCGGAACATCGGGCGGTCCGGATCGGTCGGATCCCGGTTCGACGCAAAGAAGTCTGTGATCTCAGTGGCCCGGGGCGCTCGGGAGGGTCCGAAGGACTCGGTCAGGGCGGCCAGACGGGGGGCGATGTCACCGAAGATGTATTGGTTTCCGTCGGCTAGTGCTTGCCGGTCGTGCCACGACGGGTGCAAGCCGAGCACGGTTTGCCTGCCCGTCAGGCCCGCGTGGACGGCGTGGGAGGCAACGGTCCCGAACATGGGCCATGTCGCGCCGCTGTGCCCGGGAGGGACAGGGAGTGCGTGGTCGTGGGTAGCGCCGTTGAGCAGTCGCTCGAGTCGTTCTGCCAGGGCTGCGTAGTGCACGGTGAACAGGCGGTTGCGAACTCCGCTACCCGACTCGGGTAGGCGTGCGACGAGGCTGAACTGCGCTGTGAAGGACATGGGGCCCTCGAGGGCGGCCGACGCGAGATCGAGGACACCCTCGTCGGAGTGGGCTCGAATCGGCAGTCCCGGCGTCCGGCCCGACAGATCGTCGAAGGTCGCTGGCAGGCCGGCGACGAAGGTCAGGGCACCCGTTGGATCATCGGCGAACGCGTGAAGGTTCACAGCCGTCGCCACCACATCGGCGTACGACACCAGGCCGTCCCCCCTACCGCTGCGGGGGTTTGGCCCCTCGGTCGCAGTGTCGAGCAGGTCGAAGGTCGATGGTCCGTCAGTTTGCTCGGTGGGCACGAGCCGGGACAGCACACCCCGAACCTCGGGTGCGAGATCGGATCGATCGAGGATCCGGGCGATGTCCTCTCGGCTGATCAGCCCGTCGACCCCGTTGGTGATCGCTCCGTCGATGCGTTCGAACAGGTCGCGGTCCGCAAGGACGATGGACGCATCGATCGCTGCCAGCACTCGGTCGATGCTCTCCCGGGTGAGCCCCGACTGCTGCAGGGCTGGGCGACTCCGATGCTGTCGGGGGGTCGTGGTCAACGCTGCGAGCAGGGCGGGGCGATCGAGCAGGTTGGTCGCCAGCCTGCGCATCCAGGGTGCTGCTCGGTCGTTGCGGGCCACCGCGCTGAGGTCGGCGGTCTCCAGGCGCCCATCAGGTGTCGTTCCGGCGGCCGCCTCCAGCAGTTCCAGATGGTCGCCCGCAATGGCGATGCCCCTCCTTCCCGTGGTGGAACCTCCGGGGTGCGGCACCACGCTGACCAGGCGGGTCGCCAGTGCGCTCCCCGGCGGCGCCACGCGGACGGCCATCGTGGCCACGCGGCCTCCCATCAGGGGTCCGAGATGGGCCAGCAGGGCCGCTACCTCGCGGTCCCCCAGAGCAGAGAGCAGTCGGGCGGTAGCCAACCGGGCGATGTGTCCGACGAGGGTGTTCGTGGGGCGACCGTCGGATCGGCCAGCCACTGCCACCAGGCTCGTCACGAGTTCGGCCCGGACCTCGATCCTCGGGTCGACGCAGAGGAGATCGACCCCGATGGGTTCGGACAGGATGTCGGCCCGATGCTCGAGCTCGGCAGCCAGTCGGCTGCATCGGGCAGCATCCTGGTGGAGTTCGGTGAGGGGGACGAGATCGCTCGCGCCCTGGGCGCGTAGCAGGCTGATGCGCCGTGCGACGTCGTCTGCGCGCTGCCCCAATGTGCGTAGGTCGCTTGCGAGGGACCGCACTGCGAACGGGGAGAGACCGACCCAGCTGCTCAGTGTGCAAGGCCCATGTCCAACAGGGGATCGGCTGCCATGCTGAGTCGCTCGGCGGTCGCCCGGGCTCGGAGGCCCGATACCTCGGCGCGGAGGCGGTGCTCGAGGTGGAGCCAGCGCCGCCGCTGGTCCTCCAGCAGGCGGCCGACGTCGGCGGTCAGGCGCCCGCCGGCCATCACCCTCTCGAGGGGGTAGCGACATGCAGCGGCCAGCTCGCCGAGTTCCAGCGCAGCTCGTTCGAGGTGCGTCGCGATCGCGTCGAGCTCATGGGGTGGAGGGCTCATCGAACCGCGAGGCCGTGGTTCATGGCTTCGTCGAGGCGTTGGTGTTGCTGCTCGACGGCGCCCGCCATCGACAGGGCAGCACTGTGGGCGGCGTCGAGGGACACCCGGAGCCCTTGCACGTACGTCTCGATGCCATCAGCCATGCGGGCGATGCTGGCCGTGAAGTCGGAGAAGGCCTGTTTGGTGGCCGTCTCGCCTGCACCGAGCGCGCGGTCGAGGTCGTGCTGAGCGTCGAGGAACCGGGCGGCGTTGGCGCCGTTCCAGACCGTTGCGTCGGCTCGGGCCGTCGATGCGCTGACGGAGGACCTGAGGCTGTCCATCGTGGTCCCGATGTCGGACATGGCCCGCTGGGCAGCCGCACGCATCTCGTCGGCCATACCCGTGGTAGCCGCTGTCGCTCGTTGCTGAACCTCCGCGATGTCCGATGAGGTTGCCCGAAGTCTGGCGGCGAGAGCGAGTAGGTCGTCGAGTTGGGCGCCGAGCATTGACATTGGTGATCTCCGTTCTGGTTGCCGTGTTGCACAGTGTGTTATGAAATAACATGAAATGCAACGAAAGATATTATTCGCGCCCGTGCCGGGTCGTCCTGAACCGTTGATGGTGACCTGGGTGGGCCAGCAGGTGACCGTCCGTGACCTGCGCACGGCGCTCGACGTCGACGCGCCGCTCGTCGTGGAAGGAGTCCCTCGGGGCGAGGCGGATGCCCTCGACGAGGTCCTGGAACACGACGGTGTCCTGGTCGGCATCGCTCCTCCAGCCAACGGCCAGGCGCTTTCGCCACTTGGTCCGGTCCGGCGGCGCGCAGTGCGTACCGTCGTGTCGCCATCGTTGGAACTCGACACCACGGCCCCGTCGGCCCGTCCCGGGTCACCGCCCCCTGTTCCCTGGTTGAGCCTTGCGGCCCCGTTGCTAGGCGGCGCAGTGATGGTGGTGTTCATCGGGAGCACGGCGTTGGTGTTCGCCGGGTTGGGGTCTCTCATGTCCGCCGCTCGTTGGACGGAGCAGTACGTGGCCCACCGACGTGCGAAGCGGACCCATCGGGCGGAGCTCGCCTCGCTGGCCGATCAGCTTCGAACGAGCCTGGTGGCACAGCGGGATCGCTATCGCCGAACCGCATGGGGTCAGCGTCGGGGTCTCGCGGTCAGGCGCAGCTGGATCGACGGGTCCCGTCCGGGGCTGTGGTCCCGACATCCGTCTGATGCGGGCGCCCTCGAGGTGGTGCTCGGTATCGGGGCAGAGCATGTGAGGTGGTCCAACCGGCCATTGACCGACCTTGGTATCGACCCCGACGAGGATCGCTGGTCGCGGATCGACGGAGTGCCTCGGAGCGTCGACCTGGCCGATGGCGGCTTGGCGGTGGTCGGTCGCCGACTGGAGGACCGCCGAGCGGCGATAGCAACCGTCGTCCTGCAATTGGCCAGTCAGTTGGGTCCCGCCGACCTCGAGGTCGGGACTGTGGGGAGCGGCCACCTCTCGCCGATGTGGATGTGGTGGTTGCCCCACCGGAGCCGAGTCGAGGACTGGCCGAGGCGAGCGACGGCGATGGCTCGGATCGCCGTGGGTGACGAGTCGGACGGGTGGGATGACAGTCCCCTCGTGCGCTGGCTCGAGCGCTCGGAGACGCCGCTCGTGGTCGGTGTCGCCAGCCCCGACCGGGTGCCTGTCGGGTGTCGATGGGTCCTCGACCTCGACGCTGGCCTGGGTGTCGGTGAGGTGCGTGATCTCTCGACTTCGTCGGTCGTGATACTGCAGCGAGTGCAGGGATGTGACCCCGCCGAGGCTGCCGACCTGGCGTGGCGTATCGGCCGACGGTCCGACGACCAGATCGAGGGGCAGACGGGAATCCCTGATACGGCGAGCCTGGAGGAACTCAGCGGCTTGGGGGCCCCGGACGGCGGAACCTCGGGACGTTCGGCGCTCTGGGCGCCCGTCGGGCTCGGGGCAGGTGGGCCGTGTTGGGTTGACCTGGTCGGCCACGGGCCGCACGTCTTGGTGGCGGGCACCACGGGATCCGGCAAGAGCGAGTTGCTCTGTGGGTGGCTGGCCGGATTGGGGGAACGCTACGACCCCGCAGGGCTGAGGCTCGTCTTGTTCGACTTCAAGGGGGGCGGTGGCCTCGACGCCGTCGCCCGGCTGCCGCAGTGCTGCTCCCTGGTCACCGACCTCGAGTCTGGGCTTGCGTGGCGTGCCCTTCGATCGCTCAGCGCCGAATTGCGGCGACGTGAAGAGGTGGTCCGGACGGCCGGTGTGACCGACATCGCCGACGCGCCCCTCGATGTTGACATCGACCGATTGGTCGTTGTGATCGACGAATTCGCCGTGCTCGTCGACGAGGTGCCCGCTGCCCTCCCTCTGTTGGTTGATGTGGCCCAGCGCGGCCGATCCCTGGGAGTTCATCTGGTGCTTGCCACCCAGCGACCCGCTGGCGTGGTCGATCCCCGAATCCGGGCCAACACCAATCTCCGAATCTGTCTGCGGGTCCAGAACGATCGGGACGCTGAGGACGTCGTCGGTGTCAGCGAACCGGCCCGCTTTCCGGTCGAGCTACCGGGCCGAGCGCTGCTCGTGGTCGGAGGCGGGGACGGCATGGTGGTGCAGGGGGCATTCGGCGGCGGCCAACCGAGACCCCGCCTCGAGTTGCGGACACCGGCCGGGGAACTCCGGGGCATGGTCCCGGCCGCGGCTGGTGTCCATCGCACCAGCATGGGGACCGCTGTAGCTGCGGCACGCACACGCTGGGATCGAACCCGCTGGGGAGACACCCCATGGCTGGCACCCCTGCCCGCCCGTTCGCCCGCAGAGGTCCCTGTTGGGCGCGGCTCGAGCAATGGTGACCGCAGTCCGTCGGCCCGCCGGATCGGGATCATCGACGAGCCTGACCTGCAACGCCAGCGGGAGCTGTGGTGGGACCCCACCTCAGAGCACCTCCTGGTGGTGGGCGGGGCTGGTCGGTCGGGCTTTCTCCATGCCGCCGTTGCGGCCGCGTGCTCGGGGATCGGCCCGGGTGCCCTCCACTGCTATGTGGTGGCCCCCAACGGTGATCGCCTGGCAGCATTGGCCACCTATCCGCATTGTGGGGGCGTGGTCGATCCCGCTGATGTCGATCGCTGCGGGCGCCTGTTCGACCTGCTGGATGTTCCCGCCGAGGTGCCGCGTGTCGTGGTGATCGGCGACGCCGGGTGGTGCCTGCAACGGTGGGGGGAGGCGCGTATCGGTGGCCTGCAGGAGCGCCTCGAGGCCCTGGTCGACTCGGCCACCACTGCTCGGGTTGCGTTGGGAATCGCTGATGGACGCGGTCTTTCGCCGACGGTGATTGCCGGGAGCACGGTTCGGGTCAGCCTGCCCCCGGTCGCTCCGGAACGGTTGGGTGCCCTGTGGCCTGCTCACCTTGCCCCCTCGAGCCTCGGGGACTTGGGGCTGGATTTGGTGAGCGGCCAACCCGTGTCCCTGCTCGCAGATGTCGACCCTGCCGACCCTGGACTTCAGCCGTGGGGCATCGAGCCCCCGGAGTTGCCTTCCCCGCCCCGGATTCCCGAGATCCCTGACCCCCTGACCACCGACCACCTGGGTCAGCGCACAGCGGTTCGGCGAGGCCGGTGGCTCGACCTCCCCGTGGGGCTGTCCGTGGACCGGGTGCTGCCGGTACACATGACGATCGACGAGATCGGTGTGGTCGTGGGACGGCCCGGCTCCGGTCGCTCCACCACCCTGGCCGTGCTGGGCCAGCAGGCACAGCGGGCCGGGGTGCGAGTCGGCTGGGTGGCTGGTGGGTCCGAGCGTCCTCCCATCGCCGTGGACGCACTGGTTCGGTTCCCCGGCGAGACACGGGCCAGTGCCGAGTGGCTGCAGGATGCGGAGATGTGGCTGGTCGACGAAGCTGACGAACTCGACGAACGCGACGGAGCGGCCCTTGTGGCATGGGCCCGGCAGGGGTCGTCTCGCTGGGTTGTCGTCGGCCTCCGGCCCGATGGGTTGCGTGATGGGCTGTCGTGGCGATCCGGCTGCCGAACAGCTGGTGCCACCCTCCTGTTGGCGCCGCGGGCCGCGGACGCAGATCGGCTCGGACTCAAGGTGCCGCTGCGATCATCGGTCCACACGCAGGGTGAGGGGGTGCTCACCGAGGGTGACACGGCACAGCGGATTCGGGTCGCCCGACTCTCTCCGTCATGACCTGGCCTCGAGGATTATTCTCACCGGCTGTCCGTAGGCGAGATGTTGGAGAGAACGAGCGATGAGCGAACCGCTGCGCTACGGGATGATCGTCCCGAGCTCGAATGTGACGATGGAGCGGGAGATACCCGTCATGCTGCGACGACGGGAGCAGACGTGCCCCGAGACGTTCTCGTTTCACTCGAGCCGGGTACGTATGACCAGCGTCACCCCTGAGCAGCTGGCCGCCATGAACGCGCAGGCCGCTCGGGCAGCCGGTGAGCTTGCCGACGCCGCTGTCGACATCGTCACCTACGCCTGTCTGGTTGCCGTCATGGCGGAGGGGAGAGGAGCCCATCGGGAGGCTGAGGCCTCAATCGCCGCACTCCTGGCCGATGAGGGTTGTTTCGCCCCCGTCGTGAGCAGCGCAGGGGCCCTCATCGACACCCTCGCGGTGATGCAGGCCAAGCGGATCGCCGTCATCGCCCCCTACGCACCAGCCCTCACCGAGCGGGTCTGCGACTACATCAACTTCGAGGGTGTGGAGATCGCTGAGGTTCGCTCATTGTCGGTCACCGACAACACAGCGGTTGGTCGGCTTGATCCTGCCGACCTCGTCCCCATCGCCCTGGACATGCCGAGGGACATCGACGCATTGGTCCTCTCTGCGTGTGTGCAGATGCCGTCCCTCGATGCGGTCGAGGCGGCCGAGCGGGCCGTCGGGTTGCCCGTGATCTCGGCGGCCACTGCGACGGTGTTCCAGTCGATGATGCGACTCGGTCTTCCGACCCGAGTGCCTGGTGGCGGCCAGCTGTTGTCGGGCGCCTACGACGAGCAGGGTCGACTGGTGGGGGCAGCATGAGCGCATCTGTCATGCGGGAGGTCCACGTCAGCGACCCCCGAGCCGTCGAGCTCGTTGTCGACACCCTGGCCCACGATGTGGTGATGGTCCAGATGCCGACGGTGTTCGTCCTTCTTGCCCCGCCGACCACGGCGGGTGCCTCGTGGCTCGACCGGACCAAAACCCGGCAGCCCAACAAGAACTACGGGACGGCACTGGGATCGCTCGAGAGTTTCTACGCGATGGCCGTGCCCGGCAGCCTGCCAGCCGAACTCGATGGGCTCGCCGAACTCGAGGTCCTGACCGGTGCGTTCATCCGCATCAGCGTTGCCGACCACGGAACCAACACTCAGATGATCCGGGGCGGTACCCACCAGGGTCTGCTACTGGAAGGGGAGCACCGCGAACTGTTCAGGGGTGTTGAGGCAGGTCTGGCTGCAGTAGCCGAGCCATCGATGATCGGGGGTCACACGTTCACTGCTCCGCTGTGCACCAGTGCCAACGTCAGCGGCCACCCTGACGGCTCGATCGTTGCCTGGGATGCCGCGCATGCGTTCGGGGTTGACCGCAAGGTGCCCCTGGTGGTCCGCGCCGATCCGGACCCCGACGCAGAGGGCTCCTATCCGATCTTCTGGCTCCAGCACGACAGGATCAGCGTGGAGCGTGAGGGGCCGGGTCTCGTCGAGATCCGATCGGTGCTTCCCGCCCGTCTCTTCGCCGCTGACTGAGGGGGCGAAGAGACGCGTCGCGTCAGCTGGTTTCAGGCCGCCGCCCGGTTCAAGGCGGAGAGCAGGGCCTGGAAACTGGCGGTGACGATGTTGGGATGCATGCCGACGCCCCAGTGAACCTGATGGTCTGGGGTTTCGATCTCGACGTAGGCAGCAGCCGTTGCATCGGCCCCGCTGCCCACGGCGTGCTCTTGGTAGTCGACGAGCGAGATCTCGGTGCCGAGCCCGCCGGCGAGGGCGTTCTTGAACGCCGAGAGCGGACCGTTGCCCGTGCCGGAGATCACCATGTCGTCACCATCAACCCTGACGGTCGCCTCGACGGTCGAGTCAGCCGAGGTAGACGAATCGAACGCGCTCTTGTGCCCGACGTAGGCGTAGGGGCGGCTGGTGTTCAGGTAGGTCTCGTCGAAGGTCTTCTTGATGGCCTCCGGAATGATCTCTCCGCCCTCGTCGGTGATGGATTGGATCACCCTGCTGAAGTCGATCTGCAGGCGCCGCGGGAGATCGAGCCCGTAGTTGTTCTTCATGACGTAGGCGACGCCGCCCTTGCCGGACTGGCTGTTCACCCGGATCACGTCCTGGTAGGTGCGTCCCACGTGGGCTGGGTCGATGGGCAGGTACGGCACTTCCCACAGGTCGTAGTCGTCAGGAAGCGCCTCGAAGCCCTTCTTGATGGCGTCCTGGTGGCTGCCGCTGAATGCGGTGTAGACGAGATCGCCGCCGTAGGGGTGACGGGGATGGACGGGCAGTTGGTTGCAGTATTCGGCTACCCGACGCAGGTGGTCGATGTGGCTGATGTCCAGTTCCGGATCGACCCCGAGGGCGAACAGGTTCATGGCCAGGGTGACAACATCCACGTTGCCCGTGCGCTCTCCGTTGCCGAAGAGGGTTCCCTCGACCCGGTCAGCTCCGGCCATGACGCCGAACTCGGCGGCGGCAACCCCGCAGCCCCGGTCGTTATGGGGGTGGAGCGACAGGATGATGGCGTCACGGTTCTCGACGTTGCGATGGAAGTACTCGATGAGGTCCCCGTAGACGTGGGGTCCCGACATCTCGACGGTCGCCGGCAGGTTGAGGATGATCGGATCCTCGGGGGTAGCTCCCCACTCGGCTGCCACCCGCTGGCAAATATCGACTGCGAAATCGATCTCGGTACCGGTGAAGGATTCCGGTGAGTACTCGAAGCGGATGTTCATCGACGGATCGGCCGCCTCCCGCAACTCGCGACACTGGCGGGTGCCGGTCACCGCGATGTCGATGATGCCGTCGAGATCGAGTCCGTACACCACCCGTCGCTGGAGGGTCGACGTGGGGTTGTACAGGTGGACGATGGCGTTTTTCGCCCCGTCGATGGCCTCGAAGGTTCGCTCGATCAGTTCGGGGCGGCTCTGGGTGAGGACCTGGATCCACACATCGTCAGGCACCAGATCCTCTTCGATCAACATGCGACAAAAATCGAAGTCGGGAGCTGAGGCCGAGGGGAATCCGACCTCGATCTCCTTGAACCCCATCTCGACCAGCACCTCGAACATGCGACGCTTACGGGGCACGTCCATGGGATCGATGAGGGCTTGGTTCCCATCCCGGAGATCGACCGAGCACCACAGCGGCGCCTCGGTGATGGTCTGGTCGACCCAAGTCCGGTCCCTGAGTTCCGGGCCGTAGGGATACGCCCGGTACTTCTGGTACGGCATCTCGCTGGGTTGCTGTTTGCTGATGCCCTTCACGTCGGCCATCTGTGGTTCCTCCAGGGGGTGGTGTTCGTTTCACTCTGATCAGTCGCTGCGGGGACCCCGGCCCAAAACCGAAAGAACCCCCCGGCCCGGAGGCGCAGGAGGTTCGGCGAGGGCCGGTATGTGGGCCCTCGCCTACACGAGAAGAAGGAGGTCGGCGAACAAAGTCACGTTGATCACCATAGCAGGTCGGCACCCCCGGCGGCCGCTCAAGGTTGCGTCTGCGGTGGTGCGTATCCGTGGGGATTGGCCGAACACCATCGCCACGCGTCGCGACACATATCGGCCAGGGTCCGGTCGGCCTGCCAGCCGAGTAGTTCCCTGGCCCGGGATGGGTCGGCCCGGCAGGAGGCGATGTCACCGGGGCGCCGAGGCTCGAGTCTGAGCGGGACAGGCCGGCCTGAGGCAGCACGAACTGCGCCGATGACGTCGAGCACCGAGTAGCCCGTGCCCGTGCCCAGGTTGATCGTCTCGTACGGCCCGACTGCCGGCAGCACGTCGAGGGCTGCTCGGTGGCCGGCGGCCAGATCCATGACGTGCAGATAATCACGGACCCCGGTGCCGTCGGGGGTATCCCAGTCGTCGCCCCACACGGTGATGGCCTGCCCCTTTCCCGACGCCACGTCGAGAACCCTGGGCATGAGGTTGTTGGCTCCCGCCCTGGGGTCCTCACCCAGCTGTCCTGAGGGATGTGCCCCTACTGGATTGAAATATCGCAAGGCGATGATGCGCCAGCGGCCGTCGGCTGCGGCGAGGTCGGCCAGCATGCACTCGATGTGGGCCTTCGTGCGTCCGTAGGGGTTGGTGGGGGCGATCGGGTGGTCTTCGTCGATGGGGAGGCGGATTGGGTCCCCGTAGACGGTTGCCGAAGAACTGAAGACCAGATGGCGCACCCCGACCTGCTTCATTGCGGCGAGAAGGCTGAGGGTGCCGCCGATGTTCGTGGTGTAGTAGCGGAGCGGATCGGAAACCGACTCGCCCACCGCCTTGAGACCGGCGCAGTGGACGACGGCCGCCGGACGGTGGTGATCGATCACGCTGGTCAGCGCCCGTCGATCTGTGACGTCGACCTGCTCGAACACCGGCCGCTGCCCCGTCACGGCAGCAATCCGGTCGACGACCACGGAGGAGCTGTTGGCCAGATTGTCGATCAGCACGACCCTTCGGCCATGTTCGATGAGGTCGACGGCGACATGGCTGCCGATGAACCCCGTTCCCCCGGTGACGAGGACGGCGCCGGTCACCGGCCCACCTCGTCAGCGTGATCGATCAGAATGCGGTGGATGCTCTCGCCAGGTTGATGGCTCCAAACTCCGGTGGAGTCGAGGGTCCAGCAGTCGATGTCAGGGTCGAGGTAGAGGTCGATGGTGTCCTCGATGCGGCGTACAAGAGCGGGGTGGTCCACCGGGACCAGTGCTTCGACCCGCCCATCGAGGTTGCGGGGCATTACATCGGCTGATCCAACGAAGTGGGTGCGCCCTCGGGTCGCACTGCCGAAGCTGTAAAGGCGGCTGTGTTCGAGGAAGCGTCCGATGACGCTGCGGACGAAGATGTTGTCGCTCACGCCGGGCAGACCGGGTATCAAGCAGCAGATGCCGCGCACGATCAGGTCGACCCGGCATCCCTGCTGACTTGCTGCATACAGGGCATCGATCACTTGGGAGTCGACGAGCGAGTTCATCTTCATGACCACGTGCCCGTCAGGGTGGGCGGCTTCGGACTCGACGAAGGAGAGCAGGGAAGCTCGGACCCCCTGGGGGGCCACCACCAGGCGCCGGTAGCGCCGCTGGTGACTGAAGCCCGTCAGGGCGTTGAAGAGCTCTGAGACGTCGGCGGCCACCTGCTCGTCGGCGGTGAACAATCCGATGTCCTCGTAGGTCCTTGCGGTGTCGGCGTTGTAATTGCCTGTCCCGATGTGGCTGTAGCGCCGGATCCGGTCGCCCTCTTGGCGGACCACCAAGATCGTCTTGCAGTGGGTCTTGAGGCCCACCAACCCGTAGGCGACGTGAACGCCCGCCTCCTCGAGGATGCGCGCCCACTCGATGTTCGCCTCCTCGTCGAACCTGGCCGTGATCTCGACGACCACCACTACCTGCTTCCCGGCTTCAGCTGCCGTGATCAGCGAGCGGACGATCTTCGTGCGTTCCGAGGTGCGGTACATCGTCATCTTGATGGCCAGCACGTCGGGGTCCTGGGAGGCCTGGCGGATGAACTCGCCGACAGAGTCGTCGAATGAGTCGTAGGGGTGATGTACGAGGACATCAGCGTCACGAAGTGACCTGAAGATGTCGCCGGCCCGATTTCTGGACTCGAACGCCAGGGGCACCCGCGGATTGTGGAGGTCGAACTTGAGATCCGGTCGGTTGAGCGCGTAGATGTCTCGCAGGCCGGTGAGGTCGAGGGGCGCAGCGCTAGCGACCACGTCGTTGTCGTCGAGACCGAGCTCTCTAGTCAGCAGCTCCACCGCAGCGGGGGACAGGTCGTCTGCGATCTCCAGTCGAACAGGGGCGCCGAACCTACGCCGAGCAATTTCGTGAGAGACGTATTCGAGTAGGTCGTCGGATTCGTCGTCCCGCAGCTGGATGTCAGCGTTGCGGGTTACTCGGAAGGTGCTGTGACTCAGGACCTCGACGCCGGGGAAGAGCTGAGCGAGGTGATCGGCGATGACGGCGTCCAGAGCTACGAAGCGACGTCCGTCGGGCAGCATCAGGAAGCGGGGGAGGATGGGGGGAACCTTGACCCGGGCGAAGGACTGGCTCCCCCTGTCGTTCCTGACGAAGACAGCCAGGTTCAGCGACAGGTCCGAGATGTAGGGGAACGGGTGCGACGGGTCGACGGCCAAGGGGGTGAGGACCGGAAATATCCGGTCGTTGAATTCGCCATCGAGCCAGACCCGTGCTTCCCGCTCGAGGTCGGCGGGCCTGACCAACTCGATACCGTGGGCGCTGAGCAGGGGCACAAGGTCGTTGTTGAACAGGTCAGAGACCACCGCAGCCTGTTCACGGCAGTGCTTCATGATGGCGAGAAGCTGCTCGGACGGGGTCAGACCGTCGGGCGACGGTTCGTTCACCCCGGCTTCGATCTGAGCTCGTAGCCCGGCGACCCGTACCTGGAAGAACTCGTCGAGATTCGAGCAATAGATCTCGAGGAACTTCACCCGTTCGAGCAAGGGGTGCTGCTCGTCACGGGCTTGCGCCAGGACGCGACGATTGAACTCCAGCCACGAGAGTTCTCGGTTGATGTAGCGCTGTTGGTCGGTCACGTCGGGAGGGTGGAGCGCGTCGCGGTCGGTGTGACGACACTACCCATCAGGTGGTGTCGACCTCCCGGCGGGCGGGATGAGGGTCTACGGCAGGTGGGCCGTCAGGCTGCTCGACGCTCAGTCGTCTGCAGCCGACCCAGGCCGCCCTCCCGGAGCCCGACGGTGCTCACGGTGGCGTGCTCGGCGCCCAGGTGGCGTAGTACCTGCCGGAGGATGGTGGCGGCCAGCGGCAGGGTGTCCGCCCGATGTGGTTTTACGCCCGGTAGTGCGAGGCGTCCGCTGCGGGGGAGGTCGGAGGTCCGGCCGATGAGGTGCCCGAGGTCGGCGCAGTCGATGACCAAGCCTCGCTCGCTGTCCGGTACTGCGGCCCGCCGGGCGGTGTGGATGATGCGGGCGATCGACCGGGCAGCTCCGCCCACCACGATGACGGGCAGCTGATCCAGGGTGTCGGGATGGATCGGCAGGTCGCCCAACTGCTCGGTGATGAAGTGCTCGAGGCGGATGCGGCCAGCCGTGGGGAGGAGCTCGCCGGACAGCACGCGGGGGGCCAGCAGGTGCACGCCCATGCGGTACGAGGCAGTGACGTCGGGTCGCAGTTGGCCTGGTCGACCGGCTGCGAGGCCCAGGCTGCCTCCCCCGAGGTCGATCATGACGAATCCCTGCGGCGACAGTCCGTCGAGGAACACCGCCTCGTAGGCGAGGGTCACCTCTTCCTCGGGGGTGAGGATGCGGACCCCACCACCGATGGCGTCCCCGATCCGCTCTGCTGCGGCTTCGCCGTTGGAGGCCAAGCGAAAGGCCTCGGTCGCGACAACTGCGATCTGGTCACAGCCGAGGTCCACGGCACAGTGATGGAGTTCCCGGGCGATCCGCGCTGCGGTGAGAATGTCGTCGCCGGTCAGTGACCCATGGGCGCTGACCGAACGGGCCAGACCGAGATAGTGGCTCCGGGTTTCGATCGGCCCTGCTGCATCGGCCACGACGAGGCGAAAGCTGTTGCTTCCCAACTCGATCAGGCCCCGGCGCATGTGTGCCAAGAGTACGAAAGGGCACGCCGTTGGCGGTGGATGGGCGGCGTTGCCCGGCTACCCCATATCCAAGCGGTACTCGGGTGTCACCTCGACGGTTCGCCCGACATGTTCCTCGGTCACCATGGCGGCCATGAGGGCAGGGTCGGTGCTGTTGGCCCACTGTCGTCCGTTGGGGGTGCGAACCGCGGCGAGGGCCACCTCGGCCCCGTCCCGTCCGTGCATGACGGTGTACCCCTCGATGGTGCCCGGCCCGACATAGGTGTCGTCGAGGGCCACCGTGGGATGGGTATCGATCTCGGCCTGGCAGTCGGCGTGGCGGAACCCCTCGGTCGGTGGTTCGGTCGAGTAGATGCCGAACGCGTGCTTGGTGAGGTAGCCGCCATTCGCGCTGCACAATCCCACCGTGCCGGGCTCGTCACGCAGCAGTCCGGCCATGGTGGCGATGGAGTGGGTGACGTAGTTGTTGAGCGGGCCACCGGCGAAGGTCAGTCCGCCGGTCACGGTGAGCTGACGGTCCAGCCCCAGTCCGAGCTCGGTTGCCGAGATCTGGACTGCCGAAGGGAAGCAACTGTAGAGGTCGACGTGGTCGAACGAGTCCGGCCCCACGCCGGCTAGCTCCATGACCTTCGCTCCGGCCACCCGGATGGCCGGCGAGGAATGGAGGTTCTCCCGATGGGACACGGCCATGGTGTCGTGGCCGTCGGTACCGGCGTGGGGGAACAGCCAGCGGTCCCTGGGCACCCCGGCTGCCTCTGCTGCTTCGACCGAGCACAGGATCAGTCCGGCCCCCAGGTCGAGGTCCCAGTTGGAGTTCATGGCTCGGGTGTAGGGAAAGCCGACCATGCGGTTGCCGTTGTCGGGCGACGCAATCTCCTCCGCCGTCATCGGGGTGCGCAGCCAGCCGTAGGGGTTGGCCACCGCCACCTCGTTGAAGGTGGCCCACAGGCGGGCCACCCGCTGACGGTGCTCCTCGATCGACTCGCCCCGCTGGGCCCGGAAGGCCGATTCGAAGGTCGGGTAGAAGTTGATCGGTGCCTCGAAGCCCCGCTGAAGTTCGACCTTGAGCGACATGGACAGGTCGGGTCCGAGTTCTTCTGGGCTGCCGGATTCCTGGTCCGTGTAGGGGATTCGGTCACCGGAGCGGCGGGCTCGCCGCCGACTCCAGATGCCTTCGGCCCCAACGATGGCCACCACGTCGGCCTGGCCGGCCATGATGCGCAGACACGCCTTGTTGACCAGCGACTGTGGGGTGTTGCCCCCGTCGGCCGAGAGCCCGGTGCGGCTGTCATTGCCGAACTCGTCGCGCAGCAGCGCCCCAGGGTCGGGGTACGGCCACGCGCCCTTGACGGCCCAGGTGTCGGTGATCCGGTCGAGCAGGCCTGGAGCCCCGGCGTCGGCGGCTGCAGCGACGAGGGACTCGCGCATCATGGCGACCGGTTCGAGGGCGTCGGAAGGGTTGTCGGGTCGTTGGATGAACTGGCCTGCGCCTACGAGCAGAGGGGTGCGCGGGTCGAGGCCGGTCATCGGACGATCTCCGCAACCATCTCGAGCAGACGGGGCGGACCGGCGATCTGCATGGTGGTCACCACCGTGTCATTCCATCGGGTCAGGTCCTCGGCGATTTTGTCGGGCGGGCCGACGAGGCTGACCTCCTCCACCAGGGCCAGGGGAATGGCGGCTGCCGCTTCGTCCTTGCGCCCCGTGAGGTACAGCTCCTGTACCCGGTCGGCCACGTCCTGGTAGCCCATGCGGCAGAACACGTCGTAGTGGAAGTTGGCTCCCTTGGCCCCCATCCCGCCCATGTACAGGGCGAGCATGGGTCGGACCCGGTCGGCGGCCCGCTCGGGGTCGGCGTCGGGCACGATGCTGACCGGGCACACCACCTCGAAGTCGGACCCGTCGGGAATGCGTCCGTCGGGTCCGATCGTGGGCTTGCCCGCGGCCCGGAACCCTTCGTTGAGGGCATCCACGTAGAACTGATTGTCCTTCGGGGCGAAGAACAGGGGCAGCCAGCCATCGCAGATCTCGGCCGAGAGGGCCACGTTTTTCGGGCCCTCGGCGCCGAGATAGATGGGGATGTGGTTACGCAGCGGGTGCACCGTCGACTTGAGGGGTTTGCCCAACTCGAGGCCCCCGGGGAAGGGCATCTGGTAGAACGCGCCGCTGAAGCTGACCGGCTTGTCCCGGTCACAGATCTCCCGGATGATCTGCACGTACTCCCGGGTGCGGGCCAGGGGGCGCGGGTAGGGCTGGCCGTACCAGCCTTCGACCACCTGGGGTCCACTGACCCCGAGCCCCAGGATGAATCGACCACCGCTGAGATGGTCCATGGTGATGGCGGCCATCGCGGTGGCCGCTGGGGTGCGGGCCGAGATCTGGACGATCCCCGTCCCGAGGCCGATGGTCGAACTCTGCGAGCCCCACCAAGCCAGGGGGGTAAGGGCATCCGAACCGTAGGCCTCGGCAGTCCAGAACGAATGGAAGCCCAACCGCTCGGCCGTCTGCAGGGCCTCGAGGGCGTCGGCGGGCGGACCCGACGACCAGTACCCGGCTCCCGTTGCCAGCTTCATGTGTGCCCTCCCGGTGATGCTGATGGTGAGGGGGAACCTAGCGCAGGGCACCGGGAGGCCACCGCGGGCGGCTCGGGGCAATACCCTCCACCGGGTGACCTCCCCCGACATCGTTGCGGCCGAAGCCGACCGCCGGCGCACCTTCGCCATCATCAGTCATCCCGATGCGGGCAAGACCACCCTGACCGAGAAGTTTCTCCTCTACAGCGGCTCGATCAGCGAGGCCGGTTCGGTGAAGGCCCGGTCTGGTCGGCGCAGCGCCACCTCGGATTGGATGGAGCTGGAGCAGCAGCGGGGAATTTCCATCACGTCGACGGCACTGCAGTTCGATTACCGGGACCGGGTGCTGAACCTGCTCGACACCCCGGGCCACCGGGACTTCTCCGAGGACACCTACCGGGTGCTGGCGGCCACCGACGCGGCGGTGATGGTGCTCGACGGTTCCAAGGGCATCGAGCCCCAGACCCTCAAGCTGTTCGAGGTGTGCCGCCAGCGGGAGGTGCCCATCCTCACCTTCGTCAACAAGTGCGACCGGCCAGGGCGGGCGCCGCTCGAACTGCTGGACGAGATCGAAGACCTCCTGCAACTCCTCCCGACCCCCATGTCGTGGCCCGTTGGGGTTCCCGGCGATCTGCGAGGCATCGTGGACCGGGCAGGGGGCACGTTCGTGCGCTACGACCGGACCGCGCATGGCGCGACCGAGGCTCCCGAAGAGGTGGTGCCGATCACCGACGTCGACCCTGCCACCCCGGGGTGGGGTGATGCCGGGGAGGAGCTCGAACTGCTCGACGCGGTGGGGGGCGCCGAGGTGGATCGCAAGGGGTTCCTGGCCGGGGAGGTGACCCCGGTGTTCTTCGGGTCAGCGCTCACCAACTTCGGGGTCCGCCTGCTCCTCGACGCCGTGGTGGACCTCGCCCCCGGGCCCCAACCGCGGATCGATGCCGGAGGGGCACCCCGGGCGCTCGGGGACGGCTTCTCGGCCTTCGCCTTCAAGGTGCAGGCCAACACCGACAAGGCCCACCGGGATCGGATCGCCTACGTGCGAGTGTGCTCGGGCCATTTCGAACGGGGGATGTCAGTGACCCTGAGCCGCACCGGTCGGGGGTTCGCCACCAAATACGCCCACACCATGTTCGGATCCGATCGCTCCACGGTCGAGGAGGCCTGGCCGGGCGACGTGGTGGCGTTGGTCAATGCGGGCGACGTGCGGGTGGGTGACACCCTGTACGCCGGTTCCGAGGTGACCTTCCCCCCGATTCCCTCGTTCGCTCCGGAGATCTTCCGTCGGATCCGGGTGACCGACACCTCGCGCTTCAAGCAGTTCCGTCGCGGCCTGGTGCAGCTCGACGAGGAGGGGGTGATCCAAGTGTTGCGGGATGATGACGTCGGCGATGTGGAGCCCGTGCTCGCGGCGGTCGGCATGATGCAGTTCGAGGTGGCCGTGCACCGCCTCGAGAACGAGTTCGGGGCCCCCGTGGCCCTGACCGCGTCACCGTTCTCGGTGGCCCGACGGACCGACGAGGCATCGGCCCCCGAGATTCGCCGCCTCCCCGGGGCCAGTGTGCTGCGACGCAGCGACGGGGCCCTGCTGGCTTTGTTCGAGAACGAGTTCTACTTGCAGCGCATCCAGAACGAGAAGGACCACCTGGTACTCGAGCGGGTGCTGGCCGAACAGGAATGGTTGGGTGACGGCCGCTCGTGACCTGCCGGCCGCTGCGACGTGGCGTGAGCGTCAGGTGGGGAGTTGGTCGGGCATGAGAGGGCTCCGCCCGATCCGGTAGCGGGCCAATACGGCCTCGTCGCAGGAGCGACACAGCCACACGACCTGGGTTGCCACGATCGACAACTGGCTGCCCCGAGACTTCTCGACGATGGCCTTGATCGCCCCTTCCATGTCACTGCCGCCGCAGCGATCGCAGTCGGGCAGGGCGTTGGGGTCACGCTCCCACTGTTGGCCGCATACCTGGCAGGTGACGGTGATGAGTTCACCGTTCGGCTGCCCGCGGAGATCGTCCCGTTCGCCACAGCCGGGGCACATCAGCTCGTCCACCGTTGCCACCATAGTTGGGGCCCTCTGCGGTCAGGCCTGGCCTGCCCGAGGGCGGTAGCGTCGAATCCTGGTGATGTGGTGAACAACGACGTCGATCACTACGAGGTGTTGGGGGTGGCCTCGACGGCCGATGTCACCGAGATCCGGCGGGCGTGGATCCGAGCCGCCCGCGAGCTCCACCCCGACCAGCGCCGGAGTGCGGCGAACACCCGGGCCGGGGTCGACCCCGACGAGGGGATCCGCTTGGTCAACGAGGCCTGGCGGATCCTTGGGGACAGCGACCGACGGGCTGTCTATGACCGGGATCGCGCCCGGGCACGCCGCAACGCGGCGGCGGCAGCCGAGCGGGAAGACCGTCGCAACGCCGACGAGACCTCGGCGGGCGCCCCACCAACCAGCGGGGACAACTGGCAGGGTATTCAGGTACGGAGCCCGATCGTGGCGGTGGTGCTGCGGACCCTTCCCTGGCTGTTGGCGGCGGGGCTCGGGGTCGGGATCTTCGTGGGTACTGCGGTGGCCGGGCGCCCGGCCCAGGAGACCGAGCCGACCTTCGACGCCACCCCGGACTGCGTGAGGGTGGCCGAGGAAGCTATCCGGAACGTTCCGTGCCAGTGGGACGGAGCGACCGTCGTCGACCAGCAACTGCGCGCTGCGGATCCATTGGTGTGTGAGGACGACACGGCCACCCTCGCCGTTGTCCTGCCCGACGGTGTGGTGCTCGTCGCATCGTCACCGGAGACACCGGCCGCCCATGTCTTCGAGGCGGGGGCGAGCGAGGTCGTGTGCTTGATCAGCTACGAGCGCTACATGGCCGGGTCCGACGCCGCAGGGGGCTGAGCGACGTCGCTCAGAGATCGGTCGGGGAGGGGCCAGCGACCCTCCGGGTGACGAGGTCGTCGATCTGCTCGGGGGTCAGGCCGACCTCGGCCAGCACGTCGGCCGTGTGCTCGCCGTGGCGGGGCGCCCGGCCCCGGACGGCGTGTTCGGAATCCGACAGGTGCATGGGTGCGTTGACGGTGCGGTACGGGCGGTCCAGGTCGGGGACGTCGCCGAAGGCGTGGAGGGCGGCCGCTTGGGGGTCTGCGATCACCTCCTCGAGGTTCTGCAGCGGCTCGAAGGTGAGTCCGTGGGCGTCACAGATCTCGATCCAGTGGGCGCGGTCCCTGTTGGCGAAGACCTCGTCGCACAGGGGGATCAGTTCCGCTGCATGCTCGGCTCGGCCCTCGGGGTCGGCGAAGCGTGGGTCGGTCGCCCACTCCTGGTGGCCGAGGGCTGCGCAGAAGTCGGGCCACTTACCGGGACCGGGCATGCAGAAGTTGATCCACCGGTCGTCGGCGCATCGGAAGCGGGTGACCATGGGGCTGGGCATCTCGAAGCGGAACCTCGAGCGTGGCGGTTCGCCTGTGTCGAGGCCGATGGACAGATCCGAGCCGAGGGTCCACATGCCCACCTGGTACAGGGCGACCTCGATGGCTTGACCGTTGCCGGTGAGGTCGCGTTCGCGCAGGGCCAGCAACACGGCCGACAGCACGGCGAGGGCGGTGGTGTGGTCTCCCTGCCCCGCTCGTCCGCCCGGCGGGCTGCCCGGCTCACCCATGACGTCGAGGACGCCGGCTCGGCTGAAGAAGGCCGTCATGTCGAAGGCCAGCCGATCGTGGTCGGGGCCGTCGCTCCCGAAGCCGGTGACGGCTACATGGATGAGTTCGGGGTGGTCGGCCCGGAGGTCGTCGGCGCTGAGGCGGTAGCGGGCCTGGCGGTCGGGGGTCAGGTTGGTGATCACCACGTCGCAGGTCGCGGCGATGGCGTGGGCTGCGTCGATGGCGGCCGGATCACGCAGGTCGAGCATGACGCCGCGCTTGCCCCGGTTGTCGAGCTGCCACCACGGGTCCGGTCCGTCGAGCACCCCGGCCATGCGGCGCAGGAGGTCGCCTTGGGGTGGCTCGAGCTTGATCACGTCGGCGCCGAAGTCGGCCATGAGGGCGGCCGCCGAGGGAGCGGCGATCATGCCGGCCGCGTCGAAGACCCGGATGCCGGTCAGTGGGCCGCCGGGATGGCTCACGACGACTCCAGGATCAGTCGGACACCGAGGTTGTGTTCGGGTGGTACCTCGTACCGGCCGTCGCCGAGTGGCCGGGCGTCGGGCACGGAGCCCGCGTCGTCGACGGTGAATGCGGCGTGGTGCAGTCGGCCGGCTCGGTCACCGAGCCAGTGAGCCAGCTCGGGGTCGGCGGGGTGGACGAGTCGGAGCTGCCACGGCCCGGAATCGAGGTCGACGAAGGCCCCGGCCTGGTCGGTTCCTTCGTTGGTCCGCTCCATGTCGAGGGCGCCCTCGAAGAGGCGGGTGGCTTCGTCGAGGTCGGCGACGAGGTGGACGCACCGATCGAGGGTGGGAATGGATCGACCCGCGCGGGGGAGTGGGGTGGCGTCTGACCTGCCCTCTCCGTCACCACCGTGGAAGGCGAGCTGAATGACGATGCCGTGGCTCTGTTTCGGATGGAGGAAGGCTTCGTTCCATTCGGGCTTCTCGGTGTTCACCCCGACCAGTTCGTAACCAGCGGCCTGGACGCGGGCGAGGGCGTCGGAGAAGTCGGGGACTTTGAAGGTGTAGTGATGGGGGCCTGGACCGTTGCGGTGCAGGAAGCGACGGATGAAGTCGCTGCCCGGGGTGTCGATGGCCTCGAGGATCTCGATCTTGGTGCCCTCGGCGAAGGCGACCTGACAGAAGTAGAAGGCGTCGCCTGCGTCGCTCGATTCGTCGTTGTCGGGTCCTCCGAGCCATTCGCCTCCTAGGTGGTAGGCGTAGCGGATGAGGTTGTCCCATGCCCGGTGGGAGGCCACGGCGAGATGGTCCATGGTGATCTGTTGGACAGCCATTGAGGCGACGATAGATGGCCGGAGCCCTGCCGTTCAGGTGGATGTTCGCCTGTGGGCACCCATCGACCAATCGAAGAGCGGCAGGAGGACGTCGTGTGGTCGCTCGATCGTCGGTCGGGGCAGCACGGTTACGTGCGGCTTGATATGAAAATGCACGAAAGTGATAGATAACACCTGAGAAATCTTTGGTTTGAGCTTGAAACGAAGCTCAGACTGTGAGAAGCTTTCACCCGTCGCCGCTTCGAGCGGCGTTTCTTCGTTTTCGACCACGAACGCGACTGTCGTGCTCGTCTGCGTAGAGGTCGGTCGAATGGGGGAGTTGACCTACATTCTCCTCACCGATCGATCGGTGAAAGGGACGAACTGTGGCATCAACGGAGCGGTTTCAGGTCCGAGGGATGGACCACATCGTCCTGAACGTGGCCGATGGTGAGCGGTCGCTGGCCTGGTACCGGGATCGCCTCGGCCTCGAGGTGCTGCGCTACGACGCATGGAAGGACGGGAAGGTGCCGTTCGTATCGCTCCGGGTGAGTGAGACGTGCATCATCGACCTGTTCGAAATGGAGCGGTCGGGGGAGAACGTCAACCATGTCGCTCTGTGGGTGGAGGGGGATCTCGAGGAGCTGCTGGCCCACGACGACGTGGAGATCGCCCGCCAACCCAAGACCCTGTTCGGAGCCCAGGGTCACGGCCCATCGGTGTCGGTATACGACCCTGACGGCAACATGATCGAGCTCAAGCAGTACTGACCCCGCCGGCTTGGCAGATCTGCGTTGGCCCCGGTGGCTGCGCTATCGTGACGCCCTCCGGGCGATTGGCTCAGTTGGTTAGAGCGCTGCCTTCACACGGCAGAGGTCACTGGTTCGAATCCAGTATCGCCCACTCGTTGTGAAAATCACAGCGTTTCCCCTGGTCAGGGGCGGTTCGAAGTCGTGTCCAGTTGCCACGACCGTTAGCAGGACTTTCGAACCATGCGCTTGGGTAGCAGCTCGATGAGTTCGATCTGCGGTAGCGACCGTCGAGAGCGCCTCCGGCCCCGCCGTTGTTATCCCAGCCGTGGATCGCAGCGGCATCGCGACTCTGCGATTGGCCTGGGAGCGCGCGATGGAGGGGCGCTATCGAGCATCAGGGATGATCGCGGGTGGGCGGAAGGCTGTGATCGGCGGTGGTTCGTCATCGAAGCGTTCGATGTCGACGAGGCATGAATGGGCGGTTGGCCCTTGGGCAAGGCGGGAGGTGCCCTTGTCGAGGGTCAGCATGTTGGGGTTGCCGTGTTTGCAGATGCTGCCGGGTTGCCCTGGTTGGGCCGGGTCGTACCAGGCGCCGGTGGCAATCTGGACGACGCTGGCGCTGATCCGGTCATCGATCACGGCCGATGCCAGGCAGGCGCCGCGGTCGTTGAAGACCCGGACGAGGTTGTGGTGACGGATGCCGCGGGCTGCTGCGTCGTCGGGGTGGAGCGAGACGGGTTCGCGGCCGTTGATCTTGGCGGCTCGGCTGATGCTGCCGTGGTCGAGTTGGGAGTGGAGCTTGGTGGAAGGCTGGTTGGAGATGAGGTGGAGGGGGTGGGGGTTGTCGATGCTGCCGAGCCATTCGGACGGTTCGAGCCAGGTGGGATGGCCGGGACAATCGTCGTACCGGTACGAGGCGACAACCTCCGAGTAGAGCTCGATTCGTCCGCTGGGCGTGGCAAGCGGATTCGAGGAGGGGTCGGCCCGGAAGTCGGCGAGCATGGTCTTATCGTCTGCCGAGGGAGGGAGTTCGCACCAACCAGCCGCCTCGAGCTCGGTGAGCGACGGGAGTTCGATCCCGTTCCGGGCCGCTCGCTCTCTGGTTCGATCGTAGAGCCACTCGATCCAGTCGGCGGCGCTGCGTCCCTCGGTGAATGTCTCCTCGTGGCCCAGGTGGCGGGCGATGCCGGCAAAGATGTTGTAGTCGTCGCGACTCTGACCAACCGGTTCGATCACCTGGTCCATGGCGACGATGTAGGGATCGAGCCGGGTGAGCGCCAGGTCCTTGCGTTCGATGGCGGTGGTGCAGGGAAGGACGATGTCGGCGTGTTTGGTGCTCGCGTTCCAGCACCAGTCGTGAACGATGATGGTGTCTGGGCGGCGCCAGGCCTCGAGCAGCTTGTTGAGGTCTTGGTGGTGGTGGAAGGGGTTGCCGCCAGCCCAGTACACGACCCGGATGTCGGGGTACGTGTATCGCTGCCCGTTGTAGTCGAAGTCGGTGCCTGGTCCGAGGAGCATGTCGGCGATCCGGGCGACCGGGATGAAAGCGTCGACCGAGCGCTCCCCCTGCGGGAGTGCGGCAGCCGGCACGCCGGTGTAGTCGTTGCCGATGCAGTGTTCGGCCGTGTAGCCGAATCCGATGCCGCCTCCGGGCAGTCCGATCTGGCCGAGCATGGCGGCGAGGGCGACGGCGGCCCAGTAGGTCTGCTCCCCATGGTCTTGGCGGGAGAGCGACCAGCTGATCGAGATCATGGTGCGCTCATGGGCCATTCGATGCGCGAGCTCACGGATGGTCTCGGCGTCGATGCCGCATATCGACGCGGCCCACTCGGCGCTCTTCGGGGTGCTGTCGGTGCGGCCGAGCAGATAGTCGGCGAATCGGTCGAAGCCAACGGTGCAGCGGTCGACAAAGTCACGGTCAACCAGGTCGGAGTCAACGAGGCTGTGGGCGAGAGCGAGCATCAATGCGGTGTCGGTTGACGGCCGGGCCGGCAACCACTCGGCGTCGAGCTCGTCCAACACGTCTGACCGGATGGGTGACACGTTCACGAATTGGATGCCGGCGCTCGCGGCCTCGGTCATGAGCCGTCGTTGGTTGTGGGCTCCGACGCCGCCCTGGCCTACCTGGCCGTTCTTGATCGGCAGTCCCCCGAAGGCCACGACGAGCTGCGAGTGTTCGATGATGGATCGCCACGGCGTGGCCAGGTACGCCAGCTCGTTGATGTCACCCATCACGTGGGCGAGGATCACCTCGGCCGCGGCGACGCTGTACGAGTTCACCGATCGGGTGTAGCCGCCGATCGAATTCAAGAAGCGATGGATCTGACTCTGGGCGTGATGGAAGCGCCCGGCGCTCGACCACCCATAGGAGCCTCCGTAAATGGCCTGGTTGCCGTGGTCGCGGCGCACCCGGTCGAGTTCTTGGGCGACGAGGCGCTCGGCCTCGTCCCACGAGACCGCCACGAAGGGGTCGGCGCCGCGCTTGTGCGTGGCGGCTCCGGGGCCCCGTTCCAACCAGCTCTTGCGCACCATCGGCGCCGTGATCCGGGTCGGGCCGTCGAGCACATCGACGATGCCCGAGCCGATCGGTGAGGGGTCAGGGTCGGTTTCGAAGGGGTGGAGGGCCGAGACCCTGCCTCCGGTGGTCTCCGCTCGGTAGGTGCCCCAGTGGAACGCGGTCAGCGGACGGCGAGGGTCCCGGGACGAACTCATGACCTCCCCCGGTGGTGGTTCGCGAGGCGGAGATACTCGTCGATGGAGTCCGGGTTTGCCATCGAGTCTCGGGACACGACGCGGTCCTCGGCGACACCCTGGAAGA
>JAYPWI010000013.1:80937-97740 GCA_038135065.1 Acidimicrobiales bacterium
ATCTTCTTGACCGGGAGTTCGAGCTGCTTCCCGCTGAGGTTTCGGGGGATGGTCTCGACATCGATCACGTGGTTCGGGACATGGCGGGGCGACAATGCCGTCGCAAGAGCGGAACGGACGGCGTCGTGGCCTGCCTCACCGATCGGTCCGGCGCGGCTCTGGAGGAAAAGCAGGAGCTCGCCGGCACCACCGTCGGGGTCCTCGAGATGGATCACCAGACTGTCCGCCACCTCTGGCAGCAGCTCGACCACGCGGTAGATCTCCGCCGTGCCGATTCTGACGCCGCCGCGATTGAGCGTGGCGTCGGAGCGACCGGTGATGACGCTCGTCCCGTGGTGGCTGAAACGGATCCAGTCACCGAACCTCATCACGCCCGGGTACTGGTCGTAGTAGGTGGAGCGATAGAAGCTCAGGTCGTCATCGCCCCAGAGACGCACCGGCATCGACGGCATCGGTTCGGTGATGACCAGCTCGCCAAGCTCGCCGACCGTCTCATTGCCCCGTTCGTCGAATGCGTAGGCCGCCACGCCCAGCATCTTCGAGGAGATCTCGCCGGCATAGACCGGCAGGATCGGATAGCCCCCGACGAGGCTGGACGCGACATCGGTGCCGCCACTGCAGACATAGAGCGGGGCCTGGTCGCCGAACTGCTCGTGCACCCAAACGGAGCCCTCGCTCGGTAGCGGCGAGCCACCCGCTGCCAGCATGCGGATCGAGCTGAGATCGTAACTCTGGGTCGGTGCGGCACCAGCCTTGATGCTTCCCATGATGAACGCCGGCCCGAGACCCATCATCGTGGGCCGTGCTCGCTCGGCGACACGCCACTGCACGTCCATGTCGGGCCACGTCGGGCTGCCGTCGATGCAGACCACCGAGGCCCCGGTGAGCAAGCTCGACACGGTTGCGGTCCACATCATCCATCCGGTCGTGGTGAACCACTGGAGACGATCGCCGGGTCCGAGGTCCCAGCTCAGTCCATGGTTCTTGTAGGCCTCGAGCACGACGCCGCCGTGACCGTGGACGATGGCCTTGGGTAGGCCCGTGGTTCCAGAGGAAAAGAGGACGCACAGCGGGTGATCGAAGGGGACGGGCTCGACAGCCACCGGACCGGGCTCCGCAGTGAGCTCGTCCCAGGACATCGAGTCGTCGATGACCCGACCGTTGTAGGGGAGACCGACGACGTGTCGTATCGACGGGATCGCGTCACGCACCGCCCGGACCCGGTCACGGATGTCGATGTCCTTGTCGCCGAAGCGATAGCCGTCGACCACGAGGAGCACGGTGGGATCGAGTTGCCCGAACCGGTCGATCACGGCCTTGGGTCCGAACTCAGGGGCGGCCGATGACCAGATCGCGCCGATGCTGGCAACCGCCAGGTAGGCGGCCACGGTCTCAGGCAGGTTGGGCATGTAGGCCACGACGGGGTCGCCAGCACCTACCCCGAGTCGATCCAGGCCGGCGCGGACCCGCCCGATCAAGCCGACCAGCTCGGAGTGGGTGTAGACGACCTGCTCGCGGGTCTGTGATTCACCCACGACGGCGATCTCGGCCTCGCGGCCTTCGGCCGCGCGCAGGTACTCGCCGACGAAGTTGATTCGAGTGCCCGGGAACCATTCGGCGCCGGGCATCTCGCGGCGGCCCAGAACCGCTCCGACCGGAGTGGCCGATCGCACCCCGAAGTGGTCCCAGATCGATCGCCAGAAGGTGTCGAGGTCGTCCACCGACCACTGCCAAAGGGACGGGTAGTCGTCGAAGTGCAGGTCCCGCTCCGTGGAGAGCCAGCGAACGTAGTCCGCGATTCGTGTTCGTGCGGCCGCCTCCGGTCCGGGCTGATAGAGAATCTCGCCGTCCTTGACCACTTCGGGATTCCTTCACTGGGTGCGGTCCGCCCGCCGGTTGGCGAGGCGATCGATGCCGCCGCATACGTGCAGGTATTAGACCAGTGAGTCTACAATGGTCAGTAGAGATCACCACGTCAATCGTGATGGGAGCGAGATCTCGATGCCGAAGATCGTGGATCATGACCAGCGACGGCAGGAGGTGGCGACTGCGGTGCTCGAACTGGTCGCGCTTCACGGGGTGGGCGGGGTGACCTTGAACCAGGTCGCAGCGCACTCGGGGTGGTCGCGTGGCGTGTTGAGCCACTACTTCAAGAACAAGGCGGAGCTCCTGGAGGCCGCTCTGCGTGAGGGCGTTCGCTCCATGGCGGCAAAACTCAGCGTGGCTGCCGTCGAAGCCGACGCCCGCCGGGCCATTCAGGTGTTGCTGGAGGAGATCCTCCCCATCGACGAGCAGCGAGAGGCCTTTGCCCGCATGCTTGCGTCGTTTCGCAGCGAGTCGCTCGTGATCGAGTCGCTCCGTTCGTACTACATCTACAACACCCGCTTCTGGATCGACCTGATCGCCCGCGCCATCGAGCGAGGGCGGGCCCAGGGCGACATCTCCGAGGAGGTCGACGCACGATTCGCCGCCGAGTTCCTGGCGGCGGCGGTCGAAGGCCTGCGGGAACGTGCGTTGGTCGACTCCGATCTCGATGCAGGCCGCCAGAAGGCGATCGTTGCCGGTTGGGTCGGCCATTCCTTGCCGCGCCCTTGACGTAAATAGACTGGTCGACTTAAATACGGCCATGGCGACCGGAGAACACGTGAACGACATCAACGATCTCACTGGCAGGGTGGCGCTCATCACCGGCGGAGCCCGAGCCAAGGGGCAGGGGGCGGCGGAGGGCCGACTGTTCGCCGCCCATGGCGCGACCGTGGTCCTGGCCGACGTGCTCGACGAGGAGGGCGAGGAGACCGCAGGCCGTACCGAGGGGGCGGAGTACGTGCATCTCGACGTCACCAGCGAGACCGAGTGGGATGTCGTCGTCGGCGACGTCGTCGACCGGCACGGCCGCCTCGATGTGCTGGTCAACAACGCCGGCATCGTCCAGATGGGCCGGATCGTCAACACCAGTCTCGAGGTGTGGGATCGAACGATCGGGGTGAACCAGACGGGGGTTTTCCTCGGCATGAGGGCGGCAGGGCGAGCGATGATCGAAGCCGGCAATGGTGGCTCGATCGTCAACATCAGCTCGGTCGCGGGGATGGAAGGCCTGTTCGGGCAAGTCGCCTACGGAGCCTCGAAGTGGGCGGTTCGCGGCATGACGAAGACCGCGGCGAAAGAGTTCGGCAGGCACCAGATCCGCGTCAACTCGATCCACCCTGGGTTGATCGAGACCGACATGTTGGACGCGGTCGGTGGCGATGAGGCCGCTCAGATGGTGAAGTCGACGCCCCTGGGGCGAGTAGGCAGTCCCGAGGACATCGCCGCGGCCGCTCTCTACCTGGCCGGTCCGGCCTCGGAGTGGGTCACGGGCCAGGAGTTCGTCATCGACGGCGGGCTGCACGGCTGATGGTGCTGACCGAGTCGTACGTTCCTGCCGACGTGTCGGCGCCGGTCTTCGAGTCCACGGTGGGGTCCGTGTTGCGAGAAGCGGCGGCCGACAGCCCCGACCTGCTGGCGTTGATCGATGGTGTGGAGAACGCCGACGAGCGCCGCACCTGGACCTTCGCCGAGTTGCTGCACGACGCCGAGCGACTCGCCCGGGCGCTGGCGCACCGTTTCGGGAAGGGCGACCGGGTGGCGTTGTGGGCCCCGAGCAGCCCTGAGTGGGTGTTGATCGAGTACGCCTGCGGGCTCGCAGGAGTCGTTCTCGTCACGGTGAATCCCGCCTATCAGCCGGAGGAGCTCAGGTACGTGCTCGAGCAATCGCGCGCGGTGGGAGTGCTCTACGTGCCCAGCTTTCGTGGCAACAACATGGAGTCGCACCTCCAGGGTGTCCTTCCCGGGCTCGAAGACATGCGCGAGGTGGTGTCGTTCGACGACCTCGACGAGTGGGTCGCCACCACCCCAGAGGGTGTCGAGCTTCCCGACGTCGGTCCCGACGATCCGGCTCAGCTGCTGTACACCTCCGGCACCACCGGCTTCCCGAAGGGCGCGTTGCTGCACCACCGGGGCGTCACCAACAACGTCCGCCACATCTTTCGCGAATTCGATCCCCGGCCGGGCGCGGCCGTTGTGACTGCGATGCCGCTGTTCCACGCCGGCGGCTGCGTGCTCGGGGTTCTCGGCTCAGTGCAGAGTCGGGCGACGCTCGTGCAGATGCCAGTGTTCGACCCCGGCCTCATGCTCGAGCTGCTCGAAACGAACAACGCAACCCATGCCATCGGCGTCCCGACCATGCTGATCGCGTTGATGGAACACCCGACGTTCGCGACACGAGACCTGTCGTCGATGACCTCGGTGATCTCGGGCGGGGCCACGGTCCCCGCAGAGTTGGTTCGACGCGTCGAGGAAACACTGCGCGTGGTCCTCTCGGTGATCTACGGCCAGACCGAAGCCTCGAACGGAATCACCCTGGTGCGGCCCGACGACACGATCGAGGACAAGTCCACCACGATCGGTCGGGTGCTACCGCAGTGGGAGATCAAGGTCGTGGATCCCCACACCGGAGACATGGTCCCGATCGGTGAGCCGGGCGAGCTCTGCGCTCGCGGCTACTCGGTCATGCTCGAGTACTTCGACATGCCGGACAAGACGGCCGAGACGATCGACGCCGACGGCTGGCTCCACACGGGCGATCTTGTTTCGCTCGACGAACGGGGCTACGCGTCGATCACCGGTCGTCTGAAGGACATGATCATCCGGGGTGGCGAGAACATCTACCCCAGGGAGATCGAGGATCTGCTCTTCGAGCACCCGAAGGTCGCTGATGTTGCCGTGTGTGGTCTGCCCGATACGAGGTGGGGTGAGCAGGTGGGCGCGTTCATCCGAGATGCAGATCCCGATGATCCGGCAACCGACGCGGAGCTGCACGCCTATCTCCGAGAGCACCTGGCGCCCCAGAAGACGCCCAGCTCCTGGTATCGAGTGGACGAGTTCCCGCTCACCGGATCCGGGAAGATTCGAAAAGTCGACATCGTCGAGGCCTGGGAAAAGGGCCACTACGACGCTCCGGGAGCCTGACCGTGACTGAGATCAGAGAGTTTGATCCCGAGTTCATCCGAGCTCGTTCGGCCGAGGCCGACCAGATCTATGCCACCGAGCATGCCTCCGAAGAGCCGATGCAATCGGTGTTGGAGAACAACCCCGACATCTACTTCGTCCCGCCGAAGCGGAGCAAGGACTGGGGCAACTGGGAGTACAGACAGGGCGCCTACTACGACACGACAGTCGCGTCGAAACACCCGTACTGGAAAGACAAAGACCTTCCATCGCCCACCAAGGACATCTCCAGGTTGCGTGACGACCTGTTGCTGTGGGGCTATTGCATGGTCGAGGACGCGGTCAGCGATGCGCAGGTCGAGGCGATTCGCACTCGGGTCGAGGAACAAGCCGAAGGTGAGCGGCTGGCCGGAATCGCGCAGAAGACGCCCAGCGGTCAGAACATCAACTCGTGCATCAACAAAGGCACCTGTTTCGAGGGCCTGATCGAGCTGCACCCCAACGTGATTCAAGGCGGGGCGCTCATCGAGCAGCTGGTGACCGAGCTGCTCGGCTCGGGATGGATCTGCAATTCGCTCGTGGCCGCGATCGCCACTCAGGGGGGTGTGCCCCAAGCATTGCACCAGGATCAGATCGCCGCGCTGGACTCCAAGCACCCGCTCTCGGTCAACATGTTGACGGCCGTCACGGACATGGATGAGACCAACGGTGGGACCTTGGTCGTTCCGGGCAGTCATCTCATCTTGGCTCAGGCGGTGCGCGCCGGCGGGCCGGTCGGGAAGTTGCCGCCGACGATCAATCTCGGCGCACGTGCGGGCACGACCGTGATCACGGACGGCCGCCTGTTGCACTCGACGGGTGTCAACACCACAAGCGACCCACGCATCGTGATGATCACCGGCGCGCTGCAGCCCTGGATGCGGCAGCAGGAGAACTGGATGCTCACCGTACGCCCCGAAGTTCTGGAGAGGGCCAGCCCCAAGCTGCTGCACCGGATTGGGTTTCAGGCCACGAACACCGCCCAGACCAATGAGGGCCATGGCTTTGGTGCCCAAGGGCTCGTCGGTGAGGATGCGGGTGCTCTGGTCGGATTTCGCGCGGCCATCGACCGACACGAGTACGTGCGTGTCGGTGAACTGAGTCCTCGGTCGACCGCCGAGGAGCTGAACGCCGCGTTCACGCTCAGGGAAGTCGTCGCCAAGGCCAGATCTGGAGGCCGAAGCGCGCCATTGGGGATCGGCAAGAAATCAGGTCGGGGAACGGGCGAGAGCCTTGCGCGCGACGGGGAGAGCGTCAGCTAGGTGTAGTGAGCACCGATGCTGTTGTCGCTGTGAGGTGAGTTTCCGAGGCAGCGTGGAGGTTGTGAAACAGACGACATGAACCTCGGGCCTCTATGTCTCATGATGATGCTCGTCTCACGCAGGTAGCTCGGCGGATCATGATCGAACGAATCGCCCCGGGCACTCCGCAAGCTCACGATGGTGATAGCGGACGGGCCTGTTGCGTGCGGATTCCGCCGCGTCGGGGTCGCATGGTGACTCCCCGCAGCTTGAGGAGTCGTCCGATGGTGGCGGGGTCGACGTCGAAGCGGAGGGCGATGGTGGCCCAGGATTCGGCGGCTACGTAGGCGGACTCTGCGGCTCGAAGGTCGGCTTCGCCGAGGACTGGCTGTCGGGGCTGTTTGACGCCTGCTCGTTTCAGGCAGTTGTCGATGGTGGTGCGGTGGATGTCGAGGTCGCGGCTGATCTGTCGGATGGTTGCTCCGTTGAGGTGGGCGGTGACGATCTGGTCGATGGTGGTGGGGGAGAGGCGGCGAAATCGCGCTCTCGGTGCCGCTGAGGGCCCAAATTCTCGACCGAGAGTGCGATCTGGGGCCGCATGGGGCGTCCCGTGGTTCGAAAGTTGTCCACAAAGGACCACGGCAATAGCTCGAATGAGTGCCCTCGGGGCGCTGCTGACCCTCCCTAGCGCAAGCCCTCGTAAGCGCCCCGAACTCGTCGTGCAACGCATCATGCAATGCGCCGAGATCGTCCGCCCCGAACGGGTCATCGCCGCTCTCATTTGTGGCTGTGGCACCCCTGTCGGTGCCACAGCAGTGGCCGCAGAGACCATGTGGCTGCAACTCCACGAGCTCGTCGAGGGCGACCGATTGGCCTCGGACCGTCTGTCCTGACCCGTGGTCGATGCCGCTCGATACTCGCTGCTCTCACGACCCCCGACGTCACCGAGCCGACGTGATCCACTCCCCACGACCCCACCAACCGCAACCTGTCGATGCCGCGCTGAAGGCCGATGCAGTCCAGTCGGATTCGATGCGAATGACCGCCATGGCGTTGGCTCCCTCCGTCCGTACGACCGTCGCTCGTGACGCTTGGACAGCCGGTCCTGCCTCGTCAGGCTGTAAAGCCGTCTCCGTTGATGAGGCCCTGGCATCAGGTTCTGCGGTGCGCTTGGGGCGGCACAGTTGGTTGCGATTCGAGCACTCCTGCTGGCAGACGCTGGCGCAACCAGCGCAAGGTCGCTGTTCGTTGCTGCGGTCGATGTGGTTGACGACCAGGCAGTTGCCTCGGCCCGCGCCCGACGATGGCCAACTCGCTCGGGCAACGACGTGTCGGTGGCGCAAGCAGTGCCCCGAGAGCGCGAAGTTTAGGGCTAGTGGATCCGGGGTATACCCGGAGAGCGTCGGGTAAGGGACTGTGGGGTTGCCGGCGCACAGAGAAAAGGGGACTACTCAATGTCAGATCAAGAGCTTGACCATGCTGCACGCGTGGCGGCAGACCTCAGCTTCGATTCGGTCATGATCACCGATACCAACAACACGATTTTGTACGTCAATGACGCATTCGAAACGTTGACCGGACACCGGCGGGCAGACGTAGTGGGCAAGTCGCCGGGCATCCTGCAGGGCGAGGCCACCGATCCTTCAGTCATTGCGCAGCTGACCGCCGATCTCCAGTCGGGATCGACGTTTGAGGGTCGGGCCATCAACTACGCCGCAGACGGGTCACCGTTCGTGATGCATTGGCGGGTTGCCCCGGTCACCGACGATGGCGGGTCGATTACCCACTTCGTAGCGGTGCAACGCGTGTTGATCCAGTAGCGGTGCAACGCGTGTTGATCCAGTAGCGGTGCTCGGCGTGGTGTCGGGGATCCCACTGTCGACGGCGCTATCACCTCGCTACCAAACACGGCAGGTCACTGAGATCGGGTGCGAATCTGTCAGCCATCCATCGGCGCTGCGCCGGCCCTTCGTTCGCAGTATTGCGGGTGCCGCTGACCGGCGTGGCAGCGTGTCTGTGCGAAGCTTGGGGCATCCGAGGGGGAAGGGTGGCGTATGGAGGTCTCCGACTTCTTGCCGGCTAGCTCGGTCGACGACCCGAGTGACGGGATCACCGACGAGGAGTTCAGCGCTCGCCGCGAGGCGGTCGGCGAAGCCATCGGGGCAGCCGGTCTCGCAGGCCTGATCGGATTCGGCGACTGTTGGCGGGCGGCCAACGTCTGCTACTTCACCCCGTTCCGACCCCTCGACGGCGTGTCGGACATCGCGAATTCTGTTGTGCTGGTTGAGGCCGGTGGGCACGCGACCCTGTTCGTATCGGCCCAGTGCATCGACGATGCCAAGGAGATGACCACCTTCCCGGTGCGACCCCTCAACGAGCTGGTGGGCGCTCTCCACACCTTCGCAGATGGTCATCGGGGTGGGACCGTAGGACTCGGTGGAAGCTTCTACGTTCCGGCATCGGTGCTGGATCGCTTGCACGGTGGTCTGCACGGCATGACGCTCGAACCCTCGGCCGTCCTGGCGGAGATGAAGGCAGTGAAGTCAGATGCCGAGGTCGCCCTGCTCCGTAAGGCTGCTCGCCTGACCGACGCGGCGATGGCCGCCATTCACGCCCTGCTGGCCGACGGTCGTCCGCATTCCGAGCGGGAAATGGCCCGGGTCGCCGACATGGCGATGCTCGCAGGCGGGGCCGACCGCACCGGCTACGACTCCATGGTGCACTCCGGGCATCGTGCCGGATACAACCTTGCCCGGCCGACGGACCGGGTGGTCGAGCCGGGAGAGCTGGTTATGACCGACATCGGCGCCCGGTACCGGGGATACGTGGCCGATGGTGGGCGGGGGTTCGCAGTGGGGGAGGTGGACGCCCAGAAGCGGGCGATGATCGAAGCCGCGGCGGAAGCGGTGGAAGCCGGACTGGCTGCTGCGACGCCGGGCATGGTGGCCAGCGAGCTGAACGCGGCTATCCAGCGGGATCTGGTGCGGAGTGGTTTCGAGGAGTTCTCGAGTGAGGCACGGGGTCACGGCACCGGTCACGGCACCGGGATGGACCCCGAGGAGGAGGCCCCATGGATCGGACCCGGTAACGACACCGTGTTGCAGGAGAACATGGTCTTCACTCTCAAGGCCACCATCACGGTTCCCGGGGTGGGCGGACTACGTACGGAGCACATCGTTCGTCTGGCTTCAGACGGCGTCGAAACACTCGACAACTTCCCGCTGCGGCTCTACTGGTGAGCGGGCACACCGCGACGATGACGGCGCAGGAGTGGGAACGGCATCTCGCCGACGCCCGCGCCGTCGGCGCGGCGTTCGCCGACCATGCCCGGGCCAGCGAAGCGCAGCGGGTCGTGGCGCCCGACGCGTGGAACGCCGTGGTCGAGGCGGGATTCTTCTCCACCTTGGTCCCGCAGCGTTTCGGTGGTCAGGAGCTCGACTTCGACATCATTCCGCACATGGTCCGGGAGATGGCCAAGGGTGACGTGTCGAGCGCCTGGGTCGCCGCGTTCCTGAACCACCACAACTGGCAGTTCGCCTTGTTCGACCTCGAGACGCAAGCGGAGCTGTGGGGCGAGCGTAACTACGCGCTCGGGCCCGCGACCCTCGCCCCGACGGGTCGGGCAGTTCGAGTTGATGGCGGCTGGCGAGTGACCGGCCGCTGGAAGTGGGGCTCTGGGGTCATGCACTCGGACTGGGCGCTGCTGACCGCCGTGTCCGACGGCGCGGCGCCCGAACTCCTGCTGGTACTGCTTCCCCTCGACGACGTGGAGATCGTCGACGTGTGGCACACGGCGGGCATGTGTGCCACGGGCAGCAACGACATGGTGGTCTCTGATGCGTTCGTGCCGGCCCGCCGCGCCCTCACCCATCGGGAGATCTCGAAACGGGAGGCTCCGGGGCAGCTGGCGAACCCCAACCCGCTGTACCGCCTCGACATGCTCAACCTGTTGTCCATCGATGCAACGGCGACCGCGGTCGGGGCTGGCGAGCGAACCGTTGAACTGTTCCGTGAGCTGCTCGAGGAGCGGAGCCTGATGTTCGGTGGCAAGCAGCGCGACTCCACTGCTGCCCAGATCCGCCTCGCACGGGTCTCGTCGGTGATGCGCTCCGCCCGGCTGATGTTCGACGCCCTGGTCGAAGATCTGTGCGCCCCGCTGCACGGAGGTGGGTTCCCGTCACCCGAGACCAGGGTGCGGATGCGTATGGACTGCGCCCATGTGATCGCCCTCGTCAAGGAGGTCGTGGCCCACGCAGCAGACGGGGCTGGGGCCTCGAGCCAGTTCCTCGATTCGCCGCTGCAACGCTTCCGGCGTGACGTGTCAACGCTCTCCGGACACATCTTGTTCGACTACGACCGGGCGGCAGAGTTGCACGGCCAGATGATGCTGGGGATCAAGCCGCCGGCGGGCACCCTCGTGTGACCCACCTGGCTCAGACGACGCCCTCGGCCCGCAACTGCTCGATGGCCGCTTCCCCATAACCGTGCTCACGCAGGATCTGGGGACCGTCGACGCCAAGGGCGGGCGCAGCGCGTCGAATGGACGTCGGCGTTCGGCTGAACTTGGCAGCTGGGCCGACGATCGGTGCTGCGCTTCCGTCCTCGAGCTGCACCTGTTGGAGCATCTCCCGCTGGGCGACATGGGCGAGTTGGGCGACCTCTCCGAAGGTGTGCACCGGTGACACCGCGATCCCGGCCTCGGCCGCCAACTGCACGGCGTGCTCCACCTCCAGACCGGCGAACCATCGAGCAACGGCCTCATTGACATCAGCCCGACGGGTACCCGACCGGCGTTGGTGTGGAGCTGCTCGTCGGCAGCGAGGTCCGGTCGGTCCATCAGGGTCACCAGGGCGTTCCAGTGTGCGTCGAGAATCAGGGCGATGAAGGCGGCACCGTCCCGGCAGCGGTAGGTGTTGCAGGGAGCGGCGACGGGCACCTCCGATCCGAGACGGGGCATGTCGGCCCCCATCGCGCCGAGGGTCAGGTAGCCGTTCGACTGATACAGGGTGGCATCGAGCAGGGCGACGTCGATGTGCTGCCACTCACCGGTGGCGTCGCGGTGGCGCAGGGCGGCCAGCACGGCGAGGGCGCCATGAAGGCCAGCCAGGTCGTCGGCCAGAAAGGTCGGTGCCTGGAAGGAAGTTCTCGATGACGACGTCGTGGGTTGCGGCGAGGTCGAGGAACAGGTTCTGCCCTTGGGTGGTGCGGAGGTCCAGGCTGATCGATCGCTTGTTGCGGTTGACCGTTTGGTGGGCGAACGACAATGACGTCCCCGGAAGCAGGGGCGGAGCAATCCTCGTCACGTCGCCGGTCGGCAGCTCCGCTTTGATGACGTCAGCGCCCATGTCAGCCAACAGACAGCCAGCCATGGGTCCGGACCAGGTCGTCGTCGCTTCGAGGACCCGAAGACCGGCAAGGGGCCCGGTGCTCTCCGCTCCGGTCGCTTCGTAGAACCGTTCACGCTCCATGCAGCAGCTTGGCACGCCACCGGCAACGGATCAGCGGCTGCTGCGTCTCAGTAGTACTGCGGGCCGTAGATGGTGCCGTTGATCTCGCGGCGGGTGGCCATTGCCGCGTTCCATGGCATGGCCAGGTAGGCCTCCGCGATCCGTCGGGTTTGGTCGGGGAGTTCCACGACGGGGCAGACCTGGTTGATCACCCGATAGGCGAGGAGCTCCTCTGCGCTGAAGCGGCGACACAGGATCATGGCCTCTCGAGCCAACGCTGGGCCCAGACGTTGGGTGAGGTTGATGTTGGCCAATCCTCGGAACGGTCGACCGATCTCCACCTCGGGCAGCCAGAACTGGGCCCCCTCGGCTGCGATGATGTGATCGAACCCCATGGCCAGCGACCAACCGCCTCCCACCGCGTAGCCGTTGACCGCGGCGATGGCGACGATGTCCATGTGGGTCATGGTGTCGAACACCCGGCCGATCAGACGGGGAACCCGCCCCATGTCCTCGTTGATGCGACGCCGCTCGTCGGCGGTCGCGGCGTCTCGGGCCAGGGTCAGATCGGCTCCTGCGCAGAACGCCGGGCCGTTGCCCGTCACCACCATCACCTTGAGGTCAGGGTCGTCCCGCACACGATGGACCAGTGACTCGAAGGCGAGCATGACCGAGGGGTCGAGCCCATTGCGCTTGTGGGGCCGATCGAAGGTGATGGTGGCGATCGGACCATCGGTGTCGTACCGGAAGTAGTCGAGTTCGCTCATGGCTCCCCTCTAGGCCGTCGCATCTTTGCACACCCCCTCGTTGCCTTGGTGGTGTGGTCCGGGCGTTCCGCACTGCCGCAGCCCCATGGGTCACAATGGCGGCCCCGATCGTTCTCGGAGGTCCCCATGACCCGCTACGACGCCTCGATCCAGCGGTACGAGTCGGCCAAGAAGGTGCTGGCAGGTGGGGTCAGCAGCAACTTCCGCTACCACTCGTTGCCTGTGCCGCTGGCCATCGACCGTGGTGAGGGCCCCTACGTGTGGGACGCGGACGGCAACCGCTACATCGACTACGTGCTGGGCAACGGGCCGGCCTTCTTGGGGCACACTCCGGCTCCGGTGCTCGATGCCGTTCGGGCATCCCTGGTCGACGGCCAGGCGTTCACCAGCGTGCACCAAGCCGAGATCGACCTCGCAGCGCGACTCGTCGAGCTCATTCCCTGTGCGGAACGGGTTCGATTCGACGTGTCGGGCACCCAGGCTGGCCACATCGCCCTGCGATTGGCTCGGGCCCACACGGGCCGGCCGAAGATCGTCAAGTTCGAGGGGCACTACCACGGCTGGGCCGACAACGTGTACCTGAGCATGAACCCGTCGCTCGACGACGCCGGGCCCCTCGACGCACCGGCCGTGTTGACCATGAGCGACGGACAGTCCGACAGCGTGCGGGGCGATGTGCTCGTTGCCACCTTCAACGACCTGCAACGCCTCGCTGATCTCGTGGAACGCCACGCCGGCCAGATCGCGGCGGTCGTGATGGAAGCCGTTCCCTGCAACACCGGGGTCATCGAACCTGCGCCGGGGTACCTGCAGGGTGTTCGCGACCTGTGCGATCGGCACGGCATCGTCCTCGTGTTCGACGAGGTCATCACCGGGTTCCGGGCCTCTCTCGGCGGGGCGCAGGGCCGCTACGGGGTCACCCCCGACCTGGCCATCTTCGCCAAGGCGGCCGCCTCGGGGTTTCCCATGTCCGTCATCGCCGGACGGGCCGACATCATGGACGGGGTCACCCACGGCGTTGTGCACGGTGGCACCTACAACGCGATCACCTCCACCGTGGCCGCCTGCCGGGCGACCGTGGACACCCTCGCAGCAGGAGGGGAGGCGCTGTACGCATCGGTCGAGCAGCGTGGCCGGCGCCTGATCGACGGGTTCAACGACATCGGCCGTCGACACGGCGTGCCCCTCCACGCCCAGGGCCTCGGCACCGTGTTCGCCACCGTGTTCACCGACGCTCCGCCGGTCGTGGATTATCGGGGGTATCGGGCAGGCGACGAGGAGATGCGCCTCGCGTTCGTCCACGCGCTCCAGGACCACGGCGTTCGGACAACGGCCCGGGGAACCTGGTTCATGTCGGCCGTGCACAGCGACGAGGACATCGACGCAACCCTCGACGCCGCCGAGCGCGCAGCGTCGAGCCTCTGACCAGGCCGACATCAACTCCCGCAAGGCGACAGCGATCCGCCAGCTCGTCGATGCGGGTTTCGATCCCACCACCGTCGTGGAAACGATCGACACGAACGACCTGGCCCTGCTTGAGCACACCGGACGCTTGTCCGTGCGACATGAGGATAAGGGGTTTTATTGGATCAGCGAGCCCACGACGTTGGCCGGCCCTCATGACCGGTTGAGACGACATTGGTGCCGTCGGCGTTCATCACGAACATCTCGAAGCCGCCATCACGGTCACTGGAGAATGCGATGCGTTTCCCGTCAGGCGACCACACAGGCAAGCTGTCCTTGTCGTCGTTGTTGGTCAGCTGTTGGACGCCGGTGCCGTCAGGGTTCATCACAAATATCTCGTGGTCGCCATCACGGTCACTGATGAATGCGATGCGTTTCCCATCAGGCGACCACGCCGGGAACCAGTCCACGTCGTCGTTGTCGGTCAGCTGTTGGATCCCGCTTCCATCAGCGTTCATCACATACACTTCCAAGTCACCACCACGGGCACTAGTAAATGCGATGCGTTTACCGTCAGGTGACCACGCTGGCAACCAATCGAAGGCGTTGTTGTCGGTCAGCTGTTCGACCCCGGTTCCGTCAGGGTTCATCACAAAAACCTCTTCGTCGCCATCACGTTCAAAGGAGAATGCGATGCGTTCAGGCGACGGCACCTCAGTTAGGTCTGTGTTGCTGTTGTCGGTGAGTTGGTCGTCGCCGCTATCACGGTCACTGCTGAGCGGGGTCGGCCCGTCCCCACTGTTGCCGCAGCCCGCAAGCACAGCCGCGATCGCAACCGCTCAAATCCAGAATTTCCGCATCAGCATGGTTTAGCAGCTTACCTGTGCTTATTGCTGCCCGTATTGTGCCGAGCCAGTAGGAGAAACCATGACTCCAGACCACAACCTTGTCCGCCACGTAACGTTCAGGGCTGAGCCCTCCGATGACGGTCTCACCCTTGACGGGTACGCCGCTGTGTTCGACCCGTGAACAGCCATCGAGTCGCACGAAGGCACGTTCCGTGAGCGGATCATGCCCGGAGCGTTCACCAAGACAATCCGGGAACGCAACCCGGTGCTGCAGTTCGATCACGGCACCCACCCCGTCATCGGTTCCGTCCCGCTTGGGGTGATCACGTCGCTGACCGAGGACAGTCACGGCCTGCGGGTCCGTGCCCGACTTGCTGACAACTGGCTCGTGGAACCGGTGCGTGAGGCCATCGCTGCGGGAGCCATCGACGGCATGAGCTTCAAGTTCCGTGTCATTCAGCAGGATTGGGAACGAGGCAACGACCGCACGATGGAACGCTCCATCACCGAGATCGCCCTGTACGAAGTCGGGCCCGTCGTGTGGTCCGCCTACGAGGACACCTCGGTTGGGGTCCGCTCCGCTGAGGTCGCCCAGTTGCTGGGTGACGAAACAGTTCGCCAGGAGGTCGCCCGTGACCTCCTCGCTCCAGGCACCCCGGTCGGGGCCGCCACACCAGACACCGAGCCGGAACCCCACTCGGCTCGCGCCAAGAACCAACGCCTCCGAGTCGTAGCTGGTCTCACCGTTCATTAGGATCAAAGCTCTCAGAATTTCGACGTACATTACTCGTGCTCGGCCGGTGATCCTCGTGGCTTGCCGCGTGCTCCGAGTGCCTCCTCGCAATGAGGAGTGAGCCTGATGGGTACTTTCATTCGCTGACTTCCCGTGATGGTCCGGGCTAGGGTTGACCGATGGCTCACACCGAATCACGCAGTTATGCCTCTTCGCCATCAGAAGTCGTGCACGCAGTCCGACAAGCCGTCGAACAGCTTGGCTGGAAGGTGCGAAACGAGGATCCCACTGCGTGCGTCATGTTCTTGTCAACGAGAGTGTCGTTGAGGTCGTGGGGCGAGCACGTAACCGTCACGATCAGGGAACTTGAGGAGGGGTCGTCAGTTGACATTTCCGTTTCTCTCCGAGGGCAGCTTGTGGGATGGGGCGCTCAGAAGCGTGCTGCGCTGAGACTCGCCGGGGAACTCTCGGGGCTGCTGGCGTCGCCGTGATCTAGGTCGACGACAGAATGACCAGGTCGCACAAGGCAACCCCAACTGTCCCGATCGCCGAGATCACTGTCGCAGTATTGGCATTCTGCCCCCTCTCGACTTTGCGGTTGCTTCGAGGATCAACCCGAGCGGATCGAAAATAAACCAGAGAACGAACAGCGCGACAACGCCGCAGATGAGCCCAGTTGTGGACAGGCCATTGGCCGCTGCAGCCGCTGCGCCTGCCGGAGGTAATGGTGCCCGTGGGGTCGGATAGGCAGGCGGAGGATGCGGGGCTGCGGTGGTGACCGGATTTCCGCACTAGGGGTAGTTCGGCGCCCTTTCAGCAACTTCGTTTCCGCATTCCGCACACTCAACGCGAGCCTTAGAAACTGCGCCGCCTCTATTAGCCGAGCCGAATATCTCGGCTCTTAGCCCTCGGGTGTTGGCCCATTTACTACCACCTTGATGTTGGGGCCTGAGCGGCAGCTAGGACCGAACTCGTCGCCGATGCGATTCAACTTGCCTGGCGCGGCAATCTCGCAGGCGTGTTGCCGATGCGTTGAACTCACTTCGTGGCTTCCACCGATGGAGTGATCGGCCGCGCTGGCCTGCTCCAAAATCTAGCCGAGGAGTTCCCATTCGACGTCGCCATTTTCATTGAGCACCGTGACCTTCACTGATGCACTGCCGGTGCTGTCGCTTACTTCGCAGATGAACGTGTAGTTCGCTTCCGCTGGGACTGTCCGGTCGCCACAGTCAACGAAGACCTGTCCAACAGCGAAGTCTCTTGCCCAGCTCCTTATAGCGGACTCGACCTGCGCGAGATCGATTTTGGCGAATGGACGGGAAAGACGTGGATGCGCGT
>JAYPWI010000014.1:0-92774 GCA_038135065.1 Acidimicrobiales bacterium
GGCTCACGAGAAGCAGGGTGCCGGCGATATCGGCGAGCTGCTTCGTAGCAGGGGCACCTGGACGGTCTGAGCCCTGGCCTGGGTTCTCGACCTCGACGGGGTCATCTGGCTGGCCCACCAGCCAATTCCCGGATCACCCGAAGCAGTCCGTCGCCTCGATGCGGCGGGCGAGGACGTGGTGTTCGTCACCAACTTCTCGGCTCTGACCAGGGGTGAGGCGGAAGGGAAACTCGCTGAGATCGGCATCGAGGCGGCTGGGCGGGTGATCACCTCTGCCATGGCTGCGGGCTCGCTCGTACAGCCCGGCGAGCGGGTGCTGGTGTGTGCAGGTGAGGGTGTCTGGGAGGCCGTGGCAGACCGCGGGGCGATCGGTCTCGACCCAGGAGACGGTGTCGGGGTGCACGCCGACGTCGACGCGGTGGTGGTGGGGTTCCACCGATCCTTCGACTTCACCCGGCTCTCGGCGGCAGCTAGGGCGCTGCACGAGGGTGCTCGTCTGATTGCCACCAACGCTGACCCGACCTATCCCACGCCCGAGGGTCTGCTCGCCGGCAACGGCGCATTGCTGGCGGCCGTGGCGACCGCAGGGCGTGCGCAGGATCGGGTGATGGTGGCCGGAAAGCCGCACTCGCCCGTCGCAGGGCTGGTCCACGCTCATCTGGGGACCCACGCCGGCGACCGGCGCCACATCGTGGTGGGTGATCTCCCGGCGACCGACGGGCTCCTCGCCGCCGAACTCGGGTTTCGCTTCGGTCTCGTTCTCTCGGGCGTGACCGACGACGAGGGTGCCCGCCAAGCCGAGCCCGCCCCTGATGTGGTGGCTGCGGATCTCTCGACGTTGGTTTTGGAGTTGGTGGGCTGACCGAGCATTCGGGTCCGTGGAGTGACCAGCTCTCAGGAGAAGTCGGGGGGTTGGTATGGAGGAAGAGGTAGGTCTCCGCGGCCCCCAACCCGGTTGTCCCACAGTCCGGACCGGTCATCGGCATAGGCGGGTCGCCACACAACTGACCGAATCCTTCGGCTCTCGCGCACCGACAACCCGACGATCACCCCCGCCACGAATCCGCCGACATGGGCCATCCAGGCCACTCCCTGGTTGGGGTCGATCAGGAACTGTGACACGAACCACAGGACGAGGAGCCATTTGGCTCTGATCCGCAGGACGACGACGAGTAGCGCAACGACGAGGGTCCGCACACGGGCCTCGGGAAACCACACTGCGTAGGCCCCCATGACGCCGGCCACTGCTCCCGAGGCACCTAGTAGCGGAACTGTGGACGCCGGGTCGATCGCGATGTGGGCGAGGGTGGCCAACAAGCCCGCCCCGACGTAGAACAGGCCATACCGCCACGGCCCCATGTGGTCCTCGATGTTGTTGCCGAACACCCACAGGAAGAGCATGTTGGAACCCAGGTGCAACCAACTGCCGTGCAGGAACATCGACGCCAGCAGAGAAAGCCAGACCGACTTGTCGGGAAACGGGGTGCAGTCGCCCTTGCCGTTCGACGACGCACACGGCTGGCGGCTGGCAGCATCGCCCGCCCCGCAGAGGCCAGCTGACCCGAGCACGCTGGGGTTCTCTCCGAGGCTCAGTGGCCGCCCTTGCGTCACCTCGCAGGGGACGGTGGCGTATTGATAGGCGAAGACGATGTCGTCCCGGCCCTGGTCGTTCGGCTGGATGAGAGCAAAGACAGCGAGGTTCACGACGATCAGGACGATGGTCAACCAGGCCGTGGCCTGGGTGGGGTTCTCGTCGTGGAAAGGGATCACCAGAACACCATAGAGAGACCGTCAGGTTCCGAGGTGCCGCCGAAGCCGTGAGCGTTGGGCGGTAGATTCAGCGGGCGTGGGACGAGTGGCGACCGATGGGAACGAGGGATAGGTCGTGACTCGACGGCGTCTCGACCAGGAGCTGCTGCGGCGGGGGCTGTGCCCGTCGCGTAGCGCTGCTCGCTCGTTGATCGAGACCGGTCGGGTGTTGGTGGGCGGGTCGGTCGCAACCAAGCCTGCCCGGATGGTGGACCCGGGCGAATCGTTGGTCGTTCAGGGCGACCCGCCGAGGTTCGTGTCGCGTGGCGGGGACAAGTTGGCGGCCGCGCTCGAAGAGTTCGGAATCGACCCGGCTGGCCTCGTCGCCCTCGATGCGGGAGCCTCGACCGGGGGTTTCACGGATTGCCTCCTCCAGCACGGTGTCACTCGGGTCGTTGCCGTCGACGTAGGCCACGGGCAACTCGACCAGCGTCTGCGGGCCGACAGTCGGGTCGATGTGAGGGAGCGGACGAACATCCGTCACCTCGACCCGGGGCAGTTGCCTACTGCGGTCGACATCGTGGTCGCCGATCTCAGCTTCATTTCCCTGCGAACCGTGTTGCCTCAACTGGTCAGCCTGGCCCGACCCGGGGCCGACCTGGTCTTGCTGGTGAAGCCCCAGTTCGAGGCGGGACGGGTGGAGGCGAGCCGGGGACGGGGCGTCATTCGGGACCCCGCCGTGTGGAACCGGGTACTCGATGACGTCCTAGGGGCGGCATCAGCCTGCAACCTCGGCATCCTGGGGCTGATGGCATCACCACTGGCGGGCGCTGATGGCAACCGGGAGTTCCTGCTCCATGCTCGTGTTCGGCCTGTCGCGGCCGACGAACATGGCAGTGTCGTGTCGGAACCCGACCGAGACGCCTTGGTCGCTGCTGCGATCGCAACAGCTGAAGGAGGTGCGCACCCATGACGAGCCCGTCAGTCTTGATCGCCCTGCACCCGGACCGGGCCGAGGCAGCAGAGGTTGCCCTCGATCTCGTGACGTGGTTGGAAGGACGGGGTTATCGGGTCGTCATGGACGCCGAGGCCGCCGCGGGCGCAGATCTGGTACGTCTCTCTGCTGCCGATGACGTGCTCGAGGGGACTGGTGCCCTGGCCGTGTGTCTGGGTGGTGACGGCACGATGCTGGCTACCTTCGAGCGCGTCGCCCGCTTCGGGATTCCGGTCCTCGGCATACATCTCGGAAATCTCGGGTACCTGACCGAGTTCGAGCCATCGGAGACCATCGTTGCGGTGCAGCAGGCCCTCGACGGCGAGCTGCCGATCGAGGAGCGCATGATGGTCAGCGCCCGCATCGAACGGGCCGACGGGTCCGTGGAGGGTCCGTGGGACGGCCTCAACGAGGTGGTGGTCGAGAAACGGGCGCAGGGTCACACGGTCCGGCTGGCCGTGTCGCTCGACGACGTCTCCTTCGCCACCTACGCAGCTGACGGGTTGATCGTTGCGACCCCTACTGGTTCGACGGGATATTCGATGTCGGCCCGGGGCGCCATTGTGGATCCGTCACACCGAGCACTTCAGTTGACGCCTGTCGCTCCTCACATGCTGTTCGACCGTTCCCTCCTACTGCAGCCCGAGACATCCGTCCGGATCGCAGTGGTGGGCGACCGGGAGGCCAACTGCTCGGTAGATGGCCGTAGCGTGGCCGTCCTGCAGGCAGGTGACTCGCTGGTCGCCACGGCTGCCGCCACTCCCGCACTCTTGGTGACCTCGGGACAGAGGGGATTCCATCAGGTGCTGCGCGAGAAGTTCGGGTTGAAGGACCGCTGATGCTGACCGAATTGGCTGTTCGCGACCTGGGAACCATCGAGTCTGCGTCCCTGGTGTTCGGGGAAGGAATGACCGCCCTGACCGGTGAGACGGGTGCCGGTAAGACCATGATCGTGCAGGCCATCCAACTGTTGGTCGGCGGCCGAGCCGATCCGACGATTGTTCGATCCGGCGCCGCGGAAGCCGTGGTCGAGGGGAGGTTCCTCGTCGAGGAAGATGGCCGTGACGTCGAGCGGGTCATTCGGCGGGTTGTGCCGTGTAATGGCCGCAGTCGGGCCTACATCGACGGCGACATGGCCACTGTCGCCCTTCTCGCCGAGCTGGGTGCAGAACTCGTGGATCTGCACGGCCAACACCAACATCAGTCGTTGCTCTCTGCCCGGGTGCAGCGTCGGAGTCTCGATGCCTATGGGGCCATCGATCTCGCCGACCTCACGGCGGCCCGGGACGAGGTCGCCGCCATCAGTAGCCAACTCGCTGCCCTCGGAGGCGACGAGCGCAGCAGATCCCATGAGATCGACCTGCTCCGGTACCAGCTGGCAGAGATCGATCAGGCTGCCGTCGACGACGCAGACGAGCTCCTGCGCCTCGCCGAACTCGAGGATGCCCTGGCGGACGCAGCCGCTCACATCGCCGAGGGGCATGCAGCCCGTGAGGGTCTGTCGGGTGACGGAGGAGCAGCAGATCTCATCGGGGCGGTCATCGGGCGCTTGGTCGGACGGGGTCCGTTTGCGGCACATGCAGACCGGTTGCGAGCGCTGGCGGCCGAGTTGGCCGACGTGGTGGGCGATCTCCGATCGGTGCTCGAGGGCCTCGATGATGACCCGGCCCGCCTTGCTGAGGTCAGGTCACGGCGTCAGCTGCTGCGCGAGCTGACCAGAAAGTACGGCGACACCCTCGCCGATGTCATGAGCTTCCGTTCCGAGATCGACGACCGCCTTGGCCAACTCGAGCGCCACGAGGAGGTGGCGGCCGAGCTAGAGCAGCGGCTGGCGGTCGTGCGGGACCGGGCTGCAGCTGCGGCCAAACAGGTGGCGGAGGCTCGTCGATTGGCTGCCCCAACCCTGGGAAACGACGTCACGCGCTACCTCCCTGCCCTCGCCTTGGACCGCGCCCGCTTGGCGGTGGCCGTCAGCGGCCCCGATCCAGCGGACGAGGTGGCGTTCCTGTTCGCGGCGAACAGTGGCACCGAACCGGCAGAGCTTTCGAAGGTGGCCAGTGGAGGGGAGCTGGCCCGGGTGATGCTTGCCCTGCGGCTCGTGCTGACAGCTGGCCCCCCCACCCTTGTTTTCGACGAGGTCGATGCCGGGGTCGGGGGCGAAGCGGCAGTCGCTGTCGGGAGGTCGCTTGGCCGACTCGGAGCAGACAACCAGGTCCTGGTGGTGACCCATCTCCCACAGGTGGCCGCCTTCGCCGACCACCAGGTGGTCGTGCGCAAGGTCGACGACGGCTCGTCCGTGTCCTCGGGCCTGGTGGCCGTCACCGGTCAGGACCGGATCACCGAGTTAGCTCGGATGCTCGCCGGTCGCCCCGACTCCGCAGCAGGACGGGACCACGCTGCCGAACTCCTGGCCCTGGCCGACAGTGACCGAGCTCGTCGATGATGTTCAGGTCCAAGCGGCAGGCCGTGCTCCCGGACGGCATCAACGGTCGGGCACGCCTCGATCGCCGCACCAAGAACCTCATTCCCCGGCTGGAAGCCGGCGACATCGCAGTCATCCACCACCGCGACGTGGACCGGGTTGCAGCGGAGGGGCTGGTGGCCAAGAGGGTGGCGGCTGTGGTCAACGCAGCCCCGACCATGAGCGGCCGCTATCCCGCGCTCGGAGGTCTCGTGCTGCTCCAGGCCGGGGTGCCGGTGATCGACGCGATTGGGGAAGCGGCATTCAACCGCTTGGGTGATGGCGACCAGCTGGCGATCGTTGACAATCGCCTGTACGTGGGGGGCGTGCTGGTCGGTCGGGGCACGATCCCGACATTGGCAGCGTTCGAACAACAGCTCGACGATGCGCGCGACGCAGTGAAGGACCAACTGGGCGAGTTCGCAGCCAACACGCTCGAATATCTGTCCCGCGAGCCCGAGTTGCTGACCCGGGACCCTGTCATCCCTGACCTTGGGGTCGAGATGCGCCAACGGCAGGTGCTCGTGGTGGTGAGGGGCATCGACTACAAGGAGGATCTCGATGCGCTTCGCCGATCCGGCTACATGCGCGAGATGCGGCCAGCCGTCATCGGTGTCGACGGGGGAGCGGATGCGCTCCTCGAGGTAGGGGTGACGCCCGATGTCATCCTGGGTGACTTCGACTCGGTTTCGCGCGACGCGCTGAATTGTGGCGCCACCCTTCTGGTGCATGCATACCCGGGGGGTGAAGCTCCCGGGTCTGCGCGCTTGGATCGGTTGGGGTACCGCTACGAGGTGGTGGAAGCCTTGGGGACCAGCGAGGACGTGGCCATGCAGATCGCGTTCGAGCAGCGAGCCGAACTGATTGTCATGGTGGGGTCGCACACATCGATGGCCGATTTCTTCGACAAGGGCCGCTCGGGGATGGCATCGACCTTTCTGACCAGGATGAAGGTCAGCCCCATCCTGGTAGATGCCAAGGGGGTGTCGCGCCTGTATCGGACCCAGGTTCGCAAACGCGACCTGAGCCTTCTGGTGCTGTCCGCCATGTTCACGATCGTGGTGATCGCTGTGGTGACCGAACCGGTCCGCCTCCTGTTGCGTACCCTCTGGATCAACCTCGGACTGTGAGGTTCTACCCGACGAGCAGTCACCGATGATCAACCTCCGCTACCACATCGTCAGCATCGTGGCCGTATTCCTGGCGCTCGGGATCGGCCTTGCCCTGGGATCGACCTTCGTCGACTCGGTCCTCGTGTCGAACCTCGAACGCCAGGTCGACCAACTCGAGGCGGACTCCGACGGAGCGGTTGGCGCGCGAGATGAGGCGGTTGCCCAACTCGAGCGCATGACGGCGGATCGGCAGGAATTCGAGCGCCTGGCCGAAGGGGCGGTGTCCCGCGGTCGCCTAGCCGATGTTCGAGTTCTCATGTTCGTTCCCGACACGGTCGATCGTGCCCAAGTGGTCAGGGTGCGGGACAGTCTGGTTGCATCCGACGCCCGTTTCGGCGGCGTGGTCTGGCTGACGGAGTCCTTCGACCTCGAGGATGGCACCGTGCGAGCGGCCCTGGCTGAGGAGTTTCGCCTCGCGGGGTCCGGGCAGGGTGTGGTCGGTCGGGCCCTGAACTTCTTGATGACCCAGGCCCTGTTCGCTCCCGACGAGGCAGGCGACACCGACAGTCCGGGTCCGAGCGTGTTGATCTCGTTACGGGATGCCGGACTGATCGTGTACGACCCCTCGTTCGGCGGTGGCGAGTTGGGCGATGTGGGCCGAGATGGGTTGGTGCTCCTCGTCGTGACCGATGCAGATGCGAGCGACATCAACGACAACGTCGTACTGCCTCTGCTCGAGGACATCGTGGCGACGGGGTATTCAGGCCAGGTGCTGGTGGCCGAGGTGGGCGCTGGGGCCGATGCGTCGGCAACGAGCAGGGTCGAATTGGTCGACGTGGTGCGATCGACCGCGTCATTGGCAGCCGGGGTTGCCACGGTCGACACCATCGAGGATTACGAAGGGTTGGTTGCCCTGATCACAACCCTTGGCGATCTTCCTCGAGTCGGGCATCACGGGCGGCTGCCATCGGCCGTGTCCCGGTTGCCAGGCTGAGGCGGCGGGGTGAGTAACGGACACCCGACCGGGGCGGTGGTGATCATCCCTGTGTTCGACGGCGCGGATACCGTCGGAGCCACGGTGGAGGCGCTGCGTGTCTACCTCCCAACGGGCGATCACCCGTCGGCTGGGCTCATTCGGGAGATCGTGGTGGTGGACGACGGGTCGCGCGATCACTCCGGTGACATCGCCCGATCCGCAGGGGCACGGGTGGTCGTCCTGCCTCGCAACGTGGGCAAGGGGGGTGCCGTAGCCGTGGGGCGCACTGAGGCGGGCGCGGCCGGGCACTATCTCCTACTCGACGCTGATCTCGGCGTGTCGGCGGGTCTCGCAGTCGATCTTCTCGCTCCAGTCGTTGCGGGAGAGGCCTCGATGGCGGTTGCCGTATTTCCCGAGACGGGGAGGTCCAGGGGTTTTGGGCTGGTCGGGCGGTTCGCGGCCCGAGCAATCGGCGAGGTGACCGGCCGCTGTCCGGTCGAACCGCTCAGCGGTCAGCGTGCAATCGAGGGAACACTGTTCCGGGCCCTCGACCTTGCCCCTCGCTTCGGGCTCGAGGTCGCCATGTCTATCGATGTCTGGGAAGCGGGGGGCAGCATTGTCGAGGTGCCCCTCGATCTCGTTCATCGAGCCACCGGACGCGATGTGGCCGGGTTCCGGCATCGTTTCGGTCAGGGGGTCGATGTGATGCGAGCGGTCGTTGCCCGGCGGGGACTGATGTTCGCCGCCCGGCAGGTCGTGTCCGCTGTCGCGATGGTCCGACGGGCTGGGAGGGCCTGATCAGATGGTCGATATCGGCCTCGTCGCAGTGCTTGTGATCGCCCTGCCGGCGAGCTTGGCTGCCATCTTGTGGCGCGCCGCGAGGAGCGCGTTGAGCAGTCCGCGGGTGCGCAAGCGGAACTACAGGGGGGTTGATGTTCCCGGTAGCGGAGGGATCGTTCCCGTTGCGGTGGCCCTCGGGTGGGCGGGCTGTTTGGTCTGGTGGACGCCGGGTGATCTCACCCCTCGCCATGGTCACGCTGTACTGGTCGCATTGGCAGGATTCGGAATCCTTGGTGCCGTGGACGACGTGATGGGTGGCCGCAGCGGGGGAGGCTTTGCCGGTCATCTCGCGGCGTTGGCCCGCGGCCATCTGACCACCGGGATCGTCAAGATGGTCGTCGGGGCCATGGTCGCCATCACAGCGGCGGCCGTGGCAGAGGGAGCGCGGCCGGCCCTGGAGTCGGGTTGGATGATCGAGGTGGGGCGCAGCGGTGCGATCGTTGCACTCAGCGCCAACCTGCTCAACCTCTTCGACCGAGCCCCCGGCCGCTCGGTCAAGGTCGCAGCTGCGTGGTGGGCAGCCCTTCTCGTGGTGACTGCCGTGCCGGACGGGCCAGATCTTCAGATCATGGCCTGGGTCACCGCTGCATTGGCCGCCTTCGTCGGTGTAGTGGGCTACGAACTGCGCGAAGAGTTGATGCTGGGCGACACAGGGGTGAACCCACTGGGGGCGACATTCGGTCTCGGCACCGTGCTCGTGGCCTCGCCAGGTGTCGAATGGATCGTCCTGGCGCTGCTCGTCGCGCTCAATCTGACCAGCGAGCGAGTGTCGTTCAGCGCAGTGATCGATGCTGTGGGTCCTCTCCGTCGGCTCGATCGTCTCGGTTCTCCCTACCGGAGTTGACGGGCGGCCGTATGCCAGTCGATTGACGAGCCTTTGCTCAGGGTCGGCCATCGAGGTCGGTTGGGCGGCTACATTGCTCTCGAAGCAACCGGGACGTCGTTCGTGGCAAAGCACATCTTCGTAACCGGCGGTGTGGCCAGCTCCCTCGGCAAAGGACTCACCGCCTCGTCGTTGGGTCGGCTCCTCAAGGCCAGGGGCCTGCGGGTCACCATGCAGAAGCTCGACCCGTACATCAATGTCGACCCGGGGACGATGAACCCCTTCGAGCACGGTGAAGTCTTCGTTACCGACGACGGGGGTGAGACCGACCTCGACCTCGGGCACTACGAGCGGTTCATCGACGAGCCGCTGAGCCAGGCCAGCAATGCGACCACCGGGTCGATCTACCAGAAGGTCTTGGCCGATGAGCGGCGAGGTGAGTACCTGGGCAAGACGGTGCAGGTCATCCCCCACATCACCGACGAGATCAAGCGTCGGATCAACCGGCTGGCCACCGCCGATGTGGATGTCGTGATCACCGAGGTCGGGGGAACAGTCGGTGACATCGAGATCCTGCCCTTCCTCGAGGCCATCCGACAGATGCGCCTCGATGCCGGGCGGGGAAACGTCTGCTACGTCCATGTGACCCTCGTGCCCTTCATCGGTCCGGCGAGCGAGCAGAAGACCAAGCCGACCCAGCACTCGGTCACCGAGTTGAGGAGTCGAGGTATCCAGCCAGATGCCGTGGTGCTCCGAAGTGAGTCACCCATCGAACCCGGTCTGCGCCAGAAGATCTCCCGCTTGTGCGATGTGGACCTCGCCGGGGTGGTGAATGCTCCCGACGCCTCCAATCTGTACGAGATCCCCCTCATGCTCCACCAGGAGGGCTTGGACAACTTCGTGTGCGAGGTGCTCGGCTTGGGCGACCGCGAGCCGGATCTCACCGAGTGGAGGGGCCTCGTCACCCGGATCGAGGCGGCGGTGCGTCCGGTGCGTATCGGCATCATCGGTAAGTACGTCAGCTTGCCCGACGCTTATCTGTCGGTGGTGGAGTCCCTCCGCCACGGGGGCTATCACCACGGTGCCGAGGTGGAAGTGGAGTGGATCCAGGCAGAAGAGGTCGAGGGCCTGCTTGCTGAGGGCCGCCTGCGGGACCTCGACGGGATGGTCATCCCGGGTGGATTCGGCGAGCGGGGGATCGAGGGAAAGGTTGCAGCCGCCCACTACGCCCGTGATCGCGAGATCCCCTGCCTCGGAATCTGTCTCGGTCTGCAGGTCATGGTTGTCGAGTTCTGCCGCAACGAGCTCGGCATGGTCGGGGCGAACTCACGCGAAGTCGACCCGGCGACCCCATACCCGGTGATAGATCTGATGGACTCACAGCGCGACGTCACCGATCTGGGCGGAACCATGCGGCTCGGCCTCTACCCGGCCCGGCTCCGCGAAGACTCCAGGGTTGCTGCGATGTATGGCGACGTGGTCGTGTACGAGCGTCACCGCCACCGCTACGAGGTGAACAACGAGTTCCGGGCGGCCATGGAGGCAGCGGGTCTGCGTTGTTCAGGTCTCTCACCCGATGGCCGTCTCGTCGAGTTCATCGAGCTCGAGGGTCATCCCTTCTGGATCGGAACCCAGGCCCATCCGGAGTTCAAGAGTCGGCCTGATCGGGCAGCCCCGCTCTTCCGAGGACTCGTCGGGGCGGCCATGGCGCGGGCTGAGGGGCGCAATCCTCGACTCCTCGATCCTCATGTCGAGTCGGTCGATTGACGACAGGTCAGACATGACCGACTCCTCAGGGCCTGACGCAGGTTTCCGATTGCTCGACGAGCAACTCCACTACGAGGGGTACGCCTTCAAGGTCTTCGACACCACATGGCAGGGGCCGGCCGGTGAGGTCTTCCACCGTGATGTCGTCCGGCACATCGGCGCAGTGGCAATCGTGCCGGTCACCGACGACGGGCACGTGCTGATGGTCCGACAGTTCCGCACCTCACTGGGGCACTCGCTGCTCGAACTTCCCGCTGGCCTGCGTGATGTCACCGGTGAGTTGGACCTCGACACTGCACGACGTGAACTCGAAGAGGAGGTCGGTCACCGAGCGGGTTCGATCGAGCACCTGGTGACCCTGGCCACGGCGGTGGGCTTCACCAACGAAACGATCACCGTGTTCCTGGCCACAGATCTGGTGCCCACCGAGGCTCGGGCCGACGGCATCGAGGAACTGACGATGACGGTCGAGCGGGTGGCCCTGTCCGATGTCGACGAGCTGATCGGCTCGGGAGCGCTCACCGACGCAAAGTCGATTGCCGGATTGTTGGTCGCCCGCCAGCGAATGCAGGGCTGACGCAAAGGTGGCCACGGTGCTGCCGCTCGAGGCCGAGGAATTTCTGTCCTGGTTGGCCACCGAGCGGGGCCGCGCACCGTCGACGTTGGCCGCGTACCGTCGTGATCTGCGCGGGTATCTGTCCTGGTTGAGCGACCGCAACGTTGTGCTCGGCACGGTCGGCGAGGACGACGTCATCGCCTACGTCCGTCACCTCGAATCGTTGGGCCGGACCCCGGCCACCGTCGCACGGGCGACGGTGACCGTCAGGTCACTCCACCGATTCCTTGCCGGAGAGGGATTCCATGACGCTGATCCGACGGCGGCCGTCGACGTGCCGAGGGTGCCGCGAGGACTCCCCAAGGCATTGACCGAGGAAGAAGTTGCGCGTCTGTTGGCGGCACCTGTCGGGGACGACCCCCTGGTCGTGCGGGACCGGGCGATGTTGGAGTCCCTCTACGGCATGGGCCTTCGAATCAGCGAGCTCGTGGGGACATCGTTGGGGGACTTGGATCTCACAGCTCGCCTGCTGCGCGTGTACGGCAAGGGAAGCAGGGAACGGATCGTGCCCGTGGGTCGGCATGCAGCCAATGCCCTGGCCCAATGGCTCAGTGGTGTAGGCCGTGATGCGGTGATGGCGGACGCAGTGGTGGCCAGGGCCGACCAGGAAGCCATTTTCGTGAACGGTCGGGGAAAGCGTTTGACCCGACAGGGGGGTTGGCTGGTGGTGCGCCGCCACGGGGACAGGGTCGGTCTGGGTGACCGCCTCACACCCCATGTGCTTCGCCATTCGTGCGCGACACACATGCTCGACCATGGCGCAGACATCCGTTCAGTGCAGGAGCTGCTTGGACACGTCTCCATCAGCAGCACCCAGCGGTACACGGCTGTGTCCCAACAGCGGTTGACCGAGGTGTACACCCGAGCCCATCCGCGGGCGACCGGGGTGTGAGTTCGGACCCGAGCTCCACCATCGTCGGAGTAGCTCGGGACGGTGTGTGGTCGGCAGACTACGGGGTGGGGGTCAGGAGGCCGAGATGACCGACACCATGATGACCGTGACCATGGTCCTCGTCGTCATTCCCTCGGTCGTGATCCACGAGATGGCCCACGCCTATGCCGCAGACGCCTTGGGGGATCCCACGGCTCGTGAGGCCGGTCGCCTCAGCCCGAATCCCCTCCGCCACGTGGACCCGGTGGGCAGTGTCGCGGTGCCCCTGGTCATGGCCGTGGCCCTGCCGTTCATCGTTGCCTGGGCTCGTCCTGTCCCCGTCGTGGTGGGCAACCTGCGCCGTCCACGTCTGCACAGCCTCTGGGTTGCCCTGGCTGGGCCTGCGTCGAACATGGCGGCTGCCGCCCTTGCCATCGTGATCTTCCGGCTCCTGCGGCCCGACCAGCATTCCTCCTGGTGGGTGATCCTGGCTCTGGTCACCGTCGTGAACGTGGTGCTGGCTGTCTACAACCTCCTCCCCATCCCGCCGCTGGACGGTTCTGCCGTCGTGGAGTTCCTGCTCCCTCGGACGTGGCTGCCCCGGTGGCACCGCGTGCGGCCCTTCTCGATCCTGCTCCTCGTTGCGTTCCTCATCGCAGGCCGGCGTCACCTCGACGGGATGCTGGACTGGGCCGTCGACCTGTGGCGGTGGCAACAATGAAGCGAGCGGGGCACCTCGTCCGGCGGTTCGCGAGGTCATTGCTCCCACGCCGTCCTTCCGAGGAGGACGAGCGGTGGGTCAGTGCCATCCTCACCACTAGCCAGATCGGGCTGTGGGCTCGGGTCGGCCCTACAGACCGAGCCCATGCTGTGGATGTTGCCCGTCGGGTGGCGCGCCGTTTGGGTGAAGGGGATGCCGAGGACCGACTCGACGTCCTTCGGGCTGCCCTGCTCCATGACGTGGGAAAGGTCGAATCGGGGGCCGGTGTGCCGCTGCGCGTCGTAGCAACACTGCTCGGTCCCGTGATCACAGAAGCCAGGGCGATGCGCCTTGCGCAGCGTGGTGGTGTGGCCGGTCGCCTGGGACGTCAACTCCGCTATCCGGCCCTGGGAGCCGAGCTGTTGGCCGAGGTGGGGAGCAGTAGGCTCGTGACTCGATGGGCAGCCGAGCATCATCTGGAGCCTGGTCGTTGGACAGTGGACTCCCAGGTGGGTGCGCTCCTGCAGGCGGCCGATGATGCAGCCAGTTGAATCCCGGGACGGATTGATATGACCATGTCCGCCGAGGACCTCTTCCAGCGCTTACGTAACCGGCTCGAGGACGAGGTGGGAGATCGGCACGGCACGTTCAAGGTGCCCTCGGTCGACGAGGGGGTCTCTGTGGCCCGCCAGGCGGCAAGTTCCCGGCTCGGCGACGACGAGCGGACGGTGTTGACCGGCGCAATCGAGTCCTTTCGGGCCTGGCTGATCGAGCGCGATCCCGAGGCCACGCGCCGGGTTGCTCTCGGGGGGCATCCGCCGCAGGACATCGACCTCATGGTGAAGGTGGCGGAAGATCTAGCTGCTGGCTGGTTGGTGGGCCTCGACGATGTCGAGCTCGGCGCACTTGAGCAGCGCATGTCGGCCTGCCAGGTGCTGAGCGATGACGACCTTCGGGCGGCAGCGCGCCGACCCATGCGTTTCACCGACGGCGGTGTTCGCCTGATGTTGCTCGGCGTGGTCGTCATGGTGCTCGGCAGCTTGATTCACTTCCTCGCTGCGCTGGCCGGTGCGGTGATCGTCCTGACAGGACTCCGCCGGTGGCGAATTCCGCGCACACGTTCCAAGATCGCCCCCTCCCACGTGATGCGAGGAGGAACCATGGGGCGACGCTCGAGCTAGACGATCGTCAGGCCCGCAGGAAGCCCATTGCGTCTCGTGCCCGCTGCATCGTGTCGGCGGCCACCTCAGTGGCCTTGTGAGCACCGAGGCCGATGATGCGCTGTAATTCTCCGCGGTCGGCCAACAGCTCGGCTCGGCGGGCTTGGATGGGCTCGAGCACGGAGATGACTGCGTCGGCCGTGTCGGCCTTGAGCGGACCGTATTGGGTGTAGTGGTCTGCGAGGCTCTGGGGATCCTGGTCGGTCGCAGCTCCCAGAATGGACAGCAGGTTGGAAACACCAGGTTTTTCGGCGAAGTCGAACCGCACCTCGTTCTCGGAATCGGTGACGGCACGTCGGAACTTCTTCGCGATGGAATTGGGTGCTTCGAAGACCCCGACCGATCCCTGTGGCGACTCGGCCGACTTGGACATTTTCGAGGTTGGTTCCTGGAGGTCCATGACCCGGGCGGCCACCTTGGGTATCGCTGCCTCGGGGATCACGAAGGTCTCGCCGTACCTGCTGTTGAAGCGTTCGGCGACATCTCGGGTCAGCTCGAGGTGTTGCCGTTGGTCGTCCCCGACGGGCACCCGGTCGGCGTCGTACAGGAGGATGTCTGCGGCCATCAGCGCCGGATAGGTGAACAGCCCGGCGGACACGTGCTCCTGGCCTGCATCGCCCTGGCGCGCCGCCTTGTCCTTGAACTGGGTCATACGGCGCAGTTCGCCGAAGCTGACGGTGCACTCGAGCAACCAGGCCAGTTCGGTGTGGAAGTGCACGTGGCTCTGCACGAAGAGGGTGCACACCTCGGGGTCGAGACCCACCGAGACGAGGGTTGCCATGGTCTCGAGGGTCTTGTCACGCAACTCCTCGGGGTTCTGTTGCACTGTGACGGCGTGGAGGTCGACGGCGCAGTAGAAGCTGACGTGGTCATGTTGGTCGATCGTCCACTGACGAAGTGCGCCGAGGTAGTTGCCGAGGTGGATATCGCCAGTGGGTTGGATGCCCGAGAAGACGCGCGTCATAGACGACGAAGCTAGCGCGACCCATTTACCCGTCGGCAGACCGTGGCGTATTACAACGTTGGTATTTCAGCCACTAGGATGCGCTCGATGTCCTACGAGGTGAGAACCGGGGTTTTCGAAGGGCCCTTCGATCTCTTGCTCCACCTGATCCTCCAGCAGGAGGTGGACCTCTACGAGGTGTCGCTTCACACCATCGTCGACGCGTACCTCGCCGAGGTCGACGCGATGATGGCGGTTGCCGAAGGGACTGGCCGTCTCGATCTCGAAGTAGCCACCGAGTTCCTCCTGATCGCTGCGACGTTGGTGGAACTCAAGACCCGCCGCCTGCTACCCGTCGATTCCGCTCTTGATCTGGACGAGGAGTTGGGAATCTGGGAGGAACGGGATCTCCTTCTCTCGAGACTGCTCGAGTGCAAGACCTTCAAGAACGCTGCTGTCGCCCTCGAGCGCATCGCTGCGACGGCCAGCCGGAGCTTCCCTCGCACTGCCGGTCCTGACGAACGCTTCGTGGGTGTCGCTCCTGATGTCCTCGACGGCATCGGTGCCGACCAGATCGCCGCCGCCTTCGTGCGGGCCATGACCCCTCGGCCGCAGCAGCGGGTCGAACTGCGGCACATCGCTCCGATCACGGCCACGGTGACCGACGCGCTGGCTGAACTCGTGGACGAACTCCCACGGGTCGGCCGCATGAGCTTCCGATCGCTCACCGACGGCCTGGTGGAGCGCATGGAGGTCGTGGTGCGCTTCTTGGCCGTGCTCGAACTCTTCAAGCAGGGCTTCGTCGAGCTCGAGCAGGCGGGGCGGTTCGGTGAGATCGAGATCACCTGGGTCGGCGGATCCGATGTGCAACTGGTGACCGTTGGGGCTGACAGCTATGACGGGTGAGCCATCGGATCCTTTCGAGGCCTTGGCCGCCCAGCTGCAGGCCGATCCCCACATGGCGACTGGAGACCCAGACGTCGGCGGCCCGAACGGGCAGGCCACAGTGGGGGTACCGGGCGATGTGCGCGGCGCGTTGGAGGCGATCCTGCTCGTTGCCGAACACCCTGTACCCGGGTCGCTCCTTGCCCAACTGCTCGAGGTCTCCACTGCCGCTGTCGACTCGCTGTGTGAGGGGCTCGCAGCAGAGTTTGCCGACCAGCAACGGGGATTCACGGTGGTCCGGGTGGCTGGGGGCTACCGGTTCCAGAGCGCCGCCGATCAGGCTCCCTACGTCGAGCGCTTCCTGATCGAAGGTCAGTCGAGCCGGCTCTCAGCTGCTGCCCTGGAGACCCTGGCCATCGTGGCCTACAAACAACCCATCTCGCGGGCCCAGATCGCGTCCATCAGGGGAGTCAACGTCGATGGGGTCGTCCGAACACTGCAGCAGCGCGGTTACGTGGCCGAGGTGGCCCGTGACCCAGGCCCAGGCAATGCAGTCCTGTACGGAACGACCCGATCGTTTCTCGAGCGGCTTGGCCTCGACCACCTGGGGCAGCTGCCCTCCCTCGGCGATTTCGTTCCAGATGCCGAGGTCGTCGAGACGCTGGAGCTGGCATTGAGATCGAGCGACGAGGACCCGGCGCACGTCGCCATCGGGGACGCCCAGCAGGCGACCGACCAGGCAGAGGGGTGACCCCGGCCGACCCGGACATGGAGGAGCGGCTCCAGAAGATCCTCGCCCGGGCGGGCCTCGGCAGTCGGCGGGTGTGCGAGGACCTGATACGCCACGGGCGCGTCACCGTCAACGGGGTAGTGGCCGATCTGGGTGGCAGGGCCCGCCCGCAGGACCGGGTGGAGGTCGACGGGCTGCCCGTTCATCGGGATCCTTCCCTGGTCTACTACCTCCTCCACAAACCGGCTGGGGTGGTGTCGACAGCCAAGGATCCGCACGGTCGGGTCACGGTCGTCAGCCTGGTTCCCGACGACAGAAGGGTGTTCCCGGTCGGTCGTCTCGACGCCGACACGGAGGGTCTGATCATCCTCACCAACGACGGGGAACTCACCAACCTGCTCACCCACCCCCGCCACGGTGTGCCCAAGGAATATCTGGTGCACGTCGAAGGGACGCCCTCGAGGTCCGCCCTGCGCCGACTTCGCGAAGGGGTGGAGCTCGAGGATGGGCCGACGGCTCCCGCCGAGGTATCCATGCCCCAGGAGGGGTTGCTGCGCCTCACCATCCACGAGGGGCGTAATCGTCAGGTTCGGCGCATGTGCGAGGCTGTAGGTCATCCCGTTCTCCGTTTGGTGCGAGTCCGGATTGCTCACCTGACCGACCCCTCCCTACAAGCGGGAGCCTGGCGCCATCTCGACCCCTCCGAGGTACGAGGCCTCTACCGGGCGGCTACCGCCGAACCGTAGCTATACCCTTACCGCCTGTGACGTCGACGCCTCCTCCGTCTCCCGTCCCTGCAGCGGACTTGCCCCGTGCTGGCGGCTCCGTCGGCCGGGCGCAGGTGGTGGGTACGGGTCTCATCGGCGGTTCAGTGGCAGCAGCCTTGAAGTCGGCTGGCTGGACGGTGACCGGACGTGACATCGACGAGCGTGCCGCATCCCGTGCCCTCGAGCTGGGTGTGGTGGACGACATCGGTAGCGACCCCGTCGCTGCCCTGACCGTCGTTGCGGTGCCGCCCCATCATCTTGTCACCGAAGTCCGCCGGGCCCTCGACGACACGAGGGAGGCCGGCGGGGTGGTCACCGACACGGGCAGTGTCAAGCACCTGGTGACCAACGCAGTGACCGATCCGCGGTTCGTGGCTGGCCATCCGATGGCGGGTTCTGAACAGGACGGCGTCGACGGCGCTGACCCGGATCTGTTCAGGGGTAACCGATGGGTGCTCACCCCGAGTCCTGAGAGCAGCGACGAGGCGTTGAGGGTCATCCGTATGGCGCTGAGCTCCGTTGGTGCCGAGGTTGTCACCATGACCCCCGAGCGACACGACCGCCTGGTAGCGCTCGTGTCGCACGTCCCCCATCTGACTGCAGCCAGCCTCATGGACCTCGCCGCCGAGCGGGCCCTCGACGACGCTCCCTTGCTCCGCCTGGCGGCAGGCGGGTTCCGGGATATGACTCGGATCGCAGCGGGCCATCCTGGCATCTGGTTGGACATCGTCGACCAGAACGCGCCGGCCATCGTGGCCGTACTCGACGAGTTCATTCAGCGGCTCGAGGGGGTGCGGGAGATGGTGGTCGGGGGAGATCAGGCGGCGCTCGGCGAGTTGCTGGGACGGGCGCGGGTCGCCCGCCGTAATCTCCCCGATCGCAATCTGCATCCGCAGGAGCTGCTCGAAGTTCGCGTTCCCATCCCCGATCGCCCCGGCCAGATTGCCGCAATCTCGATGCTGGCCGCAGATTGCGATGTCAACGTGGCAGACATCGAAGTGGCCCATAGCCCAGAGGGCAATGCAGGCGTCCTCGTCCTCGTGGTCGCCCGTAGCGAGGCCCAACGGCTACTGGCCGCACTGGCCGGACAGGGCTATCACCCGACCACGCGCGACCTCCAGTGACGGACCGATCGGCCGAGGCGGCCCCGAGGAGCATTCGTCCCTTCGTGGGTGGCGTCATGGGCAGCCCCGCCCTGCCCGGGTCGAAGAGTCATACGAACCGGGCCCTGGTCTGCGCCGCCCTCGCCGAGGGCACATCGAGTCTCTCGGGCCTGCTGGTGGCCGATGACACGATGGCCATGGTCGATGGCATCGAGGCGTTGGGCGCCACGGTGGAACTCGACGGTCGCGGGGCCCGCGCCACCATCGGGGGAATCGGCGGACGGCCGACGGTGGACGGCCGGCGTGTCGACGCCCGGTTGTCGGGAACGACCTCCCGTTTCCTGCTCCCCGTTGCTGCCGCCGGCAGCGGCCGGACGGTCATCGACGGCAGACCACCACTGCGGCGGCGCCCGTTTGCGGATCTGGCCGTTGCGTTGGGCTCCCTCGGATCAGCGGTGACAGCGCTCGCAGTACAGGACCACCTGCCCTTCGAGGTCGGCGGAGGGGTCGAAGGGGGGCGGATCGAGATACCGGGATCGGTGAGCAGCCAGTTCGTCTCTGGCCTCCTGCTGGCTGCGCCTCTGTTTTCCTCCCCGGTGGTCATCACCCTGATCCCCCCGGTGGTCAGCCGGCCCTATCTGGACATGACCGTCGATGTGATGGCCGATTTCGGTGTCCGAGTCGAGTGTCCGGACGAGTTGACCTTTGTCGTCGAACCGGCGAGGTACCAGGCGGCGGCAGTGACCATCGAGCCCGATGCCAGTGCGGCGTCGTACTTCATGGCGGCCGCTGCTATCACCGGAGGAACGGTCCGAATTGCGGGGCTGGACCGATCCAGCCGTCAGGGCGACGTGGAATTCGCGGACCTGTTGGCCGAACTGGGAGCGGACGTCGAGGTTGTCGAGGGCTCGATCACCGTGACGGGCAAGCGCCTGGGCGGTGGCCGATTTGACCTGCGGCACATCTCCGACACTGCTCAGACCCTGGCTGCGGTCGGCGCCTTCGCCGATGAGGCCGTCGTGGTCGAGGGGATCGGATTCGTCCGGGAAAAAGAGACGGATCGGATCGCGGCGATCGTGACGGAGCTCGCTCGCTGTGGGGTAGACGCAGAAGAGCTTGCCGACGGCTTCGTTGTCCGGCCCGATGTCGCGCGGTTGCACGGGGCCGAGATCGAAACCTACGACGATCACCGGATGGCCATGTCCATGTCGTTGATGGGGTTGCGCGTTCCCGGGATTCGGATCCTCGACCCGGAGTGCGTCGGCAAGACGTTCCCCGACTTCTTCGACGTCCTCGAGACGCTGCGACGAACCCCGCGGAGCCGATCGGTGACGCCCGTCGTCGCCTTGGATGGGCCAGCCGGTTCGGGGAAGTCGACGGTGGCACGGCGCTTGGCGGAGGCGCTCGGTATTCCGCATCTCGACACAGGCGCCATGTACCGAGCGGTTGCGGCTGCAGTATTGAGGGCCGGTGTCGATCCGGAGTCGGTCGCCGAAGTGGAGGAGATTGCGGCGAAGATCGCCCTTGTCGTGGGGGAGCGGGTGCTCATCGACGGCATCGACGCTACTGAAGAGATCCGGTCGCCACCGGTGACAGCGGCGGTGAGCGCGGTGAGTGCGAACCCGGCAGTCCGCCGTCTGATGGTTGCTCGTCAGCGCGAGTGGGCGACGTCTTTGGGTGGCGGGGTGATGGAGGGACGAGATATCGGCACAGCAGTGTTCCCTGATGCGGTGCTGAAGGTGTACCTCACGGCTAGCCCAGAGGTTCGGGCCCGCCGTCGCTATCAGGAGGGGGCGACCGAGTCGTTGGCTGAAGTGGCTGAGAACATCCGTCGGAGGGATCTCCTCGACAGCACCCGGGCGGATTCACCGCTGAGCGCCGCCCTCGACGCCCTGGTGATCGACACCAGCGAGGCCACGATCGCAGAGGTCGTCGAGCAACTGGCAGAGCTGTACCGAACCGCAACGATGGGGGATCGATGACCGCTGAAGACGACCGCCTCGCAGCGGCCCTCGATCCGCGCACCAAGTGGCACAACCGGGTGATGTACCGGATCCTCAGGTACGGGTTCATCTCGTTGTTCAAGCTGTACAACAGGATCACCATCGAGGGGGTGGAGAACATCCCCAACGGCGCGTGTGTGTGGGCGCCGAATCATCGGAGCTACATCGACACCCCGATCCAGGCCATCGTGCCGGCCCGGTTGCGATTCATGGGCAAGGACTCCATGTGGAAGAACCGTTTCTTCGGGTGGGTGTTCACGACGATCGGGTGCTTTCCCGTTGTACGGGGAACGGCCGACCGCGGGGCGCTGGAGACAGCGCTCGGTGTACTGGCTGCGGGGAGTGATCCTGTCGTGGCCTTCCCCGAGGGTGAACGCAAGGATGGACCCCGTGTCCATCCTCTCTTCGATGGCGCTGTCTACATGGCGACTCGAGCGCAGGTCCCGATCGTGCCTGTGGGCATCGGCGGGACGGCTGCTGCGATGCCGCGGGGCGCTCGCATGATGTTCCCGCGCAAGATCCACGTCGTGGTGGGTGCCCCGATCGAGCCACCCCCGCTCACCGAGCGAGGCAGGGTCAACCGATCAGAGGTCCGTCGAATCACTGCCGAGCTGCGGGAGGAGATCCAAGCGGTCTTCGACCGGGCCATGGTTCGGGCCGGGACGCCCAACGTATATTCGATCGAGGACGACTCGGACGAGCGCCCCAGCTGAGGCGCTGTCATGAGCCCGGGGCGAGTTCTGCGAGGACCTCGCTAGCCGCCACCGTCCGGTCTGCCACGTCGACCCGTGCATGCTTGGGTACCCCCAGCAGGGTGGTGGCGACCAGCTCGATGCTCGTGAGCAGCTCGCGCAGCTCACGAGGCGGTGGGAAGTATTCGTCCTCGCTGGTGATGGAGATCTCCTCCACGCCCTGCACAGGGTCGAGACAGTCGATCACTTCACGGACCAGCTCCTCGGGCGCTGACGCACCTGCGGTGACCCCGACCGTTCCAGCGATGCCTGCCGGGAGTTCGTCTGCTGCGTTGACCCGGTAGACCGAGGTGCACCCGGCCTCGCTAGCCAGCTTCACGAGAGCCATCGTGTTGGACGAGTTCGCGGAACCAATCACCACGACGGCATCGCAACGCTCGGCGATGGCAGCGAGGGCGTTCTGGCGATTGGTGGTGGCAAAGCACAGGTCGCTGCGACCGGGCATCCACACGTCGGGGAATCGCTGTCTCGCAGCCTCGAGGACTACCTGCCAGTCGCGCTGGCTCAGGGTTGTCTGGGCGAGCATGGCGATTGGTTGATCGGACGCGGCCAGGGTGTTGACATCGTCGGTCGTCTCGACGAGGTCGATCGCATCAGGGGCCACTGCCATGGTGCCCACAGCCTCTTCGTGGCCTTCGTGGCCCACGTACAGGATGCGGTAGCCCTTGCCGGCACGGACTCGTACCTCGTGGTGGACCTTGGTCACCAACGGGCACACTGCATCCACGACGTAGCCCCCGCGCCGACGCGCTTCGTCGACCACCTCAGGGGCCGAACCGTGGGCCGACAGCATGACGGGTCGGCCGGCCGGCACCTCTGAGATGTCGTCGACGAAGACCACGCCGAGGTCGCGGAAGCGATCGACTACGACTTGGTTGTGGACGATCTCGTGGTAGCAGTACACGGGTGGCTCGAAGGCGCGAACGAGCCAGGCCAGAGCCTTGATGGCCATCTCCACCCCTGCGCAGAATCCGCGAGGGGCCGCCAGGAGCACCCGATCGACGTTCACCGTTTCGGAGGGTACCGGGGCGCAGGGTCCGTATCCTCAGGGCCATGGGTCTTCCCCGGGTGACAGTCGTCGCACCCGACTCGCCAGCCGAACGGGCCGGGGTACGGGTCGGCGATCTGATCGAGTCCATCGACGGTGTGGTTCCGACCGATGTGATTCGCTGGCACCAACTCGTCGACGAGGCAGATCCCACGCTGGCGCTGGTCCGTTCCGGTGGGGCTGTCGAGCTCTCGGTGACGAAGCGGGCAGGAGAGCAACTCGGCCTCGAGGTGGACGCTGCCATCTTCGACCGGGTCCAGACATGCGACAACCACTGCGAGTTCTGCTTCATCTACCAACTGCCCAAGGGTCTTCGGCGCAGCCTGTACCTCAAGGATGACGACTATCGACTGTCCTTCCTGTACGGCAACTTCACCACCTTGACGCGCTTCACCGAGGCGGATCTCGAGCGGGTGATCACCGAACGACTTTCACCCTTGTACGTGTCGATCCATGCCACTGACCCTGAAGTGCGGAGCAGGATGTTGCGGAACCCACGGGGTGCGTACAGCCTGCGGTGGCTGCGGGTGATGCTCGACCACGGCATCGAGATCCACGGCCAGGTGGTGGTGTGCCCGGGTATCAACGACGGCCAAGTGCTCGACGACACCTTGTTCGGGGTGCTCGACCGCTACCCCGAACTGGCCTCGCTGGCCGTTGTTCCCCTCGGCGTCAGCGATCACCACAACGAGCCTTCGATGCGGGCCCACACGGTTGGGGAAGCGGCTGCCGTGGTCGACATCGTCGAACGATGGCAGGGTCGGTTCGAGGAGGTGCTCGGCCACCGCCTGGTCCACGCTGCGGATGAGTACTACCTCCTGGCCCAACGCGAGTTCCCTGCGGCTGCGACGTACGACGACTTTCCGATGCACGAAGACGGCATCGGCATGGTGAGGGCATTCGAGGCCGAGTTCACGGGTGCGGTCGACCGGGCCATCGGTCCCCGTGCTGGATTCTTCACCTGGGTCGACGGTGCACCTGCTGAGGGGTATCGGGCCAACCGCGGGGGCGAGTTGGGAGCGGCGGCAGGGGGGTCCCCGGTGGCCGTTTCCCTCCGGCCCCGAAGTGACGCCCCCGTCGGGGTGCTGACCGGCACCTACGGAGCCCGGGTGCTCGGGCCCCTTCTCGACACGCTCGAACGGACGGACGTGCGGATCGTGGAGGTGCCGAACCGTTTCTTCGGCGGAAACGTGGGCGTTGCGGGCTTGATGGTCGGTGCTGACCTCGCCGCTGTCCTCGAAGGTCAGCCCGAAGGGCACCGCTATCTCCTCCCCGACGTATGTCTCAGCGGAGGCAGGTTTCTCGACGGGGTCACGCCGGTGGACCTGCCTCGAGCCGTCGAGGTCATCGCCACCAACGGGTTGGCGTTAACCGCCGCGTTAGGCGGTCGGGCCCGAAAGGAACCCACACCATGAACCTTCCTGTCGTCGCGGTCGTGGGTCGGCCCAACGTGGGCAAGTCGACCTTGTTCAATCGCATCATCGGGCGTCGAGAGGCCATCGTCGAGGAGCGCCCGGGTGTCACCCGAGACCGCAAGATCTCCGAAGCCGAATGGCTGGGCCACCGGTTCGCCGTGATGGACACCGGCGGGTGGATGCCGTCGGGGACCGATCTCGACGACAAGGTGTCGGCTCAGAGCGAGAAGGCGATGAGCGGGGCTGATGCGGTCCTGTTGGTCGTCGACGCAACGACGGGCATCACAGAAGAGGACGCTCGGGTGGGGGATCTCCTGCGGCGGCTCGAGTTGCCGACCTTGGTCGTGGTGAACAAGGTCGACAGCACGTCGAGAGACAACGACATCTGGGAATTCTTCAACCTGGGTCTGGGTGAGCCCATGGGCGTCTCCGCTCTGCACAACCGCCGGACCGGGGACTTGATGGATCGTGTCCTGGAACTCCTGGGCCTGGGTTCCGATGTCGATGGCACGCCGCCGACTGCCGGGGTGGACGGGGCCGCGGAGTTCGGGGTGCCCGAGGAGGACCTGGAACCCGCAGTCGACGACGACATCCCGGGAGTTGCCATCGTCGGCCGCCCGAACGTGGGCAAGTCCACCCTGTTCAATCGCTTGATCGGGGACGATCGGAGCGTGGTTCACGACATGCCGGGCACCACCCGGGATGCCATCGACACCATCGTGGAGACCGAACTCGGTCCCATTCGCTTCATCGACACGGCAGGCATGCGACGCAAGGCTCGTGTCGACGACAGCACGGAGTACTACTCGAATCTCAGGGCATTGCGGGCCATCGACGGAGCAGATGTTGCGCTGCTGGTCATCGATGCGCAGGTGGGGGTCACTAGCCAGGACCAGCGTCTAGCGGAGCGGGTCGATGCCGCCGGTTGTCCCATCGTGCTCTTGATGAACAAATGGGAGACGCTCGAGCAGGAGGACAAGGACACCGTGATGTTCCAGCTCGGTCAGCGTCTGCACTTCCTCGGGGAGGCGCCGGTGCTGCGTATCAGTGCGCTCACCGGGCGCGGCGTGCACCGGCTGCTACCCGCCGTTGAGGCCGCCATCGATGCCTATGAGCGTCGGGTCCCTACCCGCAAGGTGAACGAGGTCATCCAACTGGCCCAGTCGGCCCAGCCAGCACCCCACGGGGCACGGGTGCTGTATGCGACCCAGGGTGCCACCCATCCACCGACCTTCACCCTGTTCACCAACCGAGAACTGCCACCTAGCTACCTGAGGTATCTCGAACGCCAATTGCGCGAGGCCTTCGACCTCGGGGCGACCCCCATCAAGGTGCGGGTTCGTCGGCGGGGGTGAGGGTCGCTCAGCCCCTGGGCGGAATGAACGAGAAAGGCCGTGGCGTCCCGAGTCGGGTTGCAGCCGCCAGGAGTTGTTCGGCGCCAGCAGGGTCGAGCGGCCGGGAGAACAGGTAGCCCTGCCCGAACTCGCAACCCAACGCTGCCAGTTGGTCGCTCTGCTCCTGCAGTTCGATGCCTTCGGCCACGACCGAAAGCCCGAGTTGTTGGCCGAGCTGCAGGATCGAGGACACGAGCTCGTCGCGGTCGTCGTTCAGTCGGTCGACGAAGGCTTTGTCGATCTTGAGCTTGTCGAACGGTAGTTGGTCGAGATAGCTCAGGGCCGAGTAGCCGGTACCGAAGTCGTCGATGGCCAACTGCACACCGAGGGCCTTGAGAGCATCGAGTACCCGCTTGACCTCGTCGAGTTCGTCGATGACGACCGATTCGGTCACCTCGAAGGTCAGGAGATGAGGAGCTATGTCAAGGCTTCGGATACTGGCGGTCGTGCTCTCCAGGAAACCGGGTCGGCGAAGTTCGTTGACCGACACGTTGATGGCCATGAACAGCGACGTCGTCCAGGGCATCGTGCGTTGCCAGTGCAACAACTGGCGACTTGCTTCCTCGAGCAGCCACGAACCGAGCGGCACGATGGCCCCGCTGGCCTCGGCCAGGGGAATGAACACAGCAGGACTGATTGGGCCCCGCTCGGGATGTTCCCAGCGCATGAGCGCCTCGAAACCGACGATCTCTCCGGTGTCGAGCGCCACGATCGGCTGGTAGTTGAGGGTGATCTCCTGGCGGCCCAGGGCGCCGAGGAGGTCAGTCTTGAGTTGGATGTGTTCGACGATCTCCTCGCGGACCGACGGGTCGTAGTGGGCAATCGATCCGGACCCTTGCCGCTTCGCCGAGTAGACGGCGATGTCACCGTTGCGCAGGGCGATGTCCGGTTCCTCGACGTCGTCGAGAGCGCACACCCCTAAGCAGACGGTCAGCGCGACTGAACAGCCGTCCACAACGAAGGGCTCCTCGAGGGTCGAGCAGATTCGTTGGGCGATCGCAGCAATCTGATCGGCGTCCCGAACTCCATCCAGCAGCACGCCGAACTCGTCGCCTCCGAGGCGGGCAATCAGCGCTGGGCTGTCGCAGCAGCCGCCGAGACGCTGCCCGACGAGGCACAGGATCTTGTCGCCCAGAGGATGACCGAAGGCGTCGTTGACTCGGGCGAATTGGTCGATGTCAACCTGGAAAAGGACCCCGCCCCCCGGCCCCGAAGGTGCCAACGTGGCGGCGATGCTTTCCCGGAATTGAAACCGATTGGCCAACCCGGTCAGGGGGTCGTGCAGCGACTGTTGCTGAAGGGTCGCCTCGAGGCTGCGCTGCTCGGTCGTGTCGTGTGCATTGATCACGATGCCTGCGACCTCGTTGTCCTCGCTGAGATCGGTGGCCATCAACTCGAGCAATAACCGCTGACCGGTCCGACCACGGCATTCGACCTCGATCGGGCCGATGGGCGATGGGCTGGCCTGGGCGCGGGCGACGAGCCCGAGCAGGGCCTGTTCGTCCCTGGCGCCCAACACCGTTGAGAGTTCTGCCCTGCGTTGGCCTGCCACCATCAGCGTTCGTTGTGCCGCTGGACTGGCGAAGGTGACTACGAGGTCCTTGTCGACGACGAGCACCATGTCAGACGACTGCTCGACGAGGGCGCGGAATCGACGCTGTGAGCGCTGCCGATGAACCTCCTCTGCGTGGGCGGCAGCATCGAGAGCCAGTGCCAACGAGCTGCCGAGCGAGGCGAGACCGTCGAGCAGGGTCGGGTCGGGACGTTCGCCGGACGTCAGGTACAGCACGCAGGAATTGCCAACCGTTGTGGAGATGGGACACCTGGTCACCCAGGGTGCGATCTCCGGCCAGTACAGATCCGGGGCCTGGGCCTTCTCGAGGATCTCAATTCCGGCCGTCCACTGCTGACTGCCGTCGGAGGGCCATGGGTGGATGGCCGTGCCGATCGCTGGATGGGACCGGATTCCGGCTGAGGCGGCGACAACCTGAACGTCCGGAGGGCCGCTGGCGAGGGACACCCTTGCATCGGAGAGATGTCGGCTGAGCTGATGGGCGCTGTCCACTGCAGTCTGGAACAACTGGCCGGTGGACTCGGCCACGACGAGCGACTGCCCGGTGGCCAACAGGACCCCCTGGGCGTCGCTGAGCCGTTGGCGGGACATCGTGAGATCAGCGAGTCGGACGAAGACCATGAGGCTCAGCACGAACCAGGCCGGAACAATGACCCACATGAGAATGCGATTGCCTCGTGCGATCTCGACGAGCATGAGTACCGGCAGCAGGATCACTGCAATGCCCATGGCAGCGAGCCGTCGCCGCGTCACGCGGATTGCATCGCTGGAGCCCTCGCCTGTCACCCGGATCATCGAGGGGTGAAGAACGGCGGGGATCACACATGCGAAGCCGAGATTGGCCAGCGTCACCACGATGCGCAGATCGACGGGGCTGATCAGCGAAGCGATGGCAACGACATCGGCGGCCACCACGGCAATCGAGCCTGCTGCCATGAGCACGTAGGCCGGTGTCCGTCGACCGGGAGTGAGGGCCAGCCGGGCCATGGCCGTCAGCAGTAACAGGTCCATCATGCTGTACGCCGTGTTCAGCATTTTGGACGTCAGGGGTTGGGTGGGTTCGGCCAGGTACGGACCCATCAGGTACAACCACAGCACTGCTTGGATTCCCAGGGCCACCAGAAACGCGTCGATGGTCGTCGTGCGCGTCCTATTCGCTCCCCGTGAGCTCCCGAGCAGCCAGGTGCCGAACACGACGGAGCCCAACCCGGCCAGGGTGATGGGGTCGGCGTAGGACGGGAACGGGTCGGCTGTGCCGCTCAGCGCTGCATCTGCGGCCCGAACCAACGAACCGATCGCGAACAGGGCACAGGCGCCAGCCAGGTAGTACCAGGGCTGCCGGTAGGTGGGCTGATGAGCGTGCACTCCGACGAGGCAGGCCACCGCACCCGAGGTCGCCAGGAGCAGTGTGGCGACTACTCCGAGTGTGGGGCTGAGCACGACGCCACAGCACAGAGCCAGGCACGCAGCCAAAGAGCCATAGGCAACGCGGCTGGACGGCTTCATGGCAGACCTGTCGTCCGAACCTGCTCAACCGAAAGGCTTTGCTACCCCTCGTGCACGGCAACGGCGACCTCGGTCAGGAGGGGGTCCCGGCGTCGTGGGTGCTCCGGTCGACGTCACCCTCCGAAGCGCGATCGCGCAGATCGATGATCACCTCGCCGTCTTCGGCCGGCGGTGTCGACGATGCTGTCGAGGACCATGGACCGTCGATGGTGTCGAACCGCTCGAGGGAGCCCGTGCCCGATCGGAGGTGGATTGCCCAATAGACCTGCTGATCGATCGCTCCGATCGTCACGTCGTGCACCCGCGACCATGCCTGAGCGCCGAATTCAGGGAGGCCTTTGGCGATCACCTCGGCGCAGCAGTCGAAGGCAATGATCATGTCGTGGGGGGCGAAATGCTCGCCCATCGCTCGGTTGAGGAGCAGAAGGTTGGCGGCCGATCGATGCCCATCGGTGACGGCAAGCGCTGGCTGGTAGGCGATTCTGCCTGCTGCATAGTGATCGGGGAACCGAGCGGCGAAGAACTCGGGGTTGATCCAGGGAATGAGTTTGAGATCGGTGACCGCCAGCGCGAAGCCCCTCGGAACGCCATCCGAGGATCGCACGACGAACGTTGTCGCCGCATCGTGGCAGAGAAGACCCCGCAGCTCGTGTTCGTAGAGCGTTTGACGGGTGGCTGTTGCGGTACGCAGGGGGGCGAAGGCATCGGTGTAGAGCTGCACGAGGGCATCCATGGTGCGGTCGTCGGGGTGACGTTCTATCGAGACCGACATGGTGAACCTTTCTCGGCGGCAGGTCACCTACGTAGCGATGGGTGTCGAGGATGCTTCTGGGCCCTACTGTCCGAGATAAGCCTTACCACTCAGACCGCAATCGACGCCACTCCGGAGTACAGGGCACAGAACGTGAACCCGAAGATCGAGCAGGCCGCCACAGCGGTCGGCGCGACAGGGCGGTCGGGAACGAGTCGGTGGGTCAGCCAGGTGGTGGCTATGCCACCGAGCAGCACACTGCTGGCGATGAACCCCAGCACTGCGCCGCTGGCGAGCGCACCCCGCATCCACGCCGCCGAGCGACGGTCGGTCGTTCCGGTGACCCAGCGGGTGAGGGTCTGGGACCGTCCTTGGCGGGGCCTTTCCCGAGGGCGAACGAGGAGCAGGCTGACGGCAAGGCTTCCAGCGGAATAGACCACGCTGCAGACCAGCCACCCCATCAGTGGTCCCCACAGCGCAACGGCACCGATGACGGGTGCCGCGAACAGCGCGTCGTCCCAGATGTACAACCCGATGATCGCTAGGACGCCCATCACCTTCGTTCGAGCGAGTCGCCGGCCAGTCGCCGCCGGATCGGGGCTGTTCGAAGCCGACCCGGGTCGGGGGATCGCGTTCACCGCTGTGGAACCGTACAGTACGGCTCGATGCCCACCTGCTGGCCGAATCGTGGGAACCTTGACCCGTGAGCTGGTGCGAACAATGCCAACGTCAGGTCGAGGATCCGACGCTGGGTGGTGACGCTCGCTGTCCTGGTTGCGGGGCTCGTCCTACGGTCGCGTCGGCATCGCGTATCCCGTGGCACTTCTGGGCACTGGTCATTGCAGCGGGGGCATACCTGACCTGGCGGGCCCTCCAGGGCGTGTTGTGGGTGTTGGGAAGCACGATCTGACCGACGGCGAAGGTGGTTCGCCCTGGACCGTCGTGTAACCTCTCCCGCTCGGGCGCAGCGGTTCCCTGTGGAATGGATTCGCAGCTGCTCAGCGGGCTGTGGCGCAGTTTGGTTAGCGCACTGGTCTGGGGGACCAGGGGTCGGAGGTTCAAATCCTCTCAGCCCGACCAACGTCCCGGCCTCCTCGTCGAGGCCGGGACGACCGCCATGCGTCGCAGGGCGGTCGTCGCTTCTGCAGGGTCGGCAACCGCCGCGAGGAGCGCTCGGTTCGCAGGACTCACGAACCCCGAGGACACCGCTCGGTCGAGGAACCGGAGGAAGAACTCCCAGTAGCCGTCGACGTCCAAGAGCACGGCAGGTAGGTAGTGCAGGCCGATCTGGGTCCATGTCAGTGCCTCGAAGAGCTCTTCGAGCGTGCCGTAGCCGCCCGGGAGGGCGATCACCCCGTCACACAACTCGTACATGGCCGCCTTGCGGGCATGCATCGAATTCACGGTTCGCAACTCGCTCAGGCCCCTGTGGGCCACGTCGGACCCGAAGGTCCCGGTCGGATAGATCCCGATGGCATGTCCACCCGAACTCAGGTGGGCGTCGGCTACCGCACCCATCAGCCCAGCGTCACTACCGCCGAAGACGAGGGTGATGCCCTCTTCGGCCAGGTGTCTGCCGAGTCGGGCAGCCATGTCCGTGTACGCACCATCGGACCCTGCCGCCGAACCGCAGAACACGCCGACCACTTCGAGTGGCGCTGATGGGTCGGCGGTGGTCATCCTGCGAGTTCGGCAACCGTGCTCATGGTCTGGTCCCAGTCGGGATGTTCGACCAGTAGTCGGCGCAGGCGGACGAAGGGCTTGATGGCGTTGAGGCTCACCACGCCGACGAGATGATCACCGCGTCGGTAGCCGGCGACGAAGGCGTCGTCCTCAGGGGAGCCGATCAGCATGACCACCTCGTCGTCCGCCGATGGCTGCCCAGCGATCTGGATGCGGGCCTCGTACTGGTCCGACCACACGAACGGCACGCTGTCGTAGCGGCGCAACTGCTGGGGTTCCAGCAAGTTGTGGGCGACCAACATCCCGTGCTCGACGGCTGCCGTCCAATGCTCGACCCGATGGGCATCAGGCCCCACCCACATGTTCGGCGCCCGCGCCACGTCGCCGATGGCGAACACCCCCTCAGCCCCCGCATTGAGGGTGACGTCGCACAGAACGCCGTTGTCGATGCGCAAACCCGATCCGTCGAGCCAGTCGGTGTTGGGCGTCACCCCGATGCCGACCACCACGAGGTCGGCATCGAGGCGTGAGCCGTCGTCGAGCTCGACGGCCTCGATGCGGTCGCCGGCGTGGAGTCGGCTCACCGATCGTCCGAGGAGCAGGTCGACTCCGTGTCGACCATGCAGGGTGCCGATGGCGGCCCCCATCGACGGCCCGAGCCCCCGGGTCAGCGGGGCGCTCGCCGCTTCCACGACGGTCGTGTGGCAACCGCGGGCGTGTGCGGCTGCGGCCACTTCGGAGCCGATGAACCCAGCCCCTACTACCAGGACTCGAGCACCGGGAGTCATCGAGGCCCGAATGGCCATGGCGTCATCGAGGGTTCGCAGGGTGTGTACCCCTTCGATGTCAGCCGCGCCCGGGAGGGTCCTGGCCCGAGCCCCGCTGGCGATCACCAGTCCGTCGAACGGCATTCGTTGGTCACCGACCGTGATGGATCTGGCCGCTAGGTCCAGCGCAGACGCCGGTGTGCCCAGGACCAGGTCGATGGACAGATCGTCGTAGGTGTCGGCGGGGATCAGGTTCAGCTGGCTCGGCTCGATGTCGTCGGTCAGTGCCGCCTTGGAAAGCGGAGGACGGTCGTAGGGCAGGTGCCGTTCATCTCCCACGATCGAAACACGGCCCTCGTAGCCCATTCGTCGGAGGTTCTGCGCAGTTCGTACACCGCCGAGTGATGCTCCGACGATCACGATGTGCTGATTGCTCTCGACCGTCACGCAACCTCCCAACGATGTGTCTGCGTGATGGCGACGCTAGTGGCCTCGGCAGGCCTCCGCGAACTGCGTAGGGAGGGGGCATTACCACCCTCCGTGAGTGTTCCCAGGTCAAAAAATTCGCCGCTGATGCTTGCCGATCCTCGGCGCGACTTGTACAGATGCTTGACAGAGCTGTAACTACGGCGGTGTAATCACAGACCCGTCACTTGATGGTCATCGGGTATCGACTCGGGAACGCACTACGTCTGCCTCGTTCAGGAGGCAGGAAACGCACTCCCAGGTCAGTACCGGTTTCAGGCGGCGGATCGAGGCACCGAGGCGACCGAGAAGAGGGCATTGACAGTGGCGATCACGGATCAAGACTCCAATCCGACGACAGCACCCACCAGCGCCACCACCATGCGGGTGAAAAAGCGAGACGGCACCGACCAAACCGTCGACGTGAACAAAATCGTGCGAGCCGTCGAACGGTGCTGTCACGAGCTGCCCGGTGTCGACCCGATGCGTATCGCCACGAGAACGATCTCAGGTCTGCACGACGGGGCGACGACGACCGAACTAGACGAGCTGTCCATCCGGACGGCCGCTGCGCTGATCGTCGAAGAGCCGAACTACAGCCGGCTGGCGGCTCGTCTGTTGGCGACCTTCATCGACAAGGAAGTACAGAACCAGAACGTCTACAGCTTCAGCCAGTCGATCGAACTCGGAGCAGAGAGCGCCCTCATCGACGACAGTGTCCTGGAGTTCGTGCGGACTCATGCCCGCAAACTCAACGACGCGGTGCTGACCGAACGTAATGGGCTGTTCGAGTTCTTCGGCCTCAGGACCCTCTACGACAGGTACCTCCTCCGTCATCCCGTCCGGCGTTCGGTCATCGAGACTCCCCAGTACTTCCTGTTGCGGGTGGCCTGTGGGCTTGCCGAGAGTCCTGATGAGGCGATCACTCTCTACGAACTGATGTCGGGTCTCGAGTACCTGACGTCGAGCCCGACCTTGTTCAACTCGGGGACAGCCCATCCGCAGATGTCCTCGTGCTACCTGCTCGACAGTCCCGACGACAGCCTGGAGGGCATCTACAAGCGCTACACCGACATCGCCAAACTCTCGAAGTTCGCAGGCGGTATCGGTGTCGCCTGGCACCGGATCAGGTCGAAGGGCAGCTTGATCACCGGAACGAACGGGCTGTCGAATGGCATCGTTCCCTGGTTGCGCACCCTGGACAGCTCGGTCGCGGCTGTCAACCAGGGCGGTAAGCGCAAGGGCGCAGCTTGTGTGTACCTCGAATCCTGGCACGCCGACATAGAGGATTTCCTGGAGTTGCGGGACAACGTCGGCGACCATGCCCGCCGGACCCACAACTTGAACCTGGCCAACTGGATTCCCGACCTGTTCATGGAGCGCGTCGAGCAGGACTGGCAGTGGAGCCTCTTCGACCCCAAGAAGGTGCCTCACCTCACCGACCTGTACGGAGACGAATTCCGGGCGGCCTATGTGGCTGCGGAGAACGAAGGCCTCTACGAGCGTCAGGTGTCGGCCCGACAGCTCTACAGCAGGATGATGCGTACCCTCGCCCAGACAGGGAACGGGTGGGTGACCTTCAAAGACGCGTCGAACCTCAAGTCGAACCAGACCGGCCAGCCCGGCAACGTGATCCACCTGTCCAATCTCTGCACCGAGATCCTCGAGGTGACCAGTCGGTCCGAAACGGCAGTCTGCAATCTCGGTTCGATCAACCTCGGTCGTCTCGTCCGCACCGACGGCGAGGGCGAGCGGTATTTCGACTACGACCGACTCGGCGAGGTCGTGCGGACCGCCGTGCCGTTCTTGGACCGGGTCATCGACATCAACTTCTACCCGACCGACGAGGCCGCTACCTCGAACGGGCGCTGGCGTCCGGTGGGCTTGGGATTGATGGGCCTGCAGGACGTGTTCTTCCAGCTGCGCCTGGCGTTCGACAGTCCCGAAGCGATCGAGCTCTCGTCTCGGATCAGCGAAGAGATCTACTACTGGGCATTGCACACCAGCTGCGAGCTCGCTCAGAAGCATGGGCCGCATCAGGGATTCGCCGAGACGAGGATCGCTGCCGGGCAGATGCAGTTCGACCTGTGGGGTGTGGCCCCACGGGACCCCGAGCGGTGGTCTCTGCTCAGGGATCGCATCAGCCAGTACGGGCTGCGTAACTCGCTCATGATCGCCATCGCCCCGACCGCGACCATCGCCTCGATCGCCGGCTGCTACGAGTGCATCGAACCCCAGGTCTCGAACCTCTTCAAGCGAGAGACGCTGTCCGGCGAGTTCCTGCAAGTGAACCGGTACCTGGTCCGTGAACTCCAGGCCCGCGGATTGTGGACCGAGGACATGATCTCCGCCGTGAAACGAGCGGAGGGGTCAGTGCAGAGCATCGAGGAGATTCCGGCCGACCTCAGGTCGATCTATCGCACAGCGTGGGAACTGCCCCAGCGAGCTCTGATCGACATGGCCGCAGCACGGGGTCCGTTCATCGACCAGAGTCAGTCCCTCAACCTGTTCATGGAGAGCCCCAACATCGGCAAGCTGAGCTCGATGTACATGCATGCGTGGAAGCAGGGACTCAAGACCACGTATTACCTCCGCAGCCGACCGGCCACCCGGATCAACCAGACCACCACTGGCAGCAGCGGCAGCCCCCAGGACGGGCAATCCGCCCCGACACCGGCACGGACGTTCACCGACGAAGAAGCGCTGGCCTGTTCTTTGGAGAATCCCGAAGCCTGCGAAGCCTGCGACTGACGTCGCCCACAACGATCACCTCACGACCGACAGGACCACCGAACCATGGCCCTCACCGACCCCATCGAGTTCAGCCCAACGACCTTCGCGGCAACCGACGAGGCTCCCGCAGCTGCGCCGACATCGCGCAAGGGCAACATTCTCGACCCAGGATTCAACCTGACGCTCCGGCCGATGCAGTACCCGGTCTTCTACGACATGTACCGGGACGCAATCAAGAACACCTGGACGGTGGAGGAAATCGATTTCAGCGATGACATCGTCGACCTCGACCGTCGACTGCTGCCGGCCGAGCGTCATCTGATCAACCGTTTGGTCGCCTTTTTCGCAACAGGCGATTCGATCGTGGCGAACAACCTGGTGCTCAACCTCTATCAGCACATCAACAGCCCCGAAGCGCGGATGTACCTGAGCCGACAGCTGTTCGAGGAAGCACAGCACGTCCAGTTCTATCTGACTCTGCTCGACAACTACATCCCTGATCACGCGGAACGGGCAGCCGCCTTCGCCGCGATCGAGAACATCCCTTCCATCCGGGCCAAAGCCGACTTCTGCTTCAAGTGGATGGCCACCATCGAGGGAGATGAGCGGCTCGAGACCCGCGAGCAGCGCCAGCGCTTTCTTCTCAACCTGATCTGCTTCGCTGCATGCATCGAGGGGCTCTTCTTCTTCGCAGCCTTCGCCTACGTGTATTTCCTGCGTTCCAAAGGCCTGCTCAACGGCCTGGCAGCCGGCACGAACTGGGTCTTCCGTGACGAGTCCTGTCACATGAACTTCGCATTCGAAGTGGTGCAGACAATCCGACGCGAGGAACCCGACCTCTTCGACGAGGAGCTCGGTCGCCAGATCAGCGAGATGATCGAGGAGGCCGTCGATTGCGAGTACCAGTTCGCACTCGATGTCCTGTCCCAGGGCGTGGCCGGCATGTCGACGGCAGACACCCGGGCGTATCTCGAGTTCGTCGGAGATCAGCGCCTTCTGCAGATGGGTCTGCCCAAGCGATTCGGTTCCAAGAACCCGTTCGACTTCATGGAGTTGCAGGACGTCCAGGAGCTGACCAATTTCTTCGAGCGCACCGTGGCCAGCTACCAGGTCGGTGTCGAGGGCGACGTCAGCTTCGACGAGGACTTCTGACGCTTCACCCCTCGTCGCCCCGAGACGAGGGCTAAGTTGCCCCGACATGGCAGAGGAACGAGTCGGTGTAGTGACTGGCGGCGCCCGAGGATTGGGTGCGGCCATGGTGGAGGCTCTTTTAGCCCAAGAGGTCGTCGACGTCGTCCATGTGCTCGATCTGCTCGACGGTGACAGCGGGCGGGACGGCGTCGTGAGCCATCACTGTGACGTGACCGATGTGGACAGTGTGCGGGCTGTAGCTGCCAAGATCGGGGTGACACCTCGGGTGCTGGTCAACAACGCCGGGGGAGACCCGGGGAGTGGCATCACCGCGGCCGACCATGGCCCCTTCGAAGACCCCGAGCTATTCCGGTCCATGGTCGATCTGAACTTCGTGTCGGCACACGTTGTCACCTCGGTGTTCGGACCTGACCTGCAGGCCGGCGCCGCCATCTGCAGCACGGCCTCGGTGGCCGGCCAGATGCCCTCGGCGCTGTACGCCTACGGGGCGGCCAAGGCAGCGCTGATCCACTGGACCAGGTCGATGGCCAGGGTGCTCGGGCCGCGTGGCATCAGGATCAATGCAGTTGCGCCGGGCATCATCCGGACCTACCTGTGGGAGCAACTCCAGCCTGACCTCGACCTCTACCGGTCCACGGTGGCCGCCATCACGCCGCTGTTGACAGACCAGACACCGGCCGAGATCGCGGACGCAGTGGCCTTTCTGTGCTCAGACCGGGCCAGCGCCATCACAGGGCAGACTCTGGCCGTCGATGGTGGCATGACCAGCGGCGCCCCGATCGTGCCGCCTCAGGCCTCCTGAGCGGCTCACGGGGCCGACTGGTCGTCCATGAAGGCGTTCATCAGTTGCAGGACGGCTCGGACCGGAGTGGTTTGCTCCCTGCGGACGTCGGATTCGAGTTGGGGCAGCATCTGGGCGACCACGGGGTGTCGCCGCAACGCAGCAGCCAAGCGATCGTCGAGCATCGACCACATCCACCGGATCCGCTGTTCTTCCCGACGGGCGGACAGCTCCCCTGATTCGGTCATCAAACGACGGTGGAGCAGTACCTGGTCCCACAGGGTTGGTAGTCCCTCGCCGGTGAGCCCCGCGCAGGTCACCACGGGTGGCGTCCACGTCGGGGACGCCGGCTGGGTGAGGTGCAAGGCCATCTGGTAGTCACGGGCAGCCTGTTGGGCTTTGAGGGCATTGCCCCCGTCGGCCTTGTTCACGGCGATCATGTCGGCGAGTTCGAGGATCCCCTTCTTGATGCCCTGGAGCTCGTCGCCGGCGCCCGGCAACATGAGCACCAGGAAGAAGTCGACCATGTCGGCCACCACGGTCTCGGATTGGCCCACGCCGACGGTCTCGACGAGGACGACGTCGAACCCGGCGGCTTCACACAGGAGCATGGTCTCCCTGGTCATCCGGTTGACCCCGCCGAGTTCACCCGAGGTGGGCGACGGTCGAACGAAGGCATCCGGGTCGTTGGCCAGCCTGGCCATGCGGGTCTTGTCTCCCAGGATCGAACCGCCGGTACGAGTGGAGGTCGGGTCGACGGCGAGGACGGCGACCCTGTGGCCCTGCTCGGTCAACTGTGACCCAAGGGCTTCGATGAAGGTGCTCTTGCCGACCCCGGGGACCCCGGTGATGCCGACCCGGTGAGCGTTGCCCGTCTGGGGAAGCAGCGTGGTCAGCAGGGCCTGGGAGAGCTCGGCGTGGTCGGCTCGACTGCTCTCGATCAGGGTGATGGCTCGTCCCAACATCGCTCGGTCAGCGGCTCGGACCCCGTCGACAAGCTGTTCTACCGAAGGCAGGGCCACCACGCAGACGACGTTACCCCTCGTCGAGACAGGGGGCCTACCGTAGGGGAATGGCACGTCAGACCAGGGAGTGGTTCGCACCATTGCTCGACGAGGGGGAGGAGTTGCAGACCTCGGTGCCCGCTCAGGGCGGGGTGCATCCCTTCAGCCTGCTCATTCCCGGCGTGGCCGCTGTCGTTGCGGCCGTGCTGACCACAGGTCTGCCCAGGGTGCAGATCGCGGCCATGATGGTCGCTTTCACCCTTCTCGGTGCGGCCCTGACGACGGCCCGCTATCGGGTGATTGGCATCACCGACCGCGCAGTGCTGCTGTGTCGGGCCCGCGCCCTGCGTCCGGCAAAGCCCGTACAGCTCATCGAACGACTCTCCCACGGCAATCGTTTCACGCCGACGGGCACCTTCTGGGGGCAGGTCCAGGTGGGACCCGAGCGCCTCTGGGTGCACCGCCGGTTCCATGAGACCTTGGCCAATGCGGATCTCTCGGCGGCTCCCTTGTCCCGATCGAGCGAGGCCGCGCGTCAGCGACGAGCAAAGAAGAAGATCAAGCACGCCCGCCGGAGACGCTGACTGCGGAGACTCAGCGGTTTTCCAGGCGCTCCAGTAGCTCGCCGGCCGCTTCGGCGATCACGGTGCCAGGGGGGAAGATCGCGGCGGCACCACCACGACGCAACTCGTCGAAGTCCTGAGGTGGGATCACCCCGCCGACGACGATCATGATGTCGCTGCGGCCCAGGGCGGCCAGCTCGTCCCGAAGTTCGGGGATGAGGGTGAGGTGCCCCGCGGCCAGCGATGAAGCCCCCACGATGTGCACGTCGTTCTCGACCGCTTGGCGCGCAGCCTCGGCGGGGGTCGAGAAGAGCGGACCGATGTCGACGTCGAAGCCAAGATCGGCGAAGGCGGTCGCGATCACCTTCTGTCCGCGGTCGTGACCGTCCTGGCCCATCTTGGCGATGAGAATGCGGGGTCGACGTCCTTCGGCTGCGGCGAAGGCGGCCACCCTGTCCCGAATGCCAGTCACTGCGTCGGTCTGTTCGCCCACTTCGCTGCTGTACACCCCGCTGATCGATCGGATCTCGGCCGTGTGACGACCGTAGACCACCTCGAGGGCCAGGCTGATCTCTCCCACCGTGGCCTTCGCCCGGGCCGCATCGATGGACAGGGCGAGCAGGTTGCCATCGCCTCGGTCGGCAGCGGCGGTCAGGGCGTCGAGGGTCTGTCTGACCTGCTGCTCGTCGCGCTCGGCTCGCAGCCGCTCGAGTTTGGCGATCTGCGCCGCTCGAACCCCTGCATTATCGACCTTCAGCACGTCGACGTCCTCGGTTCGATCGAGGCGGTACTTGTTGACGCCCACCACCACCTGCCGTCCCGAGTCGATGCGGGCCTGGGTGCGGGCTGCAGCCTCCTCGATCCGCATCTTGGGCACCCCGGCTTCGATGGCTTGGGCCATGCCGCCCATTCGCTCGACCTCCTCGATGTGCTCCCAAGCTCGGCTGGCCAGGTCGGCGGTCAGTCGTTCGACGAAGTACGAGCCGCCCCAAGGGTCGATGACCGCAGTGGTGCCCGACTCCTGCTGGAGGAAGAGCTGGGTGTTGCGGGCGATACGGGCTGAGAAGTCGGTCGGAAGGGCCAGTGCTTCATCGAAGGCGTTGGTGTGCAGCGATTGGGTGTGTCCCTGGGTGGCTGCCATGGCCTCGACACAGGTTCGGATGACGTTGTTGTAGACGTCCTGCGCCGTCAGACTCCATCCCGAGGTTTGCGAGTGGGTGCGCAGGGACAGCGATTTTGGATTTTCCGGTCCGAACCCACTGACCAGTCGAGCCCACAAGATCCGGGCGGCCCGCAACTTCGCCACTTCCATGAAGAAGTTCATGCCGATGGCCCAGAAAAAGCTGAGTCGGGGAGCGAAGGCGTCCACCCCGAGTCCGGCTGCCGAGCCGGTCCGGAGGTACTCCACCCCGTCGGCCAGGGTGTAGGCCAACTCGAGATCGGCGGTCGCTCCGGCCTCCTGCATGTGGTAGCCCGAGATCGAAATCGAGTTGAACCGGGGCATTCGCTGGCTGGTGAACTCGAAAATGTCACCGATGATCCGCATCGACGGACGAGGTGGGTAGATGTAGGTGTTGCGGACCATGAACTCCTTGAGGATGTCGTTCTGGATGGTCCCTGCCAGCTGTTCGGGCGCTACCCCCTGCTCTTCGGCCGCCACGACGTAGAGCGCGAGAACGGGAAGCACGGCACCGTTCATCGTCATCGACACCGACATCTGATCGAGCGGGATGCCCTCGAAAAGGGTGCGCATGTCGTAGATCGAGTCGATGGCCACTCCGGCCATGCCGACGTCGCCGGCGACCCGCTCGTGATCGGAGTCGTATCCGCGATGGGTGGCGAGGTCGAAGGCAACCGAGAGGCCCTTTTGCCCTGCAGCAAGGTTGCGGCGGTAGAAGGCGTTGGAGTCCTCGGCCGTCGAGAATCCGGCGTACTGGCGCACCGTCCAGGGCTGGTTCGTGTACATCGTCGGGTACGGCCCGCGCAGGAAGGGGGCGAAGCCCGGATAGGAACCGATCTGATCCTCGAGCCCGATGAGGTCTGCCGAGGTGTAGAGGGGAGCGATGTCGATTCCCTCAGGTGTCTCCCATACGAGCGCGTCCGACGCTTTGCCGGTCTGGTCGACCAGGCCTCGGCCCCATTGCTCGAGATCGGCAGTTCGGGATGTCCCGAGCTCGATCGTGGTGAAGTCGGGGATGGTCATCGGTCCTCCACGGGCGTGACGTCAGGCTAGCGAGCTACCCGGAGTGGGGTGATCACCCCATACCTTCCAGGTCATCGAGGGTGATGCCACAGCCGAGAAAGATCTCGATGGTGGCGTTCAGGTCTTCCAGCACGGCCAGATCCTCGATGGTTGCGATCTCTTCCACCAGGCACATTGCGATTGCCTCGTCGAGGCCCTGGGCGCTGAACAGGCCCGCCATGGCAACCCGACTTTCCTCGCTGGCGCGCAGGGCGGTCTGTAGCTCCGGATTGATCGAAGCAGCGAGGGTCTCGAGCTGGTTGACCAGTTCGGTCTCGGGAACTCCCAGCCCGGCAGCTGCAAGCTCGCTCAGGCTGACACCGCAGCCCACCATCAGATCGACCAGCTCCCGATCGATCTCCCCGAGCACGTCGAGTCCGTCCCGGAGGGCGGTCGCCATCACGCAGCGTGCCTCGTCGTCGCCGAAGCCCAGGGCGAGGAGCGGGGCGAGGAGTTCATCGGCTCCCTCGGCATCGAGCAACTCGTCGATCTCGTCGTTCGACAGCGAACCGCCGCCCGCAGCAGGCTCGTCCTCGACCGGGGCGGCATCGGTGGCTGCGGTGGACGCTGGACCCTCGGAGCCGGCCCCGTCCTTGGCCCCTGATGGTTGGGTGCCTCCCCCAGAGCAGGCGACCAGCAGCATGACCATGCCCACTGCCAGGGTCGTGATGCGCCATGAGGGCCCTGTCGTTGTCATGACAGGAGGTCGTGTGCGCCGCGCAGCACGGCCAACACGTCGCACCCGAGGTGCACGAACTCGGCGACGCCGGCGGCCAGCAGCTCGTCGGCCTGGGCTCCAGGTGGGCCAGCCAAATAGACCCGGGAAGCGCCGGCGGCGACGAGGGCCGCTGCGGTCGCTGGACCGATGTCACCGTAGACGGCATCCGAGGAGCAGATGCAGGCGATCCGGCAGCCGCTCTCGGCGAACCCCGCAGCGACCTCTGCCGGTTCGGTGGACCCTGGTGAAGCCGTCGCCCGAATGCCTCCCGCTTCGAAGAGGTTCTTGGCGAAGGTGGCCCGGGCCGTGTGGGTGGCTACCGATCCCAGGTTGGCCAGATAGACCTCGGGGCGGCGTTCGGCCCGGTCGGCAGCATCACGCAGCCGTTCGAACGGGGCAGCCCACCGCTGGTCGTCCTCGGCTACGGCTGGTACCCGGTCGAGGGGAGGTCGTTCGTCGATGTCGGGGAACTCGCTGATGCCGGTGATGGGCTGCGCGCGGGTTGCGATCTGCTCGGTCCGAGCCTGCTTCGTGCCGGCAATGGCAGCCTCCAGCCAGCCGCTGTCCTTCACGGCTGCACGACCACCCTGCCGCTCGATGTCCTGGAAGAACGCCCAGCTGGATCGAGCGATCGCTTCGGTGAGGTCCTCCACGTACCACGACCCGCCGGCTGGGTCGATCACCGCGTTGAGGTGGCTTTCCTCGGACAGGATGAGCTGTGTGTTCCGGGCGATCCGAAGCCCGAACTCTTCTGCGGCCCCCAGCGCGGCGTCGAAGGGCAGCACGGTGATGGCGTCGGCTCCGCCCACGGCCGCCGAAAAGCAGGCGGTCGTACAGCGGAGCATGTTCACCCACGGGTCTCGCTGGGTGAACATGGCGGAGGCCGTTTCGGCGTGGAGGAACATCGGAGCGGCATCGGGATCGCCCCCGGCCGCCTCGACGATCCGCGACCAACAGGTGCGGGCGGCCCGTAGCTTTGCGATCGAAGCGAACTGGTCGGGTCCCACGGTGACCGTGAACTCCATTCGGGCGGCCGCGTCGGTCACATCGAGCCCCGCGTCGGTCAATGCGCGGAGCCACGCCACGCCCGCAGCGAGCAGCGCCCCCAGTTCCTGGACATCGCCGGCCCCAGCCTCGTGGAGGGGCCGGCCGTCGAGGACCATGGCGCGAACCCCGGGGAGGTTGTCACCCAGCGCTGCCGCCTCGGCGGCCAGGGATCGGAGATCCTGTTCGTCGTCGGGGTACCCGAACGGGTCGGCGCCGAGGCAACCGACACTCGACGATCCGGGAACTCCCCTCCGATCGAGCAGCGATCGAAGGGCTGCGCGCTGCTGGGCTGTCGAGCCCGCGCCCAAATGCACGGGGGCGAGGTCCAGGTACACCCCGGCGAGTACCTCGTCGAGTTCGTCCACCGTGGCCGGCGCATTGACGAGGGTGATGGCGGTGACGCCTCGCTCTAGATCGCGCAGGATCAGTCCGTTGACCGCCGGGTCGGCTGCGTCGTGGGTCTGACGGACTTCCCAGCCCGTCACGGTCCCGCCAGCTCGACCGCCCCGGGTGTGCGGTACTGCGCCGGGAAGGCCAGCTCGATCGTCGGCGCCTGACGACGTCTCGGCCGTGTACAGGGGGGCACGAACGATGCCGTCGATGGTTGTGGTGGCCAGGTCCTCGACCGGGCGGCCTCGCAGAGCTCCCGAGGCAGCGGCCTCCCACTCCTCGTAGGTCGTCGGTGGGAACTCGGCACCGGAGTTGCTGTGGGTGGGGGACATGGCTCCAAAGCTATTGCAGAGAGGGCCCGAATCGAAGCTCCGACGTGATCGCGTGGCATTCTGTTGCCCGACATGACCACGCCAACTCCCCCCGACGCGCCTGACGACACTCCTGCCCACCGCTACGACGCCAGCCTGGCCGATCAGATCGAGGTCAAGTGGCAGGACCGGTGGCAACGCGAGGGCACCTACAACACCCCCAATCCGTCGGGCCTGTTGGCCGACGGTGACGGTGCGATGGCTGGACGGCCGAAGTTGTTCGTGATGGACATGTTCCCGTACCCATCGGGCTCTGGACTCCATGTCGGGCATCCGCTCGGTTACATCGGCACCGACGTGTTCGCCCGTTTCAAGCGGATGATGGGCTACAACGTCCTGCACACGATGGGGTACGACGCGTTCGGTCTCCCTGCCGAGGAGCACGCCCGTCAGACGGGTGAGCATCCACGAGTGAATACCGAGGCGAACATCGCCAACATGAGCCGGCAGTTGGCTCGCCTGGGTCTGGGTCATGACAGTCGCCGGAGTATCGCGACGACCGACGTCGCCTATTACCGGTGGACCCAGTGGATCTTCCTCCAGATCTTCAACAGCTGGTACGACGCCGATCGTCAGGTGGCCCGCCCGATCGACGAACTCGTCGAGGAGTTCGACCGGGGGTCCCGCCAACCCATCGGGGGCTCGTGGGCCGAGATGGACGAGCAGCAGCGACGGGCAGAACTCGAACACCATCGGCTGGCCTACCTGGGGGAGGCCCCAGTGAACTGGTGCCCCGCCCTGGGGACGGTGCTGGCCAATGAGGAGGTGACTGCCGACGGGCGGTCCGAACGAGGCAACCACCCGGTGTTCCGTCGCCCCATGCGGCAGTGGATGATGCGGATCACGGCCTACGCCGACCGTCTCTTGAGCGACCTCGACCTCCTCGATTGGACCGATTCGATCAAGACGATGCAGCGCAACTGGATCGGAAGGTCCGAAGGGGCGCATATCTCCTTCGAGGTGCAGGGTCGCTCGGATGAGGAAGTCATCGAAGTCTTCACGACCAGGCCCGACACCCTGTTCGGCACCACCGCCATGGTGCTGGCCCCTGAACATCCGTTGGTGGACCGCCTCGTGGGGGCGGCCTGGCCTGAGGGAACCCCGGACCTGTGGACTGCGGGGGCGGCCACCCCCGCCGAGGCGGTGGCTGCGTATCGACGCAGGGTCGCCGAGATGTCTGATCTCGATCGGCAGGAGAACAACACCAAGTCGGGTGTGTACCTAGGGGTCGAGTGTGTGGTTCCCGTCAACGGTCGACGGGTTCCCGTGTTCATCTCGGACTACGTGCTCATGGGCTACGGCACGGGGGCGGTGATGAGCGTGCCCGGCCAGGATCAACGGGACTGGGACTTCGCCACGCTGTACGGGATCGACATCGTGCGGACCGTGGAACCCCCCGCTGGGTTCGACGGTGAGGCCTACGTGGGAGATGGCCCGGCCATCAACAGTGACTTCCTCGACGGTATGGAAGTCGGGCCGGCCAAGGCGGCGATGATCGGATGGCTCGAGGAGCACGATCGTGGCCGGGGCGCGATCACCTACAAGTTGCGAGACTGGTTGTTCTCCCGCCAGCGATACTGGGGTGAGCCGTTCCCCATCGTGTACGACGAGATGGGTCTTCCACTCGCGGTTCCCGAGGATCAGCTTCCCGTCGTGCTCCCCGAGTTGATCGACTGGGCTCCCCGGGCGCTCGACGAGCAGTCCGAGCCCGAACCTCCGCTCGGCCGGGCCACTGAGTGGGTCCACACCCACTACGACCTCGGAGACGGTCGCGGCGATCGTGAGGTCGTGCGCGAGTTGAACACGATGCCCCAGTGGGCAGGGTCGTGTTGGTACTACCTGCGGTATCTCGATCCCACGAATGACGAGGTCTTGGTTGACCCTGGCGTCGAGCAGTACTGGATGACGGATGCTCAGGGAAGGGTCGGTGGTGTCGATCTCTACGTGGGAGGCGTCGAGCACGCTGTGCTCCACCTGTTGTACGCCCGTTTCTGGCACAAGGTGCTCTTCGATCTCGGTCACGTGTCGGGCCCCGAGCCGTTCCAGCGGCTCTACAACCAGGGGTATATCCAGGCGGCCGCATTTCAGGACGCGCGTGAGATCTATGTCGATGCCGAGGCCGTGGTGGAACGGGACGGCCGCTTTTATTTCGAGGGCCAGGAGGTCACCCGCAAGTTCGGGAAGATGGGAAAGTCGCTGAAGAACTCGGTGACCCCCGACGACATGTACGCCGCGTTCGGCGCCGACACCCTGCGGCTCTACGAGATGTTCATGGGACCGTTGGATCAGGATCGGCCGTGGGAGACCAAGTCGGTCATCGGGAGCCATCGTCTGCTCCAGCGGGTGTGGCGCAACCTTGTCGACGAGGACACCGGCGCCTGCGCCATCGACGATGCTGCACCACCGCCAGACCTGTGGCGGGCCACCCATCGGACGATCGATGCGGTGACCTCGGCGATGGAGGATCTCAGGTTCAATTCGGCCATCGCCAGGTTGACCGAACTCAACAACGACCTCACCCGCTACGACGGCCCGACCCCCCGCGCGGTGGCCGATGCGCTCACCCTGATGTTGGCCCCATTGGTCCCTCACTTCGCCGAGGAGTTGTGGGAGCGGTCGGGACACACCACCTCGATCGTGTACGAGGACTTCCCGGTCGCCGATCCCGACCTGCTGACGGAGGAGACCGTGGAGGTTCCCGTCCAGGTGAATGGCAAGGTCAGGGCTCGCATACAGGTGGCCACCCAACTCGATGGTGACGCGCTCGCAGCAGCCGCGCTGGCCGACCCGCGCATTGCTGAACTGACGGGCGGGGCCGAGATCCGGAAGGTGATCACGGTGCCAGGCAAGCTGGTGAATGTGGTGGTGGGCTGAGGCAACCGGTGCGAAATTTTCTTCGCATCGAGGTTGGGAAGAGTGCGATCGGTGCGTAGTATGTCATGCATTCCCCCTTTGCCCCGGAGGCACTCATGGCAGTCATGGACAGCATCAAGGAAGCCCAGAATCGCTCCATCGAGCAGATGAAGACCCTGCAGGAGCAGGTCATCTCCGTCAACGAGCGTATGGCCGACTCGGTCATGGGCTCGATGCCCGACTTCTCCTCCCCCTTCGCGCAGTACCTGCCCCGGCCGGCCGAGATGGTCGAGACGTACTTCGGTTTCATGGGTCAGCTCCACGAGGCCAACAAGGACTTCGCGGCTCGTATCGTGCAGGTCTGGGAACGTCCCGAGAACGCTGCTGCGGCCACCAGCTCGAAGAAGTGAGTGCGTCGCCCGGATCAACGCCGGGCCTCGGAGCCCTGGGTGAGTTCATAAAGGCCCAGCGCAAGATGATGGAGCTGAGTCAGCGACAGCTGGCTCAGCTCACGTCGTTGTCGGATCCGTACGTCAGCCAGTTGGAGCGTGGGCTGCACGAGCCCTCGGTGCGCGTGCTCAAGGCCCTTGCTGGTGCCCTCAACGTCCGGGCAGAGACCTTGCTGTCGTATGCGGGCCTCATCGACGAAGGGGGCGCCATCCCGACGGTGGTCGAGGCTGTGCAGGCTGATCCTGACCTCACCGACGAACAGAAGTTTGCCCTGTTGAGCGTCTACCGGAACTTCCGGGCGGACCGAGCAGGAGATGGCGGGTCCTGAGCACCTGGGCCACTGATCTCGGTGACTCGCTGGTCGCCGAAGTTGCCCGGGGCGCCGACGTGGCGATGCGCCTTGGAGCCCTGGATCCCTTCCTGAACTCGGCCCGTGCGGCCGCCATGCTGCGGTGGGGCTCGGGTCTGGGAGCGATGATCGGTGCCGCAGCGCTGAGGTTCCCGTTCCGCACTGCGGTGGTCGACGATCGTGGTGCAGTGGCCTACTGGGAGCTCGACCGGACGGCTTCCACGCTCGCCGCCCACATCAGGGAAGCCGTGGATGAGGACCGCGGTGCGGTCGGGATTCTGTGCCGAAACCACCGAGGATTTGTCGTCAGCTACGCAGCTGCCGAACGGGCCGGGGCCGACGTGGTGCTCCTCAGCACGGCGCTGCCTCCCGCCAACCTGGCCGAGGTGGTCGGCAGCGAGGCGATTTCCATGCTGGTGGTGGACGAGGAGTTCCTCCCGGCTGTTCATGACGCAGCGGTCCGAGTTCCGGTGGTGATCGCTGACGGTGGCGGTGAGCAATCGATCGCCCAACTGACCCGCAGGCCGCGCATGTCCCCAGTTTCCCGGCGCCCGGGCCAGTTGGTCTTGCTGACCTCGGGGACGACTGGCCCGCCCAAAGGCGCCTGCCGATCGGGAAGGCTGACCGGGATCGAAGCGATGAGCGTGCTGGCCGCGGTCCCGTACCGGGTAGGCGATCGCTACCTCATCGGACCGCCCCTGTTCCATGCGTGGGGCCTCAGCCAGCTCATGATGGCGATGGGGACCGGGTCCACCCTGCACCTCCAGCGACGGTTCGATACTGCGACGACGCTCGACGCGATGAGTCGGTACAGGTTCGATGTGGTGGCCGTCGTGCCGCTCATGCTGCGACGTCTCCTTCGGGACAGCTCCACGATGGCAGGTGTGCAGGCGCCTCGGATGGTGCTCAGCAGTGGCAACGTTCTCCCCGGTGAGCTCGCAGTGCGCTGGATGGATCGGTTCGGAGACGCGCTCTACAACTTCTACGGGTCGACGGAAACAGGCTTGGGCACCGTCGCTGGACCGGACGACCTGCGTCGAGCCCCAGGCACGGTCGGTCGTCCACCCAGGGGGGTCGCCGTGGGGATTCTCGACGAGCAGCACATGCCGGTTCCCGCCGGACGACGCGGTCGGGTCCATCTGGCGAGCACCATGCAGTTCGAGGGGTACAGCGATGGAAGCGACCGAGAGCGGACAGGCACGCTGATGGCAACCGGCGACCTCGGATTCCTCGACGAGAACGGACTGCTCTACGTCGAGGGCCGAGTGAACGACATGATCGTCACCGGTGGGGAGAATGTCTTTCCGAGCCGGGTCGAGGAGGTGTTGGATCAGCACCCCTGGGTGGAGCAGTCCGCAGTAGTCGGAGTCGAGGACGAAGAATTCGGTCAGCGGGTGGTGGCGTTCGTGGTGCCCCGCTCGGGGACGGGCGGAGGGGTGCCCGAATTGGACGAGTTCGCGCGGCGCCGGCTGGCCGCATTCATGGTGCCTCGCGAGTACCTCGTCGTGGAGTCACTCCCCATGACCACGACAGGCAAGGTGGTACGCCATCGCCTCGAGGTCCTCGGTCACGTCGAGCGGCTCTGACCCCTGTCGGCCCACTCGAACGTCTCCAGCATGGCCTGATCAACGTAGCGTCGCACCGAAGGCTCGAATGCGAACGACAGGTGTGAGCCCTCGTACCAGCAGATGCTGCCCTCTCCCCAGTGTTGCCAGAGGGTGTGGACGTTACCCGGACGTACCCAACGGTCGAGCAGTCCGGCATAGATGTAGCGGCGATCGGCCGGTACCCGGCATGGGAAGGACAAGGGCGATACCACGCCGAGTACCTGCGAGAGCGGCTCCCACGACAAACCCCACTGCTCGTAGAACGGGGGTAGGAGAGGGTCCATCTGGCGTCGAAGTCCCCTGACCAGGTCGGACTCGGGAACCCCGGCGATCACTGCGGCGAGGTCTTCCTCGAGGCCGCTGACCAGGGCGGCGATGTAGCCACCGAGGCTGATCCCGCTGATGGCAATCGCGGGTGCGTCGAAGGTCGAGCGCAGCCAGGCGATGACATGGCGAATGTCCCAGGTTCCGTGGGCGACGGTGAAGACCGTGTTCATTGCGCCGGCGTGGATCACTCGTGAACCGCTGGCCCCGATGGCCCGCGGTCCGTGGAGAGGCATCACGACGCAGATGACGTTCACGCCGTGGCGGTGGTGGAGGCGCTGGGCCCCGAAGCTGGCCAGGTCGACGTCGGGGGTACCGGTTCGGTAGCCGTTGACGAGGACCACCCACGGCCGCGGAGGCCCAGGGTGTCGGAGCATCCACGCGTGCCCGGTCCGGGGAGGGCGATAGGAGGACCAACGGGCCGCCCCTGGCTGGTCGGCCGGCGGCACGAAGGTGGAGGTGAAGCGAAGGTGTTCGAAGGAATGGCCGCCCGACCGAGCACGCCTGATGTCCACGTCGAGCAGGGGTTCCGTCGGCCGTTGGTGGTAGGTGGCCGGTGCTGCGAGCCATCCCCGCTCGTCGAACAGATGCCAGGCATCGGTCAGTTCGCTCTGCAGGCGCCGGCGGAACGAGCCGTCGGGGACGCGGGTTCGGCCGAGGGCGAGCTCGATCTGCAAGGCGGCCTCGTCTACCCACCACTTCCATGCAGCCATGGCAGTTGGGCGAGGGCGGGGTAGGTCGGGGACCGTATGGCCGCGAACCCAGTCGCGCAGGTCCTGTGCCGACGGAAGAAGGCCTGGGGCTAGGACATCATGCATCGGTCTCTCCAGGTGGCGACGTCAGGGCGAGCGAACGCTCGGTGCTGGACAGGAGTCGCTCCAGCAGGTTCGACAGCGTCGAGCGCTCCTCGTCGGAAAAAGCGGAGAGGACGTCGCCGTAGAGGGCGAGGGCCCGTGTGACGAAAAAGCGGTGCAATTGCGCGCCCTCGGGGCTCAGCCCGACCAGCACCTCCCGGCCGTCTGTATCCCCACGACGTTTGGCGAGCCAACCGATGCCCTCCAGTCGGTTGGTGGATCGGGTCACCGTGGAAGGCTCGACGCCCAGCACCCGTGCGAGTTCCCGCACGGGGCAGGGGCCGTGCGCTGCCACCGCATCGAGGATGCGGAATTGGTTGAGGTCGATTCTGTGTTCCCCGGCTTCGAGTACGTGGTGTCGTAGGCGATCGACGGTCGGGCCGAGACGGATGGCCCGCCACAGGGCGATGAGTCGCAGGGTGGGGTCTGGGGAGGACTGGTCCGAGAGCGACATCGTCGGCTGAGGGCCGTGTGTGGGCTGCGACCCAGGGGCGTCAGTGGACCATTGCGCGCCGGACATTCCGGTTAGCTTGGCACAGCCACCGGTCAGATCCTCCCTTGGGGCAGGGGATCTTCACACGGGACGTACAGGTGGGTAAGCATCTCTACAATAGATGGTAAATATCTCACATTTCTATTTCAACGATAGATGTTGCACGTCATGCAATGAATTACCCTCTTCGTTCGTGAGCACACCCGCAGCGGGTGGCGAGTGGGAGAAACAATGCCAGGGCAGTGGCGAGCGATGTACGACCAGTGGGAGCGCGCCAGCGCTCCGATGCTCGAGCAGATCGCTGGATCTGATGCGGTGAGGGATGTCATTGCCGTGAGCCTCTCAGTGAGCAAGGCCGTCATGGCCGAGACCGAACGGCTGAGCCGTCAATGGCTCCACGCATGGAATCTCCCTGCCGCTGGCGACGTCCGCCAACTTCGAACCGAGATCGCCCGTCTCAGCGCTGAGGTCGCTCGGTTGGCTGCATCGGCGTCCGAGGCCGAGACCACGATCACGCGTCCCACTGTGGTCCGTGAACCCCTGTGGGAAGCCGACGGTGCGCAAGAGCGGCCGGCTGGCGAGTCGTTCAGCAGGGCCAGTTGATGGCGAGTAACCCGTCCGACACGGTGGCTGACGTGTTCGCCGATCCCATGGGATTTCTTGCCCGGGAGATGACGCGTGGGGTCAAGCGGTCGTGGAACCTCACCCGTCACATGCTGGGCATCGATCGGGCCGCGACCGGAGCGACACCACGTGACGCAGTCTGGCGGTCAGGTAAATCGGTGTTGTACCGCTACCGCAGCGATGCCGTCACGGTGGGTGAGCCGCTGCTGTTGGTGATGAGTCTGGTCAGTCGTTCGTTCATCCTCGACCTCCAGCCTGGGAACAGCTTCGTGGAGCATCTCCGTGACGCCGGTTTCGATGTCTTCCTGCTCGATTGGGGGGTGCCGGACGAAGCCGAGGCAGGCTTCGACCTTTCGACCTATGCCGACATTCTCCTGCCGGCGGCGGTTGCCGAGGTCGATCGACTCGGTGGGCACCAGGGGGTCAACGTCTTCGGATACTGCTACGGCGGGGTGCTCTCGCTGCTGTATGCGTCCCGTCATACGAGCGACCCGATCAACACCCTGACGGTGATGGCCACCCCCGTCGACTTCGCGGAAATGCCCGCAGCCTTGGGGGGCGTGGGCCGTCACGGTGTCGACCCTCAGCATCTGCTCGACCACACGGGCAATGTGCCCGCTTCCACTGTGCGGGCGGGGTTCATCGGGCTGAGTCCGACCGCCGACCTCACGACCGTCGTCGATTTCTGGGAGCACCTCGAAGACGATCGCTTCTTGAGCAACTACCAGGCGATGACGAGTTGGACTCGCAACCACATTCCCTTCCCTGGAGCGGCGTTCGTGCAGAGCACCGAGGTGTTGGTCGATGGCAACGGGTTCGTCAACGACGACATCGTGATCGACGGCCGACCCCGTCACCTCGCCGACATCACGGTTCCGTTCCATAACGTGATCGCAGAGCGGGACCACATCGTGCCGCCCACGTCGACCAGGGGGCTCGGTGAGCTCGTCGGGTCGGTCGACGTGACCGAAACCGAACTCCCCGCCGGACACGTCGGGTTGATCGTCGGAAGCGGAGGTCGGCGTCGGTGCATGCCAGCGATGTCGGAGTGGATCGCAGCGCGCAGTCGCAGGCTCGACGAGCCCCGGTCCAACCAGCAAGCACACGCAGCGGCAGTCTGATGAGCCAGGACCGGGCGTCGGGCTCGGTTGCCCTGGTGTTGGGCTCGGGCGGGGTGCTCGGCGGAGCCTTTCACGCTGGTGTGGTGAAGGCTCTTCTCGACACCCGGGGCATCGATGCCCGTGGGGTCGACGTCATCGTCGGCACGTCCGCAGGGGCCCTGAGCGCAGTGCTGCTCGGTGCGGGCCTGCACCCCGATGACCTGTACCGCCGGGAAACCGGTCAGCAACTCAGCCCCGAGGGCCAGCGTTTGTTCGGGGACGTTCGAGCACGCCTCGGGCCACACACGCCCCACCGCAGCTCCTTCGGGCCCCCCTTCGCTCCGATGCTTCCCATCCGAGCCCTACTCGAGCCCGGCAGTGTGGCGCCAGGCACGGTTGCTGCTTCGCTGCTTCCACGGGGAGTCGTACCCGCAGACCGGCTACGTGATCTCGTGGATGCCCTCACGTTCACGAGGCGGCGTGGGTCCTCCAGTTGGGCATGGCCGGGACGCCCCTTCCTCGAGGTCTGTGCCGTGGACATGACGAGTGGACGGCGGCGGGTCTTCGACGGAGCCGGGGAGGAGACCATTGGTGCGGCGGTCGCTGCGTCCTGTGCGGTTCCCGGTGTGGTGGCTCCGGTGAGGATCGGGGAACGGGACTACCTCGATGGTGGTGTGCACTCCGCCGACAACGTAGATGTGTTGGCGGGCCGTTCGTTCGATCAAGTGATCATCAGTTCGCCGCTGTCCACCGAGCGAATCCACGACGTGAGCAGTCCGTGGCACGGGATCAGGGTCCTGACCCGCTGGCAGACCGATGCGGATGTTCGACGCCTCGACGCCGGTGCCGTGGTCGAGGTGCTCCGACCCACGGCGCGCGACCTGTATGCGATGGGACCCGACATGCTCGACGGTCGACGCAGGGCGGCAGTCGCCCTTCAGGCCTATACGTCGGCCGCCGCTGCGTTGTCTGAGGCGTGCCCCGCGATGGCCTGAGCGGCCGCCGTCGAGGCCCCCGGCTGAGTGGGAGCCACGTCGGGCGCAGCCCCCTGTTCCTCTCGGGAGTCCGGCCGCGGCGCTGCGCTGTTCGCCCATCTGGTGCAGGGGGCGTCAGTCGAGTTCGGCTCCAGCTCCCACTCGGATGCCGAACGTGGCGATGGGCAGCACCTTGGTGTGTCCGGAATTCGGGAGGGCGTCGGCAACCGTGGGCGCGTGCTCAGCTTCGGCCAGCACGGCCACCGACGGTCCCGATCCGCTGAGCCAGGCCCCGAGCGCCAATTCGTGGTTGGCGGCCGCCTCCAACGCAGTGGTCGACTCCGGTCGGTTGGCGAGGCGAAGTTGCTGATGCAGTCGGTCCTGGCAGGCGTCTCTGATGGCGGCGAGATCGCCCGTGGCCAGGGCGGCCACCATCAGCGACGCCCGACCGATGTTCTCGACCGCGTCGGCCAGGGAAACCTGATCGGGCAGGGTGCTGCGAGCCTTGGCGGTCGACGTTGCACTATCGGGCACCCACATCACGGCGCGCACCCCGAGTGGGGGCTTCATTCGAATCACCCGGCCAGCGGCAGCAACGACCAGGCCGCCGTACACCGATGCGGCTGCATTGTCCGCGTGCCCTTCCAGGTCACTGGCAAGTTGGCAGACCTCTGGGTGGTCTATCCAACCGCACCGGGACAGCCAGCCTGCGGCGAGCCCGGCCACTCGGGCTGCCCCCGAGTACCCCATGCCCCTGCCCGGAGCGATCGTCGAGGTGAAGTAGATGTCACCACTTCCCTGGGCCTGGGCGAAGGCGACCGCAGCGGGATGCCCGGCGGGCACAGGAACGCTGTGCGGTCCATGGGGCTCACCCACATCGAGATGGAAACGTTCCTCGAGCGCGAGGGCGAGGCAGTCGAACCCTGCTCCGAGGTTGGCTGTGGAGGCTGGCACCGAGACGCGCACGGCCGATGAGCGTAGCCTGACCGAATGTGCGGACGGTTTGTGTCAGCGACGGCTCCGGCTGACCTGGCTGGTTATTTCGGTACTGCCGTGCCCGAGGTCGATCTTCCTCGGAACTTCAACGTCGCCCCGACAATGGACGTGTATGCGGTGGTGGGGGATCGGTCCGACAGTGGGAGTCCGGGACGACGTCTCGACACGTTCCGCTGGGGTCTGGTGCCATCGTGGGCCAAGGAGGAGCGCATCGGCAACCGGATGATCAACGCGCGCGCCGAGACCGTCGATTCCAAGCAGGCGTTTCGGGCCGCCTTTCGGCGGCGACGCTGTCTGGTGCCGGCCACGGGTTTCTACGAATGGCGTACGTCGACTGATCCTCATAGGGGGCGGCCCGCGAAACAGCCCGTGTTCATCCATCGGGGGGATGGAGAACCGTTGGCCATGGCCGGTCTGTGGGAGCAATGGCGGGGTCCGGGCCGTGACTGGAGCGAGGCCCTTCACTCGGTGACCGTCGTCACCACCGAGGCCAATGGCTTCATGCAACCCATCCACGACCGCATGCCCGTGCTGCTTGCCCGTCGGCATTGGGAGGAATGGCTCGACCCGGGGAACGAGGACGTCGATCACCTCAAAGCCTTGCTGGTCCCTGCGCCTGAAGGGTTGTTGGCGGCCTACGGGGTCGATCCCCTCGTTGGCAATGTGCGCAACAACGGGCCGGCCTTGATCGAGCCCTACGAGCCCGCCCCCGAGATGGACTGAGGCGATCGGTCGCTGCTCGACCGGCCGGGGGCCAACGCCTCGGCCCGATCGGGTGGGGGAGCATCGAGGTCGATGACCCATTCGACCGCGAAGACCTGCGGTTCCGGCGACCCATTGCGTCGGTGGCCGGGCGCTCGAGTACCGAGTCGAATATCGCGCCAGAGGGGAATCGCAATCGCGGTCGCCAACCCGCCAAGGCCGACGGACAACAGGATGGCGGTCCGATAGCCGGCGTGTTCGATCACCATCCCCAACATGAGCGGCCCGAACAGGGCGCCCGTACCTGCGGAGGTGTACAGCACGCCGAGAAGGCGCCCGAGACCCTGCAGTCCGAAACACTGGGCCGCTGCAGTGGGGCTGAGGGCGACGTAGCCGCCGTACCCGACGCCCAGGACCAGCGCAAAGAGGGCCATCAGCCCGTAGGTTCCTCCCGCGGCGAGCCAGATCAGGTAGGCGACCGGTTGGACGGCGAAGGCCAACACGACGGAGGGAAGCACGCCGACCCGTTCGGCGAAGGGGCCGATTCCCAGACGCCCGACCACGCTGCCGACCCCCAGCAGCGTGATCAGGGCGGAGGCCAGTGGTCCTGACACGCCACGTTCGGTTGCGTAGTCGTAGAGGAACACGAAGGGGGCGAACAAGGCCAGTGACATGGCCAGGCCGCTGAAGTACAGGCGGGCGAATTCTGGAGTGCGCATCGAGCGAACGACATGGGCTCGGTCGGCGGCCGCGTTGGGCATCGGGCGGGACGGTGGTGGACGCATGGCCACACCGGCCAGCAGGTAGACCCCGAGGGAGCCGAGGGCCATCAGTTCGAACGAGGATCGCCACCCGATGGAGTTGATCATTCGCTCGAAGATGGGCACGGTCAGTGTGCCGATACCGATGCCGGCCGTGGACAGTCCCAGGCCGCTGGCCCGGCGCTTGTCGAACCAGCCGCTCACCGCCGCCGTGATGGGCACCAGGTACAAGCCGATGCCGGCGCCTACCCCGATGCTGTAGGTCACGTAGACCCCGATCAGGCTGGTCGCTTGGGCCGAGAGGTAGAGCCCGGCGGTGATGAACACCGAACCGCTCAGCACGAGCGGTCGGGCGCCGAAGCGGTCGACGAGGGGCCCCGTCACCAGGCCGCAGCAGAAAACGCCGAACATCGTGAGGCCGAACACGAACCCGAATGACGACAGGCTGGCCGAGAACTCGTCCCGCACCTGCTGCACAGCGGTGGCGTAGGCGTAGAAGGTGGCGAAGGACCAAGCGTTGAGCAGGCAGGCCGCCGATGCCACGAGCCAGCCGGTCGGACCATCGATCCGGGCCGTGGGAGCAGTCGACATTGTCTCAACGGTACGGGTCGCCGGTCGTTGCTGGAAAGTCCTACCCAATGGCCGGGCAGAGAACGATCAGAGGGCGCCTGGCGCGCCGGCCGTCCTGAGGGCTCCGGTGATCGCAGTGGCCGCTTGTTCGAGGGCGTCGGGGACGACGCTGGTCGCTGCATTGGCGAAGTCGAGGTCGGCCATGGTCATGGTGGGGACAACGTGGATGTGTAGGTGCGGCACCTCGAAGCCTGCGACGATCAGCCCGACCCGTGCCGGAGCAAAGGCGGTGACCTGTGCGTCGCCGATCTGGCGGGCCACGTCGAACAGGTGCGCCTGGAGGTCTGGTGGAGCGTCGAGCCAATGGTCGATCTCGTCGACGGGGACGACCAGGGTGTGGCCCGGAGCCAGCGGGTTGATCGACAGAAATGCGACGCAGCGGTCGTCGCGCCAGACGAAGGTGCCGGGCAGATCGCCGGCGATGATCATCGAGAAGATGGTTGGCATGGTGCAACTATGGCCGCTGACGAGTGCACCGCGGGACCTACGATGCCGGGGTGGACTGGCGGCCCTTCACCGTTCCCAATCTGATCAGCGTTGCCCGGCTGTGTTGTATCCCCCTGTTCTGGTGGGTGCTGTTCGGCCTCGACGACCGGTGGGCAGCGGCGGTGGTGCTGGGGGTGTTGGGGGCAACCGACTGGGTCGACGGATACATCGCGCGACGATTCGACCAGGTGAGCGAACTCGGCAAGATCTTGGATCCGACCGCTGATCGTCTCCTGTTGCTGGTTGGTGTCTTGGGTGTGGCCATCGATGGATCGGTTCCGCTGTGGATCGCTGTCACCGCCCTCGTCAGGGAGGGGCTAGTCGCCCTGGTGGCGGTGGTGCTGGCGGTGTTGGGTGCCCACCGCATCGAGGTGACCTGGTGGGGTAAGACGGGGACCTTTGCGATGATGTTCGCCTTCCCGTTCTTCCTGGCAGGAGGCAGCGACATCGGTCTGGCCGAGGCGTTCAACGTGGGGGGCTGGATCTGCGCCCTGGTAGGGCTGCCCATTCACTACTACTCGGCCCTGGGCTACGTCCCGGCCGCCCGCGCTGCCCTGCGAGCCGGCCGGTCGTCCGCAACCGAGGGCCAGTGACAGCCGTTGCGCTCTGGCGAGAGGGCCCCGATCCGGTAGCGTTCCTGTCATGAGCGTGCCCGCCGAACTCCGGTACTCGACCGACCATGAATGGGTGCGGAGGGAAGGTGACCTCGTCCGGGTCGGTATCACCGATTACGCCCAGGACGCGCTCGGCGACGTCGTGTTCGTCGAATTGCCCGAGTTGGGTGCGGTCGTGGCTGCTGATGCATCGTTCAGCGAGATCGAGTCGACGAAGTCGGTCTCCGATGTGTTCGCGCCGATGAGTGGCGAGGTGGTGGAGGTCAATACCACGCTCGAGGAGCAACCCGAGCTCGTCAACGCTGCGCCCTATGGTGATGGGTGGATTTGTGTGATTCGTCCATCGAATCCTGCCGAGTTCGACGCGCTGCTCGATGCGGCCGGCTACGAGGCTCTGATCGCTGAGGAGTGAGTGTGGCCTCGATCTTCTGCAATCAGTGTGGACACGAGAATCCACCGGGATCGCGTTTCTGCTCGAGTTGTGGGTCCGAACTCCAGGCCCACCACGATCACCACACCGAGGGACTCGACGTATCGCCTGAGGTCGAGGGCCACACCGGTGGCGTGGCCTTCCTGGTCGTCACGGCTGGCCATCGCGCCGGTACCCGCTTCCCGATCGCCGGGGATCGGGCGACCGTCGGTCGCCACCCAGACAGTGACGTCTTCCTCGACGACATCACGGTGTCACGCCGCCACGTCGACCTCGTGGCCACAGAGACGGGCTACACGCTGAGCGATGTCGGCTCCCTGAACGGAACCTACGTCAACGGCCGGCGGATCGATGGTGAGGTAATGCTCACCAATGGCGACGAGGTACAGGTCGGTAAGTTCAAGTTGTTGTATCTCCTCGGCTCCACGGGACCATGACGATGGCCGACCATCGTTCCATCGGTGACGTGCTACGTCTGCTGCAGGACGACTTTCCCGATGTCACCATCTCCAAGATCCGCTTCCTCGAGGCGCAGGGGTTGATCGAACCGGAGCGGACACCCTCCGGTTATCGGAAGTTCGCCCAAGCCGACATCGACAAGTTGACCTGGATCCTGACCCAGCAGCGGGATCACTTCCTACCGTTGAAGGTGATCCGGCAGCGGGTCGAGGCCGGAGACCATCTCCGCGCCCCTGCCGAAACGGCGCCCGAGCCACCGCCGGAGAGCCCCGAACCCGCACCTGCAACCACCCAGGTCTCGGTGTCGCGCACCAACGACCCGATCCACTCGACCCCGCTGTCGCCGGACCTGACCTCGGTGAGCCTCAGTTCGGAGGAACTGGCGTCGGCCAGTGGGTTGACGCCATTGCAGCTTCGTGACCTGGAGACCTACGGACTACTGCGAGCCCGGAGGCTCGGGCCCACCACCTACTACGACGGCGAGGCCTTGCTCGTCGCCAGGGTGGCCAAGGAGTTCGGTGCCCACGGTGTGGAAGCCCGGCACCTGCGGATGTTTCGGACGGCTGCCGAACGGGAGGCATCGGTGTTCGAGCAGGCGATCATGCCCGTCATCCAGCAGCGCCGACCCGAAGCCCGCACCGAGGCTCGACAGCAACTCGAGCGTATGGCGGTCCTCGGCGAGCGTCTGCGGTCGGCCATGATGCGAGCTGCGCTCGCCGAATACCTGGGGGAACGAGCCGAGGACCGGGGTTCTTCCGGCTGATCATCGGGCTAGGGTGCTCTCATGGTCGAGATGGAGTTGCTCGCTGTCCAGGTCGAGATGCCGTCGAACAGTCCAGTCATGCTCCTACGAGAAACCACGGGCCCTGGTCGGGTGCTCCCTGTAGTGATCGATACGCCCGAGGCGCAGGCCATCTATCGGGGGATCGAGCGCATCCGCATGGCCCGGCCGCTCACTCACGACCTGATGGCCTCGATGCTAGGTGAGTTGGGCGCCGAGGTGACCAAGGTGACGGTCACCGAACTACGGGACCGGACCTTCTTTGCGGAAATCGAACTCGAGGTGGCCGGCGAGACGAAGGTCGTATCGGCTCGACCGAGTGATGCCGTCGCCCTGGCCGTGCGTACCGGAGCTCGGATTTTCGCCGCTGAAGAGGTGATCGCGGAGGCTGGCCAGCTGCTCGATGGCGCTGAGGAGGCGGAGGGCGACGGCTCGGATGAGGATCCATCGGAACTCCTCGACGAGTTCAAGGAGTTCCTCGACGGGGTGAGTCCGGACGACTTCTCGGCCTGATCGCCGTCGACAGGCGTGAAATTCGCGCGGAACGCGCGCACATTGGCCTGGCCTTAGGGCCTGATCTGCATGGGTTTCGCGCGGTTCGCGCGTGGATTTCGCGCAGTGCGCGCGAAATATCGCGCGAATGGTGGTTGCCTCTCCGCCTGACGGAACGTATGGTGTCGTCACACCGACGTAGTTCCACCAATGTGACCTCCGTGAGCATCGGGGTCCATTGCCAGACAGGAGTGTGACGGTGACTGACGGAGTCGTCGCTGAGGGCTTTTCAGGAAAGAAGACAGCAGAGTTGGTGGGGATCACCTACCGCCAACTCGATTATTGGGCGCGAACCGACCTGGTCCGTCCGTCGCTGACCGATGCCAGTGGCAGCGGCAGCCGTCGGCGGTACAGCTACCAGGATCTTCTCGAGCTGAAGGTCATCAAGACCCTCCTCGATGCTGGGATCCGCCTCGAGTTGGTCAGGGAAGTGTTCGACTACCTGCGGACCAACCTGGGGGCAGACGTTGCGTCCGCCAACCTGGTAATCAGCGGATCCACACCGCTGCTCGTCTCAGGTGACGAGATCATCGATCTGATCCAGCGTGGCCAGGGTGTACTGAACGTCCTGCCGCTTGCTGGTGTCAAGCAGCAGCTCGACGATGCGATCATCGAACTGTTCCCGACGGGCAACCCTGGCCGGACGGTCAGCGCTACCGGCTGAGGTCGGCTCAGTCCTCCTCGGCGGGTACGAACCGCAGGGAGGCCGAGTTCATGCAATACCGCTCTCCGGTTGGTCGCGGCCCGTCTGGGAAGACATGGCCGAGGTGCGACCCGCACGCTGTGCAGCGGGCCTCGGTGCGGACCATGCCATGGGAAGTGTCGATCTCGGTCTCCACCCGGGCTGTGTCGAGTGGCTGGTAGAAGCTCGGCCAGCCGGACCCACTCTCGTACTTGGTGGTCGATTCGAAGAGTTCCTCGTCGCAGACGACGCAACGATAGGTGCCATCTGCCTTGTTGTCCCAGGTCTCCCCGGTGAAGGCCCGCTCAGTGCCCGCTTCTTGGGTGACGTGATATTGCAGAGCCGTGAGGCGCTCACGTAGTTCCTGATCCTCGAACGTGATCTTGCGCTCGGACATCTCAGCCTCCCCGGGCCCCGACGAACTTCGCCTTGCATGATATTGGCAAGGCGCGCTGTGGAGGACATGTTCCACATCCACCGGTCGTCCACGGAAAAGTCACAACCTTATGGGTCTAGCTACCCACAGGGACACCTTCGTACCGTTGCCGTATGACCTTCCAGCTGATCCACGCAGACGGGCGAACCGAGACGATCGCCGAGGCCGACACCTATGAGCTGGAGGGCCCCCTCACCACCTTTTTCGCGACCAACGGCAGAGGCTACGTCGACTCGTGGTCGGTTCGGCTGGCCAGCTTTCGTACCGCCGACATCGCCTCCATTCGGAGGGTGGGTGCGTCATCGCAGGAGGTCGAGCAACTGATCCGGGTGGTCGACCACCTCGATCGCGCCGGCGTCGCATAGCTCCGATCGCGACCCATGACCCCAGGTGACCCCGATGGCCGGGATGTCACAGGCGGCAGCCCCGAGGACGTCACCCGCCCGGTCGCCCACCATCACCGCCGCTGCGCTGCCGATCTCGAGGCGCTCCAGGCAGTGGGCGATGACGGCGGCTTTGGAGTCACGCGAACTGTCATCGCTCGCCCCGCCGACGAGCGAAAAGTGGGGGAGTAGGCCGAAATGGTCGAGAATGCGGGTCGCGATAGCCGTCGGCTTGGCGGTCGCCAGGGCCACTGGACCCCGAGTGGCCAAGGTCCGCACGACATGAGGCATCGCCGGGTACAGATGATTCTCCTGCCAGCCCGTGTGGTTGTAGACGGAGCGGTACGCGGCGAGGGCATCTTCGACGCGGGAGGTGGGAATGCCGAGGGCGGGGAAGGCCTCCCGTAGGGGTGGGCCGATCCAGGAGTCGATCGTGGCATCGGCTGGGGCCGGTAGTCCGACTGCTGCGAATGCTGCCCGGTAGCCATTGCGGATGCCGACACGGGGCTCGGAGATGGTGCCGTCGAGATCCAGCAGGACCAGTGGTCGGGTGAGCAGGTCTGTCACGGGCCGCTCACCCCGCGCACGATGTCAACGACCTGCCCCAGGGTGTCGAGGCGCTCCTGGGCAGTGGTCCCCTCGGGCTGCACCCGCAACACGTTGATGCCAGCCCGGTGATAGGCATGCACCCGATCGGTGACCTGCTCGATAGTGCCCAGGAAGTTCGTCTGCAGCACCAGCTCGTCGGGTACAGCTGCGGCGGCATCGTCCCGACGGCCGTCCAGCCACAGTGATTGGACTTCCCTGCATGCGTCTGCGAACCCGCCGCGGGCGTAGGCGTCGTTGTAGAAGTTGGTGGTGGCAGAACCCATGGCCCCGAGGGTGAACGCGACTCCGGCGCGGCGAGGGGCGATCAGCGCCTCGAGGTCATCACCGAACTGCACGGCACCGCCAGCCTGATACGAGAGCTGGTCGGGATCGCGCCCAGCGCTTCGGGCAGCGTCGATCACGTGGCCCAGGGTCGCCGAAGCGCCCGTCGGCACGAAGCAGGTGCCGACCCAGCCATCGGCCGCCTCCCCGGTGTAGCGCAGGGATGCTGGGCCCAGGGTGGCGAGCCAGATCGGAATCTGGTCGTTGGCTGGCTGGGCGAGGCGGAGTGCCTTGCCCTGACCACCGGGGAGTGGAAGATGATGATGCTCACCCTGGTACGAGATCCGTTCACCGGCGAACGCCTGGCGAATGATGTCGACTGTCTCGGACATCCGGGCCAAGGGCCGGGCGAAGGGCACACCGTGAAGGCCCTCGACGACCTGGGGCCCCGAGACACCGAGCCCGAGAATGAAACGGTCGTCGCTGATGGCGGCCATGCTCAGGGCGGTCATTGCTGTCATGACCGGTGTCCTGGCCGAGATCTGCAGGATGCCGGTACCGAGTTGCACCCGCTCGGTGACCGCTGCGAGGTAGGCAAGTGAGGTCACCCCGTCCATGCCCCAGGCTTCCGCCGACCACAGGATGTCGACCCCCATTCGTTCCGCCTCGCGTAGGAAGTCGACGGTGTCCTCCCATTCGCGGGTCCGGCCCGACGCCGCACCTCCGAATCCGATGGCAACCTTCACGAGACGTTCCCTTCGTCGGTGGCGTGGTCCAAGGGCGGCCCGAGCACGACGAGGGTGCCGAGCTGAGCCGTGTCCTGCAGGGCTTGGTCGTAGAAGAAACGGGCCGTGCACGCGTCCCGTGCCCATGCTTCCTCGACGGGGTTCGCCCGCCGGGCCACGTCGGACACGGCTAGGGACCCCGTCGGATGGGACGACACGGTGACGCCGTGACCGAGGAGGAGGTCATCGAATGCATCGCTGCGGTCGCCCGGTTCGTCGAACATGAACAACCGATCCCCATCGGTCACGAACGGTGTGACGTAGTAGGTGCGGGCCCCCTCGGGGCGATCGATGTCGAGACGGAGCATCAGGACACCGTCGAAGGGCTGGTAGCGAGACGCTGAACGAGTCGGTCGGGGCACGGTCTCGGACGCTAGCGTTGCCGGGACGGGGACACAGTTCGAGGGGGCGCAATGGGCATCGACAATGGTGACTACCAGGGGTTCGACGTAGCTCTGGACCAGGCTGGGGTGCTGACGATCACCTTCAATCGGCCAGAGGCGATGAACGCGGCAACGGTCGGGATGAAGCGGGACCTCGTGGAGGTACTGACCCAGTGTCAGATGGACGACGAGGTCAGGGTCGTCGTGTTTACCGGGACGGGGCGGGCCTTTTGGGCCGGGGACGACCTCAAGGGGTACGAGGAGGCGATGGCCAGCCACATGCCGCCGATTTTTGGGGGCCACCACAATGCCCTGGGTACCTACAACGGTCTGCGGACCATCTCCCAGGCGGTGAACACCGCAGTGCGCAACCTGGACAAACTCACGGTGGCAGCAGTCAACGGCTTCGCGATCCAGACGGGGTTCTCGCTGGCTCTGGCCTGCGACTTCAGGATCGCTGCCCGCTCGGCGCGGATGGGTAGCGCCACCCTCCGGTTCGGGCTGCTTCCTGATGAAGGGGGTCAATGGCTCCTGGTGCAGCACCTCGGGGTGGCCCGCACGATGGACTTTCTCATGCGAAAACGCATCGTCGATGGAGACGCGGCTCACGAAATGGGTCTGGTGCATGAGGTGGTCGACGACGAGCGCTTGGCCGAGGCGGCAGCAGAACTGGCCCGAGAACTTGCAGAGGGACCCCAGGCGGCGATGCGGATGCTGAAGCGCTCGATCCAGCTCGCTGCTTCGTTGACCTGGGAGCAGTCACTCGACGAGATCGCAGCGAAAACGGCTGTCACCGATCATCATCCCGATGCCCAGGAAGGGGTTGCCGCGTTTCTGGCGAAGCGCCAGCCGACGTTCAACCAGGGCTGACGGACCGAAATATCAGGCTCCGTCGGACACCAGTTCCTCGAGAGCGCCGAGCAACATGGCCACGTTGCGGAGACGAGCGGTGTGGCCCATACAGCCGATCCGCCAGACCTTGCCGGCCACGGGACCCAGTCCACCGCCCACCTCGATGCCGTAGCGCTCGAGGAGGGCCCGTCGGCCCGCCGCATCGTCAAATCCCTCGGGAAGGGTCACCGTGGTGAGTTCAGGCAGACGGTGACCTTCCTGCGCCCACAATTCGAAGCCCAACTCCGGGAGCCGAGCGTGGAGCATGTCACCACAGGCCTGATGTCGAGCCCATGCCTGCTCGAGCCCTTCATCGAGGACGGCGCCCAAGCCCGCATGCAGGGCGTACAGCATGGAGATCGGCGCGGTGTGATGGTACGCGCGGGCTCCGTCCCCCGTGACGTAATTGCGGATCATGTTGAGGTCGAGGTACCAGCTCTGGGGTCGCTCGACCAGGCGTTCCAACGCTCGGTCGCTGACCGTGAGCGGGGACAAGCCGGGAGGTACCCCGAGGCACTTCTGGGTGCCCGAGTACGCGATATCGACGGCCCACTCGTCGGCCAGCATCGGGATGCCGCCCAACGAGGTCACGCAGTCGACCAGTAGCAGGGCATCGCCCTTGCCTTCGCCGAGCGGGGCGATGTCGTTGCGGACGCCGGTCGATGTCTCCGCATGCACCACCGCGATGATCGCAGGGTCGGGATGTGCGTCGAGCAGGCGTTGGGGGTCGATGGCCCGGCCCCACTCCTCCTCCACGGCGATGACCTCGGCCCCTGCCCGCGCCGCGACGTCGCACATGCGTCCACCGAACACTCCATTGACCCCGATCACCACCGTGTCACCCGGCTGGACGAAGTTGACGAAGGACGCTTCCATGCCCGCCGATCCCGTAGCCGACACGGGGAACGTCAACAGGTTGCCGGTCTGCCAGACGGCGCGCAGACGCTCATTCGCCTCGTCGAGCAGGGGGATGAATTCTGGGTCGAGATGACCCAGCACGGGGCGTGTGAACGCCTCGATGACCTCGGGGTAAGGATTGCAGGGGCCAGGGCCCATGAGGATGCGGTCGCTGTGAGTCACAGCGACGAAGGTAGCGGGACTTGTCCGACGATGCCCCGTATCCGGCGACATCGGAGGGATGCGATCAGGCGAACGACGAAGTGCCCTCGAGGTCGGGGAGCGCAGCCAGCAGCGCGGCGCTGTCGGCATCGTCGGGACAGAGGTCGTGAGCTCGCTGAATGACCCTACGTGCGGTCACCGTGGCGCCGAGGTGGAGAAGGGCCACGGACAGGAGCTTGAGGGCCGCGACATTGTCGGGGTCGATGCTCACCGCCGCATCCAGCACCTCGACTGCGGTGTGGGGAGCGTCGCTGGCCAGTGCGACTTGGGCCCGCAGGATTGCCGGGGTCGTGTCCTGGGGCAGGTGGGCGTCGAGGCGGGTGAGTGTCTCCTCGGCAGTCGCGAGGTCGAGGTCACGGACCATGGCTCGAACATCGGGTGTCCACCACGGCCGAAGCTCGAGGGCCTGCTGGGAGAAGTGGTGTCCCCGCGGTTCGCCTAGGCCGAGGCCTATTGCGGTTTCCATGGTCGCCTCGAGACCGGCGGCCGCGATGGCCCGGAATTCGCAGCTCTTCTGGCGCTGTCCGTCGTGCTGGCGAAAGAAGCTCAGCGAGTCGGTCAGATACAGCAGGTCGCCGCGGGACAACAGCTTCAGCCACAGGGCCAGGTCGCCGCTCGACGTCGCTGGTTCGTCGCCGACGCCGAAGGGAACAGGAGTGTCGAGCGAGCTGCGCCTGAACATGGTCGTCGTTGGTTCTCCGATCCAGTTGTAGCCGCGATCCAAGAGATCCCAGGCCGCAGCTGCCCCGTCGATCAGAGCGTCGGCCGGTACCCGTCGCAGGGTGGCCCGCAAGTCGGGCAGGGGCCGTCCCCGGGCATCGATCGGTTGACGGTGCGAGGTCACCAGGGTGACGTCGGGATGCTCGATCAGACACAGGGCCATGCGCTCGACACAGCGGACGTCGAGAACGTCGTCGTCGTTGAGGAACTTGACGAAGGTGCCACGAGCCTCGGACAACAGGTGCAGCATGTTCGCTCTTCCACCGCGTTCCCCGGCCTGCCCGATGTAACGGACTCGGTTGTCGCCGGCGGCGAACTCCTCGACGAAGGGCCGAAGGCGCTCGCCGTCGCTGTCGTCGCCGACGAGGATTTCGACATGCGGCCACGTCTGGGATGCCGCGCTGGCCAGCGCCGAGTGGAGGAAGTCGGGGCGGTAGCCGGGAACCAGGATGCTCACCAGCGCCGAAGGGTCGGGGGGTGGCGAGGCGGGCCGTTCCAACACCCATTCCTCGTCGCTGGAGCCGGTAGCAGGCTGGGCCAGACCTGTGTAGCGGGCCATGCGATCGAGCCCGGCCGGTCCGGTGCCGAGGGAGGCTCCACATCGGCGAGCGTCGCTGTGGGAGATGCTGACCAAGCCGCCCTCACCCAGCACCCGGCGTGCTTCGCGCAGCAGGGAAAGCAGATCGGAGGAACTGGCCGTGTTGGTGCCACGTAACACGATGCGTCGGGCACTCCGACTACGCAGTGGCAGGTTCCCGGACGGCGACCAGGGCAGGCAGACGCACCCCGACAGGGTCGTCACCTCCAGCTCGCCACGGCCCAGATCTGCGGTCACCGCCGTCGCGCTCATGCGCTCGTCTCCGCGAAACCGGGCAGGGGGCCGATACCGGGGCCGGCCCACAAGCGGTCCACGGCCTGCAGGAGGAGGCCAGCGATGGCAACGACATCTTCGATGGTGACCGCCTCGCCGGTGGGGAGCGCGACGCATCGGCGCGACAGCTCGTCGGTGACGGGCAGGGTGACGTCGTCGGCAAATCGTTCGAACGCAGCGAGTCGATGGACCCCGGGTGCGAAGTAGCGACGAACGAGGACCCTCTCGGCTTCCAGCATCAGTTGCACTGCCCTGGCGGGGTCGGGGACCGGCGCGTCGACCTCCACGATCACATAACCGTTCGGTGATCGGGCCGCGTCCTGGCTGGTGACGAGCCGGATGCGGTCGTGGCCCTCCAGGCATGACCGATACGCGTCCTGACGCTCCCGGTGGATGTGTCGGAGCTCGCCGAAGCGCCTGATCTGGCACAGGCCCACTGCGGCGTGCAGCTCGCTCATCTTGGCGTTGATCCCGTTGAGGGGGATGTCCCCCTCGCCTGCGAACCCGAAGTTGCGCAATCTGCGGCACCGCTGGGCAAGGTCAACGTCGTTAGTGGCGATGGCGCCGCCTTCGATGCAGGTCATCCACTTCGTCGCGTGGAACGAGAAGATCTCGGCGTCCCCGAAATTGCCGATCGGGGTGCCCCGGTACGCTGCGCCGAAGGCATGGGCGGCGTCGTACAGCACGGGACATCCGATGTCAGCGGCCACCGCGTCGATTCGGTCGGCCTCACATGGCCGACCCCACAGGTGCACGGGAACGATGAGTCCGACCTCATCGGTGGCAGCCGCAGAGAGAACCTCGGGGTCGACGAGGTGGGTGCGGGGATCGGTATCGACGAAACGCGGGCGGAGTCCGGCCCAGACCAGAGGTTGGACCGTTCCGGCAAAGGTCCACGAAGGGACGAGGACGTCGCCTCGAGCCCCGAGGCCGACTGATGCGATGAGTAGGGCCATCGTGCCGTTGGTGACAGCCACGACGTCGCTCACCCCCAGCAGTGCTGCGAGGCGCTCTTCCAGTTCGCGGACGAGGGGACCGTTGTTGGTCAGCCGGTTGCTGTCGAACATGTCATCCAGCCGGGCGTACACGGCTGCCCGGTCGATCTTGTTGGGCGTGCCCGTGACCCGTGGTGCCTCGAAGAACGGACGACCGCCGTCGATGGCCATGATGCGACCTGCCACGAGTGGTCTTGTCGGCCGTCCCGGCCGGGCATTAACCAGGTGCCTGGGGCGGCCGACCCACTCGGTATGCGCACTGCCGTAGTTGGACTCCCGCTGGACTACGCCTATCCAGGCGACACCCGACTGTGGTGGCGGGACACTACGGCCCAGGCGGCGAATCTGGGTGCGGCGTTCATCACCCGCTCACTCGTTCACCAGCTCGGGGCGGAGAGCGTGCCCGTGACGGTGGATCCTACGGAGCTTGCTGATCGATACGACCGAGTGGTGTTGGCCCTGGCCACCCACCTGCATCGGCGTCGGGATGTCTCCCCGCTGCTCCGACTAGTGGAGGCTGTCGATCTTCCCGTGCACGCCTTCTCACTCGGGATGGAGGACTATCTCGACGAGGACGCCGTGACCGGATCGGCTCTCAGTGACTACCGACTCGACCCAACAGTGCACCGTCTGTTGTCGATTGTGGCTGATCGCAGTGACGCCATCGGCTGCCGAGGCCCCTGGTCGGCCGAGGTACTGGCAGCGAATGGCTTCGACCGCGTCGTGCCGTTCGGGTGTCCGAGCGCCTTCTGGCAGCTCACCCCCGACATTGCAGTGAGCGATCCGGTCATCGAGCCCGCCTCGACGGTTGGGGTTTTCCACCGTTCCCTCGTCGATATACCCCACCTCCTGCACAGGATCCCGCTGTGGCTCGGTCAGGACTTCCAGGACCAGGCCCTCATGACCGGGGATCTCCAGCACGACACCCTCCTCATCGAGAAGAACCGCCGCTTTCTCGAGGGGCGGCCAGGAGCCGACGTCCTCCATGCCGTCGCCCGGTCACGGGGAGTGTGGCCCCGGAGCTACGCCGAGTGGATCGACCGTCTGGTCGGGGCAAGCTTCGTCGTCGGTCCCCGCCTGCACGGGTGTGTGGCAGCCCTGGCACACGGCGTTCCGGCCCTGCTGCTCACCCGTGACGTTCGCACCCGGGAGATGGTGCAGAGCCTGGGCCTGCCCGCCCTGCCATTGCAAGCGGCAGGGCAGCTCGACCTGGCCGATCTGGTCAGGGCAGTCGATCTCGACGCCTTCAGGGTGCGGTATCGATCGGCGTTCGCTGCGTACAGAGGTCTGCTGGATCGGCTCGGTGTGCCCCACCGGCTGGGCTCGGGCGACGAGGTTCTCGCCGGCGGCGACGAGACGCTCAGAGGCGCTGCTCGACGGTGAGGATCGGCTCGGCCACCGCGCCGAGGCTGCGCTTGAACTGCACCAGACCATGGTCCGGACATCCATCGAGCGAGGACTTCCCCAGATCGACCAGGCGTATCCCCTCCGAGATGGCCGTGGCGCATACCTCGAAGGCGAGTTGACGCATCGGGGAGAAGGTGAGCCAGGGAGCCGCGTCCCCCCAGTACTGGACAGATTCCACGTCATCGAGGAGGCGGTACAGCAGAGCGGCAGCGACCGGTTGCCCATCGTGCCGGAGTTCGAAGCACCGGAGGCGTCCGGGATGGTCGTCCCGGATGCGGTGGATGTACTCGAGCGACAGGCGGAGGGAACGGCCCTTGCGCGCCCGATTGTCGGCGAGGAGTCGATAGGGCTCAGCCCAGTCCCCGATCACCTCCTCGTAGGACCAGGGCTCGGTGGTGTGTCGGAGCAGGTCCCGCCGGCTGGCGCGCTTCAGACTCCGTACATAGTCATCGGATGACCCCATCGTGGCGATGTCGATCGCGCAGGACAGTTCGCTGTGGGTGACCTGGAACCCCTTCTGGATGGCTGCGTGCAGCACGAGGGGTTCCACCGGGGAGTAGGACGGGGGGCGGAGGGTGATGCGTAGCGAACGGGCGCCGTGTCGTGCTGCGGCTCGAGCAGTGGCGTCGAGCAAGGCGGTGACATTGGCCGGTGTTTCGTGGGGGCGGACGAAATTCGGGCCGCCGAAGGGTGCGCTGTGCCCGGACCACACCATGCCGTCGGTGAGGGCCCCGCTGATCGATCCGACGAAGCGATCACCGTCGTGGTGGTCCACCCGGATCCACCGGTCACGGGGCCCCAGGTTCCCTTCGATGAAGGCCCGACGGCTGTAGAGCAGGAGGTGGTGCTCGTCGCCGGGCGGGACATCCCCGGCGGTTCGACACGATGTGACCGGCGCCGTGCTCGGATCCCGGTGGCCTGCCAGCGAATCCCCGACCGGGTGTGGACCTTCGGGGCCGATCCGCTCGGCGGTGGCCCGGTCAACGGCGGCGCGCAGCCGGTCACGGTCGCGTTCGTCGAGGGGGTTGGGGCCCACCGAGTGGAGGGTTGCGGGTGCCGCCATGTCGATTCCGTGGGCCGCAAGGTGATGGCGTAGTGCGGTGTCGACGATGTCGGGGGAGCTCTGCAGGGCCGCATGGTCCACGTCAATGACACGGTCGCCGAGTCCGCTTGCTGCGCGGGAGATGGCGTTCTCGATGGCCACCACCTGATGGGCGACCTGATCGACGGGGCCTAGGTCAACAAGGCGATCGATGTCCAATGGGCGGAGCGACCACCACGTCGCTTCCGAACCGGTGTGGCGGACCCGAGCGGCAAGGATGGAGGCAACGAGTTCGACGGGATCCCGGCGGAGGCGGAGGAACAGGGCGGTTGGGAACAGCTCGGCCAATTCCTCGAGGTGGAAGGACAGGATCTGGGCTTTTAGGGCTGCGGGGCGGTCGAAGCCCGCCTCGAGGCCGGCCACCATGGCTTGGAGACCAGCGCCGTTGAGATCGCGGAGTTGAACAGACGTGTACTCGTCGGCGTCGCTCTGGGGAAGGTGGGGCCGCCAGGCGTACCAGAACTCGTTGACATTGGCGGCCCCCCGGGTCTTGCCGAGGCTCGAGATTCCGTCAGGGTTGCCCGCAGCGCCGGTCAGCTCTCCCCGGTAGTCGAGCGAGGGGTCGAGAAGGATGCGGTGGACCAGGGCGCCGAGGTACGGGGCGCTGTGGAACCGGGAGATGAGATTGCTGGGATAGGCGAACGATCCGCTCGAGACGAGCCGCTGGAGTAGGTGTGTCGACCCACATCGTGGGGGCCCGACCACGAACACCACTGGTCGCCGCGGACGGGCAAAGCGACTCGTTGCCTGGGCCGCTGCAGGGGCCAACGCGTCGGACAGGGCCGCCAGGGTCGTCTCGAGGGTGTCGTTGCGACGAAACTCAGGGGCGCGGGGGGTACTCACCGGACGCGTCCCATCACGTCGATGATGCGTTCGGCGAGGTCGTTCATGTCCGCTTCGTCGAGTTGGTGGTCGACGGGAATGGGGACACAATGCTCGACGATCCAGCCTTCTGGGGAGCCCGTGCCGGCTCGGTCCACCACCTCGGGCCATAGGCGCGGGGCGTAGACGCCTGCGTCGTGGAACCGGGAATGACAGTCGGCGGTCGGCGTCACGAGGGGCCAGCAGAACGGCGCCGCACCTGGACTCCCGGGCAGTCGCGCGATCCCTGCTGCGGCAAGCAGGTGGTCGAGGATGTCGAAGTTGCGGGTTCTCGCCGCTGCGACCGAGACGGCATCGACCGAGTTCAGAAGGCGTTCGGTCAAGGGGGACATGATGCGTGGGGGCACGCCGTCGAGGTCTGCCTCGATGGAGAGATAGGCGGCGCGGGCGAGTTCTGGGCCGACATCGAGACGGGACAACCGGGGCAGGTACCGGTGGGATGAGCAGTCGAGGTCCAGGGAGGGCCGTGCGCGACCCGGTACATGGGCCACTGCGCCGTCGGCCAAACCGAGCATCTTTCGGTAGGAGGCAAACCAGGGGATGTCCGACGGTGCTGTTGCGAGCGCGGCGTGAGTGAGATCGAGAACGGCATCGCCTCGACACTCTGCGAGCGCTCGCACCTCGTTCCCGACCATGCCGTAGATGTCGGTCAGGACCACCATCGCGTTGTCGCATTCGGGTGGGAGATCGACGGGAAGAAGATCACGGCCGATGCGGTAACGGGAGACGTCGAGCCCCTCGGCGGTCAGGGCATCTGCGAGAACGTCGCAGCCGAGCATCGGTAGATGGGCTGACGTGGCACCCATCGAACGGGCGATGAGCCGGAGGGCGTTTCGGCCTGTATTGACCAGCCAGGCCCCTTCGGGAACCGTGACGCGGCGATCCACTGCAACGGTGGGGAGCTCGAAGGGCAGGAAGCCGCCGAGCCCAACCGGGGTCGACGACGAGGAATCGAACACGAGTGTCTCGTCGGCACGCTGCCGGTGGGCTCAAGTGAGGAGGTGACGCCACCGGGCTGGTTGGGTCGTCAGGCAGGGGGGCGCAGGAGGGTGACGAGGCTGCTGGTGTCCCACCGGCCTCCGCCCCGCTCTTGGACCGCTTTGTACCACTGATCAACCAGCGCAGTGACAGCAAGGGGTGCGCCCGTTCGTTCGCCCTCCCGCAGGACGATGCCGAGGTCCTTGCGCATCCAGTCGACGGCGAATCCGAAATCGAACTCGTCTCGAACCATGGTGTGCCCTCGGTTGCTCATCTGCCAGGATCCGGCGGCTCCCTGGCTGATCGTCTCGAGTACGAGGTCGAGATCGAGCCCGGCCCGTCGCCCGAACTCCAGGCCTTCCGAGAGCGCCTGGAGCAGACCTGCGATGCAGATCTGGTTGACCATCTTGGTCAACTGCCCTGATCCCGCAGGACCCAGCAGGGTGCACGCCCTGCTGTAGGCATCGATCACCGGAGCCGCAACCGCGAACGCGTCCGGATCACCTCCGCACATCACGGTCAGGACACCGTTGTCAGCTCCTGCCTGGCCCCCGGACACCGGGCCGTCCACGAAACCGATGCCCCGCTCGGCGCATGCAGTGTGGAGTTCCCTCGCCAGCTCGGCCGATGCAGTCGTGTGGTCGACCAGGACCGAGCCCGGTTGCATGGCTGTGAGCACCCCCTCGTCTCCGTACACGACTGCACGCACATCGTCGTCGGCGCCCACGCACATCATCACGACCTGCGCATGTTCTGCGGCCGACCGCGGCGTGGCTGCGGACCGGCCACCGTGCTCTGCCACCCAGCGTGCGGCGACCTCTCCCGTCCGGTTGAACACCGTTGTCGGATGTCCGGCCTGCTGGAGGTGGCCTGCCATGGGATAGCCCATCACCCCCAGGCCGATGAATGCGACGGGTACGGCTTCGGTCATGGGTTCTCTCCCGTGGGTCGATCAGCGGTCCTTGTGGCAGACGGCTTCGAGCATGATGCCATCGGGATCGCGCCAGAACGCTGCGTAGTACGGCGGTGGGTATTGGGGCCACGATTGCGGAGGATGGACACTCGTCGACCCCAGGTCGCAGGCAGATGTGTAGGCCGCATCGACATCGGACCGGGTGGCCACCATGAAGGCGAGGTGCTGGAGTCCGATTGCTGTCTCGTCGTACAGCTGGGTGGCACGGTCGGCGGGGTAGAAGAACAGGTAGGTGCCGACCTTGCCGCCACTGGGCCGGTAGGCGAACTCGTCGTCGTGAACGAGGAAGGATTCGTATCCCAACAGGGGGAGCAGTGCGTCGTAATAGTGACGGCTGACATCGAGGCTGCGGACGTTGATTCCGAGGTGGCCGAGGGGCATGTGACCTCCGGAGCAGGATCAGAGGAACGTCATGGTGGTCGCTCCCCCGGGGATCCCGGCACCGTACACGGTGAAGGGATCGGCACCGCCCGTCAGGGGTGCGATGGCCCAGCGCCAGGTGGTGGCGACTGCGGGGACCCGGTAGGCCTCGAGTACACCGGGGCCGCAACTTCCATTGCCGACCCCGCTCTGACGGTGATCGACATGGAGGTGGACCTCGTCGGCCTTGGCCAGTTCGTGGTGATGGGTGGCTTGTTCCACGGCAGCTTGGTCATGGACCCCGGCGTTGATGTCCAGGGGCGCGTCGCCGAACACGACGATGCCGAGCCCGCCCTCGGTGCGAAGGCTGGCCCAGCGGACCGCGTGGTGGTTCCCCGACTCCTGGGGTACGACATAGGGATGGCGCTGCTCGTCGATCCGCCCCTGCCAGCGTCCGACGAGGGCTCCGGCCACCCGATCTGCGTAGGTCTCGTGGGGTCCTGGCCCGTACCACTCGAGCGAGATGAGGGCGTCGCTGAGACGAAGCCGGTGCCCCAGTCTGGCCAGGTGGGGGCGCAGTGCGGGTGTTCCCGCCCTGGGCTCGAAGTGGTTGGTAATGATCAGCACCCCACTGCGTGACTCCACTGTGGTGGTGATCTCGAAGGCGACGCCCGTGTCGTGACAGCTGAGGCAGGCCACCGAACGTTGTCCCGTCGCGGTTGCGCTCAGCGAGTCGACGACGAGTTCCAAACGGTCGTACCCGGCCTCGCGCCACTGTGCCAGGGCTTGCTCCGGTCCGAACCGGGCAGCGTCGTTGCGGGTCGGGGCGCGGGTCAGCCACGGCTCCATCGGGCCGCGCAGCAGTTCGTTGCCGTGCACGACCAGGCTGGACAGTCCGCCTGTCTGGTCGCTCAGTTCGTAGCTGAGATCTCCGGGCACCGATCGCTGGACCGGTGAACGCCTGGACCGTTCGGCCCAGGGTTGTGACGCAGGGAGCGGAAATTGGTGCTGGGCGACCACATGGCCCTCGTCGCACCACCGTGTGCGGCGGCGCCGGCGCACCGTGACGGTGGCCATGAGGTCGCCCTGGTCGGGGGCGACGGAACGATCGAAGGGAATCGTCGTGGGGGCGCGTTGACCGGCCAGGATGGTTCCCGGGTCGAGCAGTCCGCTGGCCAGCTCACCGCCAGGGCCCTCGACGGTCCACGAAAACTCGTAGATCGAGAGATCCAGGAACTGGTGACGATTCTCGATTTCCACTGTGCGGCCGCCTCCCCGATCGGAGATGCCGACGGGTGCGTACACGTGCTTGAGGGAGGTCAATGCGGGGTGGGGGGTGCCGTCGGGCCCGACCAGGCCATTGATGCAGAAGTCGCCGTCGTGCGGGCCATCGCCGATGTCTCCGCCATAGGCCCACCAGATGTCCTCACCGCTGCCCTGCCGGAGGGCCTGGTCCTTCCAGTCCCATACGAATCCCCCCCACAGACGGGGACGTGAGCGGATCAGCTCCCAGTACTCCTGGAGGTTTCCGGTGCTGTTGCCCATCGAGTGCGCGTACTCGCACATGATGACCGGACGGGAGTCCTCGACCTGTGAAAGGCGTTCCAGCTCGGCGACCGAGGGGTACATGGGGGCGATGACATCGATCGCCGGGTCGTGGTCGGCCGGGTGGTAGTGGAGTGGCCGGGTGGGGTCCTCGTGGCGGACCGTTGCCGCCACATGTTCGAGCACCGGACCCCAGCCGCACTCGTTGCCGAGGCTCCACATGATCACCGAGGGGTGGTTTCGGTCTCGGGCGACCATTCGCCGCACCCGTTCCCCGATCTGGCTTGCCCAGCGTTCGTCGCCGGCCAGCTGGCCCCATACGCCATGGCTCTCGTTGTTGGCTTCGGACACCACGAACATGCCGATCTCGTCGCACAGGTCCAACAACGCTCGGGCGTTGGGGTAGTGGGCGGTGCGGATGGCATTGATGTTGTGGCGTTTCATCGACACCAGCTCATTGCGCATCTGCTCAGGTGTCACGACTTTGCCGTTGTCTGGGTCGTGATCGTGGCGATTCACGCCACGGATCTCGGTCGCCGCGCCGTTGACCAGCAGCATGCCGTTGTTGATCCGGACATCGCGAAAGCCGACTCGTAGGTCGCGCCGATCGACGGAGACACCGTCGGAATCGAGCAACTGGACCGTGAGCCGGTGGAGGTACGGATCCTCGGGAAACCAGCGACGGATGGCGCCCATTGGTTGATCGAGGCTGACGAGTTGGCCGTCGGGGTCGAGCGTCCTGTCCACTACAGCGGTGCCGTCGACCATCGAGCAGCGCACTCGCACCCGGTGGCCGCCGACATCGCCACCGAGGGCGATGCGAAGGCGAAGCCGGGCCTCGACTCCAGAGGTGTCGAGCGGCGTGCGAACGTCGATGTCCCCGAGGTGGGAAGGGGGGCGTCGCCACAGGTGCACCGGCCGGTGCAGCCCCGACAGCCACCAGTGGTCCTGGTCCTCCAGGTAGGTGCCTGCTGACCACCTCATGACCCGGGCAACCAGGGTGAGAGGACCGTCGGAAACGAAGGGAGAGAGGTCGAAGCTGGCCTCGAGTCGGCTGTCGGTGGATGCGCCCACGAACGAACCGTTGCACCACACCTCGAGAGCGCTGTCCGCGCCGTCGAAGGTCACGATCAGCGACCCTGGCCCATCACCGAGGGAGTCGGTGAGTTGGGCCGGGGTCACCGTCACCCGGTACACGCCGGTCGGGTTCGACGGGCCGATATTCGGGGGATCTGCTGGCCAGGGATACGCGATGTTGGTGTAGATCGGCGGGTCGCTGCGTCCGGGTGGAGTGAGTTGCCAGTTGGACGGCACGGGCACTGGATCCCAGCCGCTGTCGTCGAAGGCAGGGGCGAATACCTCGGGGGAGACCTCGTCGGGTTGGTCGTGGAGACGAAATCGCCAGCCCTCGCTCAGGGTGAGGATCTGCCGGGGGAGTGGGAGAGCGGTGATGGGGAGTCGATTGCAGTGCACGAACTGCTCGTCGAGCCACCATCGGTCGGGGTACACCGGTCGCCCTGCCATCGAGAGGATCCTACGAGGCTCGAACGCCCCGGAGATCTCAGATGTCCAGATGGAGCCCGACGGTGCGCAGCGACGGCTTCGGGATGGATCCGGAGCGCAGGGTGCGGCTCGTTCGACCCGAGGTGACGGTGGTGCGTGTGGATGCCAGTTTGCTGCGGGCGACCAAGGCCCCGATGACGCCAAGTCCCACGGTCGGAGGAACCATGACGATGCGTCCGGTGAGCATCAGCAGGACACCGAAGAGCACCATGGCCACGGACCCGATGCCCAGGAGGGTGACCGACCGGGGCGTGCCCGCCGGTGTGGAGGGAAGCTCCAGGTCGGCGAGGTCCGACACTGCCTGCGCGTCGACCTCGGTGGTCTCGTCGGTCGCAAGAAGGTCCATCACCCCGGTATCGGTACGAGGAGTGGTTGGCCTTGAGTACTTCTTCGCTCAATCGAAGCCCAGTTGGGTCCGAAGCTCGTGCTTGAGGACCTTCCCCATTGCATTGCGGGGCAGACTGTCGACCCACAGCACGTCCTTGGGGTGTTTGAAGCGGGCCAGTCGTCCGGACAGGTCGGAGACGAGTCTGTCCACTCCTACCGGACCATCGGTGGGCACGGCCACGACCACGGGAACCTCGCCCCACCGACTGTCGGGACGCCCGATCACCGTGAACTCGGCCAGATCTGGATGGTCGCCGAGGGCGTTCTCGATCTCAGCTGGGTACACGTTCTCCCCACCGCTGATGATCACGTCTTTCTTCCGGTCGTCGATGTGCACCCAACCCCCTGCATCGAGGTGGCCAACGTCGCCGGTGTGGAACCACCCATCGGTCAGGTGTTCGGCGGTCGCAGTCGGATTGTTCCAATACTCCGACAGCACATTGGGGCCGCGCACCCAGATTTCGCCGGAGACTCCCGGGCTGACGTCTCCACCCCGGTCATCGACGATCCTCACCTCGCAGGTGGTGGAAGGTTTGCCGCAGCTACCGGGATGGGCCGCCGCGACGTCGGCCCGTAGGTGGATTGCCGTCGGTCCAGTTTCGGTCGCCCCGTAGATCTGGCCGACAGCGATGCCCCGCTCGAAGAAGGGGCGGGTCACTGCGTCGGGGACGGTCGACGACCCGGTCATCAGCCCGGTCAGCGAGCTGAAGTCGGTGTTGTCGAAGCGAGGGTGGTTCGCCACGGCGACGAGGGTTGCCGGTACGAGCAGGGACCAGGTGGGACCCCACCGCTCGACGTCGTCGAGAAAGCGCCCCGGGTCGAACGCTCGATGCAGCAGCACCGTGCCCCCTGCGAACAGTGTCGGGAGGGTCTGGATGTTCAACCCTCCGACGTGAAACAGGGGCAGCAGGGTGAGAATGCGGTCAGCAGAGGTCAGGTCGTGGGCATGGGTGCCGTTCACTGCGTTCGCCCACAGCGCCTCCTGCCGCAACAGTGCGCCCTTCGGACGGCCCGTGGTGCCCGATGTGTAGACCAACAGAACCGGATCGGCCCGTTCGCCGACCCGTGGTGCAGCGTCGTGATCGCCCGCAAGAGCATCGTCCTCGGCGACGATTTCGATCGCACATGGCCCACCGACCTGCGCTGCGTGATCGGCGAACGTCGGATCGACGACCCACAAGGCCGGATCGGCGTCCTCGACGATCCAGCGGTGCTCATCGGGTGCGAGACGACTGTTGAGGGGGACGAAGACGGCGCCCAGCCGGGCGCAGGCGAACACGAGCTCGACGGCCAGGGGTCGATTCGGGCCGAGCCACGCAACCCTGGCCCCGCGGGCCACCCCACGCTCGTGGAGCCAGGCAGCCCGCCGGGCGATGGCGTGGGACAGGCCGGCGTAGCTCATCACCGATCCTTCGAACTCGAGGGCAGGACTGTCGGGTCGGTGGATGGCCCAGCGATCGATCCAACTGGCGAGGTCGCGCCCCAGCGTGGAGCTGGCCTGGCTCCCCATCAGGTCAGGCCAACTCACCCTGCAGGACACCCTCGATCACCACGGGGGTCCCGTCGAGTTCGATGGTGTGATTGCGCATCGGAAGGTCGAAGTGCCCGAGGGTGTGTCGACCCGCGTGCTCGTTCGCCCCGGTGGAGTAGAGGAAATTGCCGGCGAAGGCCCGTTGCTCGGTGCCGTTGGTCTGGCTCCGGTCGTAGAAGGGCATGGTGTCCCAGCGAGCACCCGGGTTCATTCCCCAGCCGACGTGACTGGTTGCGTAGGCCTCTCGGTCACCCCATGCATCGGTGTAGCTGCGGAAGAGGGCGGCGTCGGTGCCGTCTCCCTCGACGGAGACGATGTAGTCATCTTCGATGTGCAGGGTGACGGGTGATTCGATGTACCGCTTGAAGGTGAGGTTCATGTCGCCTCGGTCCATCACGACGGTGCCGTTGACGGTCCCCGCCTTGGGGAAGGCAAGGCAGAGCCCGCCCGGCCAATGGCTGATCGTGCCCGGACGGCTGGTGTAGCCCCAGCCTCCACCGCAGGGTGCTTCGCTGACATCCACGGTCAGGTCTGTGCCCGCTGCGCTCGTGACGCGCATCTCGGCCGCGCCGATCAGGGCCTTGATCCCGACCTTGACCTTGGGCTCGAGGTCGGGTGTCGGGGCGAGGCGCTCGAGGGCCTCTGGGTGCTCGTTGGACACCATGAGAACTCGGCTGCCCCCTCCGAGGATCTGGGGGAGCTCTGCAGAGTGCAGAAGCCCCTCGACCGTGCAGTCGACGACGAAATCGACGTTCGTCAGCGCTGCGATCACGGCAGCCGATCCAGCGATGGCATCCGAAGCACCCGTGCTCCGAACGGGCACCGGGGCGGTCTGGCGGGGGGTCGGAACCACGACGTGGATGGGGCGAACACCACATCGTTCGAGCCCCAGTTCGGAGAGGTTGACGTTGACGGCCCGGGACTGGGATTCCGACAGGATGGCCGCCGTTTGGCCGCCCTGCACCCCGCAGAGACCGAAGACCTCGGCGAAGGTCTCGATCCACTTGCCTTCGATCCGCTCGACCAGCATGGTGCCCTCCGAAGTGAGTGAGTGATTTCCTCCCGTGACCGTAGCCTGCTCGGAGGCTCAGGCCGATGGCTCCACTGGTGTGACCTCGTCGAACCGATCCAACCCGCGTAGCTCGGGAACAGCCACGGCGAAGGCGGCCACGACGACGATGGTGGCGACGCCCGACAACACAATGGCGGGTTGGAGTCCGAACCACTCGGCGGTGAGGCCCGATTCGAAGGCGCCGAGTTCGTTCGAGGCGCCGATGAACACCGCCTCGACTGCCAGGACGCGTCCGCGCAGGGAGTCCGGGGTGGCTAGCGGGACCATGGTGGCCCGCACGAACACGCTCACCATGTCGGCTGCCTTGAGGAGTGCGAAGAGCAACAGCGTCAGGGCCAGACTGCGGCTGAATGCAACACAGATCGTGAGGACACCGAACACGGCGACCGCCTCGAGGAGACGTCGCCCGACGTGACGCTCGATCGGTTTACGGGCGAGGGCGAGGGCGGTCACCGCAGCCCCGAGCCCTTCGGCTGATCGGAACCAGAAGGCTTTGTCGCCCCCGACGCCGAGCAGTTCCTCGGCGATGGGCGGAGCCAGAGCGATCACCCCGCCCAGGAGGACGGCAAACAGATCTAGGCCGATCGCAGCGAGGAGCAAGGGCGATCGTCGCACGAGGCGCATGCCATCGAGGGCAGCTCGCAAACCCCGCTTTGCGGTCTCGGTCAGTTGCTCGGCATGTAACCGGACGCGGCTGATGGTCAGGGCGGCCACCAGGTCCAACACAGCGATCGAGGCAAAGGCCCATGGTGCCCCGATGCCGTACATGGCCGACGCCAACAGCGGTGCGATGACCCCCGACAGCTGCCACACCGTCGACAGCATGGGGATGAGGCGCGGTAACTCGCCCCGGCTCACGACGTTCGCCGGAAGTGCCCTGGTTGCAGGGTTGACGAAGCCACGAGCGGCTCCGTAGCCGAGAGTCAGGGCGAAGATGGGCCAGACCGACGTGCGGCCGGATGCTGCGTACAGGGCAAGTGCCAGAGCGAGGGCTGCCTCGGCGAGGTAGCCGATGGCGGCCATGCGCCGCCGATCAACTCGGTCGGCCAGGGCCCCGGCCCACAAGACCAGCAGGAAGGTGGGAAGGAACTCGGCCAAGCCGATGAGCCCGATGTCGAGCTCTCTGCCCGTGATGCCGAAGACGAAGACGCCGTTGGCAATGGCCAGGGTGACCGCGCCCGACGATCCGCACGCCCGGGACAGCAACAGATTGCGAACGGAGGTGCGGGCCAGCAACTCGCCGAGGGAGGAGGCATCGTGTCCTTCCTCATTGGACGGGGTTCTGGTCATTTCCCCTCGTCACGCGGGTCGACCTCCGTGCCATGGAGGTGGACGGCGTCGTTGTAGCGGCGACAGGTCCAGCGCCGACCACGTTCGCCACCGCGCAGGATCTCCAGCTCGGTGATCGAGGTCACCACGGTCGGGAGGTCGACGAGGTGCTGATTCGGTGCAAGGCCGAAGGCGGTGGCCATGGCGGCACTGACCACACCACCGTGACAGCCCACGAAGATGGTGGCTCCCGGGTGGCGTTCGGAGATCTCGGACAGGGCAACGGCGACCCGGTGGCGAAATCCTGCCCTGCTGTCACCGCCAGGGACGAGGGGGCGGTAGGGGTCGCGGTCGAGGATGTTCGTCGGGCCGTAGCGTGCCCTGAACGCTTCCCACGTCAGGCCGTCGGCCTCACCGAGGCGGAATTCCTCCAACTCGTCGTGGGTGTGCACCTCGAGGTTGCCGCTCCCCAGGGCGGGGAGGACGATGTCGGTTGTTTCCCGAGCCCGAGGGAGTGGCGAGGAGTAGACCACGTCGACGCCGATCTCGGTGCCCGAGGCGAAACGGTCCCTCAGCGCGGCTGCTTGGGCCTGTCCCACCTCGGACAACCCGCGGCAGGTGGCTGGTCCGCCGACGACGCCGTCCACCATGACCTGGCTCTCCCCGTGGCGGACCAAAAGGAGGCGGGCCACCAACTCGGTGTCGTCGGCCGGTGTCGGAGCAGGGGTTCGGCGAGCGGACATGGCGGTTCATCATCGCACTCATCGACCCGCTATCGCCTACATTCGGCACGGCCATGGTCGCGAATTCGGGGAGGGGCAATGACGTTGACAGTTGAGGACGACCCAGCTGAGTTGGGCTTCGACGCTGATCGGTTGGACCGGATCGGTGACCACCTCCACCGCTATGTGGACGATGGGCGCCTGCCGGGGACCCAGGTTCTGGTGAGCCGGGGGGGCAAGGTGGCCTATGTCGATCGGTACGGAATGGCCGACATGGAACGAGGGCTACCGGTCGCTGAGGACACCGTGTACCGCATTTACTCGATGTCCAAGCCCCTCACCTCGGTCGCGGCGATGCAGTTGTACGAGCAGGGGCGGTTCCAGCTCAAGGACCCGATTTCGAAGTGGATCCCCAGCTTTGCCGGAGCGAGGGTCTTCGCTGGCGGGAACGCAGAGCAGTACCAGACCCGGGAGCCGGGTCGGGAGATCTCGGTTCACGACCTGCTCACCCACATGAGCGGCCTCACCTATGACTTCCACATGGCGAATTTCGTCGACGAGATCTATCGCAAGAACGGGTTCAACTGGGGGGCGCCGGGGAACTTGGAGGAGACGTGCGAAGCTCTGGCCTCCCTGCCGCTGTTGTTCGATCCGGGAACGGAGTGGAACTACTCGTACTCGACCGATGTGCTCGGCCGGGTCGTCGAGGTCGTATCGGGCCAGTCGCTGGACGAGTACCTGGAGCAGCACGTGCTCGGTCCGCTGGGGATGAGCGAGACGAGCTTCATGGTCCGCGAGGATCAAGCCGAACGCTTCGCTGCCAACTATCGGCCGGCGTCGAATCTGTCGGCGACCCTGCTCGACGACCCTGCGACGTCTGCGTATCTCAAGCCGCCCAAGATCCTGTCGGGTGGGGGTGGGCTGGTGTCCACCCTCGGCGACTACCACCGCTTCACCCAGGCGCTCCGCAACGGAGGGGAGTTGGAGGGCAACCGGGTCATTGGGCGCAAGACCCTGCAGTTCATGGCTAGTAATCACCTGCCGGGCGGTGTCGACCTGACGGCCTTCGGGCGGGCCCTGTTCTCCGAGGCAGCCTTCGATGGCGTTGGCTTCGGCCTCGGCTTCTCGGTGGTCATCGACCCGGCCAAGGCTCAGGTGCTTTCCCAGAAGGGCGAGTTCGCCTGGGGTGGAGCAGCGTCGACGGCGTTCTGGGTCGACCCCGTGGAGGACATCACCGTGGTCTTCCTTACGCAATTGCTGCCCTCGAGCACCCATCCGCTCCGGCCCGAACTCAAGGCCCTCGTCTACCAGGCCCTCGTCTGACGAGAGTGAGATCATGGTGCTGAACGACGCTGAACTGTTGGCCCTCGATGCAGTCGGCCAGGCCGAGGCGGTAGCTCGCAACGAGGTAACGCCCCTCGAATTGGTCGACGCAACCATCGCCCGGATCGAGCGCTTGAACCCCGAACTCGGGGCGGTGATCATGACTCGCTACGACGAGGCGCGGGCCGAGGCGATGGGTGAGCTTCCCGACGGTCCGCTACGAGGGGTGCCCTTCCTCCTCAAGGACATCGGGGCTACCCAGGCCGGTACCCCGAACCACCTGGGAAATCGGGCCCTCAAAGCGGCAGGCCACCAATCCGAGGGCGACACGGTGTTGGGAGCGCGCTTCCGATCCGCTGGGCTCATCACGCTTGGTAAGACCAATCTCCCCGAACTGGGCACGGTGCCCGTCACCCAGTCCATGGCCTACGGCCCGGCTCGCAACCCCTGGAATCCCCTCTACTCACCGGCTGGATCTTCCGGAGGGTCTGCAGCAGCGGTTGCTGCCGGCATGCTGGCTATGGCCCACGCCAACGACGGTGGTGGATCGACCCGGGTGCCCGCCGGCTGGACGGGGTTGATCGGGCTCAAGACGACCCGAGGCCGTCAACCGATGCCCACCTCGGCCAGCCGGTTGACCAGTGAGCTGGTGGTTAGCCGGACGGTGCGGGACACGGCCGCCGTGCTCGACGCGACCCATGGACATACCTCGGGCGATCTCTACCACCTGGCCCCACCCATTCGACCCTATGGCGAGGAGGTGGGTGCTGATCTTCCCACCGGCCTCCGGGTCGGCCTGTTGGTCGACGGTGGTGAGTACGACATCGATCCGGACTGCGTCGCAGCTGCGGAGTCAGGTGCCCGTCTCCTCGAGTCCTGGGGCTGTTCGGTCACCCTGGTCGATGGCACCGTGCTGTTCGGCGGCGACGGCCGGGTGAACGGTCAGCTGTGGATGGCCGGGATTCGTCACCGGGTGGACCTGCTGGGTGAGGCGCTCGGTCGACCCCTCGAACGCGACGAGGTCGACCCGTACAACTGGGCGGCTGCCGAACGAGGCTCGTCGCTGTCGGCGGCCGAGCTGTTCGACGCCCAGGACCGCCAGCAACAATGGTCGGCGGGTGTCTGTTCGTGGATGGACCAGTTCGACCTCCTGGTCACACCGACTGCGGGCTGCCCGCCGCTGACCATCGAGGCGGCCGAGCCTGATGCCGAAGCGCCCTGGCGGATCGGTCGTGTGTACGGTCGGGTCGGTAGGTTCACCCTGCCCTTCAACGTCACCGGCCACCCTGCCGTTTCCGTGCCGCTGCACTGGACAGGTGAGGGATTGCCGGTCGGCACCCAATTCGTTGCCGGCATGGGGCGGGAGGATCTGCTGATCAATGTCGCGGCCCGCTGCGAAATGGAACGTCCATGGTCAGGTCGTCGCCCGATGATCTGGGCCGGCGATCCCTCGGCGAACTGAGTCCGATCGAGAGGAACTTCACACGTGCACGACTTCGACCTTGTCATCGTGGGGACCGGTTCCGGAAACAGTATTCCGGGGCCCGAATTCGACAACTGGCGCATCGCCATCATCGAACGGGGAGTGTTCGGCGGTACCTGCCTCAACGTCGGATGCATCCCCTCGAAGATCCTCGTCTATGCCGCTGACGTGGCTCACGGGATCCGCCAAGCCTCCACGTATGGGGTGGACGCCACCATCGATGCGGTGCGGTGGCCCGATATCCGCGATCGGGTGTTCGGGCGGATCGATCCCATCGCAGCAGGCGGAGAGCAGTACCGGATCGGGCAGGAGTGCCCGAACATCACCGTCTTTGCGGGAACGGCCCGCTTTGCTGAGGGTCGGGTGCTCGAGGTCGACATGAACGACGGCACCGTCGAACGGGTCTCTGGACGGCACATCGTGCTGGGTGCTGGCGCCCGCCCCTTTATTCCTCCCTACAAGGGACTCGACGGCGTCGACTACCACACCTCCGACACGGTGATGCGGATTGACAGCCTTCCCGAGCGGCTGATCGTGTTCGGCGGCGGCTACATCGCAGCCGAACTCGGTCACGTGTTCCAAGGTCTGGGAAGCGATGTGGTGATGGTGAACCGGGGCGAGCGCTTACTGCGGAACGAGGACGCTGAGGTGTCGGCCCGTTTCACAGAGATCTACGGCCGTCGATTCGATCTCCGCTGTGGTGCAGTCGTAGAGGAAGTGAGCCAGGTCGGTTCGACGATCAGGGTCCGCATGCGCCGCCAGGGCGTAACGGAGGAGGTCGAAGGAGACCTCCTGCTCGTGGCGACGGGACGGGTGCCCAACGGCGACCTGCTCGATCTCGATGCCGCCGGTATCGCCCACGAGGGGTACCGGGCCTTGGTCGATGACCACTTCCGCACATCGGTCGACGGGGTGTGGGCCTTCGGTGATCTGTCGAATGTGCACCAACTCAAGCACCTGGCGAATGCCGAGGTGCGAGCCCTGCGACACAATCTGTTGGTTGCCCAAGGCGAGGCCCCCGGGCCGATGCGGTCGGTCGATGACCGGCTCGTACCCCACGCGGTGTTCGGGCATCCGCAGGTGGCCTCGGTCGGCCTGACCGAAGCCCAGGCTCGAGCTGAAGGTCGGTCGCTGGTCGTTGCTCGCAAGGACTATGGGGCGGTGGCAGCCGGCTGGGCCATGGAGGATCAGGACGGCTTCTGCAAGCTCATCGCCGATGCCGAGACCCGCCAACTCTTGGGCGCCCACCTGATCGGCCCTCAGGCTGCCAGCATCATCCAACAGCTCATTCAGGGGATGAACTTCGGTCAGACGGTCGACGAGATGGCCACGGGTCAGTTCTACATCCACCCTGCTCTGAGCGAGTTGGTCGAGAATTGCCTACTGGACCTGTGATCGAACTGGAGGTTCGCCGGTGCTGTACTCGAAGGTGACAGGGGGGCTCGTCGTGGGCCTCGTGTCGGTTGTTGCCGGTTGCTCGTTCTCCATCGGGCGCGACTCGGCTAGCGACATCCAGCAGAAAGCTGAGGAACTCATCGCGGAGCTCGACGCCGAGGGTGATCTCGGCGTCGAGGCCACCGAATGCGAGATGCCGGCCGACAACCAGGCTGGGACCTCGTTCACATGTTCGTCGCGCACAGCGGGGGGTGCAGCGATCCAGTGGTTGGCCGAGATCTCCGAGGACGAAGTGGACGTGAACTCCACGAATCTCGTCTCGGCCGACGCTGCGTCGCGTCTCGAGGCAGCGGTGGCCGAGGTGGCGGCCGAGAACACCGGGGTCCCGTACTCGGCAAAAGATGTCGATTGCGGCGCAGCTCCGATCGTGCTCGACGAAGCCATGTCGACGGTCTGCATCCTCGCTCTGCCCGACGGCGACAGCCAGACGTTGGGGATCACGTTCACCAACCTCGACACTGGGGACTTCCAGGTCGAGGCCCTGGACTGACGGCCCGGGTCAGCTGTCGAGCCGGCGTCCGTCCTCGACGAGGTTGATCTCCCACAAGACCTGGTCGAGCCGGTCCGATGCCGGTATGGCTGGAAAGCGGCACGGCCGCTCGGCTGTCACCGTCGAGGGCACGGGCTGGAGGATGGTCCACGGCGTAGGGTGACAGAACTGAACGACGGATAGACGGTCCCCCTGCTGCTGGGGGTCAGCGACCACTCGGTGCCAGCCGACCGGGATCAGCCCATTGGTCAGGTGTTCGAGCATGATTCCAGTGTTGATGATCACGTGGTCGTCGGGCGGTTCCGCATCGACCCAGGATCCGTCGACTTCTACCTGGAGCCCACGGGCTGTTGCCCGCGGAAGGGCGGTGATGAGGTTGATGTCACCATGGGCCTCTGCCCACAGGTGGCCCCCTGCGCCGCCCTCGGGGGCGTCGGCCATCGGGGGGTATCGAATGGCGCGGGTCAGGTGGGACCCGTGATGGAGCATGGAATCGAAGAAACGTTCGTCGGCACCGATGCCGACTGCGATGACTCGCAGGAATCTCGTCTGGAGGTCGACCAATTGGTTGTGGAACTCCCCGAGGATCTCTCCGGCTGCGGTGATGTCCTCAGGGAAGACGGGATCTCCGTAGCGGTGGGGGTAGCGATCCCGAAGCGGGTGGCCCACGGGTAGCCGAGCACCCCAGTTGAGCATCTCCTTCCAGTCCGGCACGTCGGAGATGGCGGCCGTTTCGACCAAGAGCCCCGTGTACCCCGACTGTCCCCTCGATCCAGGGGCAACACATCGCTCCTTACGCTCCTGGGGGAGGGCGAAGAAGCGACCCAACACGTCGTAGGCGGCGTCGAGCAAGTCCGACGGGAGGTCGTGTCGGGTGTACACGAAGCCGGTAGCCAGGCTTCGCATGACCCCATCGACCACTGCGCGGCGGTCGCTGTCCGAGCCCCGCTCGAACGCAAGGAGGTCCACGTCGAGGATTTCGTTCACCTTGATCAGGCTAGGGGTTTCCCAGCCTGGTCCCCAGCGGTGGTCAGGACCAGTGCTGCTCGAGCCAGGCGTCGTAGCGCCCGACATCGGTCCATGCGCCCGTCGCTGCGTCGAAGACCTGGGCCTCGTCGAGCATCATCGAGCGCTCGCCGGTGCGGGCGCTCGTGCTGGACACGTATGCCGCCCACTCCGGAACGTCGAGCACGAGTTCAGCGGGCACGTCGAGGGGAGGACGGGGGGCCACGGCCAGGGTGGGCAGGGCAGCCATCGCAGCGTCCCTGCGGTCTGGATCGTTGTCGTAGAAGACGGGATCCTGGATCTGGTGCCACTTGTCGGCCCCCATGATCAGGACGTCATAGCCCTGCGCGATGTCGACGAGGAGCTGGTCCTGGGTCGTGGCTACCGACAACCAGTCGATTCGCGCGGCCACCGCACCGAGCACGTCGATGCGGTGGTCGAACCGGGGTCTGCTGACGTGCTCCTTGGCAAGGGCGACCTGGCTTACCGTCCAGACCACCTCGGTCAAGGCGAACTGGTGGCGGGCGGCCTCGGAGATGGCCAGGTGCGCAGTGGTAGGTGGATTGAACGAGCCTGGGTACACACCGCGGCGGGACACCGTCAGACCCGCCGACCGGTCAGGGCTCGCAACAGGCGCGGGTTGCCGCCCACCGCCTGTTCGATTTCCCTCGAAATCCCGTGGGCGAGGTTGTCCCACATGCGGTCGAGAAGTTCTGCTTCGATGATGTCCCGCTCAGTGACCGAACCGCGCAGCCGAGTCGCAGCGAGGATGGTCGCCGCGCAGGCCCGAACTCCCAGCAGGGCGGTGACAAGGGACAGGTCGAGGGGGGCGGTGCCGGCTGCTCGGGCGCTGGTGACCCGCTCTTCGGTGTTGGTTCCCAGAGAGGTGACGATCTCGTCGATCCTCGAGTCGTACAGGGCGCGGGGCCGCCGGTGACGTTGGGCCAGAGCGGTCGAGGCGCTGCGAGCTGCCTCACTGCCCAAGCGCCGGGCCTGGAGGGCCACGGATGCGAACCAGGCTTCGCGGCGGGTGGCGAAGATCGGTCGTGTCCCAGCCGTGTGGGCCCCGGTTCGTCTGCCAGGAGCTGAGGGGGCGGCCATCGGTGTCAGGGTGCGGTCGTAGGCGGCCCGTCGCTGTGGATCCGACAGCACGGCCCACAGGGCGTTGAGTTCGGCCATCTTCTCGGCGCTGCCGTGTCCGATGTCGGGGTGAAGGCGCAGTGCCAGCCGTCGGTAGGCCTGGCGAAGGGTCACCAGGTCGGCATCGCGATCGACCCCGAGACGGTCGTAATACGTCGTCGATGCTTCGGTAGGAGGGGCTTGACGCACTGCCACGATCCTAGGTTGGCCCAGTATGCGCGATCAGGGGTCGATGGTGATGGTGCCGGGCGCTGCTGGGCGGAGGGAACCGATCACCGATGCAGTGTGACCCCGCTCGACCAGGGCGGCAGTTGCTTCCTCAGCTGCCGACACCTCACAGCTGAACAGCAGGCCGCCCGACGTCTGCGCGTCGGCGAGCACGATACGGTCGTCGAGGCTGCCGCCGATCAGGTGTGGCTCGAGGTGGCTCAAGTTGCGCTGGGTGCCACCGGGGACGAAACCGCGGTCCAGGAGGGTGGCGAGATCGCGGAGCCGAGGCACGCGACCCGCCTCGATCACGGCAGACAGGCCGCTGGCCAGAGCCAGCTCGTGCAGATGACCGAGCAGGCCGAACCCCGTCACGTCGGTGGCTGCGGTTGCTCCGTAGTTGAGGGCTACCTCGGCAGCGATGTCGTTGAGGCGACTCATTTCGGCCACCCCCTGGTCGTAGGTGTCGTGCAGCCAACCTCCGTCAAGCACAGCGTCGGGATCGGAGCGCTTCACGGCGGTTGCCAGGAGGCCCGTGCCGATCGGTTTGGTGAGGACCAAGGCCTGATGGGGACGGCCACCTCGGTTGGCCAGGATGCGATCGGGATCGACTTCGCCGGTCATGGCCATGCCGTACATGGGCTCAGGGCCATCGACGGTATGGCCGCCGGCCACCACCCACCCGCCCTCCGCGGCGGCTGCAGCCCCACCGAGCAGTACCTGCCCGAGGAGATCCAGTGGCAGCTGATCGTTTGGCCATGCGACGAGATTCAGACCGAACAGTGGCCGTCCTCCCATCGCATAGACGTCGCTCACCGCGTTGGCCGCAGCGATCCGGCCCCAGACAACTGGATCGTCGACGATGGGGGTGAAGAAATCGGCGGTAGCAACGAGCGCGGGTCCGCCGGGACGCTGCCACACGGCGGCGTCATCGGAGGTCGCAGAGCCGACGAGCAGATCGGGGTGGTCGACGGCAGGCAGGCGGCTCAGCACGTGAGCCAGGTCGCTCGGACCGAGCTTGCACGCTCAGCCCGCGCCGTGGCTGTACTGGGTGAGCCGGACGTCGTCCGCCCTGGAATCGCTCATCATCACAACGCTATCGGTCCCGGAGATGCGGCGGAGTTCACGGTGAGTCGGCGACCGACGCCAGGAAGAGCTCCATGGCCCGGTCCCGGTCGATGTGGTACGCCACCTCGCAGTTCGCACGTTCTGACGCATACCCCCTCTCGTCGACGAGGGTCATGCCCCTGGTGTGCTCACCGACGAGCTCGACCACTACGTGGCGAGCTCCGAACGAGAAGAGCTCGGGGTGGGTGATGGCCATCACCGCGCACGGATCGTGGAGGGCGACCTCGGTCTGGCCGGTGCGGCGGGTGCTGGACGACAGGTAGAACTCGAAGAGGTCCGCCCCGAACGACCCCGTGCGGGTACCGCACGCCCGCATGGATGCGATGACCTGACGATCCACACAGAACTGGTGGGTGAGGTTGAGTCCCGCCATCCGAAGCACCTCGACCCCACATCCGAACACGATGGCCGCCGCCTCCGGATCGGCCCAGACATTGAACTCCGCGGCCGCGGTCACGTTGCCCACCGTGGCGCTCCCCCCCATGAGGGAGATGCCGGCCAGGCGATCGACGATGTCGGGGGCCTGGCGGATGGCGAGGGCGATATTGGTCAGGGGGCCGATGGGCACGAGCCACACGTCGTCGACGGCGCGAACTGTGTCGATGATGAACTGCACTGCGTCGGCGCTGTCCAGTTCTCGGTCCAGGGTGGGCCTGGCGGGACCGTCGAGGCCGGATTCCCCGTGAACGGCGGCGGCGTGTCGAGCGGGGGCCACCAGGGGACGATCTGCTCCGGCGTGGACGGGAACGTCGAGGTCGAGGAGTTGGGCCACCACGAGGGCGTTCGGAGCGGTCATGGCCAGCGGGGCGTTGCCCGAGACGGCGGTGATACCCAACAGGTTGGTGTGCCGTGCCGCCATGACGATGGCCATCGCATCGTCGTGACCGGGGTCGCAGTCGATGATGACCTTCGGGAGTTCAGCCATGGTCGGTCAGGCTAATGGGACCTGATCGGTCGAGATCGGGTCACGACTCCAGCCGTCGCATCCCGGGGCCGTTGTCGTCGGTGTCACCCCAGTAGTGGGGGAGGCGCAGGTATCCGACCCGGGGCAAGTCGACTGCCGTGGTGAGTCCCTGGTGGAGCTTCAGGCGCTGGATCGTCCTGATGTGGCTCAACTGCTCGTAGAACACCATCCACAACGACCCTTCGAGGTCGTAGTCGATCATCCGAGGATCGTCGGGGTTGTGGGCTGCGCCGCGGGGCAGGGTGGTGATGACGTAACTCCAGAACGGGGTGCCGTGCACGGTCTCGGTGGTGTCGCGAAGTCGGTCGATCGGTTGCTCGGCCACCACGGTGCTGAGCCAGTCGATGCCGATCTGCCAGCGGTCGAAGATGGTAGGTAGCTCCCAGTATCGCTCCTCGTCGAGGACCCGATCCCAGCGGCTGTTGGGTCCGAGGCGGTGATCGTCCCAGTCGATGGGGGACGGGATGTCGCCGTCGGGCCACAGGAGATCGGCGCACCGGCGGCGGGTGAACACCAAGGCGTCCCAGGCGATGTGCGACACCTGCCTCCGGATCGACCACCACATCCACTCCCGTTCGGGAGAGAGATCGTCGAAGTCGAGCTGGGCCGGGCTCAGCCCATCCACCTCGGCCTTCACCCACTCGACGAGGCTCGGGTAATGGGGCATCGCCCCCACTGCGGGGTCCTCGGGCATCTCGGTGATGGCCGGGTCGACCAGGGCCATGATCGTCTCCTGTGGCTCTCAGTCCTCGAAGGCGCGAGGGTCGGGGCAGGCGCACACCAGGTTGCGATCACCGTGGGCTCCATCGATCCGGCTCACCGGCGGCCAGTACTTGTCCTTCCGGAGGCCGGGAACCGGGTAGGCGGCCTCCTCCCGGGTGTAGGGATGTGTCCAACGCTCCCCGAGCAGGTCCTCGGCCGGATGAGGGCTGTTGACCAGCGGGTTGTCGTCGAGCGGCCACTCACCGCTCTCGATCCGGGCGATCTCGGCGCGGATGGAGATCAGGGCCTCGCACAGACGGTCGATCTCGGCCAGTGATTCGCTCTCGGTCGGCTCGATCATGAGGGTGCCCGCCACGGGGAAGGACATGGTCGGGGCGTGGAACCCGTAGTCGATGAGGCGCTTGGCCACGTCATCGACCGATACCACCTGGGCGAGTGGCCGGAGGTCGATGATGCACTCGTGGGCGATCAGACCCTGAGGACCCGTGTACAGGATCGGATAGTGATCCCGCAGGCGGGCTGCCATGTAGTTGGCGTTGAGGATGGCGGTCTCGGTGGCCCGTCGCAGCCCATCGGGTCCCATCATGGCGATGTACATCCACGGGATGGGCAGGATGCCCGCCGAGCCCCAGGGGGCCGCCGAGATGGCGCCCGGTCCTGTGTCGGGACCCGCCTCGGCCACCACCGGATGGTTCGGCAAGAAGGGGGTCAGGTGGGCTCTGGCCGCAACCGGACCGACCCCCGGGCCGCCCCCTCCGTGGGGGATGCAGAAGGTCTTGTGGAGATTGAGGTGGCTGACATCTGCGCCGAAGGTCCCGGGGGCGGCCACCCCGACCAGGGCGTTGAGGTTCGCTCCATCGACGTACACCTGACCCCCCGCCTCGTGCACCATGTCACAGAGGTCGACGATGCCGGCCTCGAAGACCCCATGGGTGCTCGGGTAGGTCACCATGATCCCGGCCAACTGGTCGCGGTGGGCGTCGATCTTGGCGCGGAGATCGTCGAGGTCGACGTCACCCGACTCGCCGCACTCCACCACGACCACCCTCAGTCCTGCCATGACCGCCGATGCGGCATTGGTGCCGTGGGCCGAGGAAGGGATGAGGCACACGGTCCTGGCATGGTCACCGCGACTCTCGTGGTAACGACGGATGGCCAACAGGCCAGCGAACTCGCCCTGGGAGCCGGCGTTGGGTTGGAGGGACACTGCGTCGTAGCCCGTGCACGCGATCAGCCATCGCTCCAGGGACCCGATCATCTCGAGGTACCCCTGGGCTTGGTCGATGGGGGCGAAGGGATGGATGTTGCCCCACTCGGGCCACGTCACCGGTTCCATCTCCGAGGTCGCGTTCAACTTCATGGTGCAACTGCCCAGGGGGATCATGGCCCGGTCCAGGGCGATGTCCCGATCGGCGAGCCGCCTGAGGTAACGCAGCAATTCGGTCTCGGAACGGTGGTCGTGGAACACGGGATGTTCCAGGAACGCCGAGGTCCTGCGGAGATGGTCGGGGATGCCCGCCGGGCCGTCACCGTCGGCGAGCTGCGCTGCATCGGCGCCGAAGGCTGACACCACCGCGGCGACGGTGCCGTCGTCGGAGGTCTCGTCGAGGGAGATCCCGACACGGTCGGCATCGACCCGTCGCAGGTTGATCCCCGCCGCCCGGGCCCGGGCGAGCACCTCGTCGGCGCCGCCGGGTACCGCCACGGTGATCGTGTCGAAGAAGGTCGAGTTCAGCAGCTCGTACCCCGCGGCTCTGAGAGAGCCGGCCAGCGCCGAGGTCAGGCGATGGACACGGGAGGCGATGGCTGTGAGCCCGTCGGGACCGTGCCACACGGCGTACATGGAGGCCATCACCGCAAGCAGGACTTGGGCGGTGCAGATGTTGCTGGTCGCCTTCTCCCGCCTGATGTGCTGCTCCCGGGTTTGCAGGGCCAGGCGGGTAGCCGGGCGGCCCGCAGCGTCGACGGAGAGGCCG